>DASYSP010000096.1:0-87191 GCA_036003195.1 Casimicrobiaceae bacterium
CGATCTTGCCGATCACCTTGGACTTCTCGGGATTGGTGATCACGGTCGCCGACGAGCTCGCGTCGATGTAGCAGGGGATGTTGCCTTGCGAGAAGGCGTCGGCGATGTCCGGCCAGTTCCAGTTGCGCACCGCGGGCGGCGCGTACTTCGTCAAGAGGTCGACGTACCAGGCGAGCGCGTCGACCGCCGGCTTGGAGTTGACGTCGACCTTGCCGCCCTCGATCCACGTGCCGCCGAAGCCGCGGAACAGCGACGGGTAGATGTACATGTTCTGGCCCGCGCCCGCGAAGCCGCGCAGCGCGACGCCATAGGTGCGCGCGGACGCGTCGGTCAGCGCCTTGGCGTTGCTGACGAACTCGTCGTAGGTGTCGGCGGGCTTGAGGCCCTTCGCCGCGTACAGGTCCTTGCGGTAGACCTGGACCGTGACCTCGCCGTCGTACGGCATGCCGTAGAGCTTGCCGTCCATCGAATCGGCGTCGCGCCAGGCCTTGATGATGTCGTCGACCTTGAACCACGCGGGATCGGTGAGCGAGGCGTCGTTGAGATATTGGTCGAGCGGCTCGACCCACTTGTTCGACACGTACAACGGGTAGTACATCGGGTCGGCGGCGTGCGTGGCGTACGTCGCCGTCTTCGACGACAAGTCGAGCAGCGCCTTCTGCCGGATCTGGCCGGGCGGCACCTTCTCGAAGCGCAGCTTGATGCCGGTGAGCGCCTCGAACTGCGGCGCGAGGCCGATGAGGTTGTCGAAGTAGCTGGCGGGGATCACCGCGACCGTGATCGACTCGCCTTCGGCCTGGCGCCAGTTGATCTTCGCCGACTTGTACGGCGCGAGGTCGTCGCCCTGCGCGAAGGCGACGCCGGCCCAGTGCGGCGTGACCAATCCGGCGGCGCCCAATGCGGCGCCTTGGCGCAGGACGTTGCGTCGACCGGGCTTGCGCGGCGAACCGTTGGCGGGGGAACGCTCACTCATCGGTATGTCTCCTCGTGGTGGACAGGGCAGGCGCGGGCCCGTGGCGCGGACCTGGCGCCGGGCCTTCGAGTGTATTCGATTACATCACGTTACCAGCGCCTTGCCTTGGCGGCAACCCTCGGCATATAACGTCGGTTGCCAACCCGGACTGACCGTCCCCGTGCAATCGAAATCATCGAAGGCCTCGCGCCGCGCCGCCGGCACGCCGAAGCCCGCAACAGCCCGCCCCCGCGGACGCCAGGAGCGCCACGCGGCGCGCGCGCGCGCCAAGGACGTCGCGCGTCTCGCCGGCGTGTCGACCGCGACCGTTTCGCGCGCGATCAACGTTCCCGAACGCGTCGATGCGGACACCCGTGCGAGCGTGCACGACGCCGTCGCCAAGCTCGGCTACGTGCCGCACGGCGCGGCGCGCGCGCTGCGCAGCCGGCGCAGCCAGATGGTGGGCGCCGTCGTGCCTTCGGTCGACTATGCGCTGTATGCGCGCACGACGAGCGCGCTGCAGGCCGCGCTGGACGCGAAAGGGTACTCGCTGGTGCTCGCCGAGCATCACTACGATCTCGGCGCGGAGGTGCGCGTCACCGAACAGCTCGTCGGGCACGGCGTCGACGCCTTCGTGTTCGTCGGCCTGCACCACGATCCGCGGCTGTTCGCGCTGCTCGATGGCTACGGCCGGCCGTACGTGCTCACCTGGGGCGTCGACCCCATGCGCCGGCATCCCAGCATCGGCTTCGACAACCGCGCCGCGGCGTTCGCCGCGACGCAGCACCTGATCGATCTCGGCCACCGCCGCATCGGGCTCCTCAGCGCGCACACCAGCGGCAACGATCGCTCGACGGAGCGCGGTCTCGGCGTGCGCGCGGCGCTCGCGCAGGCGGGTCTCGCGCTCGACGAGCGCCACGCGCGCTACGGCTCGATCGATCTCGCGTCGTCGCGGGCGATGATGCACGAGCTCCTCGACCTCCCCGATCGGCCGACGGCGGTGGTCTCGACCAACGACGTGTTCGCCGTCGGCGGCATGCTCGCCTGCCGCGACCGCGGCGTGACCATTCCGGACGACCTGTCGATCACCGGCATCGACAACACGGATCTCGGCGCGACGCAGACGCCGCCGCTGACCAGCGTGCGCACGCCGATCGTCGACATCGGCCGTGCCGCCGGCGAGCAGGTGATCGCGCGGCTGGAGGGCAAGCCGCACGTGGCGTTCCAGCTGCTGCCGTTCGAGCTCGTCGTGCGCGGCAGCACGGCGCCGCCGCGCGGTTGAGCGCCGGCGCCGCGGCCACGCACGCTCGACCTAGGCGCCGAAGCGGTAGTCGAACGCCGCAATGTCCGCCGCATACACGCGCTCGACGATGGCACGCGTCGCGTCGTCGTAGTACTCGGTGTAATGCCCGTGGCGAGTGGCGAACACGTGCGGCAGCTCGGCGCGCGGATGGCCGATGCGGTGGCAGACGATGTCGAAGTCCTGCTGCAGGCGCTCGTAGCGGCCGACGAAGTCGACGGCGATCGCGCCGCGCACCGCGAGACGCGACCATTGCGGCAGCAATGCGCCTGTCGTCAGCCACTCCGCCTCGGCGGACAGCGGCTCGCCAAGCTCGATCCGGCGCAGCATTTCGGCGAACGGGAAGTCGAACAGGTGCTGCGTGTCGCGGCTCCAGTGATAGCGCGACACCAGCCAGTCCCACGGGTTGCGCACGAAGCCGAACTTGAAGTACTGGCGAAACGCGCGCGGATACGACTTGCGGTAGTTCTCGAGCGACGCGTGCTTGTGGCGCACGTCCGTCGCGTCGGCGGTGGGCTCGAACACCTTCTCGATGCTGGTGCCGCCGGTCTTTCTGATGTGGACGAAGATGAAGCGGTACGCGTCGGAGATCATCAGGCGAAACGATCCGGATCGAACGACGTCGTGTGCGTGGCGACGTAGACCTCGCGCAGGAAGCAGGCAAGGCCGCAGATGAGCAGGAGGAGCGCGACGACGAACAGGCCGCCGGCCGCCCAGCGCATGTTGCGGCCGAAGAACTCGTCGACGAACAGCGCGACGATCACGAGGCAGATCACCAGGGCAGCCGCCGTGCTGAAGTTGATCGACCAGCTGCACAGCCGTCGTCGCCATTCGAGGATCGCCACCTCCTGGCGCACGGCGTCGCGCGCGCGCGCGTCGAGCGACGGCCACATGGTCTCGAACGCGCGCGCGCGGTCGATCACGCGCGCGAGCCGCGTCGCCATCACGTTGAGGAGGCCGGCGATGCCGGTGAGCAGGAACACCGGCGCGATGGCGAGCTGGATCGCGTGGGCGATCAGTCCGGAGGTCGGCGCGTCGGGCATGGCGGCGTCGCGGGTCGGCCGCGATCGGGCGGGAATGGGGTCACCGGTGGGCGCGGCCGTGGCTCAGCCCGCAGACGCCTGGCAGTTGTAGGGGAGCATGGCCGGCGGCACGTCGGTATGGTCCTCGCCCAGCGCCGTCATGCCGCCGGGCACCGGTGCATGCGCGCACACCCATGCCACCGGCACGATCGGCGTGTCGGTCACCACCGCCGGTCGCAGCGTCAGCACCTTGCCGGCGATCGAGCGGTGCACGTTGTTGCCGAACGTGATGTCGATCGCGCCGCCGACGATCGCCACGGAACTCACGTAATTGTTGACGATCTTGGCGGCCGGCGGCAATCCGGCGCCGGCATTGTCGGTGGGCAACGCGTGCAGCGTCGACCACGACACCGCCACCGCGTTCTTGACGATGTCGGCGAGCGGCACCGCCTCGACGATCTGCCGGCGCACGATGCCATTGACCATCGACGGCATCGCCATCGTCGCCAGGATCGCGACGATCGCCGCCGCGACCGCGACCTCGACCAGCGTGAATCCGGTGTCGGCAGCGCCGCTGCGCATCGCGCATCCGCGCCGGGCCTAGCGCCCGACGGCGCTCAGCGCGTGCGGCGCATACCGCGCGCCGGCGGCCGCGCCGCGCGGCAGGATGCGGTCGATGCGGGCCCGGTCGGCGGCGGACAGCGTCACCTTCGCCGCCTCGATGTTCTCCTCGAGGTACTTGCGGCGCTTGGTGCCCGGGATCGGCACGATGTCGTCGCCCTGCGCCATCACCCAGGCCAGCGCGAGCTGCGACGCCGCGCAGCCCTTTTCCTGCGCCAGCGCGCGGATCTCGTCCACCAGCGCGAGATTCCTGGCGAAATTCTCGCCTTCGAAGCGCGGCGAGTGGCGTCGATAGTCGTCGGCATCGAGATCGTCGATGCGCTTGATCTGCCCGGTGAGGAAGCCGCGACCGAGCGGGCTATAGGCGACGAAGCCGATGCCGAGCTCGCGCACCGTCGGCAGGATCTCGTCCTCGGGATCGCGGCTCCACAGCGAGTACTCCGTCTGCAGCGCGGCGATCGGATGCACGGCGTGCGCGCGGCGGACGGTGGCGGGCGCTGCTTCCGAAAGGCCGAGAAAGCGCACCTTCCCCTGCCGCCTGAGGTCGGCCATCGCGCCGACGGTGTCCTCGATCGGCGTCTTCGGGTCGACGCGATGCTGGTAGTAGAGATCGATGACGTCGATGCCGAGTCGCTTGAGGCTCGCGTCGCAGCAGGCGCGCACGTACTCGGGACGGCCGTCCACGCCCTTGAACGTGCCATCCGGATTGCGCACGTTGCCGAACTTGGTGGCGACCACGAGGCCGTCGCGGCGGCCCTTGATGGCGCGGCCTACCAGCTCCTCGTTGCGTCCCCCGCCGTACATGTCGGCGGTGTCGAGGAAGTTGACACCGAGGTCCAGCGCGCGATGGATCGTCGCCGTGGCCTCGTTCTCGTCGCGGCCGCCGTAGAAGTCCGACATGCCCATGCAGCCGAGCCCCATCGCCGATACGACGAGACCCTGGCCCAGTTTGCGTTGTTGCACTCGAGGCTCCTTTGCTTGACCGTTGGCGGCACGCGCGCACGGCGCGCATCACGTCATGCGTGCGACGCGCGCCTTAACGCACCCGGGATTGCCGGCGTCAGGACGGCGCGCCGATGCGCCCGATGCCGGGCAGCTTGATCGCAGGATGCCGAAAGTCGACGCCGGTCACAAGCCCGAGCACGTTGATCTCGAGCCCCTCGTCGCGGCCGACGATCGCGCCGGCGAGGCCATACAGCGACACCTGCACGCCGGTGTGGCTCGGCGCCCAGCCGACGATGCGATCGAGCGGCACGAAGTCCTTGCCGATCGCGTTCGAGGGCATCGCCAGCTCGAGCTCGGGGATCTCGCGGCCGATCCACGCCACGAACGTGTTGCTGTTGGGGCCGGGCCAGGCGCGATATTCGCCGCCATACGGATACGCGCTGAGAACGGCAGGCAGCTTCGCGATCACGTCGGCCGCCGCCGCGCCGCGCAGGTCGCGCAGCAGCTGCGGCCGGGCGCCGAACCACGCACCGTCGGCGGCACGGTCGGCCGACACCGACATGGCGGAATCGGCGCCGCGCAGCAGGCGCCAGCCGATGACCTCGTAGCGCGTATAGGACGACGCGTCCTGCGGCTTGACCGCGACCCACGTGTGAACCGCGAACGCGCCGCGCCAGCCAACGGTGCGTGCGGCGTAGACCTGGACCACCGGACCCGGGTTGGTGGCGGGATCCGGCGCCAGCCCCGCCGATTCCTGGGATGCATGGCGCCAGTCGCGGCCGAGCGACGCCTGGCCGAGCGCCAGCGCGAGCATCGGGCCGCCCAGCATGACGGCGAGCAGCGCCGTCAGCACGTAACGCAGCAGCTTGCGGCTGGCGATGAGCGAAGACATTGGGTTTCCGGGTGGGGACGCGGCGGCATCGAAGGCAGACAGCGCGACTGCGGGTACGTTCACAATGGGTGCAAGCGGCGGGCGGCGCAAGGGTGCCCGCCCGCCAAAGGCGTAACCGGAGGTTGCAGGCGGCGGCGTACCCGCAAGCGGTTCCCGGCCTCCCGCTGTCCGTCTGCCCGCGGCTTGGTCAATCCTGGCGCCGCCACACGCTGGCGAACCACGGCTGCTGCTCGCGCGGCAGCCCCCGCGGCCGGTAGAAGTGCTCGATCTCGTCGAAGCCGGCGTCGCGCATGAAGCGTTGCCAGGTCGATGGACGGTGGTAGGCGCCATAGCGGCCGCGATCGAAGCCATCGACGTCGTCACCGTGCGGATTCGAGCTGAACAGGACGCCGCGCGGCTTCAGCGTCGCGCGCAATTCGCCGAGCACGCGCGGCAGCTCCTGCGGCGGCACATGGAACAGCGACGCATTGGCGAATACGCCGTCGAAGCGCGCCGCCGGCAAGTCGAGCGCGAGAAAATCCTGCTGCCAGACTTCAGAAGCGCCGGCGGCACGCGCCATGGCCACGAACTCGGGCACGGCATCCAGTCCCGTGGGGCGATGCCCGAGCCGCGAAAACGTCGCGAGGTCGCGCCCCGGTCCGCAGCCGAAGTCGAGAATCGCAAACGGCGGATCGGCCTCGATCCGGTCGAGCAGCGCGGCGATGTTCTGGCTGACGTCATGATCGCGCGTGCCTTCGCGAAACGCCTCCGCGCGCCCGGCGTAGTACGCCAGCGTGCGCGTGGTGACGTCCTGCAACGCGTTGCGATCGAGAGCCATGGCTGCGGAAGGCCAAGAAGGGGGCGGGTCGACGCCGATCCGTGGTATTATGCGGTTGCGGCCCTTGTACCAGTCCCCTTGCCGCAGTCGATTCCGACCTTTTCGTCGTTTCTTCCGTTTGGCTGCGACTGGCCGCCCTCGATGGGCGAGCGGCCGGGCACCCATTCGAAAGCTTTCATGTCCTTCAAGGAACTCGGGCTGACCGATGCGCTGTTGCGCGCGATCGCCGACCAAGGTTATTCCACGCCGACGCCGATCCAGGCGCAGGCCATTCCCGCCGTTCTCGCCAGCAGCGACCTGCTGGCCGGCGCGCAAACCGGTACCGGCAAGACCGCCGGCTTCGTGCTGCCCATCCTGCAGCGCCTCGCCGCGCAGCCGGCGCCGCGCAATGCCGCACGCCACGCGCCACGCGTGCTGATCCTCGCGCCGACGCGCGAATTGGCGGCCCAGGTCGAGGCGTCGGTGAAGACCTACGGCAAGTATCTCGACGTGTCGTCGATGGCGGTGTTCGGCGGCGTGGGCTTCGGCCCGCAGGCGACGCGCCTCAAGCGCGGCGTCGACATCCTGGTGGCGACGCCGGGGCGCCTGCTCGACCACGTGCAGCAGCGCAGCGTCGACCTGTCGAAGATCGAGACGTTCGTGCTCGACGAGGCCGACCGCATGCTCGACATGGGATTCATTCCCGACGTCAAGCGCGTGATCGCATTGCTGCCGCGGCAACGCCAGACGCTGCTGTTCTCGGCGACCTTTTCCGACGACATCCGCCGCCTCGCCGGCAGCTTCCTGGTCAATCCGTGCACGATCGAGGCCACGCCGCGCAATTCGACGGTGGAAATGATCGCCCAGCGCATCCACCCGGTCGATCGCGACCGCAAGCCGGAACTGCTCTCGTACCTGATCGGTCACAACCGCTGGCAGCAGGTGCTGGTGTTCACGCGCACCAAGCACGGCGCCGACAAGCTGCGCCAGTCGCTCGAGCGCAGCGGCATCGCCGCGGTGGCGCTGCACGGCAACAAGAGCCAGGGCGCGCGCACCAAGGCGCTCGCCGATTTCAAGCGGGGCGCGGTCACCGTGCTGGTCGCCACCGACATCGCCGCACGCGGCATCGACATCGACCAGCTGCCGCACGTCGTCAACTACGACCTGCCGAACGTGCCGGAGGACTATGTGCACCGCATCGGCCGCACCGGCCGTGCCGGCAACGAAGGCGAGGCGATCTCGCTGGTGTGCATCGACGAGCATGCGTTCCTGCGCGACATCGAGCGGCTCATCAAGCGCAGCATCGCCCGCGACGTGGTACCCGGCTTCGAGCCGGATCCGCGGATCGCCGCGCAGCCGGTGTTCGCGCAGCGCGGCCGCGGCGCGCCGCGCCCGCACACGCCCGCCGCGCATGCGCGCGGTGCGCGCGATCGCAACGACGTGCGCGCGCACCATACGCACGTGCATGGCGATCCCGGCCGCGCGCACGCCGGGCGGCATGCGCCCGATGCATGGCGCGGGCGTACGCAGGAGCGCGCGCAGCCGCCGCGCGGCGCGACGTCGCACGCGCCGGCGTCACGCGGCGCAGGTGGCACCGCTCGCACCTCCGGCCACGGCGGCGCTCCGGCGCCGCGTCATCGCACGGCGCGCAACGCGCGCGGCTGATCGCGCTTCGACTCCGCACCGCCGCGCTCGCGCGCGGCGGTGCGGTTCAGCCGGGCCCGGTCACGAGGCCGAACGCCTGCGCGAGCAGCGTGTATGAATGCGCGCGAGCCGCCGCGTCGAAAGTCCACGTCACGATCACGAGCTCGTCGAGTCCGAGGCGCTTAGCCTCCGCGCGCAGGCGTGCCGCCACGGCGTCGGCGGTGCCGACGAACGCGCGCCGGCGCAGCGCGTCGATGCGTGCCTGGTCGTCGTCGGTATACGGGTGCGCCGCTGCTTCCTGCGGCGCCACCAGTGGTTCGCGCACGCCCTTCTCGAAGCCCACCCGCCAGTGCTCGCGCGTGCGCAGCAGATGCCGCGCCTCGGCATCGGTGTCGGCGGCCAGCGCCCAGATGCAGATCGTCGCCTGCGGCACCGGATAGCGCGCGCTCGGGCGGTAGCGCTGGCGGTACACGTCGAGCGCCTCCTCGACGCCCTTGCCGTCGCTGAAGAAATATGCGTACGCATAGGGCAGGCCGAAATGCGCCGCGAGCTGCGCACCGTAAGTCGAGCTTCCCAGGATCCACAGCTCGGGTGAGGTGGGTCCGCGCGGATGGGCGACGATGTCGCCGAACGGATGGTTGTCGCCGAGCGACGTGCCGGTCACCCACGCCGCGAGGTCGAGCACCTGGCGCGGGAACGCCTCGGCAGCCATGTCGTCCTGCGGATTGAGCGCGTACGCGGTCTTGCGGTCCGAGCCCGGCGCGCGCCCGACGCCGAGGTCGATGCGTCCCGGCGCGATCGCCTCGAGCACGCGGAACTGCTCGGCGACCTTGAGCGACGAGTAATGCGGCAGCATCACGCCGGCGCTGCCGACGCGGATGCGCTGCGTGGTCGCCGCGATTCCCGCCATCAGCACTTCCGGCGCCGTGCCGACGATGCTGCCGCTGTTGTGATGCTCGGACACCCAGTAGCGGTGGTAACCGAGCGTGTCGGCAAGACGGGCGAGCGCCAGCGTGTCCTGGATCGCATCAGCTTCGCTGCGGCCCTTGGCCGCCGTCGACTGGTCGAGTATGGAGAGCTTCATGTCGGTTCAGCGGTAGCCCGCCGCCTGCAGTTCGAACAATTCGGCGTAGCGGCCGCCGGCGGCGAGCAGCTCGTCGTGCGTGCCGATCGCCTCGATCTCGCCGTCGGCGAGCACCACGATGCGATCCGCCATCCTCGCGCTGGAGAAGCGGTGCGAGATGAGGATCGCCGACTTGCCCCGGGAAAGCTCGCGAAAGCGCTGGAACACCTCGAATTCGGCGCGCGCGTCGAGCGCGGCCGTGGGCTCGTCCAGGATCAGCAGCTCGGCGTCGCGCATGTAGGCGCGCGCGATCGCCACCTTCTGCCACTCGCCGCCGGAGAGGTCGACGCCGCCGCGGAAGCGCTTGCCGAGGATCTGGTCGTAGCCGTTCGGCAGCCGGCGGATGACGCCGTCGGCGAGGCTCCTTTGCGCCGCGGCGGCGATCCGCGTGCGATCGAGTCGCGCATCGATGCGGCCGACAGCGATGTTCTCGCCCGCGGTCAGGTGGTAGCGCACGAAATCCTGGAAGATGACGCCGATGTGCCCGCGCAGCGACTCGAGGTCGTAGTCGCGCAGGTCGTGGCCGTCCAGCATCACGCGGCCTTCGTCGGGATCGTAGAGGCGCGCGATCAGCTTGACCAGCGTGGTCTTGCCGGCGCCGTTTTCGCCCACCAGCGCCAGCACTTCGCCGGCGCGCAGCGTGAAGTCGAGGTGGCGCACCGCCCAGCGCTCGGCGCCCGGATAGCGAAAGCCGGCGTTGACGAAGGTGAAGCCCTCGCGGATCGGCTGCGGGAACGGCAGCGCACCGGCGCGCGAGCGTATCTCCGGCTCGATCTCGAAGAACGAGAAGAGATCGTCGAGATAGAGCGCCTGCCCGGCGACGTTGGAAAAGCCGATCAGGAGACCCTCGAGCAGCGTGCGCAGGCGGCGGAACGATCCGGCGAGGAACGTCAGGTCACCGATCGTGAATTCGCCGTGCAGCGTGCGCAGGATGATGTACGCGTACGCCACGTAATAGGCGATCGTGCCGATCGTCGTCAGCACGCCGCCCACCGTCGCGCGGCGGATGGCAAGCGTGCGGTTGGCGGCGAAGAAGCCCGCGGCGAGCGTGCGGTAGCGCTCGATCAGGAACGCGTTGAGGCCGAAGATCTTGACCTCCTTCGCGGTCTCCACGCTGGCGCCGGTCTGGCGGATGTAGTCGAGCTCGCGGCGCTCGGGCGTGCGCTGGTAGTTGAGCGTGTAGCTGCGCGCATTGAAGTACGCCTCGCCGACGAACGCCGGCACCAGCGCGATCGCCAGCAGGACGATGAGCCAGGGCGCGTACACGACCAGCCCCGCGGCGAAGCTGACGATCGTCACGGCGTCCTGCGCCTGGCCGAACAGCTCGCCCATCAGCGTCGTGCGCCCGGCCGCCTGGCGCCGCGCGCGCTCGAGGCTGTCCTGCAGGTCGGCGTCCTCGAAGTCCTCGAGGTCCAGCGTCGCCGCATGCTCCATCAGGCGCAGGCTCGTCTCGTCGCTGAATTTCTGCGACAGCAGCGAATCGATCAGCGACACGGCGCGCCCCATCAGGTCGGAGCCGATCGCCAGTGCGAATTCGAGGGCGACCAGGCCGGCGAGCCGCGCCAGCGGACCGTCGAGCACGAGATGCCAGCCGGCGCCGGCGGCGCCGTGCGTCGTGACCAGGCGCACCACTTCGTCGATGATGAGCTTGCCGACGTAGAGCGTCACCACCGGCAGCAGCGCGCGCGCGATGCGCAGCACGCCGGTGGCGAGCGTGAGCACGGGGCTCGTGCGCCACACCATCCGCAGGAACGGCGGCAGGTTGCGCAGCGCGCCGACGCGCTCGCGCAGCGTGCGCGCGCCGGGCAGCGGTGCACGTTCGGGTTTCGCGTCGGCGCTGGCCACGGCCATGCGCGCTATTGTGCCCAAGTCCGCCGGCGTGCCCTTGGTGGTGCCGATCAACAGCGGCGCAAAGACGCGCGTCGCCATCTCCGGCCATGTGGCGTTGCAGTATGATCGGCGCTTTTGCGCGGCGCGCATGCAGGCGGCGCACGCCGCACAGTGGCCGCCGCCGCGGGCAACGAATCACGACGGCGATTGTCGACGATTGCATGACCGGATCGCACCCTCTTCAGGTCGTCATCCTCGCCGCAGGCGAGGGACTGCGCCTCGGCGTCGCCGGCAGTGGCAGGCCGAAGGCGCTCCTCGACCTCGATGGCCGCACGCTGCTGCGACGCGCGATCGATTTCGCCGCGACGCTCGGCGCGACGCGCATCGTCGTGGTCGGCGGGCGCGATCATGCCGACGTCGCCGCGGAAGCACTCGCCGCGCGTAACGCGACCGTGCGCGTGGTCGAGAATGCGCGCTTTCGCGCCGGCAACCTGTTGTCCGTGCGCGCGGCATTGCCCGCGATCGACGACGCGCTGCTCCTCGTCAACGTCGACCACGTGTTCCCGCCGGGCGCGAGCGCCGCGATCCGCACCGCCATGGGCGACGCCGTGACCGCTTACTGCCAGTTCGCGCGCGACGTCGACGCCGATGAAATGAAGGTCGAGGTCGATGCCGCGCGCCGCCTGCGCCGTATTTCCAAGACGCTCGCGCCGTTCCACGGCGCATACATCGGCATGACCTACGTGCCGGCGGCGCGACTCGACGCATGGCGCCGCGCGATCGACGCCGTGGCGGCGAGCGTCGGCGACCCGGCGGTCGCCGAGCAGGTGCTGCAACGGCTCGCCGACGATGGCGAAATCGTGCAGGCGGCCGATCTCGACGGCGTGCGCTGGGCGGAGATCGACACGCCGGCGGATCTCGCGCGGGCGCAGGCGTTGTGCGCCGAAGGCGTCATTTGAAGCGTCCGGTCGCGGTCGCCTTCTATCCGCACCACGTCGAGCACCTGGCACCGCTGTGCGCGATGCTCGGCGCACCGCTCGTCGTCTGCGACAGCCCCGGCCAGGTCGCCGCGGTGGAATCCTATCCGGCGATCGACGCGGTGCTGGTGCGCGACTTCAGCCTCCCGGAGGGCATCGGTCGCGTGCTCGACGTGCTGCGCAAGCTCGACGCGGACGTGATCCTCTATTCGGAGCTGATCGCGCGCACCACGCTGCGCGCGTATTTCCGCGACTGGCCGGCCAAGCCGCGCATCGTGCATTGTCCGCACGGCTTTTCCGAGAAGATGCAACTGTGGTCACGCGACATCGCGTTCCAGGACATCGCGCTGATGCTCGGCCGGCACGCGCTCGACCAGCTGCGGGCCATCGGCGCCGCGGCGCCCGAATGCACGCTGATCGTCGCCGGCAACCTGCGCCGCGCATGGTTTCGCGAGCGGCATGCCCACTTCGAGCGGCAGCGTCGGGCGTGGGGCGTCGCCGACGACGCCCGGCGCACGATCCTGTACGCGCCGACGTGGGACGACCGCATCGGCTCGTCGTCGTTCTTCACCGCATTCAACACGCTCGTCGACGGCGTGCCCGCCGGCTCGCGGCTGGTGGTCAAGCTGCATCCCCACCTCGAGCAGCGCGCCCCGGCGGTGAGCGCCGTGCTGGCGCGCTGTGCCGGCCGCGACGATGTCGTCGTGCTGCGCAACTGCCCTCTCGTCTACCCGTTCCTCGAGGCGGCCGACCTCTACATCGGCGACATGTCGGCGATGGCGTACGACTACCTCGGCTACGACCGGCCGATGTTCTTCCTCAACCAGACGGCGAATACCGCACGCGATCCGAGGTTCGCCTATCTGTTCCGCTGCGGCACGACGATCGAGCCCGCGCAATATGCGGACGTCTACGGGATCGTGCAGCGCGCGCTCGACTCCGATAGTGCGCGCTACTCGGCGGAGCGCGCGAAGCTCGATGCCTATACCCACGCGCCGGCGCGGTCGGCGCAGGAACTGCGTGCGGCACTCGAGCACGCCACCGCCGGCCCCGCACCCGCCTGGCTCGGCACGTGAGCGGCAGGATCAGCGCGCGCTGACGCGCCAGATGCAGTTGCCGACGTCGTCGGCGACGAGCAGCGCGCCCTTGCGGTCGATCGCCACGCCGACGGGACGGCCGCGGGCGTTGCCGTCGGCGTCGAGAAAGCCGGTCAGCACGTCGAGCGGAGACCCGGACGGCCTGCCGTTGACGAACGGCACGAAGATCACCTTGTAGCCGCTCTTCGGCGTGCGGTTCCACGAGCCATGCTGGCCGACGAACATGCCGTTGGCGAACGGCGGCGGCAGCGCGGCGCCCGCCGTCGACGCGAGACCGAGCGACGCGGTGTGGGGACCCAGCGCGTAGTCAGGGGCGATCGCCCTGGCGACGAGCTCCGGCCGTTGCGGATCGACGCGGGTGTCGACGTGCTGACCGTAATAGCTGTACGGCCAGCCGTAAAAGCCGCCGTCGCGCACCGCGGTCATGTAATCGGGCACGAGGTCGCTGCCGAGCTCGTCGCGTTCGTTGACCGCAGTCCACAGCGCCCCGGTCTGCGGCTCCCACGCGAGGCCGTTGGGATTGCGCAGTCCGGTGGCGTAGATGCGGTGCGCGTGCGTCGCGACGTCAACTTCCCAGATCGCCGCGCGTCCGGCCTCGGCGTCCATGCCGTTCTCGCCGACGTTGCTGTTGGAGCCGACCGTCACGTACAGCTTGCGGCCATCGGGACTCGCGATCACGTTCTTGGTCCAGTGGTGGTTGATCGTGCCGGCGGGCAGATCGGTGATCACCACGGGCGCGTCGTCGATCCGCGTCTGTCCGGTGTGGTACGGAAAACGCAACAGTGCGTCGGTGTCGGCGACGTACAGGTCGTTGCCGACCAGTGCCATGCCGAATGGCGAATGCAGGTTTTCGATGAACACCGTGCGGGTGCCGCCGCCGCCGTCGCCGTCGTTGTCCCGCAGCAGCGTGATGCGATTGGCCGACGGCGTGCCGGCCCCTGCCTTCTGCATGAACAAGTGCATGAAGAAGCCGCGCACGCCGCCGCCGTCGTCGGGTTTCGGCGGCGCGTTGGTCTCGGCCACCAGCACGTCGCCGTTCGGCAGGACGTAGAGCCAGCGGGGATGGTCGAGCCCCTGCGCGAACCGCTTGACCACGAGACCGGCGGCCGCCTCGGGCGCCGTTCCCTGCGCCCAGCCCACCGCCCGCGCGACATTGATCGTGGGAAACAACGCGTGCGACGGCGCCGGCAGCATCGGGTCCGGTCCGGTGCCGGCGCTCACCGGCAACATCGCGGGCCCGCCACAGGCGGTGAGCGAGAACAGCGCCGCCGCACAGAGCGCGAGACGGGATACGGAGCGACGGATCATGAAGGAGCGCGGGTCAAACTTCGCTTATCGCGCGTTGCGCAGCGGGCGTCTGTCGGCCGTCGGCCCGGTCGCATGTCGGCCAAGCACCGATGCACGCAACAGCAATGGACCGACGACTATTCCGGGCACTCTGGTGCTATCGTGCGTCTGCCGTGAGCGGCGCCTTTGCGATGGCGACGCCGCCGGCAACCCACTCAAATCGACGCGGAGGCAATATGCGCTGGACCCGGTATCTCAAGACACTGGCCGCTGCCGCGGCCGTCACCACGTTCGCGGCCCTGTCGCCGCAGGCGGTCGCGCAGATGCAGGAAGTGATGCTGTCGGGAGCGAACGAGGTGCCGGCCGTGACGAGCACGGCGAGCGGAACGGCGAGTGTCACGATCAACGCGGATCACACCGTGACCGCGAAGGTGGTCGCCAAGGGCATGACCGCAACGGCTTCGCACATTCACGAAGCGGCGGCCGGCGCCAACGGCCCGGTGATCGTGCCGTTCGTCAAGACCGCCGACAACACGTTCGAAGCCCCGCCCGGCTCGAAGCTGACCGATGCACAGTACGAGAGCTACAAGGCCGGCAAGCTCTACGTCAACGTGCACAGCGCCGCGCATCCCGGCGGCGAAATCCGCGGCCAGCTGGCGGCGAAGTAAGGCAGGAATCTGCACGCGACGCCGGCCCGCCATGCGCTGCGCGCGCGGCCGGCGTCGAGCATCACGTCGCCGGGTCCGGAAACCGCCGTTGCAGGTCGGCGATCGCCGCGAGCGTGCCGGCGTCGAGCGTCACCTGTGCGGCCGCGATGTCGGCGTCGAGCTGCGCAAGCGTCGTGGCACCGATGATCGTGGAGCCGACGAACCAGCGGCTCTGCACGTAACCGAGGGCAAGTTCGAGCAGGCCGATGCCGCGGGCATGGGCGAGCGCGGCGTACGCGGCCACCGCTTCGCTCACTTCCGGCTTGCGAAAGCGCGCGCCCAGCGTGTCGAACAGCGTGTAGCGCGCGCCCGCCGGCCGTGCGCCGCCGAGATACTTGCCGCTGAGCATGCCCCCGGCCAGCGGGCTGTAGGCGAGCAGCGACATGCGCTCGCGAAACAGCACTTCGGCCATGTCGCCATCGGCGCGGCGCGAGACGAGGCTGTAGCTTTGCTGTGCCGTGACCGGCGGCGGTGCACCGAGCTCGCGCGCGACGCGCGCGAATTCGCACAATCCCCACGCCGTCTCGTTCGACACCCCGTAGTAGCGGATCTTGCCGGCGTCGATCATCGCCGCCATGCCCTCGACCTGCTCGCGAATCGACGGACCGCTGCGCTCCTTCGACGGATCGAATTCGGCGACGCCGAACGCGGGCACGTTGCGCTGCGGCCAATGGATCTGGTAGAGGTCGATGTAATCGGTGCGCAGGCGTGCGAGGCTCGTGCCCACCGCCTCGGCAATCGTGCCGGGCGTGACGTCGGTGCGACCGCCACGGATCCAGTCGCGGCGGCCCGGGCCCGCGATCTTGGTGGCGACGACGAGCTTGTCGCGCGGCTGGTGCGCGAGCCAATTGCCGACGATGGTCTCCGTGCGCCCCTGCGTCGCGGCGTTGGGCGGCACCGGGTACATCTCGGCGGTGTCGATGAAATTGATGCCGGCGTCGCGCGCGCGGTCGAGCTGCGCATGGCCGTCCGCCTCGCTGTTCTGCTCGCCGAACGTCATCGTGCCGAGGCAGATCGTCGAAACCTCGAGATCGGTGCCCGGCAATGTGCGGTATTGCATCGCGTGTCCGTGGTCGTGGAAGCGTCGATTATCCATGACGCGCCGCGCCGCGGCCAGCGCCGATGCAAGACCGCCGCGCCTGTGGCACACTCTGCCGCGCACAAGACGACGAGGCAGCGACGATGAAGATCACACTCGCCGGTTCACGCTGGTTCGGCGCCGAGGCGTTCAAGCGTTTGAGCGCCGAGGACGTGGAGATCGCGCGGGTGGTGGTTCCGGCGAGCGACGACCGCCTCGCGCTGGCGGCGCGCGAGGCCGGAGTCGACGACTACGTGCTGCCCGACCCCCACGTCGTCGACGCCGACGCCATCGCGCCGGGCACCGACCTCATCGTGTCCGCGCACAACCACGCGCGCGTCGGCGCCGCCGCGCTGGCCCGTTCCCGCCTCGGCGGCATCGGCTTCCACCCGTCGCTGCTGCCGCGGCATCGCGGCATCGCCGCCATCGAGTGGACGATCAAGAGCGGCGATGCCATCGCCGGCGGCACGATCTATCACCTGGCCGAGCGCATGGACGCGGGTGCGATCGCGGCGCAGGACTGGTGCTTCGTCAAGCCCGGCGAAACCGCTCGCGAACTGTGGGAGCGCGCGCTGGCGCCCATGGGACTGCGCCTGCTGGTCGAGGTCGTGCGCCACGCGCGCGACCACGGCACGCTGCCGGCGAAACCCCAGGACGAGGCGTTCGCCACGCGCGCGCCGCGCCTCGATCCCTCCCCCGCGACGGCCGCGTCCTCGCGCGCTACCTGATCCAGGCCGCGAGCGTGCGGTCGTAGTCGCCCGTGGCGCGCGCGAGGTGCAGCCACTGGTCGATCCATGCCTTGAACGCAACGTCGCCGCGCGGCGTGAGATAGGCCATCTCGCCGTACTGCAGCGGCTTGTCGGGATTCACCGCGCACAGTCCCGGACGCAGCTTCGCCTGCACCTTGGTCTCCACCGACTCGGAGATCATCACGTCGGCGTTGCCCTTGAGGATCTCGTCGAAGATCGTCGTGTTGTCGTTGTAGATGACGATCTTCGCCGCCTTGAAATTGGCGCGCGCGAATTTCTCGTTGCTGCCGCCCGGATTCTCGATCACCGTGACGCCGGGCTTGTCGATGTCGGCGATCGTCTGGAACCTGGCAGCGTTGTCGCATTTGGTGATCGGCGCCTTGCCGTTGATCATGTACGGATCGGTGAAGAACGCGCGCTTCTGGCGGTCGAGCGTCACCGAGATGCCGCCGACGGCAAGGTCGCACTTGTCGACGAAATCGTCCATCAGCTTCGGCCAGCTGGTCTTCACGAACTCGGTGCGGGCGCCGAGTCCCTTGGCGATCGCATTGGCGAAATCGATGTCGATGCCCTCGTAGCCGCCATCGGGCCGGGCGAAGCTGAAGGGCTTGTAGTCGCCGGGTGTGCACACCCGCAGCACCCCGCTCTTCTGCACGGCGTCGAGCCGCGATTCCTGCGCCAGCGCACATACCGGCAGCAGCGCGGCCAGCATGACCAACCATGTCCGGATTCCCATCATCGTTTCTCCTTGCAGCAAGTGAATGGGGCGCCCGCGCCGCCGGCGCGGTGCGTCGCCGAATCCGCGCTAGGGTGAGCCGACGCGCGCGTGCATCCGCGCCAGCTCGCGCTCGAGGCTGCGCACGCGCTGCTCGTAGCGCACGATGACGGCGACGGTATGCACGTCGTCGAGCGCGAATTCGTCGCGCAGCGTCCTGGCCCGGCGCGCCACGTCGACCGACCACGCCGCGAACGTCCAATGCGGCGCGCGCGGATCCTGCGGCGCGATCGCCCCGCACTCGACGAGCACCGCGACATCGGCGCTGCCGAGCCCGGTGATGCGCACGACTTCGGACGTCGAATAGACATGCGTGTCGTCGATGAACAGGGCGTCGGCGGATTCGGGCGTCATCGTCAGGTGCCTCCGAACTGGGGCCGCGGGTTGAATGTCGATCCCTTGCCGAGCTCCGCGTACAGCTCGCGCTCGCGCTCGGTGATCACCGAGGGCATGGCGATGCTCACCACTGCGTAGAGGTCACCGGTGCCGCGCTCGCGGGCGACGCCGCGGCCCTTGAGCCGCAATTTCTGGCCGGCGCGCGCGCCTGCGGGAACCTTGAGCTCCACGGCGCCGGCCGGCGTCGGCAGCTTGACGCTGGTGCCGAGTGCCGCTTCCCACGGCGCCAGCGGCAGGTCGACGTAGATGTCAGTGCCTTCGACGCGGTACAGCGGGTGGTCATCCACGCGGATATCCAGGTAAAGGTCGCCGGCAGGTCCGCCGCGGAGGCCTTCGCCGCCCTTGCCGGGCACCCGCAGACGCTGGCCGTCGACGACGCCTCGCGGGATGCGGACCTTGACCGGCCGCGACACGCGGCGCATGACGCCGTCGTCGTCGATCGTGGCCCCGCCGAGATCCAGCTCGAGCTCGGTGCCGTGATAGGCGGCGTCGAACGCGATCCGCACGGCGGCCTCGTAATCGCGGCCCGCAATCGGCGCATTGGCGGCGCGCGCCCCGCGTGCGCGGCCGAGGCCCGCAAAGAGATCGGACAGGTCGATGTCGTCGAAGCTGCCGCCCTGCGCGCCGAATGCGGAACCCCAGTCGGGCGGCGGGCGGAATTCCTGGCCTTGCGGGTGCGTGCCAAGCTGATCGTAGGCGGCGCGCTTCTCGGCGTCGCGCAGCGTTTCGTACGCCTCGCTCACCTCCTTGAAGCGCGCCTCGGCATCCTTCTCGGTGGAGACGTCGGGATGATACTTGCGCGCGAGCTTGCGGTAGGCCGACTTGATCCGGGCCTCGTCGGCGTCGCGGGCGACGCCGAGCGTCTCGTAGTAGTCCTTGTATTTCATTGCGGGCGCTTGCGCTCGCACCAGGGCCGGGGCGAAGCGTGCGCGTCATTCTAGCGCGCCGTGCGCAACAGGGCCGCGGACACCGGTCACGCGCGCCGCCGCGCGGCCATGCTCAACGCCAGCTGCTGACCGCGGCACGCGCGGCGTCGTTGCGCGGACGTGCGACGAGCCCGCCAGGGCCGACGCTGACGAGGAACACCGCATCGTTCGCCATCGGCAGGTAAACGGCGCTGCCATAGCGCGCGTCCACCCATGGCAGGCGCGCCGCGCGCACTACCGTCCACACGTCGAAGCTGTCGTCCGCATGCAGGCGGTACACGCTGTGCGGCGCGCTGCGTTCGGCGTCGATGTCGCGGTAGCGCCCGGCAAGCCGTTCGAGCCTGAACACGGTATCGAAGCCCATGACCGTGGCGAACGGGCGCCACTTGAGAATGCGCGCATCGACCTGCCACTCGTCGCCTGCGAGCGCGAAGTGATCGCGGCGGCCGTCGGCATACGCGACGTCGACATCGAATTTCTGGGGCGCGGTGGCGCGGAACACGAGCTCGGCCGCCGGCTCCTCGTGGGTCAGGCGCGACCACGTGACGAGGTTGGTGCCGACCAGCGCGACGGCGACGCCGAGCAGCACGCAGACGAGGAAGCCGAGCCCTGCGAATGCCGCGGCCACGTGCCGCCGGCGGCGCGCGCAGGCGAATGTCCCCAGCAGCGCACCCAGCGCCAGCAACGCCGGGATGGCGATCGCGACGATCAGGGCCTTCATGGCATCATGGACGAACCGTGGCCTGGGGCAGACGCCGTGAGTGTCGCATGCCCGCGAATCCGGGCATGGCTTGTGCTTTCATGGACAGGATGACAAACGCGGACCGACTGCGGCCCGCCCCCGCCACGATCGACAGCCAGACCATGACCGCCAGAGGATACTTCGCCCGGTACACCGGGATCCGCGCCCTAGCAGTGGCCCTGTTGACGTTCGCCGCCGCGCTCGCCGTGCCGGCCACCGCCCAGGATCTCGTGTTCAGCGTGACGGAAGGCGTCACCTACCAGGCGACGCCGAAGGAGATTCGCGACAAGTTCGAGCCGCTCGCCGAAGCCCTGTCGCGCCAGCTCAAGCGCAACGTGCGGATCGTGCTCGTGCCGTCCTATAACGACGTGCGCGCCGGACTCAAGGCCCAGCAGTACGACCTCGCTTTCATCCATCCGGCGCACATCGCTCTCGAGGCGATCAAGTCGGGCCACTACAAGGCGGTGGCGTGGACCGTCGGCTACACCGAATACACGGCGCAGCTGCTGGGACCCGCGGCCGCCCCGCTCAAGTCGTTCGCCGACATGAAGGGGCACTCGCTCGTCACGCCGGAGCGCGACTCGATCACCTGGGCCATGGTCAACGCGATGCTGCGCGAGCAGAAATTCGGGCCGAGCGACGTCAAGGTGATGAACACGCGCTACCAGGACGCGGTGCCGTTCTACATCGACAAGGGCTTTGCCGAATACGGCGTCACCGCGGCCAATGCGGTGGTCAAGACATGGACCGACAAGGGCGGCAAGTCGTACGCGAAGTCGCGTCCGGTGCCGATCAAGCAGATCATCGGCTCGACGCGGCTGTCGAGCACCGACCTCGACCACATCCGCGATGCGCTCGTCGCCCTGTCGCAGAGCGACGCCGGCCAGAAGGTGCTGGCGGCCACCGGCTACAAGGGATTCGTCGCACCGAATCCGGACGTCGAGCGCAGCGTGATGGCGTGGCTCGGCATCTAGGCGCGGCGGGCCGCCGCGCCCGCCGGCCGTGACGCCCGGCAACGCCGCGCCGCATCGCGCGCGCTGACGGCGCGCTTCAGCGCAGGGCGCGCGATTCGATGTGCGCCCAGTCCAGCACCAGCGTGTTGACGCGCCGCTCGCCGGCGCCGGCGTCGAGCGCGAGCGCCGGCACGACCACGCGGAACCCGCCGCTCGCGTCGCGCGCGACGTCGACGACGAGCTCGAGCTTCAGCGCCGTCAGGCGGATGCACGGCTTGTCGCCCCCGGCCCGCATGAAGCCGTCGATCGCGGCATTGATCGCGCGCGCCACCGGAGCCGCGGTGTCGGCAGCATGATCGAAATCGGTGACCCCCGCGTCGCCCGCCACGGCGAGCTTCAGCGTCAGCTCCTGCGTGCGCTTGCGCGAGCCGTCGATGCCGAGCGAGGGCGCTGCCGCAGCGCCTCCCAGCGGAACGGCGACGACTTTCACCGACGCTCCCGCCTGCACCTGCTCGATGCGCTGCATCGACACCGTGATGACGCCGTCGCGCAGGTCGACTTCGCGCACCCCGCTGCCTTCGCAGCCGAGCGTGCTGCCGCGGACGTGCCAATGCACGTCGCGCAGCTGGGCCTTGAGGTCGTCGAGGAAGGCGTCGATCGGCATGCCATCGAGCGGCGCCTGCGCCGGCAGCGAAACGCAGCCGGCGAAAGCCAGCGCGAGCAGCGGCAGGATGCGCCGAACGTGGCGACTCATCCGCACGGCGACCGCGCTCATGCGATGTCGCGCCGACCGTCGCCGGCGCAAGCCACGATCTCGTCGACGAGGTCGCGCAGGCCGGCATCGGCGATCGGCTCGCGCAGCGTCACCGAGCGCCGGCGGCGGCCGTCTTCGATCGCGATCGTGTAGCAGCGCGCGTCGCGCGCCGGCGACGGTGGCGACGCCGGCGCCGGCGCGTCGAAGAAGCGCGCGCGCGCGACGAGGCGGGCCAGCTTCGCGCCATGCGCCGGCGCCAGCGCCGTGGAGTCGATCGTCACCGGCCGCGCGAGGCCGGGCAGGCGGGCGAAGCCGCCATCGATGCTCAGTTCGATCTTCACGCCCTCCCCCTTCACGTCCGCGTGATCGTGACCCCGACTTCGTTCCACGCCGCGACGATCGCCTTGCGCACCGCGGCGCCGAACAGGTGATCGGCATTGGCGATCGTGCGATCGGCGAACTGCGCGAACGTCGCCGTCGAGCGCAGTGCCTTGTCGCGCAGCGTCTCGTACCAGACGCGGCCGGCCTTGTCCCAGGCATAGCCGCCGATCGCCGTCGCCGCGAGGTAGAACGCGTGGTTCGGGATGCCCGAATTGGTGTGCACGCCGCCGTTGTCGGCGGACGTCTGCACGTAGCCCGCCATCGTCGCCGGCTGGTCGTCCTTGCCCAGCACCGGGTCGTCGAACGCCGTGCCGGGCGCCTTCAGCGAGCGCAGCGCGACGCCGTGCACCTTGGGCGCGAGGAGCTCGGCGCCGATCAGCCAGTCCGCCTTCGCTGCGGTTTGCTTGCCCGCCCATTGCTTGACCAGCGAGCCGAACACGTCGGACACCGATTCGTTGAGCGCGCCGGACTGGCCGACATACACCAGGTTCACTTCGTCGCCGGTGACGCCGTGCGTGAGCTCGTGCGCGATCACGTCGAGCGAGCGCGTGAAGCGGTTGAAGAGATCGCCGTCGCCGTCGCCGAACACCATCTGCCGGCCGTCCCAGAACGCGTTGTCGTAGTTGCGGCCGTAATGCACGCTGGCGTCGAGCCGCATGCCGGCGTCGTCGATCGAGTTGCGGCGATAGACGTCCCAATAGAAATCGAATGTCGAGCCAAGGCCGTCGTACGCCTCGTTGGCTTCGGCGTCGCGCGTCGCCGGCGCGCCTTCGCCGCGCAGCAGCTTGCCGGGCAGCGTGGTGCGGTGGCCGGCGTCGTAGATCGTGCGCTGCTTGACGGCGGTGGCCGTCGCCCCGGCGAAGCCGGTGCGCGCCGCGTCACGGCCGAGCAGCTGCGACGTCGCGCGCGACAGGCGATGCGTGGCATCGGTGGCGAGCGTGGCGAGCGCTGCCCGGCGCTGCGAGGTGTTGCCGGCCTCGACGATGTGCCGCAGCACCTTCGGCGGCACGATCGCGCAGCGCGGGCAGCCGCAGCCGCGCATCGACGCCTCGGCGAACTCGCGCGGACCCGAAATCACATCGGTGGCACGGAGCCGTTGCCGCCGATGCTGATGCGTGCCGCGGCGATGCTGCCATCGCTCCCGCGCTCGCCATCGACGATCACGTGGGCACCGGGCGCGAGCGCCGTGCGGTCGCCGTTCGACAGCGTCACCACCGGCACGTCGTCGGCCACGATCACCGTTTGCGCGCCGCCCTTGTATTCGAGCGTCAGCCGGTATTCGCCGTGCGAGGAGGTGGCCGCCGACACTGTGGCGTTGCCCATCGGCCGCGATGCCGTCTTGCTCGCCGTCTTCACCGTGGCATTGGTCATCGTGGTGCCCGCCGGACGATCCTTCATCGGGTAATGGCCTTCGCCGGTGCCGCGCCGCGATTCCGGAAACACGGAGACCGCGCTCGCCACGAGCGTGCCGTCGGCGCCCGGCATCGCGGTGACGCCGACGTATCGTCCCTGCTCGAGGATCGAATGCTCGGCGGGCGTGCGGATGGTGATGCGCGTCTTGTCGTCCAAACGGACGTTCTGCGGGGCGGCGTCCGCGGACTTGATGACCACCGTGTCGCCAGTCACGCTGGCAACCGTGCCCGGCACGCGCGCCGGGTCGGCCCATGCCGCACCGCAGGCCAGCAGGCCCGCAATGAACGTGGCCGCCACACTTTGCAACACTGCTTTCATCCGGCATGCTCCGCAGGTGCGAAGTCGTTATGATGCGCCGGAACTTTGGGCCACGCGAGCCGGCCTAAACGACGTCGATGCCATCACAGGGGACCGTTCACATGCTGCATCCGCTCCAATTTCAATTGCGCCGCACCATCGCGCCCGCACTGGCGGCGATGTCGTTCGCCGCCGCGCCGGCCTTCGCTGCCACCGCATCCCAGACGTTCATTCCGGCGCCGCAGGTCAACGCCGCCGGAGCGGCCGCGGGCGCACCTGCCGACGCGCCCGCCGACGCCGCGACCAACTCCACGCCGCCGGCCTCCGAGCAATGGGTCGAGCAGCAGACCGCGAAGGTCCGCAGCGAGGTCGAGGCGCGCGTTGCACGCGGCGACATGACGCCCGACGAGGCGGAGCGTCTCATCGGCTGGCGTCACTTCCAGCTCGCGCAGCAGGCGGCCGGCCAGGCGCCGGCGCCGGCGATCCAGGAGCACCAGCAGGCGGTCGCCGCCGCGCCGCGGCCGTATTACGCCGCGCCCTATCCGGGTCCCTATTACGCCGCGCCGTACGGCTATGCCTACGGACCGTACGGCTACGGTTATCCGTACGGGTATCCGCGTTATGCGCCGGGCATCGCCGTGTGCGCGGGCGGCGTCGGCCACCACTTTGCCGGCGGCGTCTGCTTCTAGCGGCGCCGCGGCAGCAGCGCGTCACGACCCGCACGCGCCGGCATCACCATCGCGTCACGCCGGCGGCTTCGGCGTCAGCATGCCGGGCGGGTCCGCCGGGTTCGGCGGACGGTCGGCACATTTGAGCGTGTCCTGCCAATACGTGTTGCCGGCGCCGAAATAGGCGCCGAGCTCGTCTTCCACCTTCGGTCCTGCGCGCCCCGCCGCGCGCATGTCCTTGAGGCCGCCGCAGTTCGCCTGCAGCTCGACGCTGGTCGGGATGCGCGCATGCGCGCACTCGTGAAAGAACAGGAAATCGCGCACCACCGGCGGCAGTGACTTGAGCTTGGCCATGTTCCAGCCGATGACATAGCCGTTGTGCTCCGGCAATGCGATGCCGGTGCGATCGCGCAGGATCGGATCGTCGGCGGGCGCCTCGTACTCGCGCACCGCGGCGCCGCGCGCCGTGCATGTCACATGGGTGCCATCGGACAGCGTGAACGCGACGGCGCAAGGCGCGCCAGCAGCCATCGCCAACCCCGCCACCCGGACCAGCACGCGCGTCATCATTCGCATTCGGCGATGTTACCAGCGCGTGGCGCCGGCCGGTATGCATGGGCTGCCGCAAAGGCGGCGTCGCCACCGGTCATCCGCCGGGCATTGACGGCCGGCGCGTCACGCCCGTAGCCTCTGCCAATCCGTGCGCGCGGCACCGGCGCCACAGGGCAGGAATCGCCCGCTCACGCCGACGAGGACGCGTTGACCCACAAGCCGCACGTGCTGCCGATCCTCATCCAATTGTGCGACGTGCTCGACCGCACGTTCATCGAGACCGTCGGCCCGTTCGGCGAGCTCGTCGTCAGCGAGGCGCGCGCGGAGTGGCTTGCCGGCGGCGCACGCATCCGCACCCGCGACATCGAGGACTACGTGGCGCTGCTGGCGCGCGAAGTCAACGATGCCGACGCGCGCAGGCAGTTCCTCGCCGCGGCGCGCGCCGTCATCGGCAAATACTGAACGCCAGGGAGCACCGCCATGCTGAAGCGCACGTCGCTCACCACGCAGTTCGCGCTGGTCTTCCTCGTCGCCCTCGCGCTGATGGGCACGGCGTCCTACCTGATCCTAGACCGCATCTATATCGGCCAGCTGCAAAGCCAGGCCGAGACGGTCGCCGACAACGTCGACGCCTTCGGCAACTGGGTGGCGCAGTACGGGCGCGTGTGGGTCAAGGACAACGACCAGAGCTTCCTCGGCCACTCGATGCTCTACGCCACCGACAATGCCGACGAGGTCCCGCCAAGACTCACCAAGGTCGACTTCTACTCGAAGAACCCGGCGCTCGCCCAGCGCGAATTCTCGGAGGTGGTCGAGCATTCGGCGTCGCCGGCCAAGTTCCGCATGACGTCGCACAACGTCATGAACCCGGCCAACAAGCCCGACGAGTTCGAGCAGCGCGCGCTGGCGGCGATCCGCGGCCAGCGCCTCACCGAATATCACGAGCTCACGCCGGGCGGTTATCGCTACGCGCGCACGCTGATCCACAAGGCATCCTGCATTGCCTGCCACGGCGACCCGCAGGCGGCGCCGGCCGACGTCAAGGTGCGCTACGGCACCACCAATGGCTTCGGCTTCAAGGAAGGCGATGTCGCCGGCATCATCAGCGTGCGCCTTCCGGCGCAGTCGTTCGCCGACGTGGCATTCAACGTCGTCGGCCTGTGGCCGCTGCTGATGATCCTCGCCGGATTCGTCATCGCGATGCTGTACATGCGCTTCGCGGTGGTGAGCCGCGTGCGCGAGCTCACCCTCGCCACCCGCAAGATCTCGCTCGGCAAGGAAGCCGACCTCAAGCTCGGCGGCGTCGACGCCCGCAGCCGCAACGAGCTCGACCAGCTGGCGCTCGCCACCGAGCGGCTGCGCGTGTCGATCAACATGGCGATCCAGCGCCTGAAGCGCGCCGCACGCAAGTAGGCGCGGCTTCCGCCGCGTCCCCCGCTTGGCGCCGCCCGCAACGGCGGCGCGGCGCGACGCCGTAAACTACGCGCTCAATGCCGAACGACGTCGCGCTTTCGCGCCAGCTGTGGCTGGTGGCGGTCGGGTTCTTCATGCAGACGCTCGATTCGACGATCGTCAATACCGCGCTGCCATCGATGGCGCTGAGCCTGGGCGAGAGCCCGCTGCGCATGCAGTCGGTGGTCGTCGCCTACACGCTGACGATGGCGGCGCTGATTCCGGCTTCCGGATGGATCGCCGACCGCTTCGGCCTGCGCAACACGTTCCTCGCCGCGATCGCCCTGTTCACCCTGGGGTCGATCGCCTGCGCCGCGTCACCCACGCTCAAGGTGCTCGTGGCGTCGCGCGTGCTGCAAGGGCTGGGCGGCGCGATGCTGCTGCCGGTGGGACGGCTGGCGCTGTTGCGTACGTTTCCGCGCCAGCGCCTGCTCGAAGCGATGAGCTTCGTCGCCATTCCAGGGCTCATCGGGCCGCTCATCGGACCCACGCTGGGCGGCTGGCTGACCCAGGCGGCCTCGTGGCACTGGATCTTCCTCATCAACGTGCCGGTCGGCATCGCCGGCGCGGTGGCGACGCGCCTCTACATGGCGCAGGTGCGCGTCGAGAACCTCGCGCGCTTCGACTGGTCGGGCTACGTCATGCTCACCGTCGGCATGATCGCCGTGTCGCTCGCGCTCGACGGCCTGGGCGAGCTCGGCCTGCGCCAGGCGACGGTGCTCGTGCTGCTGATCGGCGGCTTCGCCGGCATCGTCGCCTACTGGCTGCATGCGAGCCGGCACCGCAATCCGCTGTTCGCGCCGTCGCTGTTCGGCGTGCCGAGCTTCCGCGTCGGTCTGCTCGGCAACCTCTTCGCACGCATCGGCATCAGCGCGATGCCGTTCCTGCTGCCGCTGATGCTGCAGGTGAGCCTCGGCTATTCACCGCTGGACGCCGGGATGATGATGCTGCCGGTGTCGGCGGCGAGCATGCTGATGAAACGCTACGTCATGGCGCTGGTCGGCGCGCACGGCTACCGCCGCGTGCTGATCGTCAACACGCTGGCGCTCGGCATCACGATCGCCTGCTTTGCCGGCGTGTTCGCGCCCGCGCCGCTTGCCGTCAAGTGCGTGATGCTGGCCGCGCTCGGCGCGCAGAACTCGCTGCAGTTCTCGGCGATGAACACGATCGTGCTGAAGGATCTTGGTCCGCGCGAAGCGAGCGGCGGCAACAGCCTGCTGTCGATGTCGCAGATGCTGGCGATGAGCCTCGGCGTCACCACCGCCGGCACGCTGCTGGCGATGTTCGGCGAGCTCTTCGGGGCGGCGGATGCCGGCGCGACGTTGCTGGCGTTTCGTGCAACGCTGGCGTCGATCGGCATCCTCACCGCCGCGTCGGCGTGGATTTTCTGGCAGCTCGAGCCGGAGACCGTGGGCGGCGCGTGACGCTCCACACGTGAACGGCTGACCGAGAAATTCGGACTCGAGCGCGGGGTCAGCCGCCGGTGGT
Organism: Casimicrobiaceae bacterium; assembly: GCA_036003195.1. Lineage (GTDB taxonomy): Bacteria > Pseudomonadota > Gammaproteobacteria > Burkholderiales > Casimicrobiaceae > VBCG01. The sequence goes on from DASYSP010000096.1 coordinate 27,818, forward strand.
CTCGCCGCCCATCACCTGCAGCACGATGCCGGTGGTGTACGACGAGTCGGCGTCCGAAGCGAGGTATACATAGGCCGGCGCGACCTCCTCCGGCTGCGCCGGCCGCTGCATCGGCGAATCGGACCCGAACTGCGCGACTTCATCGGCTTTGAGGCCGGCATCGGACGGATTGAGCGGCGTCCATACCGGTCCGGGCGCGACCGCGTTGACGCGAATGCCGCGCGGCAACAATTCCTGCGCCAACGTCTTGGTGAACGCGTGGATCGCGCCCTTGCTCGCCGAATAGTCGGGAAGCGCCTTCGAGCCCATGATGCCGGTCTCCGATCCCGTGGCGATGATGGCGGCCCCAGGGCGCAGATGGGGCAACGCGGCGCGCACGAGCCGGAAATACGCATAGACGTTGGTGCGGAAGGTGCGCTCGAATTCCTCGTCGGTGACGTCGGCGATGCTCTTCTTGCGTCGCTGATACGCCGCGTTCGACACGACGATGTCGAGACGACCGAAGCGTTCGGTGGTGCGGGCGACGAGATCGTCGCAGCAGTCATCGTCCTCGAGGTTGCCCGGCAATTGCAGACACTCGCTGCCGGCAGCCTCGATCGCCGCCGCCGTCTCGCGCGCGTCGCGCTCCTCAGCCGGCAGGTACGCGATCGCGACCTTCGCGCCTTCGCGCGCATACAGCACCGCCACCGCGCGGCCGATGCCGGAGTCACCGCCGGTGATGAGCGCCACCTTGTCGGCAAGCTTGCCGGCCGCCTTGTAACGCTCCGCCGCGTAATGCGGTCGCGGCAGCAGCTGCGATTCCAGACCCGGCGACGGCTGGTGCTGTTCGGCGAACGGCGGCTTGGGCTCCGCGAGTATCTGCGGCTCGCCAGCGCTGCGCCTGGACGTCGCTGCGCGCCCCCCGCTCGCCCGTCCCTGTGCCGGCGAACGCGCCATCGTCAGTGATGGATGAACATCGGCAGGTAGATCCACGCCGCCCACGCCGCGAGCGCAGCGAGCACGACCAGCAACGGCGTGACGATGCGCATGCGCGCGATTGGCTGGGGTTGGGTGTAGACGGCGTAGGTCCTGATGGGACGGTTCATCGTCGATCCTCCCGGGGCGGGAAATCGCGCATGTCGCGCGGCGGTTCGGCGCGGGTGGCGCCGAGCGTGTCCAACGGTTCTTCCGGCGTCGCATACAGCGCGCGATCGCGCTCGATGTCCGCCGTCGTATAGGGTGTGGCCGCCGGATCGAATCCGGACCAGCCGCGTTCGCGCCACGCTGCGGCGCGCCGGTCGATGTCGATCGCGCCGTGCTCGTGCATGATCTCGACCACGCGATCGGCGGCTTCGTCCCCGGCCCGCACGGTGACCAGCGCGCCGCCGCGGCGCACCGCCTCCGCGTAGTATTCGGCGTCGGGTTTCGACACGCCAAGTTCCGTCAGGCTGCCGATCAGTCCGCCGGCGATCACCCCGGCGCCGGCGCCCGACAGCGCAGCGGCCAGCGGCCCCGCGGCGACGATCGGACCGATGCCTGGAATGGCCAGCCCCATCAGGCTTGCCGCGAGTCCGGCGGCCCCGCCCAGCACGCCGCCGGCGACCGCGCCGGTGGCCGTGTTGCTGGCGTCCGTCACCTTCACGCGATCGTCGATCGCGAACTCGCCCTTCACGTTGCTGGCGATGACGCTCATGTCAGCCGCCGCAAAACCTTCGTCCATCAATTCGCGCGAGACACGCTGCGCCTCGTCGAAACTGTCGAACGATCCCACGATCGTCTTGGCCATGGATTTCCTCCGCTGCGGATGCAAGGCCGCGGCACCCCGCGCCATCGTCCAGCGCTCGCTGGTGCCACGCTCCCGGCCAGCATAGCCACGCCGAGTGGTGGCCGGCAGCGGCCTTTCGCCCTTTAGGCTGCGGTCGTCGCGCCTACGCCGCGACGGACGAAACCGTACAACCGGCGCGCTAGCCACGATCGCGCAGCTCGCCGATGCCGGCTTCCTTGGCGCAATGCGCACAGCAGAAGATGCGTCCCTGCGCCTCGACGCCGTGGCCGATCACCACGCAGTCGCAATGCGCGCAGCGCGGCGCCAGCGCGTGGATCGCGCACTCGAACGCGTCGAACGTGTGTGCGCGTCCTCCCATCGTCACCGTGAAGCTCTTGTCGTAGTCGTTGCCGCAATGCTCACAGCGCGCCATCGTCCCTCCTTGGGCAATCCGTCCCTGGCGCGTCGCCGGCGCGCCTGCCGGTAGCAAGTCGCGCCGGCACGACGTCGGTTGCGCCCGCGCGAGTCGATCATTGTGAGCGCCGCGCAGGAAGGCCCGCTGTCGGACGAACGCCGATTCCGCCGAACCGCTTTACGCCGCCCTTCCAACTGTCGATACTGGCGCGCGACCGCCCGCCAGGAACGACCGCGGCGGGAGCGCAAACGACCATGGCTGCCACGTCCTCGCTGCTCGTCATCGCCGACATCGCCGGCTACACGCGATTCCTGCGGATGCACGCGGTGAGTGCCGTGCACGCACAGCATGTCGTCGGCAAGCTCCTCGAGGCGGTGATCGGGGCAGTGACGCCCGAGCTCGCGCTGGCGAAACTGGAAGGCGATGCCGCCTTCTTCCATGCCCGCGCGCCGCGCGACGACGCGGCGATGTCGCGCATCGCCGCGGCCATCCATCGCGCGTTCCATCGCACCCAATCCGATCTCGCGCGCAACGCCCTCTGCCCGTGCGACGGCTGCCAGCAAGCCGGCGATCTCAAGATCAAGGTGGTCGCCCATCTCGGCGAAGCGACGCGACAGAAGATCGCGCGGCGCGAAGAGCTGGCGGGCGTCGACGTGATCCTCGTGCATCGCCTGCTGAAGAACGACGTGCCGCTCGGCGAATACCTACTGGTGACACCGCCGCTGCTGCCGCACCTCGCGCCGCCGCAGCGCGTGGAAGCGCAGGCGCTGACGCTCGACGTCGAAGGCTTCGGCGCGGTGAGCACCTGGTACGTCGGCCTCGACGCGCCGCCGGTCGCCGACGATGTGGCACCGCTGCTGCCGTGGCCGCGGCGCTTCGCACGCCAGCTGCGTCTCGCGATCCGGACGCTGCCCTATCTCGTCAGCGGGCGCAAGGCGTGCGAGGGCTTCCGCAACGTCGACGCCGCGCGCGACGACGCCGGCGGCACGCTATAATTGGGGCGACGAACGGCGTGCGGCCGCGCGCGGGTGCGCCGGGCTGCGACCGGCGCCGGGTGCCGGCCATCGACGCGCCGTCACGCCGAAAAAATTCCCGATCCCGACTCCATGCATGACGCGCAGGCGCCGGTGCATTGCGCCCCGGTGCTGCTCGCGGCAACGCTGCCGACGGCGATGCGCGACGCGCTGGCCGCGCGCTACACGCTCTCAGGACCGCTCTCGTCGCCATTCGCCGGGGCCGTGGCCGCGATGCCCGATGCGGCGCGCGCGGCGGTGCGCGCGATCGTCAGCGTCGGCTCGGTGGTGATCACGCGCGAGGTCCTCGCGCGGTTTCCGGCGCTGGGCCTCGTCTGCTGCATCGGCAGCGGCTATGAGGGCATCGACGTCGCCGCGGCGCGCGCGCGCGGCATCGCCGTCGCGCACAGCCCGGGCGCCAATGCAGCGAGCGTCGCCGAGGTGGCGATGGGTCTGCTGATCGCCAGCGTTCGCGGCTTCCGCCCCGAGGCGGCGCGCATCGGCGACGGCGGCTGGCGCGGCAACGCCCAAGCCCGCGCGGCGGTGCGGCACGGCCTCGCGGGTCGCCGTCTCGGCATCTACGGGATGGGCGCCATCGGCACCGCCATCGCCCGCCGCGCGCATGCGTTCGACATGCAAATCGGCTATCACAACCGCCGCCCGCGCGCCGACACCGACGCGCGCTACTTCGACTCGCTCGCCGGCCTCGCCGCCTGGTGCGACGTGCTGATGGTCAGCGTGCGCGCCGCCGAGGCCACGCGCCACGCCGTCGACGCCGGGGTCCTCGCCGCGCTCGGTGCCGACGGCCACGTCGTCAACATCGCGCGCGGCAACGTGATCGACGAGGCGGCGTTGATCGACGCATTGCAGCGCGGCGTCATCGCCGGCGCGGGGCTCGACGTGTTCGAGCACGAGCCTGCCGTGCCGGCGGCGCTCCTCGCGCTGCCCGGCGTCATCGCGTTGCCACATATCGGCGGCGCGTCACGCGAAGCGCAGGCGGTGATGCAGGCGATGACACTGGCCAATCTCGAGGCGTTCTTCGCCGGCGCGCCGCTGCCGTCGCCGGTGGCGGCATGACGCCCGCCGTGGCGCCCCCGGCGTCGTGCGTGGTCGCATGACGCACGCCACGCAGCCCCCGCCTTTGCGAGTCGCCGCATGACGCACGCCACGCCCGGGCCACCCATCGTCGTGGCCGCATGACGAGCGCCGCGGCGCCATCGCGCGACTCCATCCTCGCCGAGCGCACGTTCATCCGCTTCTGGTGCGGGCGGCTGTGCTCGGTGTTCGCCTACCAGATGGTTTCGGTGGCGGTCGGTTGGCAGGTCTATACGATTTCCGGCAGCGCGCTCGACCTCGGTTTCGTCGGCCTCGCGCAATTCGCGCCATCGGTGGCGCTGATGCTGGTCGTCGGCCACGTCGCCGACCGTTTCGACCGCCGCCGCATCGTCCGCGCCTGCCAGTGGATCGAAGCCGCGGCGATCGCCGCGATCGCGATCGCCACGCTGCGCGGCAGCGTGACCGAGGGCATGATCTTCGCCCTGGTGGCGGTGATCGGCGCCGCGCGCGCGTTCGAATTCCCGACGGTGACGGCAATGCTCCCGTTCACCGTGCAGCCGCGCATGTTGCCGCATGCGGTCGCGCTGTCGTCGACGGCCGGGCAGACCGGCATCATGCTGGGTCCGGCGCTCGGCGGCTTCCTCTACGTCGCCGGACCGACGGCGGTCTATGCCTGTTGCGCGACGCTGTTCATCGTGTCGAGCGTGCTGATCGGCTGGTTGCGGCCGGTGCGCAGTGCGGAGGCGCCGGTGGCGACCGACTCGCGTTCGGTGTTCGCGGGCGTTCGCTTCATTCGCGGCCAGCCCGCACTGCTCGGCGCCATCACGCTCGACCTGTTCGCCGTGCTGCTGGGCGGCGCGACGGCGCTCCTGCCGATCTTCGCGCGCGACATCCTGAGCACGGGACCCTGGGGCCTCGGCCTGTTGCGCTCGGCGCCCGCGGTCGGCGCGCTGTCGATGGCGGTATGGCTCGCGCACCATCCGATCCAGCGCCACGCCGGACGCAAGATGTTCGCCGGCGTCGCGGGCTTCGGCGTCGCCACGATCGGGTTCGGCCTGTCGACGTGGCTCCCGCTGTCGCTCGCCGCGCTGGTCGTGCTGGGCGCCAGCGACATGCTGAGCGTGGTCGTGCGCCAATCGCTGTTCCAGCTCAACACGCCGGACGCGATGCGCGGGCGCGTGTCGGCGGTCAACGCGATGTTCATCGGCGCGTCCAACCAGCTCGGCGAGTTCGAGTCGGGCGTGACGGCGGCGTGGTTCGGCACGGTGCCGGCCGTGCTGGTCGGCGGCTTCGGCACGCTGGCGATCGTCGCGCTATGGATCAGGCTCTTCCCGACGCTGGCCGGCGTCGACCGCCTGGCGGTGCACGAGGAGGCAGACAGCGACGAGCGTCCGGCTTAGTCCGGGACGCCGGAATTTCGCGCCCGCGGCGACGGCGGAAGGTTCGCAGTGATCGCGCGGGCGCCGGCGTTCAGCCGCCGTAGTCGCGCGGCGCCGGACACTGCGGAACGCTGCCCCAGAGCCCATCGCACAGATCGATGCGCGCGCGCTGCTCGCAATATGCCTTGGCGAGGACGTCGTCCTGCGTGCATTGCGCGAACGCATTGCGCAGCTGCGCGCGGCGGTCCGGCGGCGACTGGACTTTGGGTAGCGCGGGCGGCGGCGCCTGCTGGATGATCGGCGCGGGCGCGGCAATCGGCGTCGGCACCGAGTCGGGGGCGACAACGAGCCGGCGCACGGCGCCATGCGCACGCGGCGCGAGATGCGGGGCGGGCTCGGGTTCGGCCTCGGGCGGCAGCACGATCGGCGCCAGCGCAGCCGGCACCGCCGGCGGCGTGGCCGGCGATTGCGCGACCGGCGATGACTCCGGACCCGGAATCGCGTGCTCAGGCGGCGGCGCGTGCTCGCTCACCTGCAGGATTGCGTAACCGGTGATGCAGACGGCGGCGAGCAGCGTGCCGACGAGGGCCGGGGTCGCCGAGCGGCGGCGCCCGACGGGCGGCGGGATCACGATGGCCGACTTGTCGCCGTTGCCCGCCTTGGCCGACTTGCGCGCCTTGCGCCGCTCGATCGTGTCCGTCGCCCGCTTGACGAGCGGCGACAGCACCGAGGTCGGCTCGTTGCGCGCACGCTTCAGCGCCGACCGGCACGCCTTGCACAACTTGGCGCCAGTGAGCACCGGCGTCCCGCAGAATTCGCAATTCACGGACTGCGCCGCTCCCAAGGCTCCATCGCCCGCCATTTCCATTGCGCCCATCGTAACGTCCCGGCTGTCGACCGCGGTATTATGACATTGTCATGAACATGACGAAAGACCCCGCGAATCGTGCCAACGGGGCCTGGGTATGCCGGCGCTGACATGCAGGAATCGCGCCATGCGAGCCCAGCGGCGGCGTCTGCGACGGGGACATGAACCTGCAGCCGAGGCCGCGCGGCGGCCTTAGCGACGTCGCGTGCGGTGGCCGGCGCGCGGCGCTGCGCAACAGAGCGCTAGCGGGCCTCTTCGAAATCGACGTGCTGCGGATGCGCGACGGGGTCGAAGTCCACCCAGCGGCCGTTCTGCCATTCCCCCTGCGCGCGCTCGATCATTTGCGCGCCTCCGTCATACAGGGCATCCAGCACCGGATCCTCGTTGCGCGTGTGGTCGAGGTTGACAGTGACCATCACCCCGAACGGCCGCACGGAAGGCTCCTCGCGCCTTCCCATGCTCACCAGTGCACCCGCCAACGCGCCGGCGTAGGCGCCGGCGGCGATGCCGCCCGCAAGGCCCGCGGGGCCGACGATCGGCGTCGCCAGCGCGCCGGCCACCACCCCTACCGCGCCGCCCACGGCGGCACCCCGGAGCGCGCCACGGTCGCCCGGACGCGCGTCGTCGTCGGCATCTTCGTCGCCGCCGAACGGCAGCGTGCCATGACGACCCGGCGGGTTGATGACGAACGTGTCGACGTCGTCGTGCTCGAGGCCGAGGTGGGTCAGTGCAGCCATCGCCTGGTTGGCGGTCGACTGGTCGGCGAATACGGCTGCGGCAATGCGGGCCATGGCGGCCTCCACGGGTGGCGACGGGCGCACCCGTCCATCGCGCCAGCCTAGTCGGAAACGGCTTGCGTACCCATCAGACCCGGCCGAATGTGGCGTCGGCGCCACGCCGACACCCCCGCGGCGCGTCCAAATTCGACCGCCGGGCCGCCGGGCGTTTCCTCGCCCCCGGATCGTCGCCATAATCGGCGGGCATCGCGGCGACGGGCTGCCGCGCCCTTTTCCTGCAAGGACCGACGCATGAACATCCGACAGCTGACCGGCACCCTGGGTGCCGCCCTCGCCTTCGCGGCATCCGCCGGTCCCGTTGCGGCCAGCACCTGCTACGTCGTGCTCGACCGCGGCGAAAACGTGATCTACCAGAGCACGCAGCCCCCGGTGGACTTGAGCGTCGCCGGCTATGGTGCGCGCGAGGCGATGCGGCGCCGCGGCGAGTTCATGGAATCGTTCGAATCGGCGCAATGCGTCGAGCGCAATGCCCTCACGCGGGCCGGCAAGGGCGAGGCGAGCGTCGACGAGATCGTCGCCGGCGTGAGGCCCTACCAGCGCGTCGGCCGTGTCGGCGCGATGGCGAGGCAGGACGAAGGCGCCGCCACGTTCGCGCAGCCATCGACCGACGCCGTGCAGATCCGCCTCGGCAACTGACGCCGGATTCGGCGACGCCCCTGCGCGCGGCAGGGCGATCGTGCACGGCCGCGGCGCGCCCGCCCCACGACCGCAGGGAGAAACCATGGCCGAAGGCTACTTTCCGACGTGGCGCGTCAGGGCCACGGGCACGATCGCGCCCGACGAACGGCTGCCGTGGGGACAGACGCTGGCGCTGGGCGCGCAGCACGTTATCGCCATGTTCGGCGCCACGGTGCTGGCGCCGCTGCTCATGGGCTTCGATCCCAACGTCGCGATCCTGATGTCCGGCGTGGGCACGCTGCTGTTCTTCGCCGTCACCGGTGGCCGCGTGCCGAGCTACCTGGGCTCCAGCTTCGCCTTCATCGGCGTGGTCATCGCCGCCACCGCGTATGCCGGGCATGGCCGCAACCCGGGCATCGCCGTAGCGCTCGGCGGCATCGTCGCGTGCGGTGTGGTGTATGCCGCGATCGGAGCTGCGGTGATGGCGGGCGGCACGCGCTGGATCGAGCGCCTGATGCCGCCCGTCGTCACCGGCGCCGTGGTGGCGGTGATCGGGCTCAACCTGGCGCCGGTGGCGGTGCGCAGCGCCACCGCCGACACGTTCGACGCAGTGATGGCGCTGGTGACGATCCTGTGCGTGGCGCTGATCGCGGTATTCGCGCGCGGCAGCGTCAAGCGCCTGCCGATCCTGCTGGGCCTCGTCCTGGCGTACGTCATCTACGCCATCGTCGCCAACGCGATGGGGCTCGGCAAGCCGATCGACTTCGCGCCGGTGGCGGCCGCGGCGTGGGTTGGTGCACCCGCCTTCGTGTCGCCCGTGTGGAGTGGCGAAGCCATGTCGCTGATCGCGCCGGTGGCGATCATTCTCGTGGCGGAGAACCTCGGGCACATCAAGGCGGTGTCGGCGATGACCGGGCGCAACCTCGACCCGTTCCTCGGCCGCGCGTTCCTCGGCGACGGCCTCGCCACCATCGTCTCCGGCATGGTGGGCGGCACCGGCGTCACCACCTACGCCGAGAACATCGGCGTGATGGCCGTCACGCGCATCTTCTCGACGCTGGTGTTCGTCGTCGCCGCGCTGGTGGCGCTGGTGCTGGGGTTCTCGCCGAAGTTCGGCGCGCTGATCGGCACCACGCCGGCGCCGGTGCTGGCGGGCGTGTCGATCGTGGTGTTCGGGCTCATCGCCATCGCCGGCGCGCGGATCTGGGTGCAAAACCAGGTCGATTTCGCCGACAATCGCAATCTCGTCGTCGCCGCGGTGACGCTGGTGCTGGGCGCCGGCGACTTCGCGCTGAAGTTCGGCGGGTTCACGCTGGGCGGCATCGGCACCGCGACGTTCGGCGCGATCATCCTCAACGCGATCCTCGGCCGCGCTCGCACGAGGGATTGACGCAACGCGCAAGCCAAACGGCCTTGCGATCGGCGAAAGGACAGGCACCAGATGCAGACAGCAGTCATCACGGGCGCCGGCAGCGGCATCGGCAAGGCGTCGGCGCTGGCATTGCTCGCCGCCGGCTACGCGGTCACGCTGGCGGGACGCCGCGCCGCGGCCCTCGACGCGGCGATCGCCGAAGCCGGCGAGCAGGGGCGCAACGCGCTGGCGGTGGCCACCGACGTCACCAGCGCGGCGTCGGTGCGCGCGCTGTTCGACAAGACGCTGGCGCGCTTCGGCCGCGTCGACGTGCTGTTCAACAACGCCGGCACGGGCGCCGGCGCGCCGTTCGACGCGCTAACGCTGGAGCAATGGCAGAGCGTCGTGGATACCAACCTCACCGGGTCATTTCTGTGCGCGCAGGCGGCCTTTCGCGCGATGAAGGCGCAGAACCCGCGCGGCGGACGCATCATCAACAACGGCTCGATCTCGGCGCATGCGCCGCGGCCGAACTCGGCGGCCTACACCGCAACCAAGCACGCGATCACGGGTCTCACCAAGTCGATCGCCCTCGACGGCCGGGCGTTCGACATCGCGTCGTCGCAGATCGACATCGGTAACGCCCACACCGAGATGGCGCAGCGCATGGCGCATGGCGTGCCGCAGGCCAACGGCACGATCGCCGTCGAGCCGCTGATGGACGTGGCGCACGTCGCCAGCGCCATCGTCTACATCGCCGGGCTGCCGCTGGATGCGAACGTCCAGTTCATGACGATCATGGCCACCAAGATGCCCTTCGTCGGCCGCGGCTGACGCGCGCCGCGCGGCGCGCGCGGCGGCGCCGGTCGTTTCAGCGCACGACGATGAACGAAGGCGGTCTCGCCGGCGGCGGCGGCCGCGGGCGCGGCGGATTGGGACGCGGCGGGTGCGGACGCTGCGGCGTCCACGCCGGATACGGCAACAGGTAGAGGTCTTCGTTGCCGCAGTACGCGCAATCGACGGCATCGGCGCGCGCCGCGGCGGCGGCTTCGGCGCGCCGCGCATCGGCTTCGGCGGCGGCGGCACTCGCGCGCGCGGCCTCGTCATGCGCCGCCGCGACGCGGCGCATGTCTTCGCGCGCATTCCACGCCGCGGCGTCGTCGCGCAAGCGTGCGGCGGCCTGCGGGTCGTAGCTGCCCGGCGCGATGTCGATCGCGCGGCCGTTGCTGCATGCCGTCGACTGGTAGGTGATGCGCCCGGAGGCGTCGACGCATTTGTAGATGTCGTCGGCGCTGGCCGCGGTGGCGGCCGCCGCCAGCGCGGCGAGCATGCACAATCGCGCGACGGCATCGCGGCGCGCTGGCGCAGGCAGACGGTATCGCACAACGTGTGGCATGTACCCGGGAGGATATGCCTATCGGGCGCGCAAGGCGACACCTTCGCAACACCGACTGTCGCGACCCGGCGCGCCACCGTCGGCCGGCATGACGCGCCGAGCAGCGCTGGCCTACAATGCCGGCGACCCTAAGACCGCCCGCTCAATGGCCAATCCCCGCATCGTCACCGACGACGTCGCGCCCCGCCCTGCTGCCGAGGATGCGAAGTCGCTGCTGCGCCAGTGCTTCGCGCTCTATCGCAGCAAGCTCGTCGACATCGCGCGCACGTCGCTCGACATGGCCTCCGACCTGTTCGAGGGCAACGACTACGTGTCGGACGACGACGTCACGCTGTTCCGCACGCAGCGCGCGCAGTGGGTCACGCAGTTCGGCGAAAGCCTGGCGAGCCTGTTCGAGCGCCGCCTGTCGGGCGTCAAGCGCAAGGGCCGGCGTCCCGACTTCGACGCGTCGCTGGCGTCACTGCGCGTGCTCACGGCGTTCGACCACGAGAAGCAGGATGCGCTCAAGTCGTCGACGTCGTTCCTGCTGCGACTCACGCGGCGCGAGCTCGACGCGCTCGACCTGCGGCTCGAGCTGCTGCTGCCGGAAAGCGATCGCCTCGACCTCGACAATCCCTTCGGTCCGGCCTATGTGCTGGACGCGATCGGCGCGACGTCGCGCGCGATCTACCCCGACGCACGCGTATGGCGGCCGGTGATGGAGCGCCTGCTGGCCGATCTCACGCCGGCGATCAACAAGATCTACATCTCGCTCAACCGCTTCCTCGCCGACCGCAACGTGCTGCCGGAGATCAAGGCCGCGCTGCGCGCGCGCAGCGAGTTCCGGCCGAGCGACGACCGCGACCTCCTGCCGGCGTTCAGCAAGCTGATGGCCGAGGCCGGCGAGCTGCCGACCAACGTGATCGTGCCCGAGATCCTCGCCGATCCCAACGCCGCGCCGGCGTTCGACTTCGCCCAGCACGCGACATCCGTGATCGCCGGCGGCGCCGCGGCAACGCCGCCGGCGACCGCGGCGGCACCGCTGATCGCGCCGGAGATCATCGCCGGTCTCAGGGCGCTGGCGCAGATGAGCAGCGCCGGCGGCAGCATGCCGCGCGCCGCCGAACCGGCGCCGGGCGACCTGCCGTCGCTCGATCCGCTGATGGCGCTGGGCTCGTCGACGCCGCTCTTCACCACGCTGGGCCAATGGCAGCGTCTCGATCTCGCGTCGGCGCTGGCGCGGGTGACGCCGTCGGACACGGTCAACGTCGGCGTGCCGCTCAACCTGGTGCCGCACATCCGCTCGGTGATCGCCGACCAGATCACCAATCCGACGGACAAGATCACGATCGACGTGATCTCGCTGCTGTTCGATTACATCTTCCGCGATCCTTCGATCCCGCAGTCCGAGCGCAACCTGTTCGGACGCCTGCAGGTGCCGATCGTCAAGGTCGCGCTGCTCGATCGCACGTTCTTCTCCGACAGGGCGCATCCGGCACGGCGGCTGCTCGACCACCTCGCCGAGGCGGCGATCGGCGCGCAGAACGACGACGCGTACCGCGCGGCGTTCGAGCTCGCCGCGAGCGCGGTCATCGACGACATCTGCCGCGATTTCGAGATCGACGTCACGACGTTCGGCGCCGCCAACCAGAAGCTCGCGCAGTTCATCGACGACGAGCGTCGCGCGGCCGACGCCGCGGCGCAGCCCGATGTCGAAGAGGCGCTCGCCACCGAGGAGCGCGAGGCCGACCGCTCGGTGACGCGCGCGCTGGTGCGCGACCGCCTGGCCGGCCTCGAACTGCCGCTCGAGGTGCGCAGCTTCGCCGAGACGACGTGGGCCGACTACCTGGGCGACGTGCGCGCGCGGCACGGCGAGGACAGCGATCCGTACCGGCGCGCGGTCGTCACCCTCGACGATCTGCTGTGGAGCATCGTCGCCAAGGAGCGCACGGGCCAGAAAGCGCGCCTGACCAAGATGATCCCGATGCTGATTCGCGGCCTGCGCGAGGGCATCGCCGCGCGCGGCGTGGCCGAGGACCGCGCGAAGCTGTTCCTCGACGAGCTCTACCAGCTGCACATGGTGGCGATCAAGCCGCCGCCGCCCGTCGACGACGTCACGGCCGCCGTCGCGCAGGCGGTCGATGCGGCGCAAAGCCGCAAGGTCAGCAACGTCTACGACTACGTGAGCGAGATGCCACCCGGCACGTGGCTCGCGTTCCGCCGCGAGGGCGACGCCATCAATGCGCGGCTGACGTGGGTGAGCCCGTTGCGCACCAAGTACATCTTCACCAGCCGCGCGCGCCGGCGTGCATTCGTGTTCTCGCCCGAGGAGCTCGCCTACGAGCTCGGCTCGGGTCGCGCTGCGCTGGTGGTCGAGCCGGTGCCGCTGTTCGACCGCGCGGTGAGCGCGGCGCTCGACACGCTGGCGGCAAACAAGCCGCCGCCGGAGGCCGGCGCGGAGACGGCGCCGCTGCTCGTCCCCGCCTGAAGTCATGCGCCGCCGGCCGCGGCGCTCCAGCGCGCGGCGTCAGCCGCCCGTGGTGGGTGCGGGGCCGGCCGGGCATTGCGGGACCTTGCCCCAGAAGCCGTCGCAATAGCGATTGCGGATCCGCTGCTCGCAGACCACCTTCTCGAGGAAGTTGACGTTGCCGCAGGCCCGCAGCTCCGTATCCATCTGCGCCCACCGATCGGGACGCGGCGGCGCCTTGGCCGCCGGCGCGGGCGCGGGTGCGGGCGGCGGCGACGGCGTCGTCACGGGTGCCGGCACCGGATGCGCAGGCGCCTTGGTGGCGGCTTTCGCCGGTGCCTTGTGCGCGGTCCCCTTTTTGGCCGGTTCCATTTCCGGCGCGGGAATCACCGCGGACGACGCCCCGGCCGCGCCGGCGTCCGGCGCACTCGCGGCAGCGGGTGCTTCCGGGGCCGCGCCGGCCGCCGGCGTGGGAGCAGGCTCGCTCGAGCCTGCGGCGGGCGTGGGCGCCGTCGCGGGAGTGGCGGCGGGCTCTGCGGTCGTGCCTGGCGCCGTACCGTCCGGCGCCGTCGTGATCGGCACGCCGATCTGGCGCCATGCGTACCAGGCGGCGACGAGGATCACCAGCGCCACCACGACGATGATGATGTAGGGCTTCGGAATACCGCCGGCGGGCGCGGGCGTGTCCATCACCACCGCGCCCTGCGCACCGGGTGCGGCCGCCGCCGGCATGGCGTGCGCCGCCGCCGGCACCACGAGCGCAGCACCGCATTTCTTGCAAAAGCGGCCATCGGCAGGATTGTCGAAACCGCAGATCGTGCAAATCATCGTCACTCCCGGGTGAAGGCGCCTGGGGAGGCGCGGACTCGGTACTCTGGCGGCGCATCGTGCACCCGCGAACGCGCGCCGCGCAAGTCCCGCACGTCGGTCGCGCCGCGACTTCGTGGGACAATCGGCCCGCGGACACCCGGTCCGCGACGTCTCCACGCCCGCATCGGCCTCCCCCGCAATGACCGTTCGCCTGCGAATCATCCTGTGCGTGTTGTGCGCGTTGCTGGCACTGAGTGCGAAGGCCGACGAACCGCTCGATCCGATGGCGGTCCTGGGCGCCGCGAAGGCGGCGACCGGCGGCTCGGCCTGGAACGACCTGCGCTACCAGCATTCGCGCGTGACGCTGGCCACCGGCGGTCTCGCCGGCACCGTCGAGCGCTGGAGCGAATTCCTCACCGGCCGCTCCTATCTGCGTTACGAGCTCGGTCCCACGTCCGGCGCCGCCGGCTTCGACGGCACTGCCGGCTGGACGCAGGATGCCCACGGCGACGCGCGGCGCGAATCGGGCGGCGCCGCCCGCGAGCTCGCCGTGAATGCCGCCTATCGCGACCAGCTCGCGTTCTGGTTTCCGGCGCGCCATCCCGCGACGATCGTCGTCAAGTCGCGCGAGCATGCCGACGACGCCGATTTCATCGTGGTCGCCGTGACCCCGCAGGGCGGCCGCGAATTCGACCTGTGGATCAACGCCGATACGCATCTCATCGAGCGCATGACCGAGCGCGAAGCCGAGGCGATGCGCACCGAGTACTACATGGACTTCCGCGAGGTGCAGGGCGTGCGCGTGCCGTTTCGCGTGCGCGCGACACGCGGCGATCCGCGCTACGACGAGATCATCACCATCGACGCGCTCGACTTCGAGGCGCCCGCCACGCCGGTCGACTTCGCGCGGCCGGCACCGCCGCCGGCCGACTACACGTTCCCCGCAGGGACGACGAGCGTGGAAATACCGTTCACTCTGGCCAACGGCCACATCTACATCGACGCCAGGTTCAACGGCAAGCCTCCGGTACGGCTGCTTCTCGACACCAGCGGCGCCAACGTGATCGCCGCGGAGTCGCTGAAGGCGCTCGGGTTCCAGGCGTCCGCCAAAGCGTCGGCCGGCGACATCGACCGCGTCGACATCGCGACGCTCGACGTCGGCGGCATCGTGCTCGCGCATCAGTCGTTCGCCAGCGTGCCGCTGCAGGCGCACCTGGCGCGCGTCGAAGGCGTCGAGCGCGCGGCCGGCCTCATCGGCTACGAGCTCTTCCGCCGCTTTCCCATCCGCATCGACTACGACCGGCAACGGATCACGCTGTACGCGCCGGCACAATGGAAATACGACGGCGGCGGCGTGCGCGTGCCGCTGCGCTTCCGCCAGAACGTGCCGACCGTCGACGGCAGCGTCGACGGTTTGCCGGGGGCGTTCGATCTCGACACCGCGTCGCGCGCGTCGTTGACGCTCTCCGCGCCCTTCGCCGCCGCGCACGGCCTGGCGACGAAGTACTCGGCAACGACCGAGGTGGTCGCCGGCATCGGCGTCGGCGGTCCGGCGCGGGCGATGCTCGCACGCGCGCAGAAGCTCACGCTCGGCGATGTCGCGATCCCGGCGCCGGTGACGCTGCTGTCCACGGCGACCAGCGGCGCGCTCGCCGATCCGGCGGTCGGCGGCGACGTCGGTTACGGCGTGCTGTCGCGCTTCAACCTCGTCTTCGACTATGCGGACCAGGTCGTGTGGTTCGAGCAGAATGCCGCATTCGACGCCCGCGACACGTTCGACCGCGCCGGCCTGTTCGTCGTGCGCGGCAAGGACGGCATCACGGTGGTCGACGTGGTGGCCGGCGGGCCGGCGGCCGCGGCCGGCATACGCTCGGGCGACGTCGTCACGACGGTCGACGGCACGCCGGCGGCGCGCATCACGCTTGATGCGCTGCGTGCGAGCCTCAAGGCGGCGCCCGGCACCAGGATCAAGCTCAAGCTCCGGAACGGCCGCACGTCGACCCTCACGCTGCGGGACCTCGTGTGACCGCGCGCGCCGTGCGGGGCGCGCGGCGTCGATCGCGCGGGCGGCGCGGGTAGCTCCAGCGCCATGAGCGACGTGCCGCGCATCTTTGCGCTCACCTCGCCGCTGTTCCTGCTGGTGCTGGTCGGCTACCTGCTGTCGCGGCTCGGCGGCTGGCCGAAGACCGCTTCCGATGCGTTGACGCGCTTCGTCTTCAGTGTGGCGATCCCCGCTTTCCTGTTCCGGTTGATGAGCGACTTCGCGCGCCTGCCGCATGTCGATGCCCGCCTGCTGCTCGTGTACTTCGGCGGCTGCCTCGCGGTGTACGTCCTGGCGCGCCTGCTGGCGCGCGGCCGCTTCGCGATGGATGGCGAGGCGCAATCGGTGTTCGCGATGGGCGGCATCTTCTCCAACGCCGTGCTGCTCGGCGTGCCGGTGGCACAAGCCACCCTGCCGGTGACGGCGATGCCGGCAGTGTCGCTCGTCGTGGTGTTCAATTCGCTGCTGCTGTGGACCCTCGTCACCGTGTCGGTCGAATGGGCGCGCCACCGCGATTTCTCGCTGGCGGGGTTCGGCAAGACCGCGCGCAGCGTCGTGCTGAACCCGGTCGTCGCCGGCATCCTGCTGGGGACCGCATGGAGCTACACCGGTCTTGCGCTGCCGCACGTCGCCGACGCCACGCTGTCGCTGCTCGCCACGGCAGCGGTGCCGATGTCGCTGGTGGCGCTCGGCATGGGCCTCGCGGAATTCGGCATCCGCGCGGGCTTCGCGCAAAGTATTGCGATCGCCGCGCTCAAGCTCCTCGCGCTGCCCCTCTGCGTATTCGCGCTGGCACGCATCGCCGGCCTTCCCGCGCCGGAAACGATGGCGGTGGTGTTGCTGGCGGCGCTGCCCACGGGCGCCAACGTCTACCTGATGGCGCGCCAGTTCGCGACGCTGGAAGGGCCGATTGCATCGAGCCTCGTGCTGACGACCGCGATCGCGGCCGTCACCACCCCGCTGGCGCTGGTCGCGCTCGCCGCACTCGCGCGCTGACGCGCGCCGACGTGCGTGGCAAAGCCGGCGCGCGCACGGGCGAAGGCAGCCCGGCATAATGCGCATTTCCAGGGAGTACCGACGCGTGGCGGCACATCAGAAGGACGCAAGAAGCAGCCCATCCAACCGCAAGGCAACGCCGACCAAGCCCACGCGCCGCAAGCCCGCGTCGGCGAGCGCCAAGCCGCGCAGCCGCAGCGCGGCGGGCAAGCCCATTCGCTACTACGTCGTGCGCAATTCGTCGATCCACGGTCGCGGCGTGTTCGCCGCGCGCACGATCCGTCGCAAGCAGACGATCATCGAATATCGCGGCGAGCGCACCACCTGGGACGACGCCAACACGCGTCCTCCCTCGGATCCCGACAATCCGTATCACACGTTCCTGTTCGGGCTCGACGACGGTCGCGTGATCGACGCCGACGTGCGCGGCAACGCCGCGCGCTGGATCAATCATTCCTGCCGCCCGAACTGCGAGACCTACGAGGACGACAAGGGCCGCGTGTTCATCGCCGCGCGACGCCGCATCGAGCGCGGCGAGGAGCTGACGTACGACTATCAGCTGACGTGGGAGGGGCGGATGGGCAAGAAGATGCGCGCCGCGTACGCCTGCCGTTGCGGCGCGAGCCGCTGCCGGGGCACGATGCTCGCCAAGAAATAGGCGCCGCCGCGGCGGCGCACCGCTTCAGGCGATCGACACCGCCTTGACGTCGACGAACTCGCGGATGCCGAAGCTCGCGAGCTCGCGGCCGTAACCGCTTTCCTTGACGCCGCCGAACGGCAGGCGCGGGTCGGACACCACCGTCTGGTTGACGAACGCCGACCCCGCCTCCAGCGACTCCGCGGCGATGCGCTCGCCGCGCGCGAGGTCGCGCGTGAATACCCCGCCGCCCAAGCCGAACGCCGAGGCGTTGGCGATGCGGATCGCGTCCGCTTCGTCGCGCGCGGAAATGATCGAGGCCACCGGGCCGAACAGCTCGTCGTCGTGCGCTGGCGTGCCGGCACGCACGTCGGTCAGCACGGTCGCTGGATAGAACGCGCCGCGGCCGGCAGGAATCTCGCCGCCCAAGAGCTTGCGCGCGCCGCCGGCCACGCTCGCTTCCACTTGCCGGTGCAACTCGTCACGCAGGTCGTGGCGCGCCAGCGGTCCGTAGACGGTGGCGGCATCCAGCGGGTCGCCGAAGCGCGCCTTGGCCATCTCGGCCACGAACCGTTCCTCGAATGGGGCGCGCACGCGCTCGACCACGACGAAGCGCTTGGCGGCGATGCAGCTCTGCCCGGAGTTGACGAGGCGTCCCTTGGCGCAGGCCGCCGCCGCGAGGTCGAGGTCGGCGTCCTCGAGCACCAGGTAGGCATCGCTGCCCCCCAGCTCGAGCACGGTCTTCTTCAGCATCGCACCCGCCTTGGCCGCGACCTTGCGCCCCGCCGGCCCGCTGCCGGTCAGCGTGATCGCGCGCACGTGGCGGTTCTCGACGAGCGCGTCGACCTGGCTGCTGCCGATCACCAGCGTGCGGAACACGTCCTGCGGAAAGCCGGCATCGTGGAACACCGACTCGATCGCCAGCGCGCAGCCCTGCACGTTCGACGCGTGCTTGAGCACCGCGGTATTGCCGGCCATCAGCGTCGGCGCCGCGAAGCGCAGCACCTGCCAGAACGGGAAGTTCCACGGCATGACCGCCAGCACCACGCCCACCGGGTTATAGGCGACGAAGCTGCGCCGTGATTCCGTCGGCGCGGCCTCCGGCGCGAGAAAACGCTCGGCATGGTCCGCGTAGTACTCGCAGCCGGTCGCGCATTTGGCCACTTCCGCGGCGCCGGCGGTCACCGGCTTGCCCATTTCCAGCGCCATCAGGCGCGCAAATTCGTCGGAGCGCGCTCGCAGCACGCCGGCGGCCTTGCGCATCAATGCGGCGCGCGCGGCGAACGACGTGCGCCGCCACGCCGGGAATGCGGCATGCGCGGCGGCGACCGCGGCCGCCGCGGCCGCGGGCGTGATTTCGGCGTAGGACCCGACCACTTCGGCGCTGGCGGGATTGATCGATTGCATGGTCATCACTGCTCCTTCGAGATCGGTGTGCGCGAGCCGGCACCCGGCACTGGCGTGGGCATGGCCATGTCACGCGTGCGGGCGAAAGCAGATTCGCCATAGTTATTAAAATAAACTATCAACATGTTAGCAAATATCAATTTGCGTTATGGCGTCGGCACCACTATGGTGTGAATCGTTCTCATTCACAATAGTTTACGCAAAGGACAGTCCATGAAGACAGTTGGTCAGAAGCTCGAGCCCTTCAAGGTCGCCGGCGTCAAGCCCGGCTTCGATCACCCGCAGGAAGGCGGCCAGTCCGCATTCGAGACGATCACCGAGAAGTCGTTCCCCGGCAAGTGGAAGGTGATCTATTTCTACCCCAAGGACTTCACGTTCGTCTGCCCCACGGAGATCGTCGGCTTCGCCAGGCTGTCGAAGGCGTTCGCCGAGCGTGACGCGGTCGTGCTGGGCGGCTCGGTGGACAACGAGTTCAGCAAGCTCGGCTGGCGCCGCGAACACAAGGACCTGCACAAGCTCGACCAGTGGCAGTTCGGCGACTCGGCCGGCTCGCTCGTCGACCAGCTCGGCGTGCGCGATCCGCAGGAAGGCGTGGCGCTGCGCGCGACGTTCATCGTCGACCCCGACAACGTCATCCAGCACGTTTCCGTCAACAACCTGAACGTCGGCCGCAATCCCGACGAAGTGCTGCGCATCCTCGACGGCCTGCAGACCGACGAGCTCTGTCCGTGCAACCGCGCGGTCGGTGGCGACACGCTCGCGCTCGCAGCGTGACGCGCTGCCGCGTCGCCGCGCCTGGCGCGGCGGCGCGACCGGCGCCATTGCCAAGGAGATCGACATGCAACACCTCGAAGCCCTGAAGGCGCGGATTCCCGATTATGCGAAGGACATCCGCCTCAACCTCGATGCCACCATCGCGCGCTCGAGCCTCGACGCCGCGCATGCGAGCGGCGCGGCGCTGGCGGCCGCGTTCGCCGCGCGCTCGCCGGCGCTGGTCGCGGCGTTGCGCGCGACGCCCGCGCTGGCCGGCGGCCATGGCGACGCCGCGCTCGCCGCGGCGGCGCTGATGGGCATGAACAACACCTGGTATCCGTACGTCGAGATGGCCGGCGACCCCGAGCTCGCGACGCTGCGGCCGGAGCTGCGGATGAATGCCTATGCGAGCCACGGCGGCGTCGACCGCGTGAGCTTCGAGCTCTACGCGCTGGCGGCGTCGATCGTCGGCAAATGCCACTTCTGCGTCGGCTCGCACTACAAGCTGCTGCGCGAGTCGGGGATCACGGTGCAGCAGCTGCGCGACGTCGGCCGCATCGCCGCGGTGGTGCACGCCGCGGCGCAGGTCCTGGCGACCCGCGACGTCATCGCCGGCGACGTCATGCCGGCAGCGGCCTAGCGCCCGGCGCTGCGCACCCGCGCGGCGCCGATCCCATGCGGGCGTCCGGTCGATCGCCACGATCGCCCCGTCGCGACGATGCCGTAACATCGGCGCCTTCTTCTTCCAGGGCGTCATTCCATGGCACGCAAGCAGCATCGGAATCCGCAAGGCAGGCTCGTCGTCGTCGAGCATACGTCGAAGGTGCTGGCCGGCAATCCGCTCGGCGACCCGCATGTGCGCCGGCTCGCCGTCTGGCTGCCGCCGCAGTACGACGAGTCCACCGGCCGCGGCCGCGGCCGGCGCTTCCCGGTGCTCTACGACCTCGTCGGTTTCGGGGGGTCGGGGCCTGCCCACCTCAACTGGCGGCCGTTCGACGAGAACGTCCCCGAGCGCGTCGCGCGCCTCGTGCACGAGCGGCGTATGGCGCCCGCCATCGTCGTGTTTCCGGACTGCTTCACCTCGCTCGGCGGCAACCAGTACATCAATTCCTCGGCGATCGGCCGCTATGCCGACTACCTGACGCGCGAGATCATCCCGTTCGTCGACCGCGAATTCCGCACGCTCGCGTCGCGCGACCATCGCGGATGCTTCGGCAAGTCGTCCGGCGGCTACGGAGCAATCATTCACGCGATGCGCTACCCGGAGTCCTGGGGCGCGATCGCCGACCATTCGGGCGACGCCAATTTCAACCTCTGCTACCTGACCGACTGGCCGCGCACGCTCAACGAGCTCGACCGCTATCGCGCGCGCCGGCGACGCGCCGGCCGCGTCGATGCCGCGCGCGATGCGAGGCTCGCGGCCGACGGTCGCGACGACGGTCGCGTCGCGCGCTTCCTCGACGCGATGTGGGGCAAGGAGAAGCTGACGGACGCCGAGATGCACGCGATCATGGAGATCGCGATGGCGGCGAGCTACGACCCCGACCCGCGTGCGCCGAATGGATTTCGCCTGCCGTTCAATCTCGAGACCGGCGAGCTCCTGCCGCAACGCTGGAAGCGCTGGCTCGAGCATGACCCGGTCATGCTGGTCGGCCGCTATGCCGCCAACCTGCGCAGCATGCGCGGCATCTACGTCGATTGCGGGTGGCGCGACCAGTATCACCTGCATTACGGTGCGCGCCTGCTGTCGAAGCGGCTCGCCGAGCACCGCATCGCGCACGTCTACGAGGAATTCGACGACACGCACTCGTCCATCGACTACCGGATGGACGTCAGCCTGCCGTTCCTCACCCGTGCACTTCGCGGATGAGCGCCGCCTTATAATCGGAGCCAGCCGCGACTTCCGGCGCGGCACGAGGTGCGACGATGCGCTGGGGCGATTTCAGGCAGAGCGACAACATCGAGGACCGCGGCGCGGGCGGCGGATTCGGCGGCGGCGGCATGCGCCTGGGGCTCGGCGGCATCATCATCGCGCTGATCGCCAGCGTGCTCTTCGGCATCAATCCGCTGCAGCTCCTCGGCATGCTGGAAGGTGGCGACACCGGGCCGGTACCCGCGCCACCGACGCAGGCACCGCCGGGATATGGACCCCAATCCGGCCCCCAATCCGCGCCTACCCAGCCGCCGCCCGGCTACGGCCCGCAGTCGGCACCGTCCGGCGCACGATCGCAGGCGCCGCCAATGTCCGACGAGCGCAGGCTGGTCGGCGGCGTGCTCGGCGATACCGAGGACGTCTGGACCGCGGTGTTCCGCACGCAGAACCGCACCTACACACCGCCGAAGATGGTGCTATTCAGCGGCATGACGCAATCCGCGTGCGGGCGGGCGACAGCGTCCGTGGGGCCGTTCTACTGCCCCGGCGACCGCATGCTCTATCTCGATACGGCATTCTTTCGCGAGCTTGCGCAGCGCTTCGGCGCCCCCGGCGATTTCGCGCAGGCGTACGTGATCGCCCACGAGGTGGGCCACCACGTGCAGAACCTGCTCGGCACGATGGACAAGTTCGACGCGCAGACGAGCCGGATGTCCGATCGCGATCGCAATGCCATGTCGGTGCGCCTCGAGCTGCAGGCCGATTGCTACGCCGGCGTCTGGGGCTTCTACGCCGCGAAGCGCAATCTGCTCGATCCGGGCGACGCCGACGAAGGCCTCCGGGCGGCGGCGGCGGTCGGCGACGATCGGCTGCAAAAACAGATGCGCGGCACAGTGGTGCCCGAGTCGTTCACGCACGGCTCTTCGCAGCAGCGGATGACGTGGTTCAAGCGCGGTCTCGATACCGGCGATATCCGCAACTGCGACACGTTCAGCGCACGCTGAGCGGGCCGGCGGGGCGTTCCGCGAGGGGTGGCCGGCTCGCGGGATCCTGCCGGGCGCCCGAGCGGCGGTGCCTCGCCACCTCCCCGTGTTCACCGCCGGTCGGCCGCAACGCCTGTTGCGCAAAATCCACGTCCGGGACGCCGACGGCCGCTCGGCGGCAACCTCCTTGACATCCCCAGCACCCCGCCGATAATGAAATCGAAAGGAGGGAGCGCCATGAAAACGCTCGTGTTGTCGGTTTGCGCGATGTCGGTCCTCGTACTCGCCGGATGTGCGCCTGCACCGCTTACGCGTGCCGACGTCGAAGGCAAGCTGGTGTGCAACGTCGATTACATGGATCAGGTGGAACGTGCGGCTCGCCATTCGATGGCCGAAGTCCGCTGGTACAACTGCCCGACCGCCAAGCTGCACGTCGTCAATAGCTGACCCGGCGCAATACCGGGGCCTCGCGCCGCACCTTCCACGAGAAGCGGCGGCGCGTGCCCTGCCTTTTCCTGTTTCCGGCGTCAAGGCGCCGGATGCCCGTCTTTGATGCAGGGTTTTGGTGCGGGTTACAATGGCGCCGTGCCATTTTCATCCACGGACTGCCAATGAAATCGACCGTCATTGCCCCCCTGTTCGCCTCCGTGCTCCTCGCGCTGTCCGCATCGCCGGCGCTCGCGCAGGGCGCCTCGAAGAACACCTGCGCCCATCCCGAGGACTATCCCGGCCGCCTGGCCAGCGACACACGGCGCAAGGCATGGCAGAAATCGATGGACGAGTACGGCAACTGCATCAAGAAGTTCGCCGCCGACCAGCGTGCGATCGCCGACGCCGCCGTGAAGGCCGGCAACGATGCGGTCGAGGAATACAACGCGGTGGCCAACAAGGCCAAGGAAGCCATCGAGAAGAGCAAGGACTGAGCGGCCGGCGGCATCGCGGCGGCGAGATCCCACCGCCGTGACCGCGATCCCGGCCGTCATCACGCCGCTCGATTCCGATCGCGCGGCGCGCGCCATCGCCGGCGCGCTGGTCGAAGGCTTCGACCGCCACTACGCGCTGTTCCGCGAGTGCGCGCGCGCCGCGCGTCGCCATTTCGAGGCGTCCAACTGGCTCGCCATCGGCCACGTCGCGCGCGACCGCATCGACTTCTACGACATGCGGGTGGCCGAGACCGTGGCGCGCATCGAGCGCGAGTTCGCGCCGGCGTCCTTGCCGGCTGCGGCGCTCGACATGCTGTGGGCGGCGGTCAAGCAGCACTACATCGCGCGCCTCGTCGACCACAAGCAGCCCGAGTGCGCGGAGACGTTCTTCAACACCGTCACCTGCAAGATCCTGCACCGCAGCTACTTCAACAACCGATTCATCTTCGTGCGCCCGGCGATCGCCACCGCGCACATCGAGTCCGATCCGCCGTCGTACCGCAGCTACTATCCGCTGCAGCGCGGGTTGCGGCAGGCGCTGATCGACATCGTGCTCGACATCGGCCTGACGCCGCGATTCGCCGATTTCCGCCGCGACATCGTCAATGTCACCCACCGCCTGCGCCGCGTCCTGCCCAGGCCGTTCAGGCTCGAGGCGAATCACCAGGTGCAGGTGCTGTCGTCGCCGTTCTTCCGCAACCGCACCGCATACCTGCCCGGGCGCATCATCAACGGCAGCCGGCGCTATCCGTTCGTCGTCGCGATCAAGCACGATGCGCGCGGACGGCTGTACATCGACGCGCTGCTCACCGAGCCGCAGGAACTCGCGCTGCTGTTCTCCGCCAACCGCGCGTACTTCCTGGTCGACATGGACGTGCCGTCGGCCTACGTCGAGTTCCTGCACGACATCTGCGCCGACAAGACCGCATCCGAGCTGTACACGATGCTGGGCCTCGCCAAGCACGGCAAGGCGCTGTTCTACCGCGACCTTCTGCACCACCTGCGCCACTCGACCGACCGCTTCGTGGTCGCGCCCGGCATCCGCGGCCTGGTGATGATGGTGTTCACGCTGCCGTCGTTGCCGTGGGTGTTCAAGGTGATCCGCGACGACATCGCGGCGTCGAAGGATACCGATCGCGTGCGCGTCATGCACAAGTACCAGCTGGTCAAGCATCACGACCGCGCCGGGCGCATGACCGACGTCCTCGAATACTCGAACGTGGCCTTCCCGCGCGAGCGCTTCGAACCTGCGCTGCTGGCCGAGCTCGCGCGCTCGGTGCCGTCGATGCTGGAGGACGACGGCGACCGCATCGTCATCCGCCATCTGTACATCGAGCGTCGGCTGACTCCGCTCAACCTGTACCTCGCGTCGTCGACGGGCGCCGCGCGCGACCACGGCGTGCGCGAGTACGGCGACGCCATCCGCGAGCTCGCCGCGGTCGACATCTTCTGCGGTGACCTGCTGTTCAAGAATTTCGGCGTCACGCGTTATGGACGGGTTGTGTTCTACGACTTCGACGAGATCGAATACCTCCGCGACTGCCGCTTCCGCCGCATACCGCCGCCGCCGCCCGGGCATGACGAGATGTCCGGCGAGATCTGGTACGACGTCGCCGCGCGCGACGTGTTTCCCGAGGAGTTCGCCACTTTTCTGCTGACGGACGGCGCGATCCGCGAGGCGTTCCTGCGCTATCATCGCGACCTCATCGACGCCGGCTGGTGGCAATCCATGCAGGCGGCGGTGCGCGCGGATGCCGCGTTGCCGGAGGTTCTGTCCTATCCGGATGCGATCCGCTTCGCGCATTGAAGCCACGCTGAGCCGCGGGCGACCGACGGGAGGACTGCGCGCATGTATGTGAGCGTGTTCGAAGTGCTGCACGCCGGCCCCGGGCCGTCGTCGGTGCAGACGTTCGGCCCGCTCTCCGCGGCGCGGCGATTCGTGCACGCGCTGGAGGCCGACGGCATGGCGCGCGCGGCGGCACGCATCGACGTCGAACTCTATGGCGGTCTCGCCTGCGCCAGTCGCGAAAGCGCCACCGCCGACGCGATCGTCGCCGGTCTCGGCGGCGCTGCGCCCGAGGACTGCGACGCCGCCTCGATGCGCGCGCGGTCGAAGGCGGTCAAGTCGAGCGGTACGCTGGCGCTCAACGGCCGCCAGCCGGTCGCCTTCGACTCCGAGCGCGACATCGCGTTTCGCGTCGACCGTGCGGTGCCCGGTGCCAGCAACGCGATGCGCTTCGTGGCGCGCGGAGCACGCGGTGACGTGCTCGCCGAACGCGACTACTACTCCATCGGCGACGGCGAGATCGTCGATCCCGCGCATCTGCGGCGCGTGCGCGAGTCGCCGCGCGTGCCCTATCCCTTCGTCACCGCCGCGGCGCTGATCGACGCCGGCGAGGTCGTCGGCAAGAAGCTCGCCGCGATCGGCTTCGCCAACGAGACGGTGTTCAAGAGCCCCGGCGACGTCAAGGAGACGTTGCTCGCGTACGGCGAGACGATGCGCGCGTCCGTGCATCGCGGGCTCGCCACGGACACGCCGCTGCCCGGCGGACGCACGCGGCGCGCCTCGGCGCAGGCCATCGCGCTTCGCGCCAGCGACGGCACGCCGGCGCAATGGTGCTCGGTGATGGCACAGGCGGTGGCCGAGGAAAATGCGGCCGGCGGGCGCGTCGTCGCCGCACCCACCAGCGGCTCGGCAGGGCCGGTCGCGGCGCTGCTCGCGCACTGGCGCAAGGCGCGGCCGCTGGCCGAGGAAGTGGGCACGATCGAATTCCTGATGACGGCCGGCGTGATCGGCGCATTGCTGCGCGGGATGGGCTTGCGCCAGGCGGGTTGCCAGGGCGTGATCGGCGTCGCCTCGGCGATGGCGGCCGCCGGCTACGCCGCCGTGCTCGGCGGCACCAATGCGCAGATGCTGCACGCTGCCGAACTGGCGCTCGCGCCGCACCTCGGGCAGGCGTGCGATCCCGACGGCGGCCACATCCAGCAGCCCTGCATCGGACGCAACGCCGCCGGCGCCGCACATGCGCATGCCTCGGCGCAGGCGGCCCTCGCGCGGCCGCAGCCGGCGAACGGCCTCGACAGCGTCGTCAGCGCGATGATCGAGTCGGGACGCGCGATGTCCGGGCGCTACAAGCAGGCGTCGCTCGGCGGCGCGGCGATCAACGTCACCGAGTGCTGAGCCGCGCGCGCGAGCGCCGTGCCTCGCATGCTATCCTCGGGCCGATGATCGCCCGACCCCGCAAGCGCCGTTCGCTGCCGTCTCGCGGCACCGCCGCGTTCGCCGCGCGCCTTCTTCCGTGCATGGCCGCCATCGCGCTCGCCGCATGTGCGACGTCGAGTCCCGAAATGGAGATCTCGAAAGACACGTTCGCCTGCAAGCTCCAGGGCCAGCGCATCGTCGTGCGCTTCACCGAGCAGGAGGCGCGCATCCTGATGCCGCCCGACGAGCACCTCGTCACGCTTTACCAGGTGTCGACGCAGAACGGCGTGCGCTACACCAATGGCCTGATGGAGCTGCGCGGCAGCACCAGCGACCTCACGCTGATCCGCGAGAACGTCGCCGTCGGCCTGACCGACTGCGAGCCCCTCAAGGTGCCGAAGAAGTCGACCAATCCGTTCATGCTCAACTGACCGCGTACGCAGCGCCTAGCGGTGCGGGTCGACCGCGGTGTATTTCCACGTCTGCGTGCTGATCGGGTGCGGCACGAAGTCGTGCACCCACGGCTGCGCCACCGGATCCTCGAGGCGGTAGTAGGTCATGCGGAACGGCGCGTAGGCGAGCACCAGGTCGGTCATCCGCGCGAACAGCGCGGTGCGCGCGTCGCCGTCGGGAAGCGTGCGCGCCTCGTCGTAGAGCGCGTCGAATGCAGGCAGCCTGAAGCGCGAATCGTTGGCCTGGCCGATGTTGGGCCCGTACAGCACCTGCATGAAATTCTCGGCGTCCGGATAATCGGCGTTCCAGCCGTCGCTGCGCATCATGATCTTGCCCTGGCGCGCCATCTTGCGCAGCTCCGGCGTGCGGTCCTTGCGAAACTCGATGCGCAGGCCGATCGCATCCATCCTGCGCTTCCATAATTCGTCGGACTGGCGCGTCAGCGAATTGGGCGACGACCAGTAGACGAGCGTCAGCGGCTTGCCTTCGGGCGTCTCGCGGTAGCCGTCGCCGTCGCGGTCCTTGTAGCCGAAGCGGTCGAGGAGCGCGCGCGAGGCCGCAGGGTCGTACACCTGCGCGATCGTCCTGCGCGCGGTGTAGCCCTGGATGTCGGGCGGGATGATGCCCTGCGCCGGAATGGCGCGGCCGTGCATCACCACCCGGATGTATTCGTCTGCATCCCACGCCATGGCGATCGCGCGCCGCAGCGCGATCTTGTCCTGCGTGTACCCGCCGACCAGCGGGTCCTCCATGTTGAAGTACGTCCACCACACGTTCGGGCGCATGAACACCTGGTGCTGGATGCCGCGCTTGGCGTAGATCGGCCGCAGCGCGCCGTCGACCAGCAGTTCGTCGATGAACTGGTTCGGGAAGACCTCGAGCAGGTCGAGCTCGCCATTGAGGAACGCGAGCCATTCCGACTGTTCCTCCTCGATCACGCTGATTTCGACGCGCGCATTGCGCGGCAGGCGTTTGCCGGCGAGCGATGCAGCGACCGGCTTCCATGCATCGGGTACCGGGCCTGCCGGCACGTACGTCTCGTCGCGATACGTCGGGTTGGCGTCGAGCACGATGCGCGCGCTGCGCTTGTACTCGCCGAGCCGGTAAGGCCCGGTGCCCACGGGGTGCGCGCCGACGTCGCGTCCGTAGCGTTCGACCACCTCGCGCGCCAGCGCGCACATCGACGGGATGGCGATCTTGTATGGAAAGCGGTAGTCGGGCTCGGTGAGATGAACGCGCAGCGTGTAGCGGTCGACCACTTCGAGACCCGGCAGCGGCGTGTCGTAGTCGAACTTGCCGGTCTTGCGTGCCGCCGCCTGCGCGGCATCGCCGCCTTCGAGCTTGCCTTCCAGCACGAACGACCACGGCGAATGCAGCGCGGGGTCGAGATGGCGCTCGAAGCTGTAGGCGAAGTCGGCGGCGACCAGCTCGCGCCGGCGGCCGCCGAATGCCGGATCGTCCTGGAAGTAGATGCCTTTGCGGATGCGGAACGTGAACGTGCGCCCGTTGTCGGTGATCGACGGCAACGACGCGGCGTTCGCCACGAGCTTCACCGGACGCGCGAGGTAATCGTATTCGATCAGCGTGTCGAATATCGCCTCCATCACGCTGCCGGACGCGGCGTCGTTGCCGACTGCGGGGTCGAAGCTCGTCTCGCCGATGGGAAACACGACGCGCAGCGTGCCCCGCGGCGCGTCGGCGACCGCGGGCGCGATGCCGGACGATGCCAGCGCCAGCGCTGCAAAGGCGGCGACGAGGAACGCAGGCATCGGGCGGCGCATGGACGGAACGGATCTGGAAAATTCGCGGCAGCGCGCGCATCATACCGGCCGCCGGTGGCGACGGCACGCGGCAGCGCGGATGCGCCCGACCGCCGGCACTCGAGATCGCGAGAACGGACGCCGCGATGGAAATGAAGAAGCTCGCCGGCGGCAGCCTGCGCGCCGCCGGTTATGACGAAAAAAGCCGCAAGCTCGTGGTCGAGCTCGCGGCCGGGACCTTCGAATACACGGGCGTTTCGCCGGAGATGTGGCGCCGGCTCGCCTCCTCGTCGTCGCCGTGGAGCTATTTCCGCGACAACATCGAGGAGGAGTTCAATCCGCGCCGCATCCGCTGACGCGCCGCGCGGCTTTACTGCACCGTCAGCTTGCGTCCGGCCAGCTGCGCCTTCTTGGCGAGCTTGAGCTCGAGCACGCCGTTGTCGTAGCGGGCTTCGCTCGCCGCCTCGTCGATGTCGCTGGCGAAGGCGTAGCTGCGGAAGGCGGAGCCTTCGTAACGCTCGGTGCGCAGCGCGCGCTCGCCGTCGCGGACCTCGTTGCTGCGCTTCACCTCGGCGCCGATGGTGACCTCGCCGCCGTCGATCGTCACCTGGATGTCGTCCTTCTTCACGCCCGGGATCTCGGCGCGCACGATGTAGGCGTTGTCGGTTTCGCTGACATCCGAGCGGATCGTCAGCGTCTGGCCATCCGTGCGGGCCGGGCTCAGGAAGTCGCGTACGATGTCGCCGAATGCATCATGCAGCGCGGCGCGTCCGAACGGGTCGTATACTCGTAGATGTTGCATTGAAATCTCCTCGGTCTGGATTGTGATTCCGGTATGGGACAAGGCGCCGGGAGCCATCGCACGCCGGTGCCTGTGACCGGGCAGATACGGGTGACGCCGGCGGTTTCAAGGACTTGAGATGGCCAAAAACATCCCCAATTCGACCGATTTCCTGGCGGCCAAGGCCGAGCTCATCAAGCGCCGGCACGACCTGCGCGCCGAGATCCGCGAGCAGTTCGCCGACCACGATGACCCGAAGGTGATGGCGTTGCGCAACCGCCTCGAAGACACCGACGACTGGGCGGTGGCCGACGAATGGGCCGCGCTCGACATCGCCCAGGTGTCGCGCGACGTTCGCGAGCTGGCGGCAGTCGAGGTCGCGCTCACGCGCATCGCCGACGGCAGCTATGGCGTCTGCGTCGACTGCGGGCAGCCGATTGCCGCGGCGCGCCTCGCCGTCAGCCCCTCGGCGGCGCGCTGCATCGCCTGCCAGGAACGGGTCGAGCGACGCGGTACTTCGCCTTCGACGCTCTAGCCGCCGCGGCACCTCACATCCGAGGCTGGAGCTGCGCCGCGGCGCATCCCCTTCGAAGTTTCAGGCGCATGGCGGCGCTGCGCCATCGGCGCGACCGCGGCGACGTCTCAGCGCCGGCGCCGTGCCCGCGCCACCGCGCCGCCCGCAGCTTCGCGTGCCAGCCAGGCGAAGAACTCGCGATACCACAGGCGCGAGTTCTGCGGCTTCAGGATCCAGTGGTTCTCGTCCGGGAAGTACACGAGGCGCGCCGCCACGCCCTTCGCCTGGAGCGTGTTGTAGTACTGCAGCGCCTGCGTCGCGGGCACCCGGTAGTCCATCTCGCCGTGCACGACGAGCGTCGGCGTCTTTGCGCGCCGCACGAAGTGATGCGGCGACTGCGACATCACCCTCGCCTCGTCGTTCCAGTGGAACGCACCGAGCTCGCTGGCGAAGAAACGGTAGCCGTCGGTGGCCATCATCGACACCCAGTCATAGCAGCCGGCATGGCACACGTAGCTGCGGTAGCGGTCGGTGTGGCCGTTCATGTACGCGACCATGTAGCCGCCGTAGCTGCCGCCGGTGGCCGTCAGCCGCGCGCGGTCGATGTAGCCCTTCGCCAGCAGGAAATCGGTCGCGGCTTCGACGTCGGCGAATTCCTTCTTGCCGTACTGGCCGGTGATCGACTCGATGAAGCGCTGGCCGAAGCCCGACGACCCGTGGTAGTTGACCATGGCGACGACGTATCCCTGCCCGGCGAATACGTGCGAGTTCCAGCGAAAGTGCCAGCCGTCGTGGTGCGCGGCATGCGGACCGCCGTGGATCGAATGCATCAGCGGCCATTTGCGCGCCGGGTCGAATCCCGGCGGATACGTGACCCACAGCTGCACCGGCTCGCCGCCGAATCCCTTGACCGAAAACTCGCGGGTCTCGCCAAGCGCATGTCGCGCCAGCAGCGCCGAGTTGAGCGATTCGATGGAGCGCTCGCCGCGGCCGTCGCCGGCGACGGCGAACAGCGCCGGTGGATGGGCGTAGCTCGCGCGATCGAAAACGATCACGCGGCCATCCCGCGACTGCGCGAAGCCGCCGATGGTGCCGCCGCGGGCAATCAGCGACAGCGCCTCTCCGCGCAGCACGACGCGGCAAAGGTGCACGCGCCCGTGATCCTCGCTGGTGAACAGCAGCGCACCGCCGTCGGGCGTGAACCGCAGGTGCGTGACCTGGCGATCGAGACGGGAGAGCACCTTCTTCGCCGCGCCGGAGCGGCGATCGACGAGCCGCAGGTGCCCCTGGTCGTTGAACGCGCGCTTCGTGTTGTAGGCGATCTGCGCCAGCGTGCGGCCGTCGGGCGCATAGACCGGCATGGCATCGTCCATGCCGCTGTCGCCCGTCAGCACGCGCTTGCGCCGGGTGCGCGTATCGATGAGCACGATGTCGCGCCGGTTCATCATGCCGGGCTCGGCCGCCGGGTCGATGCTGGCCGCGATCTCGCCGCCGTCGGGCGCGATGTCGTAGTCCGCCGCGGTCGGCTCCCACGGCGGCAGCGCGAGGCCGGTGCCTTCGAAGAGGTCCTCGCTGCGGCCGGTGGCGATCGTGCAGGCGAACACGTGCGGCTCACGGCCGTCGGCGACCCAGTGGTCCCAGTACCGGTACTCGGCACGTTCGGTGACGATCGCCTTGACCTTGTCTTCCTTGCGCTCCTTCAGCCGTTTTGCATGCTGCGCGTCGGTGGCGAGGTCACGCCACACCCGCGAGATGAACGCGATCCGCCGGCTGTCGGGGAACCACTTGAGTCCGGCGCAGCCGGTGCTGAGCGCGGTGAGGCGGCGCGCCTCGCCGCCGTCGACGGCAATCAGGTAGACCTGGGGCTCGACATCGTCCTTGCGCTTGGCGGTGAACGCGATGTGGCGGCCATCGGGTGACCACACGGGGTCGCTGTCCTTGTCGCCGCCCGTGAGCATGCGCGGCTTGCCGCGCCCGGCGCCGAATCCGGTGGCGAATAGCCACAGCTCGGTACGGCCCTCGTTGCTGTCCATGTCGAAGGTGGTGACGGCGGCGCATGCGGTGGCGCCGTCGGGCGACAGTGCCGGCGTGCCGATGCGCTTGAGGCCCCACAGCGCGTCGACGTCGAGCGGCGGCTTGCGGCGTTGCGGCATGATGGTGACGCTTCCGGTAAAATTGGACCGCGCATTCTAGCGCGCCGTCGAGCGCCGTCCGCAGCGCTCCGTCACCGGAAAACCGCCAATGACCCCCATGCCCTATCGCAGGCTCGGACGCTCCGGGCTCAAGGTGAGCGCCCTTTCGCTCGGCTCCTGGATCACCTACGGCAACCAGATGGGCGCCGACCTCGCGCGCGAATGCATGGCGGCGGCCCACGACGCCGGCGTCAACTTCTTCGACAACGCCGAGGTGTACGCCAACGGCCAGTCGGAGTCGATCATGGGCGAGGTCCTGAAGAAGACAGGCTGGCGGCGCGCCTCGTACATCGTGTCGACCAAGTTCTTCTGGGGGCTGAATCCCGGTCCCAACGAGAAGAACACGCTCAATCGCAAGTATCTGATGCAGGCGATCGACGGATCGCTGGCGCGTCTCGGCCTCGACTACGTCGACCTCGTGTTCTGCCACCGTCCCGACCCCGACACGCCGCTCGAGGAGACCGTGCACGCGATGCACGACATCGTCACCGCCGGCAAGGCGATCTACTGGGGCACATCGGAATGGTCGGCGGCGGAGATCTACGGCGCCTGGGAGATCGCCGACAGGCATCACCTGCACAAGCCGGTGATGGAGCAGCCGCAATACAACCTGCTGCATCGCGAGCGCATGGAAGTCGAGTACGCGCGCGTGTTCCGCGATCTCGGCATCGGCACCACCACGTGGAGCCCGCTCGCCTCCGGCCTGCTCACCGGCAAGTACAACGATGGCATCCCGCAGGATTCGCGCGGTGCGCTCAAGGGCTACGAGTGGCTGAAGGAGCGCCTGAGCGACCGCGCCGCGATCGCCAAGGTCAGGGCGCTGAAGCCGGTCGCCGACGACCTTTCGTGCACGCTGGCACAGCTTTCCATCGCCTGGTGTCTCGCCAATCCGCACGTGTCGACGGTGATCACCGGCGCGTCGCGCGTGGCGCAGGTTGCCGACAACCTGAAGGCGCTGGACGTCGTGGCGAAACTCACGCCCGAGGTGATGCAGCGCATCGACGGCATCGTCGGCATACCGCAGTGAAGCAAGCCGTCGCGGGCACGTCGACGGGAGCGCGACGATGAATCCGCTCGAGTCGTGGCGCGAGGAACAACGTGCGGCGCTGCTCTACCGCGCCTGCGCCGAGGCCGAGCGCGACAACGCGCGCGGCGAGCTCTTCGTGCGCCTCGCCGGCGAGGCGCTGGCGCAGGCCGCGATCTGGCGGGCGCAGCTGACGGCGCGTGGCGCCCCGGCGCCCGGTCCCTACGTCGCCGATCGCCGCACACGCATCGTGGCGAAGCTCGTCGCCCTCATCGGGCCCCGCCGCCTGCGACCCGTGCTGTCGGCGATGAAGGTGCGCGGGATGTCGATCTACACGCAGGGCGCTGCCGGTGTCGACCCGGGCCATGCCACGCCGGCGGCGGGCGGCGTCGAGCGGCGCCATCGCGGTCTCGCCGGTGGCGGCAACCTGCGCGCCGCGGTATTCGGCGTGTCGGACGGGCTGGTATCCAACGCCAGCCTCATCTTCGGCGTCGCCGGCGCCAGCGCGAGCACGCCGCTGGTCGTGCTGTCCGGCGTCGCCGGGCTCGCCGCCGGCGCGTTCGCCATGGCGGCCGGCGAGTACGTCTCGGTGCGCTCGCAACGCGAGTTCTTCGAGTACCAGATCGGGCTCGAGCGTGATGAGCTCGCGCAATATCCCGATGCCGAGGCGCAGGAGCTCGCCCTCATCTATGCGGCGAAGGGTTTGCCGCGACGCGAAGCCGAGCGGGTTGCGCAAAAAATCGTCGCCGATCCCGCGCACGCCCTCGACACGCTGGCGCGCGAGGAGCTCGGCCTCAACCCGGACGAGCTGGGTTCGCCGTTCGGCGCTGCGGCGACGTCGTGGTGCGCGTTCGCGCTCGGCGCCGCGGTGCCGTTGCTGCCGTTCGTGCTGCGCGCGACGAATGCCCTCGCCGCGTCGATCGCTTTCACCGGCACTGCCCTGTTCGCGGTGGGTGCCGTGCTGTCGCTGTTCACCGGACGCCACGCGTGGCGCTCCGGTCTGCGCCTGCTCGCGCTGGGTGCCGGCGCCGGCGCGATGACCTGGCTGATCGGGCACGCGCTCGGCGTGGCGACCGCGTGAGCAGCGCCGTGTGCTGCCAACCGCGATGAGCGCGCACCTGCCGGTCGCGGTGCTCAAGGCCGGACGCGAGAAGTCGCTCGTCGCGCGCCATCCGTGGATCTTCTCCGGTGCCGTCGCGCGCATGCCCGACGCGGCGCCCGGCGCCACGGTCGACGTCGTCGCCGACGACGGCGCATGGCTCGCGCGCGCCGCATTCTCCCCGTCCTCACAGATTCGTGCGCGGGTCTGGACATTCGACCGCGATGAACACGTGGATACCGCGTTCTTCGCACGCCGCGTGGCCGCCGCGGCCGCGCTGCGCGTGCCGCTGCTCGACGCCGCCAACACCGCGGTGCGCGTGGTGAATGCCGAAGCGGACGGCTTGCCCGGCATCATCGCCGATCGCTACGGCGACGTCGTCGTCGTGCAGCTCCTGTCGGCGGGCGCCGAAGCCCACCGCGCCGCCATCGTCGACGCGCTGGTCGCCACCAGCGGCGCGGCGGCGGTGGTCGAGCGTTCCGATGCCGAGGTGCGTGCAATGGAGGGCCTGGCGCCGGCGGGCGGGGTGATCGCGGGCCACTTGCCTGCGCAGGTGACGATCGTCGAGGACGGGCTCGTATATCGCGTCGACGTCGTGGGCGGCCAGAAGACCGGCTTCTATCTCGATCAGCGCGACAACCGCAGGATCGTGCGCAGCCACGCGCGCGGGCGCCGCGTGCTCAATGCCTTCTGCTACACCGGTGGCTTCACGCTCGCCGCGCTGGCCGGCGGGGCGACCGACACCCTTTCGATCGACAGCGCGGCCGGGGCAATAGGGCTCGCGCGCAGCAACCTCGCGGCGAACTCGGCGATCGCGGCGTCGCCCGCGCGCTGGCGGACTGCCGATGTGTTCAGCGAGCTGCGCGCGCTGCGCAACGCCGGCGAGACATTCGACCTCGTCGTGCTCGACCCGCCGAAGTTCGCGCCGACGGCCGCCAGCGCGGCACGCGCCGCAGGTGCGTACAAGGACATCAACCTGCTGGCGTGGAAGCTGCTCGCGCCTGGCGGCCTTTTGGCGACGTTCTCGTGCTCCGGCGGCATCGATGCCCTCCTGTTCCGCAAGATCGTCGCCGGCGCGGCAGTCGACGCGCGCAGCGAGGCGACGATCGTCGCCACGCTCGGCGCCGGCGCCGATCACCCGCTGTCGCTGCAATTCCCGGAGGGCGAGTACCTGAAGGGACTGCTGCTGCGCAAGCATTGACCGCGGCCGGTCATCGCCGCGGCACCCACCAAAAACAAGGCCGTGGGATTGCGCCCACGGCCTTGCAGTTGCGATGGACCGGACAGGAGGTCAATCCATCGTGTTCAGCAAACGCAGCTGAATGCGGTCGAGTCGACTGCCAGGCGTCACGCCGCCTTCTTCATGCAGTCGCTCATGAATTTCTTGTGCTCTTCGCCCTTCAATCCCTTCGATTTCGCGTTGCACTCGCCCATCTTGCTGTCGTAGACCTGCTTTTCGTCCGACAGGCATTTCGACATGAAGGTCTTGCGCGCGTCGCCCTTCATGTCGCCGGCCTTGGCATTGCAGGTCTTCATCCGCTCCTGCTGCGCGTTCACCGGCTTCCCCGCCGTGTCGGCGGCGAAGGCGGGTGCGGCAGTGGCGGCGAACGCGCCGATCAGCGCGACGGTCAGGAAACGTTTGATCATGGAATTCCTCGGCAAGATTGGAGACGGGATCCTTCGAACTGTCGGCACACGCCGGTCGGCGCCGCCGCGACTTGAAGCCAGTCTAAGGTAGGCGCCAACGCGTCCGCAATCGTTTCGCGCCGTACCGCGCCGGGGTTGTTGCGCGGTCGCATCGTGCGCTGCAACAAGCTCCGTGGCAAAATGGAAACCTGCCCGGGGTTGTGACGTTAACCCCTTGTTTTGCTTGATGCCAGCACTCGGAGCTTGCCTTGGCCAACCCGATCCCGCACCCCGCTTCCGCCATCCAGCCGCCGCCTGTCGCGCCGGCGCGGCGGATCGACGACACCCGGATAACCGAAATCACCGAGCTGGCGCCGCCGTCGCACCTGCTGCGCGAATACGCGCTGTCGGAGCGCGCAGCGACCACCACCTACGACGCCCGCCAGGCGATCCATCGCGTGCTGCACGGCGCCGACGACCGCCTGCTGGTGATCGTGGGCCCGTGCTCGATCCACGATTACGACGCCGCGCTCGACTACGCGTCGCGCCTCGCCGCCGTGCGCCAGTCGCTCGCGCACGATCTCGTCGTGGTGATGCGCGTGTATTTCGAAAAGCCGCGCACGACGGTCGGTTGGAAGGGTCTCATCAACGACCCCCGGCTCGACGACAGCTACCGGATCAACGAGGGATTGCGGCTCGCGCGCCGCATCCTGCTCGAGATCAACGAGCTCGCGCTTCCCGCCGGGACCGAATACCTCGACATGATCACGCCGCAGTACATCGCCGACCTGATCGCCTGGGGTGCGATCGGCGCGCGCACCACCGAGAGCCAGGTGCACCGCGAGCTGGCCTCCGGGCTGTCCTGCCCGGTCGGCTTCAAGAACGGCACCAACGGCGACGTGCGCATCGCCGTCGACGCGATCAAGGCGGCGTCCGCGCCTCACCACTTCCTGTCGGTGACCAAGGGCGGGCACTCGGCGATCGTGCATACGGCCGGCAACGAGGACTGCCACATCATCCTGCGCGGCGGCCGCGAGCCGAACTACGATGCGGCGAGCGTCGATGCGACGTCGCGCGAGCTCGCCGGCGCCGGCCTCGCCGCACGCCTGATGATCGACTGCTCGCATGCCAACAGCCGCAAGCAGCACATGCGGCAGATCGCGGTCGCCGCCGACGTCGCCGCCCAGGTGACGGCGGGCGACACGCGCATCATCGGGCTCATGCTGGAAAGTCACCTCAACGCCGGGCGGCAGGACCTCGTGCCCGGCCAGGCGCTCGCCTACGGCATGTCGATCACCGACGCCTGCATCGGCTGGGACGACACGGTGTCGACGCTCGATGCGCTTGCCGCGGCAGTGCGCGCGCGTCGCCGGCGCGCCGTCGACTAGGCCCGCGCGCGCGTGCTCGAGCTCGCCGAGCAGCGGCAGCGACTGCCGAAATCCAGCTTCGAGCGCGCGCTGCCGCGGTTGCGCGAGGAGCTGCTCAACGCCCAGTTCGCGCTGGCGCGCGAGGCACGCGGCGCGGTCCTGATCCTGCTGGCCGGCATCGAGGGCGGCGGCCGCAGCGAGACCGCCAACACGCTCAATGCGTGGATGGATCCGCGGCACATCCGCACCCTCGCGTTCGCACGGCCGACGCCCGAGGAGCAGGCGCATCCGCCGGCGTGGCGGTATTGGCGGGCATTGCCGGCGCGCGGCACGATCGGCATCCTGACCGAGGCGTGGTACGAGGACGCGCAGCGTGCACAGGCGCACGGACATGCCGCGCGCTTCGAGCGCATGCTCGGCGACATCCGCGATTTCGAGACCATGCTGGCCTGCGATCGCGTGCTGCTGCTGAAGATCTGGATCCACCTGTCGCCCAGGGATGCCAAGGCGCGCATCGAGGCGCTGCGCGACGATGCGTGGCGGCTGGTGCCGGTCGACCGCGCGGCGAAGCGCCTCGACGCGTACTTCAGCAGGCGCGCAGTGTGGGAAGACCTGCTGCGGGAAACGTCGTCGACCGCCGCGCCCTGGTTCGTCGTCAACGGCTTCGACCCGCAGTATCGCGAGCTCACGATCGGGCGCCTGGTGCTGACGGCGCTGCGCCGGGCGAGCGCGCCGCCCGGCGCGCGCGCCGCGCGCCCGCCACGCCACGTGCAGCGCCGTGCCGACGTCGACACGCGCACCGGCGCGCTGCGCACGATCGATCTCGCGCCGCGGATGGCGGACGCCGAGTATCGCGACGCACTCGCCATGTGGCAGCACCGCCTCGCGCGTCACACGCGGCGCAAGCGCTTCGGACGACACTCGCTGATCCTCGTGTTCGAAGGCGCGGACGCCGCCGGCAAAGGCGGGACGATCAGGCGCGTGACCGGCGCGCTCGACGCACGCCAGTACGTGAACGTGCCGGTGTCGGCTCCTGATGACGAGGAGCGCCGCTTTCCGTGGCTGTGGCGATTCTGGCGCCATGTGCCGGCACGCGGCGGCATCACCATTTTCGATCGCAGCTGGTACGGTCGCGTGCTGGTCGAGCGCGTGGAGGGGTTCTGCAGCGTGGCGGACTGGCAGCGCGCCTACGGCGAGATCAATCAGTTCGAGGAGCAGCTGTACGAAGGCGACGCGATCGTCTGCAAGTTCTGGCTGCAGGTGTCGAAGGCCGAGCAGCTCGCGCGGTTCCACGCGCGTGAAGACACCCCGTACAAGCATTTCAAGATCACCCCGGACGATTGGCGCAACCGCAAGCGGTGGGACGACTACCAGCAGGCGGTCGCCGACATGGTCGAGCGCACGTCGACGGCGCGCGCGCCCTGGCGCCTGATCGGCTCCGACGACAAGAACCACGCGCGCGTCGAAGTGCTGCGGACGATCGTCGAGCGCCTCGACCAGGTGCTTGACTGATGCGGGACGCGGATGCGGCCGCGCCCTATCGTGCGCCGCGATGGCTCGCCGGCGCGCATGCGCAGACGATCGGTGCGTACGTGCTGGCGCGGCCGAATGTCGCCTGGCGGCGCGAGCGCGTAGAGATCGGCGACGGCGATTTCTGGCTCTTCGACTGGCAGGACACCGGGGCGGCGGCCAACACGCCGCTGGTCGTCCTGTTTCATGGCCTCGAAGGCAGCTCGCAATCGCACTACGCGCGGGCGCTGGCGCTGCACGTGCGGGCGATCGGATGGCGCTGCGTGGTGCCGCATTTCCGCGGATGCGGCGGTGAGCCCAATCGCCTGCCGCGGGCTTATCACTCGGGCGACCACGCCGAGATCGGCGCGATGCTGCGCGCCGTGCGAGCGCGCGTCGATCCGGCGACGCCGATCCACGCCGCCGGCGTCTCGCTCGGCGGCAGCGCGCTGCTCAACTGGCTGGGACGCGAAGGCTCCGAAGCCGCGCGCGTGCTGGCGTCGGCGGCCGCGGTGTCGGCGCCGCTCGACCTGATGGCATCCGGCCTCGCGATCGCGCAGGGCGCGAACCGCGTGTACAGCTGGCATTTCCTGCGCGACCTGAAGCCCAAGGCGCTGGCGATGGCGACGCGCTTTCCCGGGATGCTCGATCCTGTGCGCATCACGCATGCGCGCTCGCTGTGGGAATTCGACGATGTCGTCACGGCGCCGCTGCACGGTTTCGCCGGCACCCGTGACTACTGGACGCGGGGCTCGTCGAAGCCCTGGCTGACCGGCGTGCGGCTGCCGACGCTCGTGCTGAATGCCACCAACGACCCGTTCATTCCGACGCGTTCGCTGCCGGTCGCGGACGCGGTGAGCCCGAGCGTCCTGCTGGAACGGCCCCGCAGCGGCGGCCACGCCGGCTTTGCCGTGGGTCCGTTTCCCGGCTCGCACGCGTGGCTGCCGCGACGCTTGGTATCATTCTTCCGTCGCGGCGATTGACCGCGTCCCCGCAGGTCGCCTTCCCCATGCACGTTCCCGCCGAGATCTTCAAGGCGTACGACATCCGCGGCATCGTCGATCGCAACCTGACTGCGGAGGTGGTCGGTGCCGTCGGTCGCGCGCTCGGCACGCTCGCGCTGGAGCGCGATTGCAAGGCCATCGTCATCGGCCGCGACGGCCGCCTGTCGGGACCGGGGTTCGCGCAGGCGCTCGGTGACGGCATTCGCGCCGCGGGCGCCGACGTCGTCGACATCGGACAGGTGACTACGCCGATGACCTATTTCGCGGCCGAGCACCTCGGCACGCATTGCAGCACGATGGTCACGGGCAGCCACAATCCGCCCGACTACAACGGCCTCAAGATGGTGATTGCCGGCAACACGCTGTCCGGCGCCGAAATCGTGGCGCTGCGCGAGCGCATCGAATCGGGCCACCTGGCGAGCGGCCACGGCACTTACCGCACCGCGGACATCACGCAGGCCTACGTCGAGCGCATCGTCGGCGACGTGCACGTCGCGCGGCCGATGCGCATCGCCGTCGATTGCGGCAATGGCGTCGCGGGCGCCTACGCACCGGCCTTGTACCGGCGGATGGGCTGCGACGTCGTCGAGCTCTTCTGCGAAGTCGACGGTCACTTTCCCAATCATCACCCGGACCCGTCGCAGCCCGGCAACCTCGCCGATCTGGTCGCCCGTCTCACGCAGGGCGACTGCGAGCTCGGCCTTGCGTTCGACGGCGACGGCGATCGCCTTGGCGTCGTCACGCGCGAAGGCACGGTGATCTACCCTGATCGCCAGCTGATGCTGTTCGCCGCCGACGTGCTCGAGCGCAAGCCCGGCGCGACGGTGATCTACGACGTCAAGAGCACCCGCAATCTCAAACCGTGGATCGCCGCGCGCCACGGCAAGCCGCTGATGTGGAAGACCGGGCATTCGCTGATCAAGGCGAAGATGAAGGAAACCGGCGCGGCGTTGGCGGGCGAGATGAGCGGCCACACGTTTTTCGGCGAGCGCTGGTACGGCTTCGACGACGGCCTGTATGCCGGTGCGCGCCTGCTCGAGATCCTGTCGCGGCACGCCGACCCCGGCGCCGTGCTGACCGCGCTGCCCGATGCGATGTCGACGCCCGAGCTGCACATCGCCGTGGCCGAGGGCGCGCAGCACGCGCAGATCGCCAAGCTGCAACGCGAGGCGCGCTTCGCCACGGCGCAGGACGTCGTCACGATCGACGGCCTGCGCGCGGAGTATGCCGACGGCTTCGGCCTCGCCCGCGCGTCGAACACCACGCCGGTGATCGTGCTGCGCTTCGAGGCGGACAACAGCGCGGCGATGGCACGCATCCAGGGCGAGTTCCGCGATGTGCTCACGCGTGCGCTGCCGGGCGTCGCGCTGCCGTTCTGACGCCGATGACGACGGTCACCTACGACGACATCGTCGCCGCCCGCGAGCGCATCCGCGGCGGCATCTACGAGTCGCCGTGCGTGGAATCGATCCCACTGTCGCAGCTCACCGGCGCGCACATCTTCTGCAAGCTCGACTACCTGCAGCGCACCGGCAGCTTCAAGGAGCGCGGCGCGCGCAACGCGCTGCTGCAGCTCGACGCCGACAGCCGGCGCCGGGGCGTGATCGCCGCTTCCGCAGGCAACCACGCGCAGGGCATCGCCTATCACGCGGCGAT
The DNA here is from genome assembly GCA_036003195.1 of Casimicrobiaceae bacterium. Lineage (GTDB taxonomy): Bacteria > Pseudomonadota > Gammaproteobacteria > Burkholderiales > Casimicrobiaceae > VBCG01. The sequence continues at coordinate 69,511 of DASYSP010000096.1, forward strand.
GCTGGGCATTCCGGTCACCGTGGTCATGCCGCGCTTCGCAGCGCTGGTCAAGGTGGCGAACTGCCGCCAGTTCGGCGCCAACATCGTGCTGCACGGGGCCGATCTCGGCGAAGCGCGGGAGAAGGCCGAAGAGCTCGCGCGCGAGCGCGACCTCACGTTCATCCACCCGTTCGACAATGCGCACGTGATCGCCGGGCAAGGCACGCTCGCGCTCGAGGTGCTGGAACAGGCGCCGTCGCTCGAGGCGATCGTCGTGCCCGTCGGCGGCGGCGGGCTGCTGTCGGGCGTGGGCACGGTGATGAAGGCGCGGCGCCCCGATGTCGAGGTGATCGGGGTCGAGCCCGAGCGCGCGGCGTCGCTGATCGCCGCGCGCGCACATGGCGCGCCGTTGGACATCAAGCTGACGTCGACGCTCGCCGACGGCCTCGCCGTGCCGCGCATCGGTGCCATCCCGTTCGAGATCCTCCAGCGGGTCGTCGATGACGTCGTCACCGTCGACGAAGCGATGATCGCGCTCGCGATCCTGCGGCTGATCGAGCTCGAGAAGAGCGTGGTCGAGGGTGCCGGCGCCACGCCGCTGGCGGCGTTCCTCAACGGCAGCCTCGACCGCCTGAAGGGGCGCAACGTGGTGCTGACGTTGTGCGGCGGCAACATCGACCTGTCGATTCTCGATCGCGTGATCGAAGTCGGTCTCGTCACCGACGGCCGCATGTGCCGTTTCAGCGTGTCGATCAGCGATCGGCCCGGCGGCCTCGCCCGACTGTCGGAGGTGATCGCGTCGACCGGCGCGTCGGTGCGCGAGATCGTGCACGATCGCACGTTCGCCGGCCCGGACCTGTCGGAGGTGCGCGTGGTGTGCGTGGTCGAGACGACCGGCCGCGAGCACATCGCCGCGCTCGAGAGAGCGCTGGCAGACGCCGGCATCCGCGTCGTCGGCTGACGCCCGCGCAAGCGCTGGCCATGGCCGACTTCGACAAGGCACGCGAGACCTGGAACACCCGTTATGCGCGCGACGACTATCTGTTCGGTGAGGCGCCGAACGCGTTCCTGCGCCGGCAGGCGCATTGGCTGAAGCCCGGTGGCTCGGTACTATGCGTTGCCGACGGCGAGGGCCGAAACAGCGTCTGGCTCGCCGAGCAGGGCTTCGACGTCACCGCATTCGACTTCGCGCCCAATGCGCTGGCCAAGGCCACGCGCCTCGCCCGGCAGCGAAACGTGATCGTCGATCATCGACCCGGCGACATGGACACGTGGCCATGGTCCGCGCGGCAATACGATGCGCTGGTGGCGGTGTTCATCCAGTTCATGGCGCCGCGCCGGCGCGAAGCCGCATTCGCGGGAATGATGTCGGCCGTGGCGCCCGGCGGCATCTTCGTGCTGGAGGGGTATCGTCCCGAGCAGGTCGACTATCGCACGGGCGGACCCCCCGACCGCGAGAACATGTACACGCGCGAGTGGCTCTCGAGCACGTTCACGGGTTGGGAACTGCTCGTCCTCGACGACTACGACGCCGCGATCGGCGAAGGCAGCGCGCACCTCGGCATGTCGGCGCTGATCGACCTGGTCGCCAGGAAGCCGTAGGCCGCCGAATCCGTGCGTGGCGCCGTCAGGCGGGCGGCGGAACTCGTCGGACCGCCAGCCCGCGTCAGCGACGGGCGTACTCGGCGTCGCTGAACATCGACGACATCACGACCTTGGCGATGGTCTTGTCGTCCGGCACGTCGAACAGCACGGGCGTCAACAGCTCCTCGAACAGCCCGCGCAGGCTGCGCGCGCCGGTCTTGTACTCGATCGCGAGCTCGGCGATCTGCTCGAACACGCGCGGCTCGACCACGAGCTCGACGCCTTCGGCTTCGAAGATGTCGCGGAATTGCGGGTAGATCGCGTTGCGCGGCTCGGTCATGATGCGCACGAGCAGCGCACGCGACAGCGGCGAGAAGCGCGCGATGATCGGCAGGCGCCCGGTGAATTCCGGGATGAGGCCATAGGTGAAGAGATCGGTGGGCTTGACGCGGCTGTTGAGCCGGTCGAGGATCCGCCGGTTGTCGCCGGTCGACGTCGCGATGAAGCCGTAGCCGTGCGTCTGCGAGCGGATGATGTCGTCGAGCCCGACGAACGCTCCGCCGCAGACGAACAGGATGCTCGTGGTGTCGAGGTAGCGGCCGTCGGCGAGCCGCACCTGCGCACCCTCCATGATCTTCAGCAGCGCGTGCTGCACGCTTTCGCCCGAACTGCCGCCCTCGCGGCCGGCGGGCGCCTTGAGCTTGTCGATCTCGTCGATGAAGACGATGCCACGCGAGGCCGCGTCGATGTCGCCGCCGGCACGCTCGATCAGCCGCTGCAGCACCGCCTCGATCTCCTCGTTGACGAAGCGCGTCTGCGCCAGCGCCGTCGCCTCGGCGGAGGCGAACGGCACGCCCAGGATGCGCGACAGCGTCTCGCACATCAGCGTCTTGCCGGTGCCCGACGGGCCGATCATCAGCACGTTGCTCTTGGTCACGGCCGCGTCGCGCGCCACCGCGCGCGCGACCTTGCGAAAGTGCGTGTAGACCGCGACGGCCACCACTTTCTTGGCTTCGTCCTGGCCGATCACATACGCATCGAGCTCACGCACGATGGCACTGGGGGTCAGCGTCGTCGATAGCATCGGTCAGGCCGCGGAGCGCGCGCTCAATGGCGCAGGTGCAGGCGCCGCATCACGAAGCCTAGCACCCACGCCGGCCCGATCAGCAGGAACTTGACGTCGTCGAGGAAGGCCGGCTTGCGGCCTTCGATCCTGTGACCGGCGAACTGGCCGATCCAGGCCACGACGAACACCGCAGCGGCGATGGCACCGATGCTGTCCGGCGCATGCACGCAGGACGCGACGGTGAGCGCCACCGCTACGAGCATCGCCAGCGCGATCGGCAACGACAGATAGGCATAGAACACGAGCGCCAGCGTGCAGAGCGCAAGCGCGACGTACGGCGACAGCCACCACGCCAGCGCGACCACGCTCCAGGTGATGGCCGGCACGCACACCCAGTGGATGGCCTCGTTCACCGGATGCCGGTGCGCCTCGCCATAGCGGGCAAACCATTCGTCGAGCGTCGCCATCGGTCGTCTGGTCGGGCGCAGGGCTGCGCATGCCGGGGGGTTGACACTATAATTGTCGCAGAAGCCGCTCCCGGCCCTGTCATACAGCGCCAACGCCGGAGACAGCGGACGCCCCCCGTCCGCAGCCCCATCCCGCACCCATACTCGGAGGCGTACATGTCATACCTCGTTTCGCTGTGCCGCATTGCCGCGGCCGCTGCAATCGTCGCCGTGGCGACGCCCGCCCCGGCAGCGGACCAGTTCATCAACGTCCTGACCGGCGGCACGAGCGGCGTCTACTATCCGCTCGGAGTCGCGCTCGGCGGCGTCATCGGCAAGGCGATGCCCGGCGTCAAGACGTCCGTGCAGGCGACCAAGGCCTCGGTCGAGAATCTCAACCTCCTGCAGGCCGGCCGCGGCGAAATCGCCTTTACCCTCGGTGATTCATTGTCCGATGCGTGGAAGGGCAACGAGGACGCCGGCTTCAAGACGCCGCTCAAGAAGCTGCGCGGGATTGCCGCGATCTATCCCAACTACATCCAGATCGTCGCCAGCAAGGACTCGGGGATTCGCACGCTCGCCGACCTGAAGGGCAAGCGCGTGTCGGTAGGCGCGCCCAAGTCGGGCACCGAGCTCAATGCGCGAGTCGTGTTCAAGGCCGCCGGTCTCGACTACAAGGACTTTTCCAAGGTGGAGTACCTGCCGTTTGGCGAATCGGTCGAGCTGATGAAGAACCGCCAGCTCGACGTCACGCTGCAGTCCGCGGGTCTCGGCGTTTCGGCCCTGCGGGACCTCGCGATCTCGCTGCCGACCGTGGTCGTGCCGATACCGGCGGACGTCGTGAAGAAGATCAACGATCCGGCCTACGTAACAGCGACGATTCCGGCCAAGACCTACGAGGGGCAGAACGAGGATGTGCAGACCGCCGCAGTGCAGAATTTCCTCGTCACCTACGATGGCGTCAGCGACGACACCGTCTATCAGATGACGAAGGCGCTGTGGACCAACCTCGACCAGCTGGTGGCCGCGCACTCGGCCGCCAAGGCGATCAAGCTCTCCAACGCGCTCTCCGGCATGCCCATCCCGCTGCATCCGGGCGCGGCGAAGTACTACAAGGAAGTCGGCGTCCTCAAGTGACGCTGCGGCGCACGCGCTCACGATGAACGCGCCCAGCGACGTTGCCGGCCACGCCGCGGCCGGCAGCACCGGCTTCGACGAAACCGGGGTCCGGCGCGAGCTCACCGGCCTTGCCGCCAAGGCCGTGGCGGCCATTGCGCTGGCGTTCTCGACATATCAGCTCATCGTCGCGGGCTTCGCGCCGCTGTCGAGCCTGCCGACACGCTCGTTGCACGTCGGCTTCCTGCTCGCGCTGACGTTCACGATCAATGCCGCCGGCAAATGGTCGGCGCGCAATCGCATTCCGTGGTACGACGCCGTGCTCGCCGCGCTCGCCTTCCTGATCTCCACCTACCACCTCGTGTTCGAGGCGGCGCTGATCCAGCGCTCGGGCGATCCCAGCACGATGGACCTCGTCGTCGGCGTCATCTTCATCGTCATGGTGTTCGAGGCGGCGCGCCGCGTGCTCGGAGTCGCGCTGCCGCTGATCTGCGGAATCTTCCTTGCCTATGGCCTCTTCGGCCAGTTCCTGCCGTCGGTGATCGCGCATCGCGGCTACGGCTTCGACCAGATCGTGAGCCAGCTCTTCCTCGGCACCGAAGGCCTGTTCGGCATTCCGACCCTCGTCTCCGCGACCTACATATTTCTCTTCATCCTGTTCGGCAGCTTTCTCGAGCACGCCGGCATGATCGGCCTCTTCAATGACATCGCCCTCGGCTTCGTGGGCGGTGCGCGCGGCGGGCCCGCCAAGGTCGCGGTGATCTCGTCGGGGATGATGGGCACGATCTCGGGTTCGGGCGTCGCCAACGTGCTCACCGTGGGCCAGTTCACGATTCCGCTGATGAAACGCTTCGGCTATTCGTCGATCTTCGCCGGCGCGGTCGAGGCCACGTCGAGCATGGGCGGCCAGATCATGCCGCCGGTCATGGGCGCCGTGGCCTTCATCATGGCGGAAACGCTCAACATCCCCTACGTCGCCGTCGTCAAGGCGGCGGTCATTCCGGCGATCCTCTACTACGCCACCGCGTTCTGGATGGTGCATCTCGAAGCGGGTCGCGCAGGGCTGATCGGGCTGCCCGCCGACCAGATTCCCAACCCGTGGCAGGCGCTGCGTCGCAAATGGTTCCTGATCCTGCCGCTCGCCGTGCTGGTCTTCATGCTGTTCGACGGCTTCACGCCGATGTTCTCCGGCATCATCGGCCTCGCGCTGACGGCGATGCTGATCCTCGGCGTCGGCATCGCCAGCGGCTTTCGCGGCCTCGCATGGCGCGCCGTGTTCTGGATTGCGCTGGGCTTGTCGGTCGCGGCGTTCTTCCAGTACGGCGTGTGGCCGCTGGTCGCGGCCATCGGCCTTCTCGTCGCGGTGAATCTCGTCATCAAGGGAGGCATGGCGACGCTGGCGCTGATGCGCGACAGCCTGGTCACCGGTGCGCGCCAGGCAGTCCCGGTGGGCGTCGCGTGCGCGATCGTGGGCGTGATCATCGGCGTGCTGACCCTGACCGGCGCGGCGTCCAATTTCGCCGAATTCGTGCTGACGGTCGGCGAGCGCAGCGTGTTCCTGTCGCTGCTGCTGACGATGGTCGTCTGCCTGATCCTCGGCATGGGCATCCCGACCATTCCCAACTACATCATCACCAGCGCGATCGCCGCGCCCGCGCTGCTCAAGCTCGGCGTGCCGCTGATCGTGTCGCACATGTTCGTGTTCTATTTCGGCATCATGGCCGACCTGACGCCGCCCGTCGCGCTGGCGGCCTTCGCCGCGGCGTCGATCGCCAAGGCGTCGCCGATGCGCATCGGCTGGAAGGCGACGCACATTGCCATTGCCGGATTCGTCATTCCTTACATGGCGGTCTACGATCCGGCGCTGATGCTGCAACCGGACGCGCAGGGTCACCTGTCGATCGTCGGCGTCGTCTACGTCGTGTTCAAGACGGTCGTTGCCATCGGGCTCTGGGGCGGCGCCGCCGTCGGCTTCCTGCGCGGGCCCATCAACGTGTTCGAGCGCATGTTCGCGTTTGCCGCCGCGGCTTTCCTGGTGGCAGCGGCGCCGTGGACGGACGAGGTCGGCTTCGCGATGTCCGTGGTGTTCGTCGTCTGGCATGTCGTGCGCGCGCGTCGTGCCGAGGCCGCCGCCGCGGCCGGCACCTGATCCCCTTGAGCGTCGCCTGCCTGCTCGTCGCGGGCGTCGTGCGCGCGGCGTTGCCGACGCCTGATTTCACGCTTGCCTGGTCGCATTCCATCGAGCACACGCGCTGGACGGAACGCTACACCGTCGAGCGCGGTCGAATCGTCCTGCTGCGCGCGCGGATCGAGGGGTCCGGCGCCGGCATGGAGGCAGGCGATGGCGCGCAATTCGACGGCAGTGGCTGGACGTGGCAGCCGAAACTGGCGCCGCTGCCCGAAATCGCGCTCACCCTGTCGCCCTATACCGCCGACTACACGCTGTGCGCGGGAGGCCAATGCCGGCCGCTGCACACATGGGCACACCAGGACGCAGGGACGATTGGCGTCGTGCGTGTGCGGCCCTGCGCCGAAGTGCCGGCGCCGGCAAGGGCGGCGGAAGGCTGAGGCAACTTGTCGGGAATCGCCTGCGCGCAGCGTCGAACGCGCCGCGGGTACAAGGCGTATGCTGGGATTTCGCTGCGAAAAGGGAGGTCCGGATGTCTGCGACCCATGACTTCGGTCGGCGCCGATGGCTGGCCGCCATCGGTGGCGGCCTCGCGGCCGTAGCGCTCCACCCCGCCGGGGGCTTCGCGCAGGCGGCCGGCGCCGGCAAGCAACGCATCGGCATCATCGGCTCGGGGCACATCGGCGGCACGATCGGCGGCCTGTGGGTAAAGGCCGGTCATCCGGTGCTCTTCTCGTCGCGCCACCCCGACGAACTGCAGGATCTGGTCGCGAGCCTCGGACCGCTCGCCAAGGCCGGTACCGTTGCCGAAGCGGTCGCTTTCGGCGACGTGCTCTTCGTCGCGGTCCCTTACGGCGCACTGCCGCAGATCGGTCGCGACAACGCGGCGGCGATGAAGGGTAAGGTCGTGCTCGACGCCTGCAACGCCGTCGGCGCGCGGGACGGCGCGATCGCCGAGGAGGTGGAACGCGACGGCATCGGCGTCACCTCGCAGAAATACCTGCCGGGCACGCGGGTCGTGCGGGCATTCAACACGATGTCCTACATGATCTTCGCGCGCGAAGCGCACCGCGCCGACCCCAAGCTCGCGATCCCGATCGCCGGCGACGATGCCGATGCAGTGAAAGTGGCGGCCGAGCTGGTGCGCGAGGCCGGGTTCGACCCGGTGGTCGTCGGCAAGCTGGCCGATGCGCGCCGATTCCAGCGCGGCAACCCCGGCTACGGACAATCCGTTTCCGCGTCCGAACTGAGGCAGAAGCTCTCGCTCCAGCCGTGACGCTCGTCGAGCGCGCGCTCACGCGGGCGGTGCCGGCGACGCCGGCGGAGCGCGCGGCCGCGCTGTGGTCGTTCGCCTATTTCTTCACGCTGCTCGCGGGCTACTACGTGCTGCGGCCGCTGCGCGACCAGATGGGCATCGCCGGCGGCGTGCGCGCGCTGCCGTGGCTCTTCACCGCGACGTTCGTCGCGCTCATCGTCGCGCAGCCGCTGTACGGGGCGCTGGTGGCGAAGCTGCCCCGCGCGCGCTTTATCGCCGTCGTCTACCATTTCTTTGCCGCCAACCTCGTCGTCTTCTGGCTGCTGCTGACGCTCGATGTGGAGAAGGTGATCGTCGCCCGCGTGTTCTTCGTGTGGGTCAGCGTGTTCAACCTGTTCGTCGTCGCGGTGTTCTGGTCGTTCATGGCTGACCTCTTCACTGCCGAGCAGGGCAAGCGCCTGTTCGGCTTCATCGGCGCCGGCGGCACGGCTGGCGCGCTGCTGGGTCCGGTGATCACCATCGCCCTGTCGGTGCCACTCGGTCCCACCAACCTGCTGATCGCCGCGATCCTGTTTCTCGAACTCGCCGTCTACTGCACGCATCGACTGGAGCGCAGCGTCGGCGGCGCCGAGCATGCCGTGCAGCGCGGGACGCGCCGCATCGGCGGCGGCGCGTTCGCGGCATTGCCCGAACTCGTGCGCTCGCCGTACCTGCTCGGCGTCGGCGCCTGGGTGAGCCTGCTGTCGTTCGGCGCAACGATGCTGTACTTCATGCAGGCGCACGTGATCTCGGCAAGTGTGCACGGCGCCGGGGAGCAGACGCGGATTTTCGCCGCGATCGACCTCGCCGTCGGCATCCTCACGCTCGCCACCCAGGTCTTCGCCACCGGCCGCCTGTTGAAGCGCTTCGGCACGGGTGTCACCGCCGGCGCGCTGCCCGCCGTCTACATCGCTGGATTCGCAGCGCTCGCGATGGCGCCCACCCTCGCCGTGGTCGTCGTCGTGCAGGTGGCGCAGCGCTGGATGAACTTCGCCATCGCCAATCCCGCGCGCCAGGTTTTCTTCACCGTGGTCGCGCGCGCGGAGAAGTACAAGGCGAAAAACCTGATCGACGTCGTCGTCTACCGGGGCTCCGACGCGCTCTATGGCTGGGTGTTCGACAGCCTGCAGGCGATCGGCCTCAAGCTCGGGGCGATCGCGCTGTGCGCGCTGCCGGTCGTGGCGGCGTGGCTCGCGCTGTCGCTCGCGCTCGGCCGCACGCAGGAGCGCCGCGCGGCACGCCACGCCGCGGAGGCCGCTGGAGACTGATCATGACAGCCATGACCCGCCGCCAATTCGCCGCACTCGCCGGCACAGCGCTGCTCGCGCCGCGCGCACTCTCGCAGGTGTCCGCCACCGCCCCGCTCGTCACGCGGGCGATCCCCGCCAGCGGCGAACGGCTGCCGGCCGTCGGCCTCGGTACGGCCGCGGTTTTCTCCAGCGACGACGCCGCCACGCGGCGCGCCGCCGCCGATGTCGTGCGCACGCTCGTCGACGCCGGCGGTCGCCTGATCGACACTGCATCGACCTATGGCGATGCCGAGGCGGTGCTGGGCAAGGTCGTCGCCGCCGCCCATGCACGCGACAAGGTGTTCGTCGCCACCAAGCTCGAATCGCCCGACGCCGCCGAGCTTCAGCGGTCGCTGGCGCGACTGGCGACGTCGAAAATCGACCTGCTGCAGCTGCACAACGTCAGCGATGCACGCCAGTCGCTGGCGCAGTTCAGGGCGTGGAAATCGCAGGGAATCTGCCGCTACGTCGGCATCACGTCGACGTACCGCAACGACTATGCGGCCGTCGAAACGGTGCTCGCCCGCGAGAAGCCCGATTTCGTGCAGATCGACTATTCGCTCGACAATCGACTCGCCGAGGAGCGCATCCTGCCGCTGGCCGCCGATGTCAAGGCGGGCGTGCTGACCGCCCTGCCTTTCGGCCGCGGCCGATTGTTCCGCGGCGTGCGCGACACGCCGGTGCCCGATTGGGCGCGGGAATTCGCGGACAGCTGGGCGCAGTTCTTCCTCAAGTTCCTGCTCGGCGATGCGCGAATTACCGCCGTCATTCCGGGCACGTCCAATCCCGCGCACATGGCCGACAACCTGGGTGCGATGCGCGGCCGCCTGCCCGACGCAGCCGAACGCAAGCGGATGATCGAATGGCTCGGCACGCGTTAGCGCCGCCCGCGGGAAGTCAGACGGGCGACGGCGACGGTGGCGAATCGGTCGCCGCCAGCAGAACGACTGCCTGCGCCGCGATGCCTTCGCCGCGGCCGGTGAATCCGAGGCGCTCGGTGGTGGTGGCCTTGACCGACACGCGATCGATTTCGCAGCCGACATCGAGCGCGATATTCCGGCGCATGGCCTCCACATGCGGCGCGAAGCGCGGCGCCTGCGCAATCAGCGTCGCATCCACGTTGGCTGCCACGTAGCCTCTCGCATTGACGAGCGTCACCACGTGACGCAGGAGACTGCGGCTGTCGGCGCCCCGCCATTGGGGATCGCTGTCCGGAAAGTGCATGCCGATATCGCCCAGCGCGAGCGCGCCGAGGAGCGCGTCGGCGATCGCGTGCAGCAACACGTCGGCATCGGAATGGCCGTCGAGCCCGCGATCGTGCGGAATCGTCACGCCGCCGACGACGAGTGCGCGGCCGGTGGCGAAGGCGTGCACGTCGAAGCCATTGCCGATGCGGAAGCGCGGCGGCGTCACGGCGGGACCTCGCTGGCGCTGACGACGAGGGGTGCGACAGCGGCGCGCACCGCGGGGGGGACGTCGACCGGCCGCCGCGTCACACGATCGACCCAGACGTGCACGAAACGGCCGGCGGCGGCGGCCGCGGCATCGCCTTCGCGGAAAATGCCGAGCGCATACGTCACCGAGGAGCGGCCCAGCCGCGTGACCGCGAGCCCGGCCTCGACCGCGTCGGGAAACGTCAGCGGAACGAAGTATTGGCACTGCGTCTCGACCACGAGACCGATCGCCGTCGCACGCTCGATTTCGAGTCCCGCGGCGCGAATGAGGTGCTCGTTGACCACGGTGTCGAACCACGCGTAGTAGACGACGTTGTTGACATGCGCATAGGCGTCGTTGTCCATCCAGCGCGTGGCGATACGCTGGAAATGGCGGAACGCCGAGCGTGTCGGGCGCGGTGCGTCGTGGCGGCGGCCGCCGCGGGGCGTTGCCACACCGTGCGTGCTCATCCTTTCACCGCGCCGAGCATTCGCTCGTCGAGCAGCTCGATCCAGTGGCGCACGGGCCGTGTCGTGCCGGACGCGAGATGGGTGATGCAGCCGATGTTCGCCGACGCGATCACGTGCGGGCGCTCGACCTCGAGCGCCGCCAGCTTGTTCTGCTTCAGCGCGCCCGCGAGCGCCGGTTGCAGGATCGAGTATGTGCCCGCCGAACCGCAGCACAGATGCGCGTCGGCAACGGGCAGGCGCTGATGCCCCATGGCGTCGATCAGCTCCTCGACCTGGCCGCGGATGCGCATGCCGTGCTGCAGCGTGCATGGCGCCTGGAACGCGACGCGCAGCGCGCCGCGATCCATGGCGATCTTGGGTCCGATCTCGCCCCACAGGTCCGCCACCACCTCCGCCGGGTCGCGCGCGATCGCGGCGATACGCGCGGCGCGCACCGCGTACGCAGGATCTTCGGCAAGCAGGTGCCCATAGTCGCGCACCATCACGCCGCAGCCGCTGGCCGTGACGACGATCGCCTCGGTACCCGCCTCCACCGCCGGCCACCAGGCGTCGATGTTGCGCCGCGCGAGCGCCAGCGACTCGTCATGCGCCGCGAGGTGTTCGGATAGCGCGCCGCAGCAGCCGCCGCCGACGGGTGCGCGCACCGCGGATACGCCAACGCGATCGAGCACGCGCGCCATCGCGGCGTCGATGTTCGGCGCGATCGCGGGCTGCACGCAGCCCTGCATGACCAGCATCCGTCGCGCATGACGCGGAGCCGGCCACGTGCCGGCAGCCTGCGCATCCGGAATGCGCCGTGCAATTTCACGCGGCAGCCACGACTTGGCCATCCGGCCCATTGTCAGCGCGGCGCCGAACAGCGGCTTCGCCATCAGGCCCTTGCGCAGCGAATAGCGCTGCGCCGCCTCGGCGGGTGATCGCCCCACCTTGCGCTCGACGATGCGCCGGCCGATGTCGACCAGCGCTCCGTAGCGAACACCCGACGGGCATGTCGTCTCGCAGCTGCGGCAGGTGAGGCAGCGGTCGAGGTGGAGCTGCGTCCTGGTGGTCGGCGTCGCACCTTCGAGCACCTCCTTGATGAGGTAGATGCGGCCACGCGGGCCGTCGAGCTCGTCGCCGAGGAGCTGGTACGTCGGGCACGTCGCCGTGCAGAAGCCGCAATGCACGCACGCGCGCAGGATGGCCTCGGCCTCGGTGCCTTCGCGCGTACCGGCGAACTCGGCGGCGAGTCGCGTCTCCATCAGAGCTCCGCGTACATCCGGCCGCGATTGAGGATACGCGCCGGATCGAACGTCGCCTTGAGATTGCGATGCAGCGCCAGCGTCGCTGCGGCGAGCGGATGGAACACGCCGGCCGCGCGATCCAAGCCGCGGAAAAGCGTCGCATGGCCGCCGTTTGACGCGGCAAACGCGCGCAAGCGTGCAGCATCCAGCGACGCACCAGCGCGCGGCCGCAGCCACCGCAGCGCGCCGCCCCATTCGACGAGTTGCTCGCCGGCGAAGTCCGTGAACGGCGCCGTCGACTTCACCGACAATCGCCACAGCGCGTCGTCGTCGGCGCCCGTGAAGAAATCATGCGTCTGGTCGCGCACCGATTGCCAGAACGTCGCCGGATCCGGGTGCGCTTCGCCACCCAGCTTGCGCGCCGCTGCGTCGACCGCCGGCTGCGCGCCGGACAGCCGCACCGCCAGCCGTCCACCCGCGAAGCAGGTCGCCGACAGCGGCAGGGCCCGCCCGCTCCATTCGTTGACGCGCCGGATCGCCTCGTCGGCCGAAACGTCGAACATCCGCGTCGCCTCGGCCGCCGGTACGGGCAGGCACTTGAGCGAGACTTCGGTGATCACGCCCAGCGTGCCCTGCGCGCCCGTCATCAAGCGCGCGACGTCGAACCCCGCGACGTTCTTCATCACGCGGCCGCCGAACGCGAGATGCACGCCATTGCCGTCGATCACGCGGATGCCCAGCACGAGATCGCGCACCGCACCTGCGTAGGGCCTGCGTGGCCCCGAAAGCCCCGTGGCTATCGTGCCGCCCAGCGTCGCCCCCGGGGCGAAGTGCGGCGGCTCGAAGGCGAGCATCTGCCGTTCGCCCGCCAGCGCCGACTCGAGCTCGGCCAGCGGCGTGCCGGCAAGCGCGGTGACGACCAGCTCCGTGGGCGCGTAGTCGACGATGCCGCGCAACGCCCGCGTGTCGAGGGTCTCGCCGGCAACCGCATTGCCGTAGAAGGCCTTGCTGCCGCCGCCACCGATCGCCAGTGGCGCTGCGCGCGCCGCGCAGTCGCGGACGCGCGCGCACCACGCCTCGACGACGGCGTCGCTCATCGGCCCGCGGCAGCGAGCTTGTCGCGATAGATGACGCGTGGCTCGTCGAAGTCGTGCACGGTAGTTTCGGCCAGGGCGGCCGCCTCCCAGGTGCGCACGTCGGGATGCGCGAGAAGGGCTGCCAGGTAGCGGCCGGCGTCGCCGTCGGGCTGAACGCCATAGGTGCGGAAGCGGAAGGCCACCGGCGCATAGAACGCGTCGGCGACACAATAGCGTCCGCACAGGAATTCGCCGCCTGCACCATGCCGCCGCCGCGACTCGTTCCAGATCGTGGTGACGCGCGTGATGTCGGCGACCAGCGCCTCCGACCACGGCCGCACGTCGAGACGCTCGCGGATGCACATCGTCATCTCGTTGCGCAGCGCGCTGAAGCTGGAGTGCATTTCCGCGGTGATCGACCGCGCCCAGGCGCGCGCCGCGCGGTCGTCCGGCCACATGCCCGCGTGGCGCTCGGCGAGGTGCTCGGCAATCGCCAGCGAATCCCAGACGACGATCGTGCCGTCGTGCAGCGCCGGCACGAGGCCGGAGGGCGAGAACGACTCGTTGTGCGGATTGCGGCCTTTGCCGGCGAGCTGCACCAGCACCTCTTCGAACGGCGCGCCGCAGAGCCTGGCGACGAGCCAGCCGCGCAGCGACCACGTCGAGTAATTGCGATTGGCGATGTAGAGCTTGTACATGGCGGTCACGCGTCCCTGGAATTCATCGGCACAGTCTTGCCGGGGTTCATGATGTCGAGCGGGTCGAGCGCGCGCTTGATCCGGCGCATCAGTTCGACGGCGTCGCCATGCTCGGCGACGAGCGCGTCGAGCTTGTGGATGCCGATGCCGTGCTCGCCCGTGCAGGTGCCACCCATCGCGATCGCGCGCGCCGAACAGCGCTGGGCGATCGCCTCGGCCTTGGCGCGATCGCGCGGGTCGGCGGGATCGAACAACAGCACGAGGTGAAAGTTGCCATCGCCGACATGGCCGACGATCGGCGCCGTCATGCCCTCGCGCTCGACATCGGCGCGAGTCTCGAGCACGCAGTCGGCAAGCCGCGATATGGGTACGCAGGCGTCGGTGGCGAACGCCTGGTGGCCGGGCTTCAGCGCGAGCGCGGCGTAGTAGGCGTTGTGCCGCGCCTTCCACAGCTTGTTGCGATCCTCGGCGGCGGACGCCCAGGCGAACGCGCTGCCGCCATGCTCGCCGGCGATCTGCTGCATCAGCTCCGCCTGCTCGGCGGTGCTGGCACTCGTGCCATGGAACTCGAAGAACAGCGTCGGTTTCGCGGCATAGCCCGTGAGCTTCGAGTAGCGGATGCAGGCATCCATCTGCACATCGTCGAGGAGCTCGATGCGCGCCACCGGAATGCTCATCTGCATCGCCTCGATCACGGTGTGCGTCGCGCTGGCGAGGTCGGGAAACTGGCAGACGGCGGCGATGATCGACTCGGGCAGGCCGTACAGGCGCAGCTGGATTTCGGTGATGACGCCGAGCGTGCCCTCGCTGCCGATGAACAGGCGCGTCAGGTCGTAGCCGGCGCTCGATTTGCGCGCGCGCCCGCCGGTGCGCACCAGCGCGCCTTCGGCGGTCACCACGGTCAGACCCATCACGTTTTCGCGCATCGTGCCGTAGCGCACGGCGTTGGTGCCCGACGCGCGCGTCGCGGTCATGCCGCCGATCGTCGCATTGGCACCCGGATCGATCGGGAAGAACAGGCCGGTGCCTTTGAGCTCGGCGTTGAGCTGCTCGCGGGTAACCCCGGCCTGCACCCGGCAGTCCATGTCGTCGACGTTGACCTCGAGCACGCGGTTCATCTGCGTGAAGTCGACGCACACGCCGCCCCGCAGTGCCGCCACGTGTGCCTCCAGCGATGTGCCGACGCCGAACGCGATGACCGGCACGCGGGCCGCATGGCACAGGCGCACGATCGCGACGACCTCGTCGTTGTCGTGGGCGAACACGACCACGTCCGGCAGCGCCGGGTCGGCCAGCCCCTCGCCATGGCTGTGCTGCTCGCGCACCGCATGCGACGTCACTGCGCGCTCGCCGTAGCGCGCGTGCAACGCGTCGAGGACCCCGGCAACCGCCTGCGGGCTGGGCGCTTGCGCCACGGCGACGCTCATGCGTCAAGCGCGCGGGCGGCCGCGCGGAGCATGGGTCGATGACGGCGGTCGAATGCGGCGGTGATGAGCATGGATCGAGTGGGTCTTTGCACAGGAAGTCGTGGCCGTCAGAAGCGCGGGATGTCGGGATGGCGCAGCGCACCGGCATGCACCGGCATCCTGCCGAATTCGGCGCAGCGCGCGAGCGTCGGCACCGCCTTGCCGGGATTGAGCAGTCCCAGCGGATCGAACGCGGCCTTGATGCCATGGAAGCGCGTGAGCTCGTCCGTGTTGAACTGGTGGCACATCGTCTTCAGTTTCTCGACGCCGACGCCATGCTCGCCGGTTACGGTGCCACCCACCTCGATGCACAGCTCCAGGATGCGGTCGCCGAATGCCACCGCCTTGGCGCTTTCGCCCGCCACGTTGGCGTCGAACAGGATCAGCGGGTGCAGGTTGCCGTCACCGGCGTGAAAGACGTTGGCGCACCGCAGTCCGTATTCCACCGACCATTGCTCGATCCGCCGCAGCACCGCTGGCAACGATCGGCGCGGAATGGTGCCGTCGATGCAATAGTAGTCGGGTGAAAGGCGTCCCACCGCGGGAAACGCCGCCTTGCGCCCCGACCAGAACAGGAGCCGCTGTGTCTCGTCCTTCGACACCCGGATCTCGGTCGCGCCGGCCGCCATGAGCACGCGCTTGATCTCGTCCATCTCCGCCGCCACTTCTTCGGCGACGCCGTCGCTCTCCACCAGGAGCACGGCGGCGGCATCGAGCGGGTAGTCGGCGTGCACGAACGCCTCCACCGCGCGCGTCGCCGGCTGGTCCATCATCTCGAGCCCCGCGGGGATGATGCCCGCGCCGATGATCGCGCCCACCGCGGCGCCGGCCTTCTCGAGGTCGTCGAACGCCGCCAGCGCGACCCGCGCGCAGGCCGGCTTCGGCAGCAGCTTGACCGTGATCTCGGTGATGACGGCGAGCAGCCCCTCGCTGCCGGTGATCAGCGCGAGCAGGTCATAGCCCGCGCTGTCCAGCGCGTCGCCACCAAACTCGACGATGGTGCCGTCGATGAGTATGCCGCGCGCCCGCCGCACGTTGTGCACGGTGAGCCCGTACTTGAGGCAATGCACGCCCCCCGCATTCTCGGCGACGTTGCCGCCGATCGAACAGGCAATCTGCGACGACGGATCCGGTGCGTAATACAGACCGAACGGCGCGGCGGCCTCGGAAATCGCCAGATTGCGCACCCCCGGCTGCACGATCGCCGTACGCGACAATGTGTCGATCGCAAGGATGCGGCGGAATTTGGCGAGCGAAAGCACGATGCCTTCGGCATTGGGGAGCGCGCCGCCGGAGAGACTCGTGCCCGCGCCGCGCGCCACCACCGGCACGCGCGCGGCATGGCACAGCTTGAGGATCTCGACGACCTGTGATTCGCTGTCCGGCAGCACCACCGCCGCCGGGCGTTCGCGGTAGAGCGTGAGCCCGTCGCACTCGTACGGCTTGGTGTCCTCGGCTGCGGTCAGCAATGCCGACGCCGGGAGGACGGCCGCGAGCCTTGCGTGCACGGACGGGTCGAGCATCGGGCATGACCTTTGCGACGGACTGTATCCATTATTCCACAGTGTCCGGCCGGCCTTGGCCCACAGAGGGGCGGCGGACGTGCAGCGTCGTACAATGCCGCCACGGCCGCGGATCGCGAACCCATCGTGAATCTCGACGACATCTACAGCAAGACCGAGCGCGGACTCACCGAGCTGCGCACGCGGCAGATGAATCTGCCGGTGCAGCTGCGCAGCGTGCTCATCATGATCGACGGCCAGCGCACCGTCGCGCAGACGCTCGCTCGCGCGCAGGCACTGTCGGTCGGGCCCGACGTGTTCGAGCAGCTCGAAAAGCTGGGGTTGATCGAGCGCCGCTTCGGCGCCCGTTCCGGGGCCGAGAACACGGCCGGACCGCCGAGCGCGCGCTCCGCGGATGACGTGCAACGCTTCCTCGACCTGCAAAAGGCGATGAACGGCGTCATCAGCGAGCACCTCGGGCTGCGCGGTTACGGACTGATGCTGCGGCTGCAGCGCGCCGGCAACCTGCGCGACCTGCACGACCTCCTGCCCGACGTCGCGCAGGCGCTGGTGAAACGCATCGGCATGAACGCCGCGACGCCGATCGTCGAAGCGCTCGAGCACACGCTCACCCGTACCCGCTGATGGCGGCGGCGCTTGCGCTCGCGGGCCTCAAGGTCGTCGAGCTCGGCGCGCTGATCGCCGGTCCGTTCTGCACCAAGATCCTCGGCGAATTCGGCGCCGACGTCATCAAGATCGAGCCGCCGGGCGAAGGCGATCCGTTACGCAAATGGCGCCACCTGCGCGATGCAACCTCGGTGTGGTGGCACGTGCAGTCGCGCAACAAGCGTTCGGTGACGGTCGATCTGCGTGTGCCCGATGGCCAGGCGATCGTGCGCGCGCTGTGCGA
>DASYSP010000097.1:0-7122 GCA_036003195.1 Casimicrobiaceae bacterium
AGGAAGATGTCCTGCACCACGAGGTGCTCGAGCTTCGCGAGGCCCTCGCGCGCGTGGTGCGCGTTCGGATCCGACATCGCGGGGTTCTCGCCCTCGACGAACATGCCGCGGATGCTGCCCTCGTAGGCCGCGTCCATGATCTCGACCACCGTGAGGCCCGGCTTGTGGTCCAGGGTCCGGCCCCAGAGCTTCTCGAAGCGCGCGATCGCCTTCGGATCGTCCACCTTCTGGTAGTCCGGGTACATCATCGGGATCAACCCCGCGTCCGAGGCGCCCTGCACGTTGTTCTGCCCGCGCAGCGGGTGGAGGCCCGTGCCCGGACGGCCGATCTGGCCCGTCATGAGGGTGAGCGCAATGAGGCAGCGCGCGTTGTCCGTGCCGTGCACGTGCTGCGAGATGCCCATGCCCCACAGGATCATCGACGCCTTCGACGTCGCGTACATCCGCGCGACCTCGCGCAGCGTCGGCGCGTCGATGCCGCAGATGGGCGCCATCTTCTCCGGGCTGAAATCGGCGACGTTGCGCTTCAGCGCGTCATAGCCGCTGGTGCGGTCGGCGATGAATTGCGGATCGGTGAGGCCCTCCTCGATGATCACGTGCATCAGCGCGTTGAGCATCGCCACGTCGGTGTCGGGCTTGAACTGCAGGTAGCGCGTCGCGTGGCGCGCAAGCTCCGAGCGGCGCGGATCGGCGAGGATGAGCCGCGTGCCGTTCCTCACCGCGTTCTTGACCCACGTCGCCGCCACCGGGTGGTTGACCACCGGGTTGGCGCCGATGATGATGACCACGTCGGCCTTCATCACGTCCATCACCGGGTTCGACACGGCGCCCGAGCCGATGCCCTCGAGCAGCGCCGCCACGCTCGAGGCGTGGCACAGGCGCGTGCAATGGTCGACGTTGTTGCAGCCGAAGCCGGTGCGCACCAGCTTCTGGAAAAGGTAGGCCTCCTCGTTGGAGCCCTTCGCCGAGCCGAACCCGGCCAGCGCGCGCGGTCCGCGCGTGTCGCGGATCCCGCGCAGCTTGGACCCCGCCAGCGCCAGCGCCTCGTCCCACGTCGCCTCGCGGAAGACATCCGCGTAGGCCGCGGGATCGACGACGAAATCGGCCGTCTTCGGCACGCCCTCGCGGCGGATCAGCGGCTTGGTGAGCCGCTGCGGGTGCGACACGTAGTCGAAGCCGAAGCGGCCCTTGACGCACAGCCGGTCGTGATTGGCGATGCCGTCGCGGCCCTCGACGCGCACGATCTTGTTGTCGTTGATGTGGTAGGTGAGCTGGCAGCCGACGCCGCAATACGGGCACACCGACTGCACTTTCTTGGCCACCGGCGCGAGATACGCCTCGTTGGCCGGCGCCAGCGCGCCGGTCGGACAGGCCTGCACGCATTCGCCGCAGGCGACGCACGTGGACTCGCCCATCGGGTCGCCCTCGTCGAACACGATCGCCGAGTGTGCGCCGCGGAACGCGTAGCCGATGACGTCGTTGACCTGAACCTCGCGGCAGGCGCGCACGCAGCGCGTGCACTGGATGCAGGCGTCGAGGTTGACCGCCATCGCCGGGTGCGACAGGTCGGGCGCGGGCTGCGTCCGCCGCGCGAAGCGCGGCTTGGCGATGCCGAGCGCGCGCTTCCAGAACTCGAGCTCGGAGTCGGGCTTGTAGATCTTGTCCGGCATGTCGGCGGCGAGGAGCTCGACGATCGTCTTCTGCGAATGCAGCGCGCGCGGCGAATCGCTGGTCACTTCCATGCCCTTGGCCGGCTGGCGGCAGCACGACGGCGCGAGCACGCGCTCGCCCTTGATCTCGACCATGCACGAGCGGCAGTTGCCGTCCGGCCGCATGCCCGGCTTGTAGCAGAGCCGCGGGATCGCCACGCCGAGGCGGTCGGCGGCCTCGAGGATCGTCTCGCCGGCAAGGCCGACGACGTCGGCGCCGTTGAGCTTGAATTCAACCGTTTCGGCCAGTTCGCGGGGCAGCGGTGCGTTCATGTGTCGAGCTCGTGCGCGAAATATTTGTAGACGCAGGCGATCGGATTGGGCGCCGCCTGCCCGAGTCCGCAGATCGACGCGTCGGCCATGGCCTTCGACAGGTCGTCGAGCAGCGGCTTGTCCCAGCGTGACTGCGCCATCAGCCCCACCGCCTTCTCGGTGCCGACGCGGCACGGCGTGCATTGGCCGCACGACTCCTCGGCGAAGAACTCCAGCAGGTTCAGCGCGGCGTCGCGGGCGCGGTCGTGCTGCGACAGGATCATCACGGCGGCCGAGCCGATGAAGCAACCATACGGCTGCAGCGTGTCGAAGTCGAGGGGGATGTCGCCCATCGCCGCCGGCAGGATGCCGCCCGACGCGCCGCCCGGCAGGTAGCCGTAGAACGTGTGGCCGGGCAACATGCCGCCGCAGTACTCGGCGATCAGCTCGCGCACGGTGATGCCGGCGGGCGCCAGGTGCACGCCCGGCTTTTGCACGCGCCCCGACACCGAGAACGAGCGCAGGCCCTTGCGACCGTTGCGGCCGTGGCCGGCGAACCACGCGGCGCCCTTCTCCAGGATCTCGCGCACCCAGAGCAGCGTTTCCATGTTGTGCTCGAGCGTCGGCCGGCCGAAAAGGCCCACCTGCGCGACATACGGCGGGCGCAGCCGCGGCATGCCGCGCTTGCCTTCGATCGACTCGATCATCGCCGACTCTTCGCCGCAGATGTAGGCGCCGGCGCCGCGCCGCAGGTGGATCGTCGGCAGCGGGCACGGCGGATCGGCCTCGAGTGCCGCGATCTCGTGGTCGAGCGCGGCACGGCAGCCCGCGTACTCGTCGCGCAGGTACACGTAGATGTCGCCGATGCCGACGGCCCAGGCGGCGATCAGCATGCCCTCGAGGAAGCGATGCGGGTCGCGCTCGAGATAGTAGCGGTCCTTGAACGTGCCGGGCTCGCCCTCGTCGATGTTGACCGCCATCAGCCGCGGCGCGCTTTCGGCGCGCACGATCTTCCATTTGCGGCCGGTCGGGAAGCCGGCGCCGCCGAGCCCGCGCAGCGACGAGTTCTCCATCTCGGCGATCACCGCATCGGCGTTGCGGCGGCCTTCGACGCAATCGACGTAGAGGCGATACCCGCCGGCGTCGCGATATGCGGCGTAGTCGAGCACGTCGGGCATCGCGGCATCGACGCGCTTCGCGGCGACCGCGGCGGCCACCGCCTGCGGCGTCGCCGCGTCGATCGTGTGCTTGCCGACGACGGCGGCCGGCGCGTGCTCGCAGCGGCCGATGCACGGCGCGCCAATCACCCGCACGTCCTGGCCTTCGAGGGCTGCCAGCGCCTCGCGCAGCGCATCGGCGCCGGCCATCTTGCACGACAGCGTCTCGCAGACGCGCACGGTGATCGGCGGCGGCGGTGTCTCGCCTTCCTTGACGACGTCGAAGTGATGATAGAACGTCGCCACCTCGTAGACCTCGGTCATCGACAGGCGCATCTCCTGCGCCAGCGCGGCGATGTGCGCGGCCGACAGGTGGCCGAAGCGGTCCTGCAGCTTGTGCAGGTGCTCGATCAGGAGGTCGCGCCGGCGCGGCGCCTCGCCGAGCACCGCGCGCACTTCGGCGAGCGCCGCCGGATCGACGGCGCGACCCTTCGGCCGGTTGCGCACGCCGCGGCGTCCGCGCAGCTGCGTGAGATCGACGACCGCGCGGTCGTTCATCGCGCGCCTCGCGGCAGCGGCTTCGCGCGCGAGCCCGGCGGTTGCACGCTGCGGCGGCGGGTGTGCGGAATCGGCATCGGCATTCAGTCCAGGAAGTCGCAGTGTTTTTCGACGTAGTTGGCGAGGTCGAGCGAATGCTGCCGCACCAGGCGCTCGGCGAGCTCGGTGTCGCGCTGTTCCAGCGCCTCGATGATGCGCATGTGGTCGACGATCGAGCGCGACGCGCGGTCGGACTGCGAGATCGTCAGGCGGCGGATCGCGCGCACGTGCAGGAACAGGTTCTCGATCGTCTTGCCCATCAGGTGCGATCCGGAGAGGGCGATGATCGCCTGGTGGAACGCGATGTTCGCTTCCGAATATTCGTTGATGTGCTCGGCCGGCGTCGACGTGCGGAACTCGTCGAACATGCGGCGCAAGCCGGCGATCTCGGTGTCCGAGGCGTTCACCGTGGCCATCCGCGCGGCCATGCTCTCCACCGCCGCCCACAGCTCGATCATCTCGATGATCTGCTTCTTGGTCTTGCGCACGATGAACACGCCGCGGCGCGGCACCGTGCGCAGGAAACCTTCCTGCTCCAGCAGGGTCATCGCCTCGCGGATCGGCGTGCGCGACACGCCGAGCGAGCGCGACAGCTGGCGCTCGTCGAGACGGATCTCGTGGCGCTGCGAATAGATGTCGGTCTGCATGATCGCCGACTTGAGCGCCGCGTACGCCTGGTCGCGGAAGCTGACGTTGGTGTTGATCGGCTGCAGGGAAAGCGGCGTCGCCGGCGCGACGGCGCTCAAGACGGATGCCACGGTCGGTCCTTCCTCCTCGCTGCGCGCCCGCGGGCCTGGCCGCGGGCATCGTCCAGGCCGTGCCGGCGCCTCCGGCGGACTGGTTATGGAATCTTATATACCAGAAACCAGCACCCAGTCTACGGCGCCAGTCAACCGCGTGGCGACGCCGGAATTCCGCCGCGTTGCGCGACCCGGAGAGGCGCTGGGGATGTCGCCGGCAACGGGTGGAGAACGCCGCCGAGGGTCAGGCGCAGGCGCGATGCTGCGGTGCAGCAGGAGAGTTCGACGGGCCGCTGCCGCCACCGCCGACGTTGGGCGAGCGCCCCTGGCGGGCCTTGGTGGTCGCCACCAGCGCGCCGATGAAATCGGCGTCGTAGACCTTGAGCAGGTGCGGGTGATGGCGGCTGACGTAGGCGCGCACGCGCTCCTTGTCGTCGGTGATCGCCGCCAGCTCCGCCATCGTCGCGCGATCCCAGTGCCAGTCGAGGCCGAGCTCGTCGAACGCCGCGTTGAACGCGTCGATCTCGGGGTTGGCCGCCTGCATCGGATTCGGGGTGTGCCGCATCGTCGTCTCCTCGGGGAACCGCCGGCCGCTGCCGGCACCGCTCGCAGCCACAGTAGACCCGTCGACGCATAATGTGTAGTAGTATTTTTTTGTCATTGGCATAACCTTTTACTTATAGGACGAGGCACCTTGAAGAACGTCACGCTGCGCCAGCTCAAGGTGTTCGACACGGTGGCGCGCCACCTGTCGTTCTCGCGCGCCGCCGAGGAGCTGCACCTCACGCAGCCGGCGGTGTCGGCGCAGGTGAAGGAGCTGGAAGGGCACGCCGGGCTCGCGCTGTTCGAGCGTGTCGGCAAGAAGACCTACCTCACCGATGCCGGCGCCACGCTGCTCACGTACGCGCGGGCGATCCTCGCGCAGCTGCACGACGCCGAGGAGGCGCTGGCGCGGATGAAGGGTGTCGCCGGCGGCCGCCTCAACGTCGCCGTGATCAGCGCCGGCGACTATTTCTTCCCGCGGCTGCTCGCCGTGTTCATGCGCCGGCATCCGGGCGTGACGCTCAACCTCACCGTGCACAACCGCGAGGAGCTCCTGCACCGGCTGGCCGAGAACCTGACCGACCTCGCGGTCATGGTGCGCCCGCCGGCCGGCATCGACATCGTGCACGAGGCCTTCGCGCCGCACGCCTACGTGATCGTCGCCGCGCCGTCGCACCCGCTCGCCGGGCGCCGGCGCATCGCCTTCGAGCGCGTGCTGCGCGAGCGCTTCATCGTCCGCGAGCGCGGCTCGGACACGTGGATGTCGATGATCGAGGCCTTCGGCGAGCGCATGCACGACGTCCACGTGGCGATGGAGATCCGCAGCAACGAGACGATCAAGCAGGCGGTGATCGCCGGCATGGGCGTGGCCTTCATGTCCGAGCACGCGATCGTGCAGGACATCCAGCTCGGCAATCTGACGATCCTCGACGTCGTCGGCTTCCCGGCGCGCCGGCACTGGTTCGTCGTGCACCGCCGCACCAAGCGCCTGCCGCCGGTGGCGCAGGTATTCAAGCAGTTTTTGCTCGACGAGGGCGCGCGCTGGCTGGCGCAGACGATGCGCCGCGACCGGCGCGGGGGTGCTCCCCCCGGCGCTGTTCGCAATGTTGCGAAGCAGCGTTGACTTTCGCCTGATATATCACATACCTTATGCGGATCGGGGGAGTCGACGGCCTGCGTTGATCGGGTCGGCCGCCGCTCGCAGGTCCTGCGGACCGCGTCCCCTCTCACTCAAATCGCTGGCAGGCGCGGGTCGCGCCTCGCCCGCGGGATGCGTCGTTCGGAGGAACTCATGGAACATGTAGCCACCCCGCCTGCTGCGAGCGCCGCGCGCAGTGCGCCCGAGGTCGCCGGCGGCGCGGCGCGCGCGCCGACGCCGGAGACCGACGGCTTCCAGCTCGTCATCGACGCCCTCAAGCTCAACGACATCGACACGATCTTCGGCCTGCCCGGCATTCCGATCACCGATCTCACCCGGCGGATGCAGAAGGAAGGCCTGCGCGTCATCGCGTTCCGCCACGAGCAGAACGCCGGCTACGCGGCATCGATCGCCGGATTCCTGACGCAGAAGCCGGGGATCTGCCTCACCGTCTCCGCGCCGGGCTTCCTCAACGGCCTGACGGCGCTCGCGCACGCGACGACCAACTGCTTTCCGATGATCCTCATCAGCGGCTCGTCCGAGCGCGAGATCGTCGACCTGTCACAGGGCGACTACGAGGAGATGGACCAGCTCGCGATCGCCAAGCCGCTGTGCAAGGCGGCGTTCCGCGTGCTGCACGCCGAGGACATCGGCGTCGGCGTCGCGCGCGCGATCCGTGCCGCGGTGTCGGGGCGCCCTGGTGGCGTCTATCTCGATCTGCCGGCCAAGCTGTTCGGCCAGGTGATTGACGCCGAGGCCGGCCGCAAGTCGCTGGTCAAAGTGATCGATGCCGCGCCGGCACAGATTCCATCGCCCGACGCGGTCAAGCGCGCGCTCGATGTGCTGAAGAGCGCCAAGCGCCCGCTGATCATCCTCGGCAAGGGCGCAGCCTATGCGCAGGCCGATGACGCGATCCGTGCCTTCGTCGAGAAGAGCGGCGCGCCGTTCCTGCCAATGAGTATGGGCAAGGGTCTGCTGCCCGACAC
>DASYSP010000098.1:0-15858 GCA_036003195.1 Casimicrobiaceae bacterium
AGCTGAGCCTCTCGCTCGCCGAGCAGACCGCGCAAGAGGTCGGTCGCGATCACGCCCGGGCAGATCGCATTGACCGACACTTTCGGCCCGAGCTCCTTTGCCAGCGACCGGGTGAGGCCCAAAATTCCGGCCTTGGCCGCCGCATAGGCATGCTTGCTGACAGCGCTGGTCACGCCGCCCGACAGCGCATTGATCGATGAGATCGAGATGATCCGCCCGCCTGCATCCTGCTTCAGCATGATCGGCGCGGCGGCATGAATGAAGTTGAAGCAGCTCTTGAGATTCACCGCGATGGTGCGGTCAAACTCGGCCTCGCTGATCTCGAGAATCGGTTTCGGGTTCGGCGCGCCCGCATTGTTCAGGAGCACGTCGAGTTGTCCCCATTTCGCGTTGATCTGTTCGACGATCGCATGGGGACGAGCAAAATCGCTCACATCGGTTTGGAAAGTCAGCGTGCGCCTGCCGCGCGCCTCGATATCGCGCGCGGTCGCTGCCATCTCCTTCTCCAGGAGATCGACGAGGGCGATGTCGAAGCCGGAATCGGCAAGCGCCAGCGCACAGGCGCGGCCGATGCCGCGCGCGCCGCCGGTGACGAGGGCGGTGGTCATGCGCGGCGCACGTGAGCCGCTTGCGTGCCGCAAGGCCACCGCACGCTCGCGCAGGGCCGGCGCCGGGCCGGGCGGGGGTTGGGGGACGCCGGTGGTCGCTGGCGCACGCTCGTCGAACGCCCCATGCACCTACGTTTGCGCCCCCCGGCAGGGTCGAGTTTGCGCACGCCGTCGGCATCGAATCCAAGTCGCGCGATCATGGGCCTCTACCAGCGCGCGCCGAACGCGCGCCGCAGGTCGTCGATGTCGGACGCAGCGAGCGGCGCCGGTGGCGGATCGACAAGCATCGCCAGACGTGCCGTTGCCTCGAGCTCCTCGATCACCGCCATCGCGGCGGCGGGCGACGCGTGCCACGCCGTCGGGCCGAGCCGCGCGAGCATCACCGCGCGGATCGGCATGCCGGCCTCGCCATAGCGCGTGACGCAGGCGGCCACCGCGTCGGCCACCTGTGGCGCACCGGGCCGCGCATACGGGATCACCGGCACGTGGCCGACCTTCATCACGAAGTAGGGCGTGATCGGGGCGAGCAGCTCGGCGTCCGTGCGCCGCAATGTCAGCGCCACCGCATGCGTGCTGTGGGTGTGGATGATCGCGCGCGTGCCGGGATCGAACGCGCCGGCGGCGGCATAGATGCGCCGGTGCAGCGCGAGCGTCTTGCTCGCCGGATCGCCGCCGATCTGCCGCCCGTCGCCGTCGATGCGCGCGAGACGCGCCGGCTCGAGGAAGCCGAGGCACGCATCGGTCGGCGTAATCAGGAAACCGCCGCCGGCATCGTCGTCGAGGCGAACGCTGACGTTGCCGGCCGTGGCGTGCGCGTAGCCGCGCTCGAAGAGGCTGCGCGCCACACGGCAGATTTCCTCGCGCGCGTGGTCTTCCGTCATTGCAGCATCGCGAACGCGCGTGTGAAGAAATCGTCGGCACCGAAGTTCCCCGACTTGAGCGCGAGGTGCAGGCCGGCGTGGCGCGCCGCGCCCGGCGTGGCGAAGCACCACGGGACGCCGGGATCGATCTGCGGTCCGATCCGCAGCTCGGCGATACGCAGCGCCGCCACGCACGCGCCGGCGGTCTCGCCACCGGCGATGACGAGCTGGCCCACGCCCTGCTCGACGAGCCCGCATGCGATCGCCGCCAGCGTGTGCTCCAGCAGCGCACTCGCGGCCGCCTCGCCAAGACGCGCCTGCACGGCGGCGACGCCGTCGGCCGCGGCCGTCGAGTACACGAGCACCGGGGCTCCCCGCGACTGCCGCGCCGACCATGCAATCGCCTCGGCGGCGACGGCATCGCCGGCGGCCACGCGCAGCGGATCGACCGCGAACGCGGCCCCGCCTGCCGCGGTGAACGTTTCCACCTGGCGCTGTGTCGCCTGAGAGCAGCTGCCGGCGATGATCGCGCGCCCGCCATGCGCCGCGGGCAACTCGCTGGCGCGGCCGGACGGCGCAATGTCGAAATTCGCAGGCAGGCCGATGGCGAGACCCGACGCGCCAGTGACGAGCGGCCTGTCGGCGATTGCCGCGGCCAGTTGCCGCAGATCGTCGTCGTCGACCGCGTCCACGATCGCCACACCGGCGCCTTCGCGTTCCAGCGTCGCCAGCCGCGCGCGGATCGCGGCGGGACCCGCGCGCACGCAACCGAGATCCACGAGTCCGACGCGGCGCCTGCACTGCGCCTGCAGCACGCGCACGAGGTTGGCGTCGCGCATCGGCGTCAGCGGATGGCTCTGCATGCCGCTCTCGCTCAGCAGCGCGTGGCCGACGAACAGGTGCCCGTTGTAGACCGTGCGACCGTTGGCGGGAAACGCGGGCGTGGCGACGGCGAGGCCCGCGCCCGCCTGGCCCGCGAGCGCATCCATCAACGCATCGATCACCGGCCCGATGTTGCCGCGCGGCGTGCTGTCGAACGTCGAGCAGTATTTGAAGTAGACCTGCCGTGCCGACTGCGATGCGAGCCATCGCCACGCCGCGAGCGATGCCGCCACGGCATCGGCGACCGGCGCGGTGCGCGACTTCAGGGCGACGACGACGGCGTCGACCGCGTGGTGCAACGGCGCGTCCGGGACGCCGATGGTCTGCACGACGCGCATGCCGTGCCGCACCAGATTGTTGGCGAGATCCGTGGCGCCCGTGAAATCGTCGGCGATCGCGCCGATCAGCAGGCGCTTCGCCTGCGCGGCTTCCGCAGTCCGCGGCGTGACGTCCATCGCTCAGGCCGCAGCGGCCACGCCGCCGGCGACCGCCGGCGGCAGGCCGACGCGGCGCAGGTGCCAGAGCTCCGACAGTTCCGATGCGCAACGCACCACGAGCGGCGCAAGGGCGGCGACACGCTCGTCGGTCATGCGCACGCTGGGACCCGCGACGCTCACCGTGCCCAGCGCGCTGCCGTTCTTGCCGGCGCGGATCGCCGCGGCGATCGCAGTGACGCCGGGCTCGGCTTCGCCCACGGCGAGCCCATATCCGCGCCGTGTCGTGGCCTTGAGCTCCCGCAGGAACGCGTCGGCCGAGCGCGTTGCGTTCGGTCCGTAGCGGTCGGCGTGGCCGAAGCCGCCGTTGGCGAGGACGCATTCGATGGCGCGCGCGCTGGCGAACGTCGCCAGCCAGGCTTTGCCGCTCGCCGTCACCGCCAGCGGCACGGTATTCGTCGCCAGCGACGGCTGGTAGACGAGGCCGCTCGTCGCGCCCTGCGCGTGCGCCACCCACACCAGCGAATGGCCGTCGACGACGGCGAGCCGCGCGAACTCCCGCGACTCGCGCGCAAGGCGATCCAGCAGCGGCTGGCAGATGTCGGGAATGCCGGTCGCGACGTAGAACTTCTGGCCAAGGATCGCGAGCCGCATCGTCAGCCGGTAGAAGCTGGTCTCCGCGTCCTGCTCGGCCCAGCCGAGCTCGACCAGCGTCGCCAGCAGGCGATGTGCGCCGCTCTTCGGCAGGTCGAGCGCTTCGGCGATCTCGCCGAGCGGGCGGGCGTTGGCGTCCTCGGCGAGCAACTCGATGATCGCAAGGCAGCGTTCGGCGGGAACGTGGGCCATGGTGGGTGCAGACGGCGCAGCGAGCCTCAGCGCGGCGCCCGCGACGGTACGAGAAAGCGCATCAGCGCGTCCGCCTGGCCGGCATGCATGTCCTTGCCGTTGACGTAGTCGAGGCGTTGTCGCTCGGCAAGGCGGATGATCGGCGTCGACTCGTCGCGGATCACGACATCGCCGATCAGGGATCCTGGCGCGAGGCCATCGATCGCGCCCGGCAGCCCGTCGGCGGCGTCCATCCCGACCGGCGTGGCGTTCACGACCATGTCGCTCGCCCCAGGCACGCTGGCGGAGCACTCGAAACGCACGTCCGCAAACGCGACGGCGAGGCGCGCCTCGAGCGCGCGCGCGCGCGCCGCGTCGCAATCGATGATGGTGACCGAGTGCACGCCCGCCTTGGCCAGTGCGCAGGCGATGGCGCTGCCGGCGCCGCCGGCGCCGAACAGCGCGACACGCCGGCCCTCGACGCGCAAACCCTTGCGGCGCGCACCTTCGACGAAGCCTTCGCCGTCGAACATGTCGCCGGTCCAGGTCCCATCGGCCTCCCGGCGCAACGCATTGAGCGCGCCGATGCAGGAGGCGGTGGCGCCAAGGCGGTCGGCGAACGCCAGCATCCGCGCCTTGAACGGCACGGTGACCACGATGGCGTCGAGGTTGGCGACGCCGAGGAGCGCCGGCACGATGGCGTCGAATCGCGCCGCCGGAACGTGCACCGGGATCATGACGGCGTCGATGCCCTCGGCGGCGAATCGCGCGCTGTAGACCGCCGGCGAGCGCACCTGCGCGATGGGATCGCCGATGATCGCGAAAAGGCGCGTGGCACCGCCGATCCTGGGCGTGCCGTCGATGGCATTCATCAGCGGCGCACCTCGCGTGCGGCGTGCCAGCGCGCGACGCGCTCCGAGCGATGGCGGCGCGGGCGGGCGTGGACCAGCGCCCCGAGCCCCATCAGGCCCGGCGCGAAAATGCGCGCGTCCATCGTCACCAGATTCGCCGCCACGCGCGGACGAAATCCCATCTGCGCGACGACGTCGCGCTCGACGTCGATGCCGGGCGCGATCTCGACGAGCTCGAGGCCGCCGGCGCCGATGCGGAACACCGCGCGCTCCGTGACGAAGAGCGTCGTCTGCCCGCGCTCGCGGCCGATCGCCGCGCTGTAGCAGATCTGCTCGAGCTTCGGCACGAACTTGCGGTGGCGCCCCTCACGTCGGATCAGCGTGCGCCCGTTCTCCCACCCGATGTCGAGATCGCCCGCCGTCAGCGTGCCGCCGAACACCACGCAGCGTGCGTTCTGCGCGATGTTGATGAAGCCGCCGACACCGATGATGCGGTCGCCGAAGCGGCTGACGTTGACGTTGCCGGCGGGATCGACCTCGGCGAACGACAGGAACGCAAGATCGAGGCCGCCGCCGTCGTAGAAATCGAACTGCGCGGGCTGCTCGACCATCGCCGCGAAATTCTGGCCGCCACCCGAATCGCGGCCGGTGATCGGCGCGCCACCGATGATTCCCTGCTCGTTGGTCAGCGTCACCGCGTCGAGCAGCCCCTCCTCCGCCGCGATCGTCGACAGTCCGGTCGACACCCCGGCGCCGAGGTTGCAGATCGCGCCCGGGAAGAGCTCCATCGCGGCGCGCCGCACGATCACCTTGCGCGGCCCGAACGCCAGCGGCTTGATGTCGCCGGTGGGGATGCGCAGCTCGCCGGAGTAGCTCGGATCGTAGTAGGTCACATACGTCTGGCGCTGCTCGACATCGACGACGACGAAGTCGACGAGAATGCCGGGAATCTTCACCGCCTTCGGCGGCAGCGTGGCGCGCCGCGCCATGCGCTTGACCTGCACGACGACGACCCCGCCGGCGCGGCGCGTCGCCTGCGCCATGGCCAGCATCTCGCCCAGCACCGCCTCCTCTTCCATCGTCACGTTGCCGTCCTCGTCGGCGGTCGTGCCGCGCAGGAAGGCGACGTCGACCGGGATCGGCTTGAACAGCAGCCACTCCTCCCCCCCGAGCTCCACCACCTCGACGAAGCCTGCGGGCGTGCGCGGGCTCTGTCGCGCGCCCTGCTGGCGCGGATCGACGAACGAATGGAGGCCGGTCTTGGTGAGCAGCCCGGGGCGCCCCGCGGCCATGTCGCGCATCAGTTGCGACAGGACGCCCTGCGGAAACGTGTACGCCTCGATCTTGTCCTGCGCGGCTAGATGCACGAGGCCCGGCGAATCGACGAGGGCGCTGGTGATCGCACGCGCGAGCAGGCCTTCGTGCGCGAGATGGCTCGCGCCGAGCGCCGCGCGGTCGCCGATGCCGACGATGCTGACCGAGGTGAGACCGCGCGGCCTGCCTTCGGCGCGAAATCGCTTCTCGACGGCGGCGAGCAATGCCTCCGGCACCGCGTGGCCGCCTCCCGAGCCGCTGATCAGGATCGCATCGCCGTCCTCGACCAGTGCCGCCGCCTCATCCGCCGTGATCTTTTCCATGTTCAGTTCGTCGATTCGCAGGTGCCGTCGCCGGCAACGATGAGAGTCATGCGGTCGCGTCGCGCCAGTCGTCGCCGGCCGGCATCGGCAACCGGCAGATCTCGAGCGCGTACACGGCTCCGTCCGCGCGGATCACGGCGCCCAACGCGGTCAGCTCGCGATCGTCGAACGCCGCTCGCGAACGCGCCGCCGCCGCCGCGGTGGTGGCTTCCACCAGCACCACCCACGCCGGCACGTCGAACGTCCGCGTCCGCGACTCGGCGGTATCGGTGTGGCTTGCGCCGGCATCCGCGGCGTACAAATGGCATGCAACGATTCCGGACTCCTCCATCCGGCGCGGCAGGATCCTCGACGCGAGCGCCGACTGCAGTGCCGCCGCCGCCGCCGGTCCGGCGTCGATACGCAGCGCGAGCACGTGGCCGCCACTCGACGAGCCCATCGATGCCGCGAGCCGGCACACCGCGCGCGAGGTGTTGCGGAAGTACGGCAGCGTGGCGCGCGTCGCCGCCGTTGGCGCGTTGAGGCGCGCGAGATAGGCGGGCGATGTCACCACGCCGAGGTCGCTCGCCTCGTATAGCGTCAGCCATTCCGGCGAATGCCCGGGCCGGATGTAGCGACGGCCGCGGCGGAATCCGGGGATCGCAAGCCGCTCCGGAATGTGCTCGCGGTCGTGCCATGCGTAGAACCGGCTGCGGCCCTCGTCGGTCACGTCGTTCCAGACGATGACCGCGGCGTCGCCGAGCATCGCGGTCGAGGGCTGCGCCCGACCGGCGCGGACGTCGCTCGCGTCGGCGGCCGAACCGGTGCCGGTCGAGCGCGGCGGCACGCTCATCGTCCCTCGAAATCCGGATCGCGCCTGGCGAAGAACGCGGCGACGCCTTCGTGCAGATCGCGACTGTCGAAGATCGCCTGCTGCGCCACGGTCGACAGCGACAGTCCGGCATCGAGCGACCCGTCGTGCGCGGCGTGGACCAGCGTCTTGGCGAGCCGGTTCGAAAGCGGTCCGCGTGCGGCGATGACGACGGCGAGCTCGCGCGCTGCGGCAAGGGCGCTGGTGTCTTCGCCAGCGACGCGATTGACGAGTCCCCAGGCGAGGGCCGTCTCGGCCGGGATCGGATCGCCCAGGAACAGCATCTCCTTGGCGCGCGCGGGACCGACGAGGCGCGCGAGGCGCACCGAGCCATTGCCCGCGAGGCCGCCGAGGCGGGATTCGGTGAGGCCGAGCTTGGTCCCCGCGCGCGCGACGCGCAGGTCGCACGCGAGTGCCAGCTCGAGCCCGCCGCCAAGCGCCGGGCCGTCGATCGCGGCGATGGTCGGCATCGGCATCGCCGCGAGCCGTCGCAGCACCATGTCCTCGAACAGGATCTTCTCTTCGCTGGCATTGGCGCGAAGATGTGCGAATTCGTGAATGTCGCTGCCGGCGCAGAACGCGCGCCCCGATCCGCCATGCAGGATCACGCAACGCAGCGAGGCATCCGACGCAAGATTCGCGAGCGCCTCGTTGAGCGCCCGCAACAGGCCCTTCGTGACGAGGTTCAGCGGGCCGCCGGCGAGCCCCAGTTCGGCAACGGATTGCTTGCGCACGACCTCCACCCCGGGCATCGTCGCCGCAACCGGCGTCGGGCGCGTGCCGTCGCTGGTCATCATCGCCGCCGTCCGCGCATTGCAATCGAAGGCTCGCGCATGGCAGCTATTCGCGCGCGCCGGAAGCGCCGACGCTATGCAGCACGCCCATGCGCTCGAACTGGCGGTAGATGCGGTCGACATACGCGCCGAATTGCGGCGCATCGCCCAGCACGACGGGGCGCGGACGCGGCAAATCGACGCGGATCTCGTCGACCACTTCGCCGGGGCTCGGGCTCATCACGAAAATGCGATCGGACAGTCCGACCGCCTCCTCGACACTGTGCGTGATGAAAAGCACCGTCGGCCGCCGCCGCAGCCACAACGCCTCGAGGTCCATGCGCACCTGCAGCCGGGTCAGCGCGTCGAGCGCGCCGAACGGCTCGTCCATCATGATCACCGAAGGGTCGTGCACCAGCGCGCGCACCAGCGACACCCGCTGGCGCATGCCGCCCGAAAGCTGGCGCGGATATTTTTTCAGCGCCGCCGTCAGGCGCAGCTGCTCGAACAAGTCCTTCGCGCGCGCCTCGATTGCCTGGCGCGGCAGGCGGCGGATGTCCGCCTGCAGCATGACGTTGTCGAGCGCGGTGCGGAACTCGAGCAGGAGGTGGTCCTGGAACGCGATGCCGACGTCGGTCAGCGGCCGCGTCACCGGCACGCCACCGACGATGATCTCGCCCTGGCTTCGCGCCAGCAGCCCCGCCACCATCAGCATCAGCGTGCTCTTGCCGCAGCCCGACGGGCCGACGACGGACACGAACTCGCCGGCGGCGATGGACATGCTGATACCGCCCAGTGCGCGAAACGGCTGGTCGCTGTCTTCGCCAAACGTCTTCGACACGCGGCGCATCTCGATCGGCACGCCGGACCGGGCCGTTGCGCTCGGCGCGCGCGAGTCCTGCAGGGCGCTCATGCGGCGCTTCCCGCCGCCGTCGACGCCGCCACCGCGGCCAGCGGAGTCTTGGACACCAGCAGCGCCTTGCGTCCCTGCTGGACGATGCGACCGTCCTGGTTCACTACCGCGACGTCGAAGGTCGCGATCGCCTGTCCCGCCCGAGAGCGGCTGTCCCGCAGCTCGGCAATCGCGTAGTCGACGAAGATCGTGTCGCCGACGAAAATCGGCCCGAGGAAGCGCCAATCGGTGATACCGAGGAACGCAATCGCGATGTCACGCAGGTCGCCGGTGCGCGCCCACATGAGTCCGTGCGCGTACGCGAGCCCGAGCATGCCGTGCGCGACGCGCCGGCCGAATTCGCTCGCGCTGGCGTAGACATCGCTCGTATGCAGCTCGGAATAGTCGCCAGTGAGCCCCGCGAACGCGACGAGATCGGCATCGGTGATCGTGCGCCCGGGACTGCGAAATTCGAGGCCGACGTGAAGGTCGGCGTAGCGCAGCCCGGTGCGGCGCGAATCGCTCATCGCGACCATCCCGCGGTGATTCGCGCGGCGCGACCTGCGCGCATCAGTGCTTGCATGCGCGCATCTGCGCGGCCGGCGGCAGGAACTCGTTGGTGTAGTAGCTCTTCGGATCCTGACCGGCGGGCAGGAGCTTCACCTCCGACAGCAGGTCCTGGGTCTTCACCCACAGCGCGTCCTCGGCCTTGCCGATGTACATGGCGCCGCCGCTGCAGAACAGCGGCGTGATGGCCGCGAGCTCGGCGGTGGCCACCTTCTCGTTCATTTCCGGGAACACCTGCTTCAGGTCCTTGATCGCCTTGTCCGGATGATCGAGCGCGAAGCTCCAGCCCTTGAGGCTCGCCGCAATGAAGCTGCGGATCACGTCGGGATTGTCCTTGATGTATTGCGTGTTGGCGAAGATCGACGTGCTGACGGTGGGTACGCCGTAGTCGGCAAAGCGGTAGTTGTCGAGTTCGGCGCCTTGCGCCTCGAGCTGGATCTGGTAGGCGTCCATCGACCCGAGGATGGCATCGACCTGGCCCTGCAGCAGCGAGGGCACCATCGACGTCATCGGCATGTTGATCAGGTTGACGTCGCTTTCGGTCAGGTGATTGGCCTTGAGGAACAGCGGCAGCATCGTCGTCTGCGACGAACCCGAAGGCACGCCGACCTTCCTGCCCTTGAGGTCCGCGATCGACTTGATGCCGGTTTTCCTGAGCGCCGACACCTCGTTGGGATTCGACTGATAGATCGTCGACACGATCTTCATCGGCGCGCCCTTGGCGACGAGCTGGCTCACCGCAACGGCATCGGCATACGCGAGCTGCGCACGGCCACTGGCGACGAGCTGGGCGGTGTTGCCCGAGCCGTTGCCCTGCACCAGCGTGACGTCGAGGCCGGCGTCCTTGTAGTACCCCTCGGCGACCGCGGCGGCGAATCCCGCGTTGGGACCGCCGGCATACCAGTTGAGCTGGAACGTCACGGGCGTCGCCGCCCCGGCCTCGAGCGTCGTCACGAGCGCGGCGACGGCGGCACCGCCGACGAGCAACCGTTTCACGGACTTTTGCATGGAACTCCTCCTTTGGATGGTATTGGTCATGATGCCGGCCGGACTCGCGCAACAACGCTCGTCGCCACGACGGTCAGGTATTCTTGGATCGCTGCCAGGGCGTCATCGCCCATTCGCTCAATTCCACCGCATAGTTGATCGCGATGCCGATCGCCGTGAGCAGGACCAGCACGGCGAATACGAGCTCGATGTCCATCGTGCCGGTGCCCTTGAGCAGCACGTAGCCCAGGCCGCGGTTGGCGCCGACGAACTCGGCGACGATCGCGGCGGTGGCGGCGATCGTCGCCGACGTCTTGATGCCCGAGAAGATCACCGGCAACGCGGCCGGGAAACGCAGGTAGCGGAATGTCTGCCAGCGGCCCGCGCCCATCGACTGCGTGAGGTAGAGCAGGCGCTCGTCGAGGATCTGGAAGCCGCTGATGCTCGCCATCAGCAGCGGGAAGAACGTCATCAGCACGGTGAGCAGCACCTTCGATTCCATGCCGAAGCCGAGCCACACCAGGAACAGGGGAGCCACCGCGATCTTGGGCACGAGCTGCATCAGCATCACCGGCGGATAGACGACCTGCTTCGCCGTGCGCGAAAGCGCGATCAGGAGTCCCAGCGGAATGGCGGTCACCACCGTCAGCCCGAAGCCGAGCAGGATCTCGGTCAACGTCGTCATCGAGTGAGACCACAGCATCGGCGCGTCGGCCACGATGCGCGCGAAGATGCTGCCCGGCCCGGGCAGCAGATAGGCGGGAATCCGGAACGCCGCCACCGCCGCGGCCCACAGCCCGACCATCGCCGCGAACGTCAGCGGCGGCAGCAGGCTCCATCCGATCCTGCGCAGCCGCCGCATCCGTGCCGAGCGCGGTCGCGAAATGGCCGCCTGCGGCAACGCCGTCTGCCA
The DNA here is from genome assembly GCA_036003195.1 of Casimicrobiaceae bacterium. Taxonomy (GTDB): domain Bacteria; phylum Pseudomonadota; class Gammaproteobacteria; order Burkholderiales; family Casimicrobiaceae; genus VBCG01. The sequence goes on from DASYSP010000098.1 coordinate 11,080, forward strand.
GTCCTGCTGACGCTCGATTCCCGGCGCAGGGCCGGTAAAGGCGTTCCGCGACATCGCTCCTCCTGCGTCGAACGGCGGCGCGAGGTCGCCACGGCGACGCGATCCTCCCGCCCGGCGGCACGCGACTGCGCGGTGCTCGCGCGCGGGCGGCGCGGCGACTGCGCCCGGTGGGCGCAGCGCGAGGTCGCCCGTCAAGGTGGAATGCTATTCCATCTTGTTTTGGCGAGTCAACCGCGGGCGGGTTCAGCGACTGTCAGCGACCCAGGAACATCTGGTAGGCGGGATTGTCGGTTTCCTCGGCGTAGTCGTAGCCGAGGCCGTCGAGGAACGCGCGAAACGCGCGCTTTTCGGCGGCGGGCACCTGCATGCCCACCAGCACGCGCCCGGAATCGGCGCCGTGATTGCGATAGTGGAACAGGCTGATGTTCCAACCCGCGCTCATGCTGTCGAGGAACTTCATCAGCGCGCCCGGGCGCTCCGGAAACTCGAAGCGGTAGACGATCTCGTCGTCGACCAACGGCGCATGGCCGCCCACCAGGTGCCGCACGTGCAGCTTGGCCAGCTCGTTATCGGTCAGGTCGAATGCGGCAATGCGCCGGCGCGCGAGCTCGGCCAGCAGCTTCTGCGTCTCGCGGCGATTGGCGACCTCGAGGCCCACAAACAGGTGCGCGACAGTGGCGTCGGCATAGCGGTAATTGAACTCCGTGATCGAGCGCTTGCCGAGAATCGAGCAGAACTCGCGGAAGCTGCCCGGGCGCTCGGGGATCGTCACCGCCAGCACCGCTTCGCGCTGTTCGCCCACCTCGGCACGCTCGGCGACGAAGCGCAGGCGGTCGAAGTTCATGTTGGCGCCGCAGGCAACGGCGACCAGCGCACGGTCGTGCACCCGATGTTGCGCCACCCAGGCCTTGGCGCCGGCGATGGCCAGCGCGCCGGCCGGCTCCAGCACCGCGCGCGTGTCCTCGAACACGTCCTTCAGCGCCGCGCAAATGGCGTCGGTGTCGACGCGGACGATGTCGTCCACCGACTGGCGCACGATGCGAAACGTCTCCTTGCCCACGCGCCGCACGGCCACGCCGTCGGCGAACAGTCCGACGTGCGGCAGCGTGATGCGCCGTCCCGCTGCGACCGAGCGCGCCATGGCGTCGGAATCCTCCGGCTGCACGCCGATGACCTTGACCTGCGGGCGCACCCGCTTCACGTACGAGGCGATGCCGGCGATAAGGCCCCCGCCGCCAATGGCGACGAAGATCGCGTCGATCGGTTCCACCGCCTGGCGCAGGATCTCCATGCCGATCGTGCCCTGGCCGGCGATCACGTCCGGATCGTCGTAGGGATGCACGAATGTCGCGCGCGACTTCTTCTGCAGATGCAGCGCGTGCTCATAGGCGTCGCTGTAGGAATCGCCCTGCAGCACGACTTCGGCGCCGCGCGCCTTCACCGCCGCGATCTTGATCTGCGGCGTGGTCACCGGCATCACGATCGTGGCGTGGCAGCCGAGGCGCTGCGCCGCCAGCGCCACGCCCTGGGCGTGGTTGCCGGCCGAGGCGGCGATCACGCCGCGCGCACGCTCCGCCGGCGTGAGATGCGCCATCTTGTTGTAGGCGCCGCGCAGCTTGAAGGAGAACACCGGCTGCGCGTCCTCGCGCTTGAGATAAAGGCGGTTGCCGAGGCGCGCCGACAGCGCCGGCGCAAGGTCGAGCGGCGTCTCGGTGGCGACGTCGTAGACCTTGGCGTTGAGGATGCGGGTGAGGTAGTCGACGGGCACGCGGCGGGCGGGAGGGGACGATCGACCGCCGAGCGTATCAGAGTCGCCCCGGCGCTTCGCGCGTCGATGCGGGCACACGCCGGCGAATGGTCACGAATTACATGGCAGCGCGCGCCGCGCGACGCCAGGAAGTGGCAACGGCTCTCCGCCGCGCCGGCGCGATGTCAGGCCGCGGCGGGCTCGGCGCGCAGCAGCGCGAGCCAGAGGCAGCGCCCCTGGGTGTCGCGGTCGAGTGTGGCCAGATAGGCATCGTGCGCGGCCAGCTCCTCGGCCGTGGGCAGCACGACGCGCATGCGCGTGACGTCGATCGCGGCGTCATGCACGGCGAGCGCACCCGAAAGCGGCGCCGGCGCGCGGTCGATCGCCAGCGTCTCCTGCCCGCGCGTCAGCGCGAGCCAGACTTCGGCCAGCAGCTGGGCATCGAGCAGCGCGCCGTGGAAATTGCGTTGCGTGTTGTCGACGCCGAAGCGCTCGCACAGCGCGTCGAGGCTGTTGCGCTTGCCGGGAAACGTGTCGCGCGCGAGCGCCAGCGTGTCGGTCACGCACGCCGCGACGCCGGCGCAGGAGGGCATGCCGAGACGCGCGAACTCGGCGTCGAGGAACGCGACGTCGAACGGCGCGTTGTGGATCACCCATTCGGCGCCGCGGGCGAACTCGACGAATTCGACGACGCATTCGGCAAACCGCGGTTTGCCACGCAGGTCGTCCCAGGTGATGCCGTGGACTTCGGTCGCGCCGGCGTCGATGTCGCGTTCCGGATCGACGCGGAAATGCAGGTGGCGCCCGGTGGGCCTGCGGTCGACGAGCTCGAGAACCGCGACTTCGATGATCCGGTGGCCGAGCTTGGGATCGAGGCCGGTGGTTTCGGTGTCGAGGATCAGGTGGCGCATCGGCAATCGGCGGTCAGGAGGCGGGCAGCAGCGTTTCCATCCGCCGCCTGCCGATTGTAATTCGCGCCGCGCGCGATGTCATTGCCCGCGTGCAACGCCCTGCAGCCGCTCACCGCCGGTATTTTTGAATGGTCGACTGGATCTCGGCGATCGCCCGCTCGATCTCGTCGTCGGTCAGGTCGCGCTGCGTGCCCTTGCGGTCGGTCAGCGTCACCGTCTTGTCGATCGCGGTGTGGAAGTCGCCGAGGCCGAGCGAATCGGTGGTCGTGGTGGTCGCGATCTCGTCGGTCAGCGTCTCCGGCCCCCAGCGCACGATGATCGTCGACAGGTTGTCGCCGTCGACGCCGCCGCGTTTCTCCGCCTCGCGCATCATCTGCGGCGCGGTCTTGAGGATCGGCGTCGACGTCAGCCACGTCGACATCTCGTTGTGCGGCATCACGCTCCACAGGCCGTCGGTGCACAGCACCATGATGTCGCCGTTGCGCAGCGGCGTGCGCTTGGACAGGTCGATGATCGGATCGACGAGCCCGCCGAGGCAGCTGAAGATCTTGTTGCGGTCGGGGTGCGCGAACACCTCGTGCTGGCCGATCAGGCCCTGGTCGACCAGGTACTGGACCTTCGAGTGATCCTTGGTCGCGGCGATCAGGCCGCCCTGGCGGAAGATGTAGAAGCGCGAGTCGCCGACGTGCGCCCAGTAGGCATGGTTGGCCTGCACGATCACCGCCACGCAGGTGGTGCGGGGCGTCTCCAGCATCGAGAACTGGTTGGCGTACGAACCGAGCGCGGCATGCGCGCGCAGCATCGTGTCCTGCAGGAACTTGAGCGGATTCTTGAGGACCGGCTTCGCCTCCTGCTGGAAACGCTCGATGAACAGCCGCGCGCAGATCTGCGCGGCGATCTCGCCGCCGGCGTGGCCGCCCATGCCGTCGGCGATCACCATCAGCAGCGTGTCGCGGCCGTACGTATAGGCAATGCGGTCCTGATTGAGCTTGCGCGAGCCCTTGCGCGATTCCTGGAAGATCGTGAAGCGCATGAGATGCGTTCGGCGCGGGAATCAGGGGATGCGGTGTCGGGCTTTCGCGACCGGGCGCGGCGTCACGCGCCGATTTCCGAGAACAGCACGCGCTTCAGGTTGCCGAGCAGCGACAGCTTGCGCTTGCGCGTCGGGATGTCGCGGATCGCCTTCTGCAGCGCGAACACCGACTGCGGGCGCTCCAGCGGATCGAGGCGCAGGCACCAGTCGATCACCTCGAGCACGTTGTCCGAATACTGGCCGGCCCAGATCTTCTTCGCCGACACCAGGTGGTCTTCCTGGACCCGCGCGTCCGCCGCCTGCGGCGCGAAGGCCGCGAGACAGGCGAACATGCTGGCACCGGCGCCGTAGACATCGGTCCACGGTCCGAGACGGTCCGGATCGCGGTACTGCTCGGGCGCGGCGAAGCCCGGCGTGTACATCGGCGCGAGCTTGGGCCGCGTGTTGGTGAGCGTCTGTCGCGCGGCGCCGAAGTCGAGCAGCACGGGCGTACCGTCGGTACGCAGGTAAATGTTGGCCGGCTTGATGTCGAGGTGCAGCAGCTTGTGCGTGTGCACCTCGCGCAGGCCGTTGAGCAGGTGCATGAACACGTGGCGCACGAAACGCTCGGACATCTGGTCCTGGCGCATCTGGATCTGCTGCTGCAGCGTGCGGCCGCGCTCGTAGCGCATGACCATGTAGACCGTCTCGTTCGCGCGGAAGAAATTGAGCACGCGCACGACGTTCGGATGGTTGATCTTCGCCAGCGCCCGGCCTTCCTCGAAGAAGCACTTCATTCCGTAGCGGAACGACGTGAGGTTTTCGGCCGAGCTCGCGCGCACGATGTCGCCTTCGGTGCGCAGCACCAGCGACGACGGCAGATATTCCTTGATGGCGACCGGCTGGCCGGTCTCGTCGAACGCGCGATAGACGATCGAGAACCCGCCTCGGCTGATCTGGCGATCGATCCGGTAATTGAGGAGCGCGTAGCCGCCGGGGAGCGCTTGATTGGTGACGGGCATCGTGAATGCGCAAGCGGCGGGCGCGCGCGGTGCAACTCACCGCAAGTCGCGTGCCAAGACTCCTCGTTCGCCTTGCGCGAGGAGCGC
>DASYSP010000099.1:0-13728 GCA_036003195.1 Casimicrobiaceae bacterium
AAAACGAATGCCGCCAGGAGCCATAGGAACCTGCGGATGCTGATCATGGTGTTACCCCCCGCCCGGACGGGCGTGATATGCCCTGCGATTGACCGCGTCCGCGACGGGACTCGCTGGTCGGTTCCGTTCAGGGAAATGCTCGATCGCGTTTAAGCGCAATCGCGTATCGGCCATTCCCCCGCCCGGATCCGGGCCCTGCGGCCGGTCACGGTCTATTGTCGGCGGCGATCTCGTTACCGGACCGCTTCGCCACTACCCAAGCGGCGGGCAGATTAACATGAATAAAATTGCCGATGTGGGTGGAAAGTCGTTCTATTTAAAGGGTTTGGAAATTATTTGTAGACCACTGAAGCGCTTCCGGCGAGGCCGGTTGGACCGGTCACGATCGCCAGCCGAACCGCGCTCCGATGCTCGGAATCAAAGTGAATATGCCCGCGTGTGAGAGTAGCCCAACGCCCATTTCCGTTGCGAGCGGCGCGCGCTGCCTCAACACCGCGTCGGCAGTGTCCACATAAACGCGACCCTTCTTTGTAGCGCACGTCATCGTCGGCTGCGAAACTGCGACCTGTCCCGGCATGGGTCGAGACATCATTCACCGCGGCGTGCGTCGCCGTCGAGCGCGGAGCAGTCCGACGATCAATACCGCTTTTCGATGTACTTGTAGGGATGCTTCAACGGCTTGTAGTTGCCTGCCTTCTGTCGCGGCGGCAGGCGAATTGCCTTGCCCGGAATGCGCTGATGCGGAATCTTCGTCAGCAGGTGGCTGATGATATTGAGGCGCGTGCGTCGCTTGTCGTTGGAGTCGACCACGTACCACGGTGCGAAACTGGTGTCGGTCGCGGCGAACATGTCGTCACGCGCGCGCGAGTATTCGTACCATCGATTGTAGGACTTCACATCCATCGGTGACAGCTTCCAGACCTTGCGCCGGTCCTTGATGCGCGCCTCGAGCCTGCGCGTCTGCTCCTCCGGGCTCACTTCCAACCAGTACTTGAGCAGGATGATTCCCGAATTGACGATGGCCTTTTCGACCAGTGGCGCGACCTGCAGGAAATCCTTCGCCTGCTGTTCGGTGCAAAACCCCATCACCCGCTCCACGCCAGCCCGGTTGTACCAGCTGCGATCGAAGATCACGATCTCGCCGGCTGCGGGCAGGTGCGGCAGGTAGCGCTGGACATACATCTGGGACTTTTCGCGATCGGTGGGTGCGGCCAGCGCCACCACGCGGAACACACGCGGGCTCACCCGGTCCATGATCGCCTTGATCGTGCCGCCCTTGCCGGCCCCGTCACGGCCTTCGAAGACGATGCAGACCTTGAGCCCTTCGCGCACCACCCATTGCTGGAGCGCGACGAGCTCCTCATGCAGGGGAGCGAGCGCTTTCGCATATTCCTTTGACTTGAGCGGAGCGGGCGTCTTTTGACCGGCCGACTTGGCTGCACTGCCGGATTTTCGCGTCTTGGCTTTCATTTCAACTCCTCTTTTTTTTGGGTGCGTGCCACGGCTGACCGGTGGCTCCTTCGCGAAAGGTCGATCCAAAAACGATTCCGGCCAGCAAATCTCCGACGGTGACCGTCCAAGCTTTGCGCTGGCCAGCGTGGCCAGTATACGGATTGCGCGGAGAAACGATAATGTGCCCAAGGCCATCGGATGGGCGAGGTTCCTCCGGGCCGGCGGTCGATCATCGACGAGGCACGCCCACTCGTCGATTCATCCAACCTGGGAGCCCGTCATGTTGTTGGGAATGTCCGTATCGGCTTTCACCACGTTCCACGTGATCCTGAGCCTCGTCGGCATCGCGTCCGGCTTCGTCGTCCTGTTCGCGATGCTGGGCTCCCGCCACCTGCCGCGCTGGACCATTCTGTTCCTCGCCACCACGATCCTCACCAGCCTCACCGGATACCTGTTCGCGCGCGATCACATCCTGCCCTCGCACGTGGTCGGTGCCCTGTCGCTGGTCGTGCTGGCGGCCACCGTCTATGCGCTCTACGGCCGCCGGCTGCATGGGTCGTGGCGCGCCATCTACGTCATCGGCTCCGCGCTCGCGCTCTATTTCAACGTCTTCGTCCTCGTAGTGCAGTCGTTTCAGAAGATTCGCTCGCTCACCGCGCTGGCGCCCACGCAATCCGAGCCGCCGTTCGTCATCGTCCAGGCGCTGGTGCTGGTAGCCTTCGTCGTGCTCGGATACCACGCCGTCCGCGGGTTTCGTCCGGCGCTGGATGGGATCGCGGCGCGTCCCGCCTGATCGCCGCACCGATGCCTGGCGTCCTGCGCGCGGCCGTGTTCGGGTGAAACGCGCCGTGCGTTGGCGCGCGGTGCTCGATGCGGGCATTGCCGCGGCCATCGCGTCGACGTTGGTCGAAGTCGTTGCGTGGCTGGCCTTCGCCGCCGATCCTGCGGGCAGGTTCGACCGCGATATCCGCTTCGCCGCGGCGCTGGCGATGGGCCCGGGGGTGCTCGCCTCCGCCGAACCTGTCGCTGCCGCCATTCTGCTCGCCGCGACCGGTGTGCATCTCGCACTGTCGCTCGCGTATGCGGCCGCGTTGTCCTCGCTGGTCGCTGCATGGCGCGGCCAGCGTGCGATCGCGGTGGGCGCGGTCTTCGGCGTCGCGCTCTACCTCATCAACATGCATGCGATGACCCACTTTTTCCCGTGGTTCGCGGCGGACCGCGACGCGGTCACGGCCGCGGCGCATGTGGTGTTCGGAGTCGTGGCCGCGGCCGTGTACCGGCGGCGAGCGCTGCAGGCGCCGGGTTAAAATGAGTATTCCGCCCGCCAGCCGCGCGACGCGCGCCAAAACCGATCGCACCATCGTTGCGGGCGAAACCGGTCGCATCGTGCGTTCCGCCGGGAACTGGGATTGCCCAGGGATTACGACGACGCATGGATGCCATCGCCGCGGAGCGCCTGCTCGACGACCCTGTGTGGTCGGCGCTGACGACCGGGCACGCGCATCTGGCGCGGGGCGACGCGCTGGCGCGCCGCTATCCGGCGGATATCGCGCCGTTCGCGGCCATGGCCTCGACTTCGCCCGTCCATGTGGCGGCGCTGCGCACGCTTGTCGATATCGGCGAGCTGGTGGCGGTCGTCGGCGCGACCGTGCCGGACGATGCTGCGGGATGGGTCAAGCAGGACAATCTGCGGCTGGTGCAGATGATCCGCCGCGATCCGCGGCCGCTGCCACAGGCCGACGCGCCGATCGTGCGGCTCGACGCCAACGATGTCGACGCGATGCTGGCGCTGGTCGAGATCACGCATCCCGGGCCCTTTCGCCGGCGCACGATCGAGCTCGGCACGTTCGTCGGCGTGCGCCACGGTGGCCGCCTCGTCGCCATGGCGGGCGAGCGCATGCACGCCGGCGCGTTTCGCGAGGTGAGCGGCGTGTGCACGCATCCGGATGCGCAGGGCAAGGGGCTCGCGCGCGCGCTGATGGCCGAGGTCGTCAACCGCATGTTGCGCGCCGGCGAGGTGCCGTTCCTGCATGCCGACCGGGACAACACGCGCGCGATCGCGCTCTACGAATCGATGGGTTTCGAGCTGCGCGCACAGTTCGTGCGCGTGCTGCACATGCGCACCGAATAGTCGGGTGACCGCGCGCGCGCCGCGCCGCCGATCATCCTCAGTGCCGCGGCGACGCCGCCGGTGAAGGTGACTCGCAGGCGCCGATCCGCGCATCGCGCAGGTGCGTGACGAGACCCGCCGCGCGCAGCCATTGCAACGTGCGAAACGTCGCGTCCATCTCGTGCCACGCCACGGCAGTGCGCGCCGATGCCGCCGACTGATGGTGATTGTTGTGCAGGCCCGCGCCGAGCATCAGCAGCGACAGGATCGGGCGATTGGTGGCATACGGCTCGTCGGCGAAGTTGCGGTAGCCGCCGAGCAGTGCCGGGCGGTGGCCGAGCGTGTTGAGCAGCGCCGCCGCGTGCAGCACCAGTGCCGCCGGCGCACAGTAGCCCCACAGGTAGGCCGACCATCCACTGACGCCGGGGCCGAACGCGCCGAAATGGCCGGCGACGAACAGCGCGATGCCGCCGAGCTCGAGCGGGATCTCGTAGTACCGCGTCAGCCAGCGTAACTCGGGAAAGCGCGCGAAATCGGCGATCTCGCCGAAATCCATCCGGTACGACTCGGTGTCGCGCATCCATCCCATGTAGGCGCGCCAGAACGAGTGCGCATTGGGCGAATGCACGTCCTGGTCGGTGTCGGCGTACCGATGGTGAAGGCGATGCACGTACGCCCACCACAGCGGTCCGCGCTGTCCGCATTGCGTGCCCACCAGCGCCAGCATCGTCTGGAACGCGCGGCTGGCGCGGAAGCTGCGATGCGAGAAATAGCGGTGGTAGACCGCCTCCATGCCCCAGATGCGCACGAGGTAGCTGGCGACGAAAATCGCCGCCAGCGGCACGTTGAGCGGAAACAGCACGATCGCCGCAATGAGTCCCGCATGCCGCAGCACGACGTGGACCGTCGAGAACCAGCCGGGCGGGCCGACGCATTCGAGCCCAGAATCGTCGCCAGCGCGCGCCGCCGCCATCGCCAGCGGTCGATCCGCGTGCACGGTCTTCATTGGTGGTAATGCGTGGTCGTCCACGGTGCGCGCGCCGATTGAACCGGGGCAAAGCGTCGGAGTCGTGACGACGCAGGAAATGTGCCATTCGAAGCGGAGGGCGGGCCGTGCGCACGCCACCGGACGACGCCAGAATCTCGTGATGGGAAACGCGCGCGGCGCAGGCGCGCCCGGCGTCGCTACGTCACTACTTGCGGCGCTTGCGATTGGCGCGAGCGCGCTGCACGAAGATGATCACCAGCGCCGTCAGGGCGAGCACCAGCGTCGACGGGTCGGGCATTCCGGCGATGTTCGCCCAGTCCCGCAAGGCACCGACGGGCAGGGACGCGATGGTGTGGACATCCATGTGTATTCCACAAGCATCTGCCGTACCAAAACATAACTATGTTGTAAATCAATATATTGGCGACGTCATCTGCGTATGAACCTGTAGAAGCGTAAATAAATTCGACAGGCGTGAAGGCCCCTGCCCGGCGGAACGCGTTGCGCGAGCGACGTCTGCGCGCGCTGGGAAGCCGCGGACCCGGCCATTGCGGCCGCGCAATAAAGGCCGGATGAACTTGGTAGAGTGCGACTACCTCCTCCACCGGAACACGCATGCCGAACATCGGTACGTTGCTGAAGCAGGAAATCGCGCGGCTCGCGCGCAAGGAAACCCGCGGGCAGGTCGATCCTGCACGCAAGGCGATCACCCAGCACCGGCGCGACATCGCCGCGCTCAAGCGTCAGGTCGCGGACCTCGAGCGGCAACTCAAGCTCGTCGCGCGGCGCGCCGCGCCCCCGGTTTCGAGCGCGGCCGCCGCGGCCTCGCCCAAGGCCTATCGCTTCGTCGCCAAGGGCCTGCGCTCGCTGCGCAAGCGCCTCGCGCTTTCCGCCGCGCAATTCGGCGCCTTGGCCGGTGTCAGTGCCCAGTCCGTCTACAACTGGGAGCACGAATCCGCGGTGCCGCGGGGCGCGCAACTCGCGAAGATTGCCGCGCTGCGCGGCATCACCCGCCGCGATGCATTGCAGCAGCTGCAGGCGCCGCGCGCCGTTGCGCCCAAACGCAAGGCCCGCAAGACACGCAAGGCGGCGAAGGGGCGCGGCGCACGCAAGGCGCGGTGACGGGCCCTCGCCCGCGCATCACGCCGTGACGGCGTCGTGCAGCGCCCGCGCGAGCTGCGGGCTGCGCCAGTACATGACGTGGGCGAGCAGCGGAATGCTGGCATAGTCGTCGCGAACGTTCTGCACCTGCCACGCCGCCACCGGCGGATTCGGGTCGTAATACGCGAGGCTGCCGCTCAGCCAGTCGGCGCGCGACCAAAAATTGCGCCATGTGAGCGTGCCGCGATAGAGGTTGTCGGCGATCAGCGGCTGCAGGCCCGCCGCCAGCGCCTCGCGCACTTCGGCCGCGAACGGCTTCTGGCTGCGGAAAACGAATGCCGTCTTGTCCAGCGGCGAGCCGAACGTGATCAATGCCGACGTGCGGGCGCGCACCTCGCTGCCCGGATGCCACGCTTCCTCGAGCAGCAGGCGGTTGAGCGTGTCGTATGCGAGGACCGAGCCCAGCGAATGCCCGGCCAGCACGACGCGCGAGTACATCGCGGCGGAACCATCCTCGCTGCGCAGCGCGTACACCGCCGCCGCGATGTCGTGCGCGACGCGTTGGATCGCGGTGCGCAATTCGCTGAATTCGCTGACCGCGTGGGCATTGACGTAGGCGACGACGTCGCCCGGGAACTCGACGAGAAACGTGCGGATGCGCGCGCTCGCGAGCAGGACCAGCGCCCACACCGCCAGCAGCGCGGGGCCGGGCAATGCGGTCAGCGCGCAGATCGCGCCTCCGCGCGCGCAGAGGCCCTCCCACGCCAGCGGCGCGCCGAAGGCATCGCGGCAGAGATCGAGGCCGAGCAGGCCCGCGATCACGATCGTGCCGACGATCGCCAGCCAGACGCAGACGTTGGTCACGAGCACGAGCGTCCTGACCGGCCACGCATCGCGATCCCATCCGACGCGATTCTCGTCGATGCTCTGATGGCAGGCGTAAGCGAATCCGAGTGCGAGGCCGGCCAGTCCCCAAAGCGCGAGGACCAGCACGAAATCGGCGGTGATCACGCCCACGAGCTTCGCACTCGGCCACTGCGCGGACGCATGACCGATCCCGCGCGACGCTGCGACGGCGACGATCGTCGCATTGGCCAGCACGAGCGACAGCACGAACAGGATCGCCACGGCGAGCTCGGCGAAGGCGCGGTACGAGCGGGCGAATTCCTGCCAGCCCCCGAACATCCAGCGCAGGAAGGTGTGGCGCGCCGCGGCGAGGCCGCCGAGCCCGGCGTCGAGCAGGAAGGCGATCACCTGGCGCAGCGACACCTTGCCGGCCGTGAGCGGCGCCCAATACGCTTCGTAGACGTGGACGCGGACTTCGCCGCCGCGAGCATCGGACAGCGTGAGCTCCGCGCGCCCCACCGGCTTGCCGATACCCAGGTCGACGACGCGCGCGGTCACTTCGGGTGCGCGCGCATCCCTGGCGACGGCGAGGTGCGCGCGGCGGAGCATCCGGGCGAGGGCGTCGATGGTCTCGAACGGCACCTGCTGGCCCATGCCATGACAGACCACCAGCGCGACGTGGCGTCGCGCCGCGGCAGCCGCGGGCGCGGCACGCGACGCGGCCCGCGCAGCGGTCGCCGGCGTCGCGCGCTCGAGCTCGACGAAGCTGTCGGGCTTGCGGCTCACGCTCTCCCCTTCTGCGCAGGTCGTCGGGTCGAACCACGCTCGCCGCTACGGTACGCCCAAGCGCCGCCGCTGGCGAGGCGACCGCACGCAGGCGCCGGCTTCAGTCCCCGGGGGCGCGTGCAAGGGCATTCGCCGGCTCGTGCGCGGCGCGCCAGCGCCGGCCCGCGCGCCAGATGCTCGCCGCGATGGCGATGCCGACCAACGCCGCCCCGAGCCCGACCAGCGTATCCGCGTCGATCCGTGGCCATGGGTAACGCGACAGCACGTCGGCACGCTCGGTCATCCAGTGCCACGCGGTATGCGCGACGATGGCCGACAGCACGATCTCGCCGACGCGGCCGGGAAGCACGTGCCGACGCACCAGCGCGAGCAACGGCAGCATCACCGCCAGCACCATCACCTGACCGGCCTCGATGCCGACGTTGAACGCGAACAGCGACACCAGCAGGTGGCGCCCGGCGAACTGCAGGTTCTCCTGCAGGCCGTAGGCGAAGCCGAAGCCGTGCACGAGGCCGAAGAGCCCGGTGACGATCACGCGCCGTCGCACGTTCGCGCCGACGATGTTGTCCAGCGCCATGTACACGATCGACGCCGCGATCATCGTCTCCACGAACGGCGGGAACCAGGCGCCGTCGGGCGCAAGGCGGAATGCGGAGCCGAGCAGCGTCAGCGAATGCGCCACGGTGAACGTGGTGACGATCGCCAGGATCTGGCGCCAGCCGCGCAGCGGAATGATCAGGCACAGCAGGAACAGGAGGTGATCGTACCCGGTGAGGATATGCACGATGCCGAGCACGATGAAGCCGCCGGCGGCGTCGAACCAGGTGGGGTTGAGCGCCACCGCACCTGCGGTGCTCGACAGCACCATCGCCGAATCATCGCCGGCGAGCGGCAGGTAGCGCACCGACAGCCGCAGATAGTCGCCGAGCTCGGGCGCCGCCGTGGTGCGGATGCGGAATACCGATGCCGGCGAGCGGATGGCGTACGTGAAGCGGGCGTCGACGTAACCCTGGTCGATGTAGATCTCGGTGTCCGCCGCGATCGGCTCGGCGACGTGCGCCGCCGCCGCGTCGTAGTCGCGAAACGACTTGTCGGAGGGCAGCGACAGCCGCCCTGCCGATGTCGATGGCTCGAGCGCGCGGCCATCCTCGTACAGCGTCACGCTGCGCGCGAGGCCGTCGACGGCGCGTGCCGTCGCCGCCGCCGACGCTGAGATGTCGATCTGCGGTCCCTTGACCGGGAAGTGGATCGGCTTGAAGAGATAGAGCGGCGCGCGGATCACGAGCTCGGCATGATCGGGCTGGATCCTGACGAACGCATTCATCAGCGCGTCCAGCTTGAATTCGTGCGCACCCGCGCTCGACGCGACGATCGCCGCGCATGCAACGATGCCCAGGTGCCACCAGCGCGACCAATGCTGTCGATTCATCTCGCCTCCTCCGGCGCCGGCGACCCGCTCGTCCCGACGATGCAGCCGGAACGCCACGCGCGCGGCGGCCGGACTGCGCCCGGCCGCCCTGGCGCGACTTCAGCAATTGCCGAAGCCGAAACCGCCGCCATGCCCGTTGTTGCAGCTCACGGGCGTGAATTTCTGCACGCGCCGGCCGTTGATGGTTTCGCCGGTGTACAGGTTGCCGTGCGAATCGCGCGCGACCGTGTGCAGGAACGTGAACTGGCCGGCCTGGTGACCGGGCTGGCCGAAGCTCGACAGGATCGAACCGATGACCCTGTCCATGACGTGCATCTGCTCGTTGCCGCCATCCGCCTCGAGCAGGTACGCCTGCAGGCCGTCACCCGAGAAATCGAAATCCCATGCCGAGCCGGCCGTGTTCAGCGGTGCCGTGCCGGTCACCCCAGTGCCCGGCACGACGGCGATCACGCGCTGGAACTGGCCGGTCTTGGTGAACACCTGGATGCGGTCGTCGGCGCGGTCGCAGACGTATACGAGACCATCGTTGCCGATCAGCACGCAGTGCGGATGGCCGCCGTCGCCCGACGCGAACAGTCCGAGCGAGTCGGTGGACGGATCGACCACGGTGCCGGCGACGCCGCCCCACTGCCGCAGGTAATGGCCGCCGGCGTCGAACACGACGACGCGGTGATTGCCGTAACCGTCCGCGATGTAGATGCTGCCGCGTCGACCGTTGACCGGATCGGGAAATGGATCGATGTAGATGTCCGCGGGCTCGTTGAGGAGCGTCTGGCTCTGGTTGGCGTCGGCGTTCGCGCCCGAGTTGCCGCAGACATTGGTGGGCGGGTTGTCGCACACGCCGCGCGTGCCGATCTGCAGCAACGGCGACGTCGCGCCGTTGTGCGGATATTTCTGCACGATGCCGTCGCCATTGCCGGCGATCCAGACGTTGTCCTGGTAGTCGACGAAGCAGCCGTGGATCCCATTCGGCAGGACGTTGCGGTCGCCCCAGGCATTGACGACGTCGCCCTCCTCGTCGAACTCGATCACCGGCGGCGCCGCGACCGCCTCGACGTCTTCCGGCGCAACGAGGTTGCCGCGCGTGACGATGAAGACATGATCGCGTGAATCGACGCAGGTGCCGGCGACCTCGCCGGTGACCCATGGCTTGCCGGTCGCCGGATCGCTGGGCAAGGGAATCTTCGGCCACGACGGGTCGACCTTGTACGCGGGTGGCTTCGGCGGCTTGGGCGGCGGCTTGTGGCTGAAATTGTCGGTGGACATCGAATCGGCGGCGGCCCACGGCGCCAACAGTGCCAGGGCGACCGCGGTCGCGCCGGCCAGCGCGACTGCCGGGAATGCTTGTTTGCTCTTCATGGAGAACCTCCTTGATGCGCCTCGGCGCATGGCCTTCTGTCATGCACAGGCCGGTGAAGCGGCCCGTGAGTCACGGGCGAAGTCTTCGAGGCGGGAGGCGCCGGTGGCGTTGCGCGACCACGTCGGAGTCGATTCCGACCGGGCGTCGCGCATCGTTCCGTTCCCAGGTGTTGGTGCTGCGAATGGAGGACGAGGATCGCGCGCGAATGCGTGATGCGTGGGCGCGGCTTGGCTGTTTCCGAGCTGGCTCCCTTTCCGATCGATCCGCCTGTGGTGGGATGCTAGGTCTGCAACTTCCCTCTGTCAATATGTAGCATACAGATTGAACAGATCGACAAATTTACCGGGATGGGACACCGATTTCGCTTGGGGATGGTTGCGCGCCCCGACAGAAGCGCAGGCGCTCAGGCGGCCGTCGATCCTCCGCGTCGCGGGCGTGCCAACACGCGGCCACGCAGAGCCGCCGCGTAGGATCCCGCGCGGCGACCCCGGTGTGCGGCGGCATGCGCTCGCCGCGCGAGCGGATTGCGCGCTCCGCCAGCAACCGCGGCGCGGGCACGCGCTTGAACACGCATTTGCGCGCCCTCACTATGGTGCGGTGACCTGCTTCCCTGCTTGCACCTTCTCCGCCGGATTCACGCCATGACCGGACGCGGCCATCCCACGGCATGGATGTGGGCGCAGGCGCTCGACATGATGGACGAGGCCGACCGGTTGCACCGCCAGTTCTTCCATCTGACGACGTCGGCGCGCGCGCGCGTCACCTGGCAGCCGCCGCTCGACGTGTTCGAGGATGCGCGCGAGATCGTCATCGTCGTGGCGATGCCGGGCGTGCCGCCCGACGCCGTCGAGATCGCGCAGGAGCCCGGCGCGCTGGTCGTGCGCGGCACGCGCCCGTTGCCGCTTTCCGGGACGCGGCATGCGGTGCGACAACTCGAGATTCCCTATGGCGCATTCGAGCGGCGCATCCCGCTGCCGCCCGGGCGACTCGAGATCGGCGCGCCCGAGCTGATGCTCGGGTGCCTCGTCTTGCACCTGCGGAAACTGGATTCGACCCTGTGACGACCGAAGACACGCGCGCCGGCGAAGGCCTGCCCCTCGCTGCCGAGGCGGCGGTGAGCGCACGCGCCGATGCCGCCATCCCAGGCGACGCCGGCGCGACACCCGTTCGCCCGATTCCCGACGACGCGCTGGCGATCCTGGCCGTGCGCAACCTGGTGCTGTTCCCCGGCTCGGTGTTTCCGCTGACCGTCGGTCGCGAGCGGTCGCGCGCGGCCGTGCAGGATGCCGTGCGCGGCGAGCGCGCGATCGGCGTGCTGCTGCAATCGAAGCCGGATGTCGAGGAACCGCAGCCCGACGACCTGCACTGGGTCGGCACCAGCGCCACCGTCCTGCGCTACATCACCACGCCCGAAGGCATCCATCATGCGATCGCGCGCGGCAACAAGCGGTTTCGCGTGCTGCAATTTCTCGACGGCTGGCCGTTTCCGGTGGCACGCGTGCAGTACATCGACGACGCGGCGGCCACCGATGCTGAAATCGAGGGCCGCGCCCGCGCGTTGAAGCAGCGCGCGCTGGAGGTCCTGCAGCTCCTGCCGCAGGTGCCCGAGGAGATGGCGGTCGCGCTGCAGGGCGTCGACAACCCCGCCCGCCTGGCCGACTTCATCGCCGGACTGGTCGACATTCCGGCCGAGGAGAAGCAGGGGTTGCTGGAGACGTTCGATTTGAAGTCGCGGCTCGACAAGCTCCTTGCCGTGCTGGATCGCCGCATCGAGGTGCTCAAGGTGTCGCGCGAGATCGACGAGCGCACGCGCGAGTCGATCACCGACGTCAATCGCAAGCACCTGCTGCGCGAGCAGATGCGCACGATCCAGAAGGAGCTGGGCGACGACGACGAAGGCGCGGCCGACCTGGCCGAGCTCGAGACGGCGATCACCGACGCCAAGATGCCCGACGAGGTCGACAAGGTCGCGCGCAAGGAGCTGAAGCGCCTGCAACGCATGCCCGAAGCGGCCGGCGAGTACTCGATGGTGCGCACGTACCTCGAGTGGCTCACCGAGCTGCCGTGGGCGGTGGAAGCGGAGCCGCCGATCGACATCGCCGCGGCGCGGCGCATCCTCGACGAGGATCACTTCGGGCTCGACAAGATCAAGAAGCGCATCCTCGAGTACCTCGCCGTGCACAAGCTCAATCCGTCGGGGCGCAGCCCGATCCTCTGCTTCGTCGGGCCGCCGGGCGTCGGCAAGACCTCACTCGGCCAGAGCATCGCCCGCGCCACCGGCCGCAAGTTCGTGCGCGTGAGCCTCGGCGGCGTGCACGACGAGGCGGAGATCCGCGGCCATCGCCGCACCTACATCGGCGCGCTGCCGGGCAACATCATCCAGAGCCTGCGCAAGGTCGGCACGCGCAACTGCGTGATGATGCTCGACGAGGTCGACAAGCTCGGCGCCGGCGGCTTCCACGGCGATCCGGCGTCCGCGCTGCTCGAGGTGCTCGACCCTGCGCAGAACGCGACGTTCCGCGATACCTATCTCGCGGTGCCGTTCGACCTGTCGCAGGTGGTGTTCGTCTGCACGGCGAACGTGCTCGACACCATACCCGGGCCGCTACGCGACCGCATGGAGGTCATCCAGCTGCCCGGCTACACCGCGCAGGAGAAGCGCGAGATCGCGCGCCGCTACCTGGTGCCGCGCCAGCTCGAGGCGACCGGCCTCGCCGCGGCACAGGTGTCGATCAGCGATGCCGCCATCGCCGCCATCGTCGACGGCTACACGCGCGAGGCCGGCGTGCGCAACCTCGAGCGCGAGATCGGCAGCGTGCTGCGCAATGCCGCGGTGCGCATCGCCGAAGGCGGCGCGACGCCGATCGCCGTCGACGCCGGCGACCTGCAGGCGATCCTGGGCCCGGTGAAGTTCGAGGCCGAGGTGATGATGGCGAGCGAAGTGCCCGGTGTCGCCACCGGCCTGGCATGGACACCGGTGGGCGGCGACATCCTGTTCATCGAGGCAGCGCGGATGCCCGGCAGCGGCCGGCTGATCCTCACCGGCCAGCTTGGCGACGTGATGAAGGAAAGCGCGCAGGCGGCGCTGTCGCTCGTCAAGGCGCGCGCCGATGCGCTCGGCATCGCCGCCGATGCGCTCGAGAAATCGGACATCCACGTGCACGTGCCGGCCGGCGCGACGCCCAAGGACGGTCCGAGTGCCGGTGTGGCGATGTTCGTCGCGCTCACCTCGCTGCTCACCCATCGCGCCGTGCACAAGGATGTGGCCATGACGGGCGAGATCAGCCTGCGCGGACTGGTGCTGCCGATCGGCGGCGTCAAGGAAAAAGTGCTCGCCGCGCAGCGCGCCGGCATCCGCACCGTGATGCTGCCGGAGCGCAACCGGCGTGATCTCGACGACATTCCGGCGGATGCGCGCGCGCAACTGTCGTTCGTCTTCCTGCAAACGGTCGACGACGCGATCCGCACCGCGCTCAAGCCCGCCGGCTGAGCGAGCACCGTTGCACGGCGGCAGGCTGCCCGCGCTGCGTCAACCAGCGCCCTCGCCGCGCGGGCCCCGTGCGAGGCTCGCGGGCGATACCAGCGCGCCGCTCAGGGATTGCGGTACAGGGCGGGGAACTGATCGCGCAGGTGATCGACCTTCGGCAGGTCGTTGA
>DASYSP010000100.1:0-2482 GCA_036003195.1 Casimicrobiaceae bacterium
CGGTCGCGATGGCATCGTCGGAGGTCTTACCGAGGATCTGATTGACGTCAGCGCCGAATCCGCGGCGACCATCAAGGGCCTGCGCTACACGCCTGCCGGCGCCTTCGGCTCGGCACGATTCAAACTCAAGGGGCTGGACCAGAACCGTGCGGAGTACGAGCGGCTGATCGAAGTATTCCGGGCCCATGACATCGGCTACTTCTTCTACAACGGTGGCAACGATTCCGCCGACACCTGCCTCAAGGTCAGCGAGATCAGCGCCACGCTCGGGTACCCGGTCACCGCCGTGCACGTGCCGAAGACCGTCGACAACGACCTCGCGCTCACCGACAACAGCCCCGGCTTCGGCTCGGTGGCGAAATACGTGGCGACGTCCATGCGCGAGGCGGCGTTCGACGTGGCGTCGATGTGCCGCACGTCGACGCGCGTATTCGTACTCGAGGTGATGGGGCGGCATGCCGGCTGGATCACCGCGGCGGTCGGCATGGCCGACGACCTCGGCACGCCGGTGCCACTGGTGCTGCTGTTTCCCGAGATTCCATTCGACGAGGCGCGTTTTCTCGCCACCGTCGATGCGCTGGTGAAGAAGCACGGCTACTGCTGCGTCGGCGTGTCCGAGGGCCTGCAGGGAAAGGACGGCAAGCTGCTCGCCGACAGCGGTGCACGCGACGCCTTTGGCCATGCGCAGCTTGGCGGCGTCGGCCCGATGATCGCGACGCTGCTCAAGGATCGTCTCGGGCACAAGATGCACTGGGCCGTGGCCGATTACCTGCAGCGCGCGGCGCGCCACCTCGCATCCAAGACCGACCTGCTGCAGTCGTATGCGGTCGGCAAGGCGGCGGTGGAGCTCGCGATCGCCGGCAACAACGCAGTGATGCCGGCGATCGTGCGCACGTCGGACAAGCCCTATCGCTGGAAGATCGAGCCCGTGCCGCTCGCGCGCGTGGCCAACGCCGAGAAGATGCTGCCGCGGCACTTCATCACCACGGACGGCTTCGGCATCACCGCCGCGGCGCGCCGCTATCTCGCGCCGCTGATGAAGGGCGAGGCACCGCCGCCGTACAAGGACGGATTGCCGCGCTACGTGCGCCTCAGGAACGTCGCCGTGACGAAAAAGCTCGAGGCGGGCTTCGCGATCTAGTCGCGGGTCGCATGGCCGCGCCGCGGCCCCGCGCGACCGGCCAGCCACGCCCCGCCGGCGACGAGCAGCGCAAGGGCGGCCAGCATCCGCGGGTCGAGCGTTGGCGTGGCCACCGCGGCTGGCAGCGGCGGTGCGGCGGCCACGACCGCCTGGAACGTCAGCACGCCCGCGATTGGATTGAGGTTGGCGACGCCGACGACCTCACCGTTGCCAACGGATTCGGCGAAAGGCGCTGTCCCGGCGGAGGGGTCGGTGGACATGTCGAGGTGATACGAGATTCACGACGGATCGATGTCACCCGGCGCGGCGTCGCGGATGTGGAGGTGCGCGCAGGTACCACCGCTGCTGTCGATCTCCCAGGCGCCATTGGTGGTCCGGTATAGCCCCGGAATGTCGATCGGCGTCGCGGACTGGCACAATAGCGGGTTGAGGCCAGCGGGTGCCGGCGGCGACGCCGAACCCGAGAGGGCGGGCGGGACCGGTCGCCGACCGGCATCGCCAAGCGCCCCGTGCCATCCGTCCTACTTTTTGTTCCTCTGGGAGACGCTCCACCATGTCCAACGGACTCATCTTCGCGATCGTCTGCGCGCTCGCGGCCATCGTCTACGGCGTGCTGTCGATTCGCTGGATCCTCGCCAAGTCGCCAGGCAATCCGCGCATGCAGGAGATCGCCGCGGCGATCCAGGCCGGCGCCAAGGCCTATCTCAACCGCCAGTACATGACGATCGCCATCGTCGGCGTCATCCTGTTCGTCGTCATCGGCGTGTTCCTCGGCTGGCTCACGGCCGCCGGATTCGCGGTCGGCGCCATCCTGTCGGGATTGACCGGCTTCATCGGCATGAACGTGTCCGTGCGATCGAACGTGCGCACCGCGGAAGCGGCACGCACGGGGCTCAACGATGCGCTGGCCGTGGCATTCCGCGGCGGCGCGATCACCGGCATGCTGGTGGTGGGCCTCGCCCTTCTCGGGGTCACCTGCTTCTACGCGTTCCTCGTGCGCAACGGTGGCGACGCCGCCGGTGCGGGCCTCGGGCACCTGATCGAGCCGCTGGTCGGCCTCGCGTTCGGCGGGTCGCTGATCTCGATCTTCGCGCGGCTCGGCGGCGGCATCTTCACCAAGGGCGCCGATGTCGGCGCCGATCTCGTCGGCAAGGTCGAAGCGGGCATTCCCGAGGACGATCCGCGCAATCCCGCGGTGATCGCCGACAACGTCGGCGACAATGTCGGCGACTGTGCCGGCATGGCGGCCGATCTGTTCGAGACCTACGTCGTGACGATCGTCGCCACGATGCTGCTGGCCGCGATCTTCTTCGCCGCGCCGCTGCGCGATACGCTGCTCGT
>DASYSP010000101.1:0-16550 GCA_036003195.1 Casimicrobiaceae bacterium
GGATATTGAGCAATTGGCGGAGACGGAGGGATTCGAACCCTCGATACAGGTTTTGGCCCGTATGCTCCCTTAGCAGGGGAGTGCCTTCGACCACTCGGCCACGTCTCCGGTCAGGCGTCTTGCGTGGCGGCGACCAGCGCCGCGATGCATCCGCAACGCGTGCGGCGTGTCGCGCACGCCGCCGCCCCGCGATTCTACGCGATCGGTCGCCGCCCCGGCCGCGCGCTACGCCGCGGGCGCCTTGTCGAGCTCGAACGCCTTGTGCAGCACCCGCACGGCCAGCTCGAGGTACTTCTCGTCGATGACCACGGCGATCTTGATCTCGGACGTCGAGATCATCTGGATGTTGATGCCTTCGTCGGCCAGCGCCTTGAACATCCTCGACGCGAGGCCGACGTGCGAGCGCATGCCGATGCCGACAGCCGACACCTTGGCGATGCGGTTGTCGCCGATGATCTCGCGCGCGTCGAATGCCTTGCCTTTCTCGCGCGACAACACGTCCATCGCATTGCGGAACTCGCTGCGATTGACGGTGAACGAGAAGTCGGTGTGACCGGAGGCGCCGATGTTCTGCACGATCATGTCGACGTCGATGTTGGCCGCCGCGATCGGCCCCAGGATCGCGTAGGCGATGCCCGGCCGGTCCTCGACCCCCATCACCGAGATCTTGGCCTCGTCGCGGTTGAACGCGATGCCGGAAATGATCGCCTGTTCCATGGTGTCGTCTTCCTCGAACGTGATGAGCGTGCCCTTGGCGGTCGATTCGGGATCGTCGAACGACGACAGCACGCGCAGCTTGACCAGGTATTTGCCGGCGAACTCGACCGAGCGGATCTGCAGCACCTTCGAACCCTGGCTCGCGAGCTCGAGCATTTCCTCGAACGTGATGGAATCGAGCCGGCGGGCGTCGGGAACGATGCGCGGGTCGGCCGTGTACACGCCGTCGACGTCGGTGTAGATCTGGCATTCGTCGGCGTGCAGCGCAGCGGCGAGCGCCACGCCCGACGTGTCGGACCCGCCGCGGCCGAGCGTGGTGATGTTGCCGTCCTTGTCGACGCCCTGGAAACCCGCGACGATGACGATCGTGCCGCTGTCGATGTCGCGGCGCATCCGCGCTTCGTCGATGTCGAGGATGCGCGCCTTGGTGTGCGCGGTGTCGGTGAGGATGCGCACCTGGCCGCCGGTGTAGCTCTTCGCCGCCAGCCCGAGCTCCTGCAGCGCGATCGCCAGCAGGCCGATCGTGACCTGCTCGCCGGTGGCGGCGACGACGTCGAGCTCGCGCGGGTTGGGTCGTGCCGACAGCTCCCTGGCGAGCCCGATCAGGCGATTGGTCTCGCCCGACATCGCCGACACCACGACCACCAGCTGGTGGCCGTCGCGATGGAAGCGCGCGATCCGCTTGGCCACGCTGCGGATGCGCTCGACCGAGCCGACCGATGTACCGCCGTACTTCTGGACGATGAGCGCCATGCGCGCCCCGCCTACAGCGCGCGAAACGCGAGCGTCGCGTTGGTGCCGCCGAAGCCGAACGAATTGGACATTGCGCCGCGTATCGTCATCTTGCGCGCGGCCAGCGGCGCGAAATCGAGGTCGCACGCCGGATCGACGTTGAACAGGTTGGCGGTCGGCGGCGCCACCTGGTCGCGAATCGCGAGCGCGGTGAACACGGCCTCGATGCCGCCCGCCGCGCCCAGCAGGTGCCCGGTCATCGACTTGGTGGAGCTCACCACGAGCTTGTGCGCATGCTCGCCGAAGGCACGCTTCACCGCCGTGCATTCGGCGATGTCACCGAGCGGCGTCGACGTGCCGTGGGCATTGATGTAATCGATCTCGGCCGGTTGCATGCCGGCGTTGCGCAGTGCGTTGAGCATCGCCCGGCGCGCGCCATCGCCGTCGTCGGGCGGTGCCGTGATGTGATGGGCGTCCGCGGACAGGCCGTATCCGGTGAGCTCGCAGTAAATGTTCACGCCCCGCGCCTTCGCGTGCTCCAGCTCCTCGAGCACGAGCACGCCGGCCCCCTCGCCCAGCACGAAGCCGTCGCGGTCGCGATCCCAGGGCCGGCTCGCGGTCGCCGGATCGTCGTTGCGCGTGGACAGCGCGCGCGACGCGCAGAAGCCGCCGATGCCGAGCTCGCTGACCGTCGACTCGGCGCCGCCCGCGACCATCACGTCGGCGTCGCCGTACTCGATCAGGCGCGCTGCTTCGCCGATGCTGTGGTTGGCCGTCGAGCAGGCCGTGGCGGTGGCGAGGTTGGGACCCTTGAAGCCGAAATGGATCGATGCGAGGCCGGCGATCATGTTGACGATCGAGCCCGGCACGAAGAATGGGCTGATCTTGCGCGGCCCGTGCTCGAAATACGCCTTCGCCGTGTGCTCGATCATCGGCAGGCCGCCGATGCCCGAGCCGATCGACACGCCGACGCGCTCCTTGTCGCCGTCGTAGGCGTCGAGACCCGCCTCTTGCACGGCTTCCATCGTCGCCACCAGTCCGTAGTGGATGAACGTGTCGTAGCGCCGCGCCTCCTTGCCGGACAGGTACTTCGACACGTCGAAATCCTTGACCTCGCCCGCGATCTGCGACGGGAAGAGGGACGGATCGAAGCGCGTGATGCGCGCGATGCCCGAGCGGCCGGCAAGGATCGACGCCCAGGCGTCGGCGACACCGATGCCGACCGGGGACACGATGCCGAGGCCGGTGACGACGACGCGACGGCGTGCAGTCATTGAAGGATGGGAGTGGAACGCCGGAAACGAACACGGCGCGGGGCGGCCGGCGAGCGACCGCTGGGGCCCGCGCCGGCGAGGCTTACTTCTTGTCGTGCGCCTTGATGTAGTCGACCGCCTGCTGCACCGTGGTGATCTTCTCCGCTTCCTCGTCGGGGATTTCGGTTTCGAATTCCTCCTCGAGCGCCATCACGAGCTCCACCGTGTCGAGCGAGTCGGCGCCGAGATCCTCGACGAACGACGATTCGTTCTTGATCTCGGCGTCGTTCACTCCGAGCTGCTCGGCCACGATCTTCTTGACCCGTTGCTCTATGTTTTCCATGCGTCTCCTCCCTTGCGGGGACGAAATTACAAAACCGAAGGATTATACCGTAGCCCGCGGCGCCGCTCAGGTCATCAGCATGCCGCCGTTGACATGCAGCGTGGCGCCCGTGATGTAGGCGGCGCGCGGACTCGCGAGGAACGCGACGGCGTGCGCCACCTCCTCCGCCGCGCCGAGGCGCCCCAGCGGAATCTTCGCCAGCAGCGCACTGCGCGCGGCCTCGGGCAGAGCGCGGGTCATGTCGGTGTCGATGAAGCCTGGCGCGACGAGATTGACGGTGATGCCGCGACTGCCGATCTCCTGCGCCAGCGACTTGGTGAAGCCGGCGAGGCCGGCCTTTGCCGCCGCGTAGTTGGCCTGGCCCGGGTTGCCCGATGCGCCCACCACGCTGCCGACCTGGATGATGCGTCCGCGCCGCGCCTTCATCATGTTGCGCAGCACGGCCTTCGACAGGCGGAACGCGGCCTTGAGATTGGTGTCGAGCACGGCATCCCACTCGTCGTCCTTCATGCGCAGGAGCAAGTTGTCACGCGTGATGCCCGCATTGTTGACGAGAATGGCGATTGTGCCGAAGCGCGCTTCGACGCCGCCGAGCACGCTCTCGACCTGCGCCGCATCGGTGACATCGAGCCGCATGCCGGCGCCGGCATTGCCGAGTCCTGCGAGATACGCCGAGATGGCGGCCGCGCCGTCGTCGCTGGTCGCCGTGCCGACGACCGTCGCCCCATCCTGCGCGAGGGCCTCGGCGATGGCGCGCCCGATGCCGCGCGTGGCGCCAGTGACGAGCGCTACCTGGCCTTCGAGTTCGCCGCTGCTCATGGGGTGTCCGCCTTGCTCGCCGCGAGCGCGGCGTCGATGTCGATGTCGTCACTCATCGCCAGGGCGGTGAGCGAGCCGTCGATGCGGCGCATCAGGTTGGTCAGCACCTTGCCCGGCCCGCATTCGATGAACGTACGGATGCCGCGCGCGCCGATCGCGCCGATCGTGTCGCCCCAGCGCACCGGGCTGGCCGCCTGCGACGCCAGCGCACGGCGCACGGCCGCAGGCTCGCGGTGCTCGGCGACATCCACGTTGTGCAGCACCGGAATCGCGGGCGCCGCGAACGCGACATCCGCGAGCGCATGCTCGAGCCGCTCGGCGGCCGGCTTGAGCAGCGAGCTGTGGAACGGCGCCGACACCGGCAGCAGGATCGCGCGCTTGGCGCCGTGCGCCTTGACGGTGACCATCGCGCGCTCGATGGCGCCGCGATGGCCGGCGATCACCACCTGGCCGGGCGCATTGAAGTTGACCGCCTCGCAAACTTCGCCTTGCGCTGCTTCCGCGCACGCCGTCCTGATCGCATCGTCGCTGCCGCCGATCACGGCGGCCATCGCGCCGGCGCCGGTGGGCACCGCCTCCTGCATCACCTGCGCGCGAAATCGCACGAGGCGCACGGCGTCGGCGAAGCCGAGCACGCCGGCGGCCACCAGCGCCGCGTATTCGCCGAGGCTGTGGCCGGCGACGACCGCCGGTGTAGGTCCGCCGGCGCCACGCCAGGCCCGCCACACGCCGATGTCGGCCGCAAGCATCACCGGCTGCGTGTTGGCCGTGAGGTTGAGCATCTCGTCCGGACCGTCATCGATCAGCGCCGCCAGGTTCTCGCCGAGCGCATCGGACGCCTCGTCGATCGTCGCGCGCACCAGCGGGTGGTCGGCATACACCTTGAGCATGCCCACCGACTGCGAGCCCTGCCCCGGAAAGATCATCGCGAATTCGGTCACGGAAAAACCCTGCGCGCATTAGGGACGGCCCTTCGCGCTGCGCGCTCCGGGGCTGATTCGCGCTTGGGGCGGCCCTTCGCGCAAATACCGACCACCCTTCGCGCTGCGCGCTCCGGGGCTGATTCGCGCTTGGGGCGGCCCTTCGCGCAAATATCGACCACCCTTCGCGCTGCGCGCTCCGGGGCTGATTCGCGCTTGGGGCGGCCCTTCGCGCTCATGTCCATTGCAGGAAAACGGAGCCCCAGGTGAAGCCGCCGCCGACGCCCAGCAGCATCACGCGCTGGCCGGCGCGGATGCGTCCGTCACGCACGGCGACATCCAGCGCCAGCGGAATCGATGCCGCCGACGTGTTGCCGTGACGATCGAGCGTGACGACCACCTTGTCACTGGCGACGTGCAGCTTTTTCGCCGTGGCGTCCATGATACGGATGTTGGCCTGGTGCGGGATCATCCAGTCGATCGAGGAAGCGTCCATGCCGCAGGCGTCGAGCGCCTCCTGCGCGCACTCGGCGAGCACCTTCACCGCGAACTTGAACACCTGCCCGCCGTCCATATGCAGGAACGGGCGCCCGGTGACCACGCCGCGATGCACCTGTCCGGGCACGCACAGGATGTTGCGATGGCTGCCGTCGGCGTGCAGATGCGCGGTGAGGATGCCCGGCACCGCGCTCGGCAACAATACGACGGCGCCGGCGCCATCGCCGAACAGCACGCATGTGGTGCGATCGTCCCAGTCGAGGATTCGCGAATAGATCTCGGCGCCGACCACCAGCGCATTGCGCGCCATGCCGCTCGCGATCATGCGGTCGGCGATGGCCAGCGCGTAGACGAAACCCGAGCACACCGCCTGCACGTCGAACGCCGCGCCGCCGGTGGCGCCGAGCTTGTGCTGCAAAATGCACGCGGTCGACGGAAACACCATGTCCGGCGTGGTGGTGGCGACGATGATGAGATCGACGTCGGCGGGCGCGAGGGCGGCCGCCGCGAGCGCGCGCCGTGCCGCGGCGAGCGCGAGGTCGGACGTGGCCTCGTCATCGGCGGCGATGCGGCGCTCGACGATGCCGGTGCGCGTGCGGATCCATTCGTCGCTCGTCGCCACGCGCGCGGCGAGCTCGGCATTGGTGAGGATCTTCGCGGGCAGATAGGCGCCCGTGCCGGCGATGCGGCTATGCATCGGCGGCTGGCGCCGTCGCGGGCGCGTCCAGCGGCTCGCGCGCCGCGAGCGTGGCGGGCGGCATCGCCGCGATGCGCTGGGCGATGCGCGTCAGGACGCCACGCGTGACCTCGGCGTGGGCCTTGACGAGCGCGTGCGTGAACGCCATGACGTCGGCGCCGCCATGGCTCTTGACCACGACGCCCTTGAGGCCGACGAGCGTCGCGCCGTTGTGGCGGCGCGGGTCGATGCGGCGGCGGAATGCGTTCAGCACGGGGTACGCGATCCCCGCCGACAGGCGCGTCAGCGGATTGCGCATGAACTCTTCCTTGAGGAAATCGGCGAGCATGCGGGCGAGGCCTTCGGACGTCTTCAGCGCGACGTTGCCGACAAAGCCGTCGCAGACAACGACGTCGGTGGTGCCCTTGTAGATGTCGTCACCCTCGATGTTGCCGTAGAAGTTGAGGCCCGACTGCTTGAGGCGCTCGGCAGCTTCCTTGACGAGCTCGTTGCCCTTGATATCCTCGACGCCGATGTTGAGCAGGCCGACGCTCGGCCGCTCGATGCCGTCCACGGCGGCGCACAGCGCGCTGCCCATCGCCGCGAACTGCACCAGCTGCTCGGCGGTGCAATTGACGTTGGCGCCGAGATCGAGCGCCGTCACCACACCTTTGCGCGTAGGCAGCTGCGACGCGATCGCCGGGCGGTCGATGCCGGGCAGCGTCTTCAGCACGAAGCGCGCGATCGCCATCAGCGCCCCGGTATTGCCGGCCGACACGCAGGCGTCGGCGCGGCCTTCCTTGACGAGGTTGATCGCCACGCGCAGCGACGAATCCTTCTTCTTGCGCAGCGCATCGGCGGGCGGCTCGTTCATCGCCACGACTTCGCTGGCCGGCTGCACGACCACGCGGGCGCGCTGGTCGGCGCGCGCACCGGCAAGTGCATCGCGGATCGCCGCCTCGCTGCCCACCAGGATCACCCGTGCATCGGTGCACAGACCGAGAAACGCGAGCGCGGCCGGCACCGTGACCGATGGGCCGAAGTCGCCCCCCATCGCGTCGATCGCCACCGTGACGCTCATCGCGTCAGATCCGCGACGCGCACCGGCCCGCGCGCGCAGGCGCGGGCCACGCGCTACCGCGTGACACCGGGCGCCGCGTCAAAGCATGCCCCGCGCGCCGTGCGCATCGACGCCAGGCACGCGCGACTACTCGTCGGCCTTGGTCTTGATGACCTTCTTGCCGCGGTAGAAACCGCTCGGGCTGATGTGATGACGTCGGTGCGTCTCACCGGTGGTCGGCTCGACGGCAAGCGGCGGCGCGGCGAGGTGGGCGTGCGCGCGATGCATGCCACGCTTGGACGGGGACTTCTTGTTCTGCTGGACAGCCATTCTCGTTTCTCCGGGTGCGGCATGGGCGGCGCGCATGACGTGCGCCGCAGGTTTGCATTCAAGGGCACGCAGCGGGATGGACGGGCGCGAACGGCAGCGTCAGCAGCAGTTCGTCCCCGACCAGCGCGTGAGCGCCGACCTTCGCGGACCCGAGGATCACCTCGTCGTCCACCATTTCATCGAGCGACGCCAATTCGGCGTCGTCGCGCGCCAGCAGCACGCGGGTTTGCCGGGCGAGCGGCCACGCAAACGTTGCGAGGCAGCGCTGGCAAACCAACGGCAGCGTGCCGGCCAGCGCAATCGACAGCATCGGGCGGCCCTCGGCGGTGCTGCCGCCCTCGATCCGCCACGCGATGTCGACGGGTTCTTCGCCGGGCGCCAGCATGTCGGCGACCGCCGGCAAACGCCGAACATCGACGCTGCCCGCATCGGCGTCGCCGCGCTCGGCCATTCGCAACGGGCTGACGGTCGGACCTTCGTCGCCTTGCCGGCCCATCGGTTCTGCCACGCCCTTGCGGTAAATAGGCGATTTTAGCCGGCGGCGCGATTTCTGTCAAAATCCGTTGGCAAAACAAGCACCTCGCGGCATTTCGCCACCGCAAGCCAAGCCGGCGATGCGCTACCATCACCACGCCCGCGGACCGCCATGCCCCTCACCCGTCTCATCGTCCTCGCGTCCACATCGCGCTACCGGCGCCAGCTGATGGAGCGCCTGGGCGTGCCGTTCGTGGTGGCCACGCCCGCCGTCGACGAGTCGCCGCTCGCCAGCGAAACTCCGTCGGCGACGGCGCAGCGCCTGGCTGCCGCCAAGGCGCACGCGGTAGCCGGGGCGCACGCTGACGCGCTCATCGTCGGCTCCGACCAGGTGGCCGACTGCGATGGCATCGCCGTCAGCAAGCCCGGCGATCATGCCGCGGCCGCGGCGCAGCTCGCCGCGCAGTCGGGGCGCACGATCGTGTTCCATACCGCCGTCGCGCTGCTCGACTCGCGCAGCGGCAACCTTGCCTCGGCGCTGGTCGACGTGCGCAGCACGTTCCGCACGCTGGATACGCGCTCGATCGACGCCTACCTGCGTCGCGACAAGCCTTACGACTGTGCGGGAGCGGTGCGCTCCGAATCGCTCGGCATCACGCTCTTCGAGCGCATCGACAGCGACGACCCCACCGCGCTGATCGGCCTGCCGCTGATCGCGCTCTCGCGCCTGCTGCGCGACGCCGGCGTCGACGTCATCAAGGCGCTGCCGTGACCGGCGCGCTGTACCTGGTGCCCAACCTGCTGGGCGCCGTGCCGCCGCACGCCGTGCTGCCGGCGCGCACGATCGACGTCGCGCGCAGCGTTTCGCACTGGATCGTCGAGACGCCGAAGGCGGCGCGCGCGTTCCTGCGCACGCTGGACATGCCCCGGCCGATCGCGGAGCTCGCGATGAGCGCGCTCGGCGAATCGGCGAGCGACAGCGACATCGCCCGCCTGCTCGCGCCGGCACGCGACGGCCACGCCGTCGGGCTCGTCTCCGATGCCGGCGTCCCCGCCGTCGCCGACCCGGGTGCGCGCGTGGTGGCCGCCGCGCACGCCCAAGGCATCCGCGTCGTGCCGCTGGTGGGCCCGTCGGCGGTATTGCTGGCGCTGATGGCCTCGGGCCTCGACGGCCAGCGCTTCGCGTTCCACGGCTACTTGCCGCAAAAGTCCGACGCACGCGCGTCGGCGCTGCGCGCGCTGGAGGCCGATTCGCGCGCGCATGCGCGGACCCAGATCTTCATCGAGACGCCCTACCGCAACGAGGCGATGCTGGAGACGTTGTCCGCGGCACTGGCATCCGCCACGCGGGTGTGCGTCGCGCGCGACCTCACACTCGCCGAGGAATCGATCGTCACGCTGCCCGTGCGCGACTGGCGCGGCAGGTCGCGCGAGGCCTACGCCAGGCGCCCGGCGATCTTCCTGCTGCAAGCCTGAAGCGCCGTCTTTCCCGCGCACGGGAATCCGGTCGTGAGGTCGCGCGAACGCGTGGATCCCCGCGTTCGCGGGGATGACGGCACCTGCCCGCGATGACGGCACCTTCGCGCGATGACGGCACCTATGCCGACTGCATCTCGTCGTCGGGCCAGTTCTTGATGTAGCTCTTCAGCATGCGGTTCTCGAAGCTCTGCTCCTCGTAGACCGCCTTCGCCACGTCGTGGAACGACACCACGCCCTGCAGCGTCGTGCCGTCCATCACCGGAACGTAGCGCGCATGGCGCTCCAGCATCACGCGCCGCAGCTCCATCACGTCGAGGCCGGGTGCCGCCGTCAGCGGCTCGTGCTCGTAGATGTCGCTCACCGCGACGCCGTCGAGCCGGCCGTCGCGCTTGGCCATCGCGTCGAGCACCTCGCGGAACGTCAGCATGCCGATCAGCTGGCCGTGGTCCATCACCACCAGCGAGCCGATGTCGTGCTGCGCCATCACTCGCACCGCTTCGAGCACTGCGCCCGCAGGCCCTGTGGTGAATAACGACGTGCTGCCCTTGATGCGCAGGATCTCGCTGACGACCATGTCCCCTCCTTCGCGGGCCGCCTCGCACGCGCGGTCCGCCGCTCGCGGGACTGCCGGTCGCGGCCCCGTCCGTCGAGGGTACTCCGCCCTGCGGCGTCAGGAAAGTGGCCGGCGTTCGCGCAACGCCTGCGCGAGTGTGCCGCTGTCGACGTATTCGAGCTCGCCGCCCACCGGCACGCCGCGCGCGAGGCGGGTCACCGCGAGGCCGCGCGCGCGCAGCATTTCGCCCACGTAGTGCGCGGTGGCTTCGCCTTCGTTGGTGAAATTGGTGGCCAGCACCACTTCGCGCACCACGCCGTCGGTGGCGCGCTTCAGCAGGCGGTCGAGGCGTATTTCGCGCGGGCCGATGCCGTCGAGCGGCGACAGCCTTCCCATCAGCACGAAGTAGAGACCGCCGTAGGCATGCGTCTGCTCGACCATCAGCAGATCGGCCGGCGTCTCGACCACGCACAAAAGAGCCTCGTCGCGCTTCGCCGAGCGGCACAGGTTGCACAGCCGGTCCTCGGTGAACGTGTTGCAGCGCTCGCAGTGGCGCACCGCGTCGCCCGCCTGCGCCAGCGCGAGCGAGAGGCGCCTGGCGCCGTCGCGGTCGTGCTGCAGCAGGTGCAGCGCCATGCGCTGCGCGGCTTTCGGTCCGACGCCGGGCAGGCAGCGCAGCGCCGCCGCGAGCTCGTCGAGGCTCGACAGCGACTCGGCGGCGGGCGGCGCCTTGGCCTGCGGTCGTTCGCTCGTCAAGGTCAGAACGGCAGCTTGAAGCCCGGCGGCATCGGCATGCCGGCAGTGAGTCCGCCCATCTTCTCCTGCGTCGTCGCTTCGACGCGCCGCACCGCGTCGTTGAACGCGGCGGCGACGAGGTCCTCGAGCATGTCCCTGTCCTCGCCGAGCAGCGACGGATCGATCGCCACGCGCCGCACGTCATGGCGGCATGTCATCGTCACCTTGACCAGCCCGGCGCCCGATTGACCTTCAACCTCGATGCTCGCGAGCTCCTCCTGCGCGCGCTTCAGGTTGTCCTGCATCTGCTGCGCCTGCTTCATCAGGCCGGCAATCTGGTTCTTCATCATCGTCGTGGGCCTCGTGACGGCGCCTCGGCGCCGGCAAATTCCGGGAATCGGTTCAGGGAATGCGCTTGATGGTATCGCTCTTGATCGTCGCGCCGAAGCGCGACACCACGTCGCGCACGAACGGCTCGTCCTTGAAGGCGGCCTCGGTGCGCACGCGCGCCTCCTCGCGCTCGCGTTCGCGCTGCGATGCGAGCGACCCGTCCGCCGCGGCGCCGACTTCGAACGCGAGCAGCAGGCGCCGGCCGCAGGCCTTTTCCAGCGCGGCCTTCAGCTTGTCGGCATAGGCCTTGTCGGCAAGATGCTTGTGCGCGACGGGCAGCGCGAGCGTGAGCGTGTTGCCGTCGACGCCGCGCCATTCGGATTGCGCCGCGAGCTGCGCGGCGAAACCGGTCAACGGCAGCGCGGCGACGAATGCCGGCCACTGCTCCGCCGTCTGCGGCAGCGGACGTGCGGGCTCGGCGTCGGCGCCCGGCATCGGGGTCATGGGCGCTGATGCCGGAGCAGCAGACGGTTGCGGCGCTGCGGACGTGCTCGATGGCGTGGCGACCGCAGGCGCCGTCGATGGCCCCGGTCGCGACGAATCCGTCGCCAGCGTCACGGCAGGCGGCGATGCGGATGCCCGCGCCGCCGACGGCCCCGCAACCGCGGTCCCGGCCACGGCCGGGGCACGTGCGGCGCTCGTGGTGCCGCGCGCCGAGGCGCCTTCCACCCGCGGCGCCGGCGCATCGTCGGCGGCCGGCGCAAACGCGAGCATCCGCAGCAGCGTCATCGCGAAGCCGGTTGCCGTTTCGGGCGCGAGGTCGAGATCGTCGCGGCCCTGGATCGCGATCTGCCATGCGAGTTGCGTGGCCTCGGGACTCATGCGCGACGCGAACGCCCGCACGCGCTCGGCGTCGTCGAACGCGTCGGCGGCCGCCGGCACGACCTGGGCGACGGCGATCCGGTGCAGCAGCGACGCCAGACCCTCGAGCGCTTCGGCCGCGGCAAGGCCACGCTCGGCCAGCGCGTCGGCTTCCGCCAGCAGCGCGGCGCCGTCGTCGGCGAGCACGGCGTCGAGGATCCGGTACAGGTGATCGCGGTCGACGCTGCCGAGCATCGCGCGTACCGCCTCGTCCCGCACTTCGCCGGCGCCGAACGCGATCGCCTGGTCGAGCAGCGACAGCGCGTCACGCAGCGAGCCGCGCGCGGCGCGCGCGAGGAGCGCCAGCGCCGGCGCGTCGTGGGCGACGCCTTCGGCATCGAGGATGTGCGCGAGCCGCGCCTCGATCCTCGACGCCGGCAGCGGCTTCAGGTTGAACTGCAGGCAGCGCGACAGCACAGTGATCGGCACCTTCTGCGGATCGGTGGTCGCCAGCACGAACTTGACGTGCTCGGGCGGCTCCTCCAGCGTCTTCAGCATCGAGTTGAAGGCGCCCTTCGACAGCATGTGCACTTCGTCGATCAGGTAGACCTTGTAGCGGCCCACCGTCGGCGCGTAGCGCGCGTTGTCGAGGATCTCCCGCATGTTGTCGACGCCGGTGTTCGACGCGGCGTCGAGCTCGAGGAGGTCGACGAAGCGCCCGGCATCGATGGCCAGGCAGGCGTCGCACACGCCGCAAGGCGCCGACGTCACGCCCTTGACGCAGTTGAGGCTCTTGGCGATCAGGCGCGCGATCGTCGTCTTGCCCACGCCGCGGGTGCCGGTCAGCAGGTACGCGTGATGCAGGCGGCCCCTGTCCAGCGCGTTGGCGAGCGCCTTGACGACGTGCTCCTGCCCGGAGAGTTCGGCGAACGTCTTCGGGCGCCATTTGCGCGCAAGTACCTGGTAGCTCATCGGGGCTCGACGTGATCGATCGGCAGGCCGGTCACCCTCATGTCGGGCGCGCCGACCGGCATTGCAACCGCGGACCGCCATCGCGGCGCCCATTGGCGCACGCGGATGAAGGGGTGGCGAGCCGTTCCCCCGGCACTTGGGTTCGATCGCTGTGGCTGCTTCCTTCCGGACCTGACCAGGTTCACGACCTCCCAATGCGGGGCGACCCGCCGTTGTTCGGTGCACGCCTTGGCATGCCGGGTCATTATAGCCCCGATGGACGGCCTCCGCCGGGCGCGGGAGGCGGTCGATATAATGCGAGACGCTCCCGTGTCACCGCTTTCGAGTGCGACAGCGAATAACGCGCCGACCTTTCCCGTTGCAAACCGGCCCGCCGATGCCGTGGCCGGCGCTCGCGGCCACCTTCGCGCTCAGTCTTGCCCTCACGGCCTGCCAGCCGCAGGCGCCGCCCCCCCAGCCACCGCGCGCCGCGGCCGGCAATGCCAACGCGCTGGTGGTCATCGTGCGGCCGGCGCCGGCCGCATGGTTCGTCGGACCCCAGGATGCCCCGCAGGGCTTCGAGCATGACCTGATCGCGCGATTCGCCCGCGACAACAAGCTCGATCTGGTCGCCGTCACCGCGCAATCGGCCACCGACCTCATTCGCCAGGTCGCGCGCGGCGATGCCCGCGTCGGCATGGGCGGCCTGTATCGGCCCGACAGCGGCACGAGCAGTCCGCGCCGCGAATCACCGGCGCGGCCGGATCCCGATCGCGACGTGTTGTGGACCACCGGCATCACGTCGATCGAGCCCGTGCTGGTCTACAACACCGACGGCTTCCAGCCGAAGTCGTGGCGCGATCTGGACGGCGCCGAAGTCGCCTACCTGCCCGACACGGGCATCGACCGCGGCTTCGCCAGCATCCGCAGCGAGCACCCCGGCATCCGCTGGAAGCCGGTCGACGCGGGCTCGGCCGACGCTCTCATCGCGCAGGTCGACGACGCCGCGATCGATTACGCGATCGTGACCTCCGCGGACGTCGCCCTCGCGCGCAACGTGCATCTCGGCTTCGACGTCGCGTTCCCCGCCGGCCCGAAGGGCGAGCTGGCCTGGGCGGTACCGGCGGGCCAGGCGCAGCTGCGCGATGCGCTCGACGCGTTCATCGGCCGCGCGAAGCGCGACGGCACGCTGGCGGCGCTGCTCGATCGCTACTTCGCGCCCGTGCGAACCCTGGCCCGGCCGGATGCCGGCGCGCTGCACGACAAGATGCAATCGACGCTGCCGCGATTGCGCCGCCATTTCCAGCAGGCGCAGGACGAGACCGGCATCGACTGGCGGCTGCTGGCCGCGGTCGCGTACCAGGAATCGCAGTGGGACCCGGGCGCGACCAGCGAGACCGGCGCGCGCGGCATCATGCAGATGACCGGCGACACGGCGAAGACGCTCGGCCTCGACGACCGCCTCGACCCCGCGGCGAGCATTCTCGCCGCGGCGCATTACCTGCGCGACCTGCGCGACAAGCTGCCGCCACGCATCACCGAGCCGGATCGCACGTTCATGATGCTGGCGGCGTTCAACATCGGCCTTGGCCACCTCGAGGACGCGCGCGTTCTGGCGCAGAAGATGAAAGGCAGTCCCGACCTGTGGAGCGACGTGCGCCGCGCGCTGCCGCTGCTCGCCGATCCCGAGTACTACAGCGCGGCGAAGCTCGGCTATGCGCGCGGCGGCATGCCCGTGGCGTTCGTGCAGCGCGTGCGCGCGTACTACGACATCCTGACGCGCTCGCTGCCGCCGCATTCGCCGCGCCTGCGAGCGGCGTTGCTCGGCACACTCGCCAGTCCCTGAGCGCGGCATCGCGCTGCGCAGGCGCGACGTAATAACTAAATCACTAGTTATTTAGTTATATACCGGCAGCTTGGCGGATGTTACGGCGTGCGGCTCGTCAACCCGCGGCGCGCGCGCGGCGCGCGCTGCCCTAAGATGCAGGCGTGCTCCGCGACGCCACATGCCTGCCGATACTCGCGCTCGCCGCGCTGGCGTGCTTCGCGTCGGCGGGGCTCGCAGCAACCACGCCACCGACCCTCGTGACGCTCGACGCGATGACGAGTCCGGAGCTGGCCGCGCGCATCGCGCACGGCACGACGACGGTCATCGTGCCGATCGGCGGAACGGAGCAGAACGGCCCTTACATGACGCTCGGCAAGCACAACGCGCGCGTGGAGGCGCTGGCGACGCGCATCGCCGAAGCGCTCGGCAACGCCGTCGTCGCGCCGGTGGTCACCTATGTGCCGGAAGGCGCGGTGTCGCCGCCAAGCGGCCACATGCGCTACCCCGGCACGGTCAGCGTGCCCGATCGCGCGTTCGAGGCGACGCTCGAGGGCATTGCCGCGAGCTTCCGCCAGCACGGCTTCCGGGACATCGTGTTCCTCGGCGACCATGGCGGATACCAGGCGAGCCTCGCGCGAGTCGCCACGCGCCTCGACAAGGCGTGGGCCGCGTCGCCTGCGCGCGTGCACGCGATCCCCGAGTACTACCGCGCATCGTCGGCGGGTTTCGACAAGACGCTGGCTGCGCGCGGCTACACCGCCGCCGAGATTGGCACGCACGCGGGCCTCGCCGACACCGCGCTCGCGCTGGCGGCGGCGCCGTCGGTGGTGCGCGCCGACGCGCTGCATTCCGCCGTGAATCCGGCGTCGGCGCCGGGTGTCGCCGGCAATCCTGCGCGCGCCACGGCCGAGCTCGGCGCGCTCGGCGTCGACGCGATCGTGACGTCGACGGTCGCCGCCATTCGCGCGGCGGTCGCGCGTCACTGAACGTCGTCTGCCGCCCTTCCCATTTTGCAAAGGATCGTCGTGAAGAAGTTCCTCGTTGCCGCAACTGCGGCGCTGTACCCGGCCGTTGCCGGGGTCCGCATGCTGGCCGCATTCGCGGCCCTGGCCGCGACGCACGCCGTCGCGCAATCCCCCGCGGTCGCCACCGTGCCCGGCATGCCGCCGGTGGTCGACCCGTCGAATCTCTACAGCGAGGCGGCTGCCGGTCGCTATGCGCCCGCCACGGCGAATGCGCTGGCGCGCGTCTATGTGCCGAACGTGCGCTCCAACGACGTCTACGTGATCGACCCGGCGACGTTGAAGGTGGTCGACAAGTTCAAGGTCGGCATCAATCCGCAGCATGTCGTGCCCTCATGGGATCTCAAGACCCTGTGGGTCGCCAACAACGCCGAGCACCGTACCGACGGCACCCTCACGCCGATCGATCCCGCCACCGGCAAGCCCGGCAAGCCGGTGCCGGTCGACGATCCCTACAACATGTATTTCACGCCGGACGGCCACTCGGCGATCGTCGTCGCCGAAGCGCACAAGCGCCTCGACTTCCGCGATCCGCACACCATGCAGCTCCAGTACTCGCTGGCGACACCGCAGTGCGGCGGCATCAACCACGCCGACTTCTCGATCGACGGCCGCTACGCCATCTTCACCTGCGAGTTCGACGGCGGCCTCGCCAGGATCGACATGGTCGAGCACAAGGTGCTGGGCTACCTCAAGCTGTCGAAGGGCGGCATGCCGCAGGACATCCGCATCTCGCCGGATGGAAGGACGTTCTACGTCGCCGACATGATGAGCGACGGCGTGTTCACCATCGACGGTGACAGCTTCACGGAAACCGGCTTCATTCCCACCGGCATCGGCACGCATGGCTTCGTGGTCAGCCGCGACGGGACCAAGCTCTATGTCTCCAATCGCGGCACGCATCTGATGGAAGGCACGCGCAGCGGCCCAGGCAGCATCAGCACCATCGACTTCGCCACCAACAAGGTG
>DASYSP010000102.1:0-77662 GCA_036003195.1 Casimicrobiaceae bacterium
GAAGCACCCCTTGCGGAACACCCCCAGAACCTTCATCCACGAACCTGAGACCCCACCCTTGACAGGCAAAAGCCCAGGCTCGCACTTGCGTTTCGTGTGAGCACTACCGTCTTCTGTCAAAACCCCCGGATGCCCAGACCCAAAAGCCCAGCACCCGGCACCAGACAACGCCAGCACCCACACCTATCGATTGCCAATTGTTAAAGAGCGCGGCTCGCCGTCGTGCGAAATGCCCCATCAACCAGGCATTTCGGGAACGGGAAGCAAAGAGGCGCGATTATACAACGAAACCGGGGGCCGTCAACAGCCCCTCGGCGCCACGGGGCTCAGGCCATCGACAGCAGCACGGCCGAGGTCTTCGCCGCACAGGCGTCCCACGTGAATTGACGGGCACGCACGAGGCCGCGGGCGCGCAATCCCGAGGCATATTCGCGGTCCTCGGCGACTCGCAGCAGCGCGCCGGCAATGGCGTCGACGTCGTAGGGATCGATCAGGCAGGCAGCGTCGCCGGCCACCTCGGGCAATGACGCGACCGTCGACGTCACCACCGGCACCTGCGAAGCGAACGCTTCGACCACGGGCAGCCCGAAGCCCTCGTAGAGCGTCGGAAACACGAACGCGGCCGCGCCCTGGTACAGCGCACGCATCTCGGCATCGGGCACCCGCTGCAGCCAGCGCACGCCTGCGCCGGCATGACGTTCCAGCATCGCCACGGTGCCTTGCGCCCTCCACCCCTCCTTGCCGACGACCACGACGTCGAAATTCGAACGCACGTGCGCCGGCAACCGCGCGTAGGCATCGACGATGCGCTCAACGTTCTTGCGCGGCTGAAGCGTGCCGACGAACAGGAAATAGTCCCGCGCGAGTCCATGGCGCGCGCGCACCGCGGCCACGCGCTCCGGCGATTCGGCGACGAACCAGTCGTCGCCGACGCCGAGCGGCGTCACCGTGATGCGCTGCTCCGGCACGCCGAAATGCTCGACGATCTCCGGCACCATCGCCTGCGACAGCACGAGCACGCGATCGGCCCATGCGACCGATCGGCGCAGCAGCCAGTTCTTGAGTCCGCGCAACTGCGGATTGGCCCACTCCGGATGGCGCAGTGGAATGGCGTCGTGCACGGCTGCGCATACTGGGGTGTGCCGCATTCGCGGGATGCGCAGGTCGGTAACGAGATAGACATCGGCAACCGCGGCGAACGCCGCTGCGTCCGGATGATCCGCGCGCAGCGCAATCGAGCGCAACGTCTGCAGTGAGTGCCGCCCGCCGAAAACGAAAGTGCCGGCTGCGGCCGCAGCGGCGGCGCGCGGCCCCGTCACCGCCGGCACGATCTCGATGTCCGGATTTCGCGCGAGTCGACTGCCGAGCTCGCGCGTGTAGACGCCGATGCCGTCCAGCGAGTCCCGTGTCAGCGGATCGACCAGAATTGTCTGCGACAGCCCCGCGCGCAGCGTCATCGCAACGGTCGCGCGGCCGCGCCGGCATCGCGGCCGCGCCGACCGGCGAGCTCGCCGGCCCGCGGCGCCACACGCACCAGCAGGTCGAGGAGACGTGCGATGCTCTCCTCCCAGGAGATCCAGGTGAAACGCTGGGAGAGCCGCGCCGGCGCATATTCGCCGCGCCCGAGAAAGGCTTCCAGCGCGGATGTGATCGATCGCACGTCGAACGGATCGAAATAGACGGCATGTGCGCCGGCGATCTCGCGGAAGATGGGAATGTCGCTCGCGAGCACCGGCAGCCCGTAGCGCAGAGCCTCCACCAGCGGCAACCCGAACCCTTCCGCATAGGACGGATAGACGAGCGCGCGCGCGTGCATGAACGCGAATCGCAGCTCGGCGTCGCTGACGTCGTGATGGAGATGCACATCGCCCGCGACCATCGGATGCGCCTCGAGCGCGCTGAGGACCTCGTCCGTGCCGAACCCGCGGCGCCCGGCGAGGAAGAGCTTGGCCGCCACGCCGCGTTGCCGCAACGCATCCAGCGCCTCGATCAGGCGCGCGTGGTTCTTGCGCGGATCGAGCCAGCCTATCGACAGCAGCACCGGCACGCCCGCAGCGAAGATCGACGACACTTCCGGCCGCACCAGCGCGTCGGTCGCGACAACGTCCATGTCATGGCCGAGGTGGAACCATTCGATCACCTGACCGCGCGGGCGCGGAAGGCCCGGCGTTTCCTCGAGGTAGCGCTCGATGTCCTCCTTGACCACGCGCGAGATCGCGAAAACGGCGTCGCAACCGGCGATCGTGCGGTGTACCCAGTCCCTGAACTGGCGCACGGGCAATACGGGCCAGATTTCGGAATACCGCAGCGGGATGAGGTCGTACACGATTGCGCATACCCGCGTGCCCTGCTTGCGCAGCGCGGCATGCATCGGGCCGAAGTCCGCCGCGAGCTCGATGTCGGCATGCAGCAGGAAATCGCCCGGCTCGATGCGAACTCCGCCGAGCGCGGCCGGCTGTTTCGGCCGCAAACGCCCGCCCGCATTGCGCAGCAGCTGCGCCAGGCCGGGCTGCGTCGACGGCGCAGCGACGAAGTCGCGCGCCGGGCCGGGCGGCAGCGCGCGCGCGATGCCGTCCATCGCGCGGCGCGCGCGGCTGCGCTCGGCGGGTGCCGCATGTACAGGCGCCGTCGAGCAGAGGCGGCCGTCGGCGTCGACCGCCGCCTTGCGCAGCACGCCGTCGTCGAGATACACGGGCACCACCGCATAGCCCCGCGACGGCGCGAGGCTGCGCAGGTGCCGCACCACGTTGTGCACGACGCGGGGAATACCCGTCCCCAGATCGTGCAGGAACGTCGTCGTGCACTCGACGTAGATCGTCGGGGCGCGCTCTTGCCTCATCGCTTGGTGCCCATGTCGCCGTCGCGCCCGGCGAGCCACTGGCGCGTGCGCGACAGGAACTTGCGCGCGCGCCCCGGAATGCGCCGGATGCGGCCGAGCCCGCGACGGTCGGCGTCGCGCACGGCGTTGCCACGCACGTAGTCGTCGAAGACGTTCGGCTGCACTCGAAAATGCTGCAGCAGGTCGGCATCCTCGCGGCGCACGTAGAACCGGTTCAGGCCGTCGAACCAGGCGAACACGTAGCCATGACGCAGCAGCGTCGGCTCCCAGTCGTCGTGCGTCGCGCGGGGCGACATCGGCGCCGTGGCCTCGACGACGACGATGCGCGGGCGATGGCGCCCGAAGTCGCAGCCTGCGAGCACGTCCGCCTCCGCGCCCTCGACGTCGATCTTCAGGAAATCGATCGTGGCGTCGCCGTGCTCATCGATGATCTCGGCCAGCGTGCGCACCGGCACGTCGATTTCCCGGTATTCGTATCCGCGCGCGCGCATGGCGGCCGCCACCTCGGCGTCGAGCGTGGAAAGCCCGACCGGCGAAAAGTCGAAACAACGCAGGGTACCGCTTCGTGCGCCCGCCGCCACGCAAAGGTTGACGTCGCGCGGCCGCACGCGCGTGAATGCTGCGAGCTGCGCGGGAATGGGATCGATGTTGATGCCGCGCCAGCCATGTTCATAGAAGTGCCGCGTCACCGAATCGACGTTGGGATCGAAGGCGCCGACATCGATGTAGAAGCCCTGCGCGACCCCCTGCAGTGCACGCGCCAGCATCACGTCTTCGAGGTTCTGCGCCCAGGAGATCACGCCATGGCACCCTTGATGGCAAGCATGCCGATCGACGTGGTCTCGAACCAGCGTAGCCGGAATGGCAGGCCGACGCGCAGGTGCGGCTCCGCCGCGTATGGCGGCACGTCGACGTGGCGCTCGATCGGGTCGCTGCCCGTGGCGAAATCCATCGGCGGCACGTAGTGGCCATCATCGCGCAACGTCGCCGCGAGCGATTCGAGGTCGCGGCGACGGAACAACACGGTGCCGCCCTTGCGCACGGTGTACGTGGATGACGACAGGTTGAGCTCGGTCGTATGCACAGCGATGCCTCCCGGTCGCAGCACGTCGAGAGAACGACGGACGAAGTCGGCCCCGCGCCGGATGCTGCCCAGATGCTCGCACGCGCAACTCGACCAGCAGAAGTCGTAGCCGCGAATGTCACCCGGAATCGCATTCATGTCTACGGTGCGATAGCGCACGCGTTGCGCGAACGTCGCCGGGTCGCACAATCCGCGCGCGTTGAGCGCGCCAAGTTCGCTGACTGCATGCTGACCGCTGGCCACCCATCCGGCGGCAATCGCGGCGTCGCTGCCGAGGTCTGTCGCCAGCACGTCCGCGCCAAGGCTCGCGAACAGGGCGACCAGCGGCTCCATTCCCACGCCGAAGCCGACGCCGCGAGCCCCGGCGACCAGCGCCCCGCGCTCGCGCAGCACTTGCGCGATGTAGACGAATTCCCAGAGCTTGCGGTGGTAGCGTGGCGCTTCGCCGAGTTGCCTGCACCAGTCGGCGAACAGCGGCATGTGGAAATGCGCCTCGCGACACGCGCCGCAGCCGAACACCCAGGGGCCCCCTTGCGCCTCCGGCGCGCCCGATGCGCTGGCGAGGCGGAGCCGCGATTCCGCAAGGCGCGCCGGCGATGCGGGCGCGGTGGCACGACGCACGACCGCGCCGATCGCATGGCGAGCGCGGCGTGCCAGCGTCATTGCATGCCCATCCTGTAGAACGCCACCGCCTCGTCGGGCGGCCCCGTGAAGGCGATGTGCCGCGACTCGAGCACCATCGCCCGGTCGCATAGACGCTCGATGCTGCGCAAGTCGTGGGACACCAGCAGCGTTGTCACGCCGTGCGCGTGCAGCTCGGCGATCTTGGCGATGCACTTCTCCTGGAACGGCGCATCGCCCACGGTCAGCGACTCGTCGATCAGCAAGACCTCGGGCTCCAGATGCACGGCCACCGCGAAGCCCAGGCGCGAAACCATGCCGCTCGAATACACGCGGATCGGCTCGTCGATCGAGTCGGCCAGCTCGGCGAAGGCGATGATGTCGTCGGCCTTGGCCGCAACCTCGTCGCGCCGCATGCCAAGCAGCACGCCATTGAGCAGAATATTGTCGCGGCCGGTGAGCTCCGGATGGAACCCGGCGCCGAGCTCGAGAAGCGGGGCGACACGGCCGTCGACACGCACGGTGCCCGAGGTCGGCCGCAGCACGCCGGCGATCAGCGCCAGGATCGTGCTCTTGCCGACGCCGTTGCGGCCGATGATGCCCACCGATTCGCCGGTGGCCACCGCAAAGGTCACGTCGTGCAGCACTTCGCGCTCGACCTGCCGCATGCGGCGCAGCGCCTCGCCCGGCCGCAGCACGAGACCCTTGATGCCGCCCGCCATGTGCCAGGCCATCGAATACGTCTTGCACACGTTGTCGAAGGCGATGGCGGGCTGTCCGCTCACAGCGCCTCCGCGAACTTCCATTGCGTCTGGTGGAACGCGAACGCGCCCACCACGATCGAGACCGCTGCGGCGATCGCCGCGGTGCCGAGCGTCGTCCAGTCGACCTGGCCATCGATGAACAGCCGCCGCCAGGCCACGATCAACGGTGCGAACGGATTGGCCGCCATGATCGGGCGCAGGTATTCGGGAACCATCTTCGGCTCGTAGATCACCGGCGTCAGGTAGAACAGCACCGTCATGACGAGCGACAGCAGGCGCTCGATGTCGCGGAAGAACACGTTGCACGAGGCGATCGCGAGGGCGATGCCGAACGAGATCGTCGCCTGCAGCACGAGCAGCGCGGGAATTCCTATCAGCCAGGACCAGTGCGGTCCGCCGCGGCCCATCGCCAGCATGATCACCGTCAGCACCGGGATGCACAGCAGGTAGTGCAGGCCCTCGGTGATGATCGTCGACAGCACGATCAGGTAGCGCGGGAAGCTGATCTTCTTGATCAGCGAGGCATTGGTGACGAATCCGCCGGGCGACGACATCAGCGAGCTCGACAGCCACTGCCACGGAAACAGCCCGCACAGCAGGAACACGAAGTAACCCTCGATCCTGACGTTGAGGATCGCCTTGAACGCGATCCAGTACGTCACCGCGTAGACGATCGGATTGAGCAGCGACCACGCGTAGCCGAGGAAGGTCCGCTTGTAACGGACCTTGATCTCCTTGATGGTGAGGGTGATTACCAGGTCGCGGTAATAGCCCAGCGGCGCGGCGTCACGCCTCACGGGCGACACGCCGCAGATCGGCGTCGACCATCATCGGGATCAGCTCCGCGAGCGGAGTACGCGGCGACCAGCCGAGCACACGCTGTGCTTTCGCCGGGTTGCCGAGGAGCACGTCGACTTCGGCAGGCCGGAACAGCGCCGGGTCGACGACCACGTGCGACTGATAGTCGAGGCCGACGCATTCGAAGGCGATGCGGCACATCTCGCGCACGGTGGTGGTGGTGCCCGTGGCGATGACGTAGTCGTCGGGCTTGGGCTGCTGCAGCATCCGCCACATCGCGTCGACGTAGTCGAGCGCGTAGCCCCAGTCGCGGCGGGCGTCGATGTTGCCGAGCCGCAGCTCCTTCTGGCGGCCGAGCTTGATGCGCGCGACGGCGTCGGTGACCTTGCGCGTGACGAACTCGATCCCGCGCAATGGCGACTCGTGGTTGAACAGGATGCCGCACGAGGCGT
The DNA here is from genome assembly GCA_036003195.1 of Casimicrobiaceae bacterium. GTDB lineage: Bacteria > Pseudomonadota > Gammaproteobacteria > Burkholderiales > Casimicrobiaceae > VBCG01. The sequence goes on from DASYSP010000102.1 coordinate 6,559, forward strand.
GCAGGCCGTAACTCTCGCGATAGTTGATCGTAAACCAGTGCGCGGCGAGCTTGGCGATGCCATAGGGGCTGCGCGGATAGAACGGCGTGCTCTCGTCCTGGTTCGTGGTCTGCACGAGGCCGAACATCTCGCTCGTGGACGCCTGGTAGAAGCGTGCCCCGGGGCTCATGCGCCGCGTGGCGTCGAGGATGTTGAGGGTACCGATCGCGTTGACCTGGGTGGTCTGCTGCGGCTGCGACCAGGAGACGCCGACGAAGCTCTGCGCCGCCAGGTTGTAGATTTCATCGGGCTTCGCGGTTTCGAGCGCTGCACACAGCGACTGAAGGTCGGTCATGTCGCCGCGGATCAGTTCCATCCGGTCGATGATGCCGAGCTCCCGCAGGCGCCAATCGGTCTCCGTCGCGCGCCGGGCGACGAGTCCGGTGACGGCATAGCCCTTGTCGAGCAGGAGCTGCGACAGGTAAGCCCCGTCCTGCCCGGTCACGCCCGTCACGAAAGCCCGTTTGCCCATTTTTCGCCGCTCCCTACGGCCGTCGACCATGCGCCCCTGTGTGAACCAGTATTATCGCATTGTCATACACAGGATGCGGGCCCGCGCGCAGACCGCCCTTGAACGATTACGCAAACTCCGCGGCGCCGCGCATGGCGATCGTCCACGACTGGCTCGACGCCTGGCGCGGTGGCGAGAACGTGCTCGCGGAAATCGCCGCGATGTATCCGCAGGCGGATCTTTTCGCGCTGGTTGATTTCCTTCCTGATGCGACCCGGGCGCGCCTGCAGGGCCGCCGCGCGACCACCTCGTTCCTGCAACGCGTACCGGGTGCGCGCCGCCACTTCCGCAAGTTGCTTCCGCTGTTTCCACGCGCAGTGGCTTCGCTGGACGTCTCGTCGTACGACATCGTGGTGTCGATATCGCATGCGGTGGCCAAAGGCGTCCCGGTGCACGCGGGACAGCGCCACTATTCGTATTGCCTGACGCCGATGCGCTATGCGTGGGATCTGCGCGACGCGTATTTTCGCCGCGGCACGCCGTCCGGCTGGCTGCGCCCATTTGCCAACCCGGTGCTCGATCGCCTGCGGGACTGGGATCGCGCGAGCAACTCGGGCATCAGCGAGTTCGCCGCCATCTCGCAATTCATCGCCGCGCGAATTCTCCGCAACTACGGGCGCGTGGCGCGCGTGATCTACCCGCCGGTCGACACCGTCTGGTTCACGCCAGCGGCGGCACCGGCGCGCGACTTCTACCTCGCAGCATCGCACTGGGTCGCCTACAAGCGGCTCGACGCCATCGTCGCCGCGTTCGCCGCGCTGCCGGGGCGCCGCCTCGTCGTCGCCGGCGGCGGTTCCGACGTGGCCCCTGCGCGCGCCGCGGCATCGTCCAACGTGACGTTCGCGGGCGAGGTCACGCGGGAGCGGTTGCGCGAGCTGATGCGCGATGCGCGCGCATTCGTGTTCGCCGCCGAGGAGGATTTCGGCATTGCGCCGCTCGAGGCTCAGGCGTGCGGCACGCCGGTGGTCGCCTACGGCCGCGGCGGCGTGCGCGAAACCATCGTCGCCGAGGGCGAGCGTCCGACCGGGGCATTCTTCGACGCGCAGTCGGCCGAGTCGATCGCTGCCGCGCTGCGCAGGTTCGAAACCCGCGACGCCGGGATCGACGCCGCCGATTGCCGTCGCAACGCCGAACGCTTCGGCGCCGCGCGCTTTCGCCGGGAGATGAGCGCTTTCATCGGCGTGGCGCCATAATCCGCGCCGATGGCCCGCACCCTCCTCAAGCCGCACGCCGCGATGTTCGCGACGCTGCTGCGCTTCCTCGATCCGGCATGCTCGGCAGGCGCCGGTGTCGTTGCGTTCCTCCTCTATCCCCCGGCGACCGCGACCACCGAGCACTACATCGTGCTGATCGCGGCCAGCACGGTCGCGATCGCCGTGGTGTTCCCGGCGTTCCGCCTCTATGACACCTATCGTGGCGCCAGCGTCGCCAGCGAGCTGCGCGACATCGCGCTGGCATGGCTGCTGCTGGCCGCGATCGTGGTGGCGATGCTGTTCGTCACGAAGACCGGCGACACGTTCTCGCGCGTGTGGATGGCGATCTGGCTCGGGCTCGGCTTCCTGCTGTCGGCCACGTTGCGCACCGCGACGCGGGTCGCCTTGCGCCGCTGGCGGCGCCGCGGGCGCAACCTGCGGCATATCGCGATCGTCGGCGCCGGCGCCCTCGGCGAACGCGTCGCCCGCGACTTGCACGCAGCGCCCTGGGCGGGGCTCAACGTCGTGGGCTTCTATGACGACAATGCCGCCAAGCAGGGCGCCACGCTCGCCGGACTTCCGGTATTCGGCGCCGCCGATCTGCTCGTCGCCGACGTCGACGCGCGGGGCATCGACCAGGTATGGCTCGCGCTCCCTCTGCGCGCCGAGCTGCGCGTGCGCGCCATCCTCGACCTCCTGCGCAACAGTGCCGTCGAGGTGCGCTTCGTCCCCGACATCTTCGGCTTCCACCTCATCAACCACTCGCTGACCGAGGTCGCCGGGCTCCCCGTGCTGTCGCTGACGGCCACGCCGATGACGGGCTTCGCGCGCGTGACCAAGGCCCTCGAGGACTTCGTGCTGGGCGCGTTCCTGTTCGTCGTCGCGCTGCCCCTGCTGGTCCTGATCGCGATCGGCGTGAAGCTCACTTCGCCAGGCCCCGTCTTGTATCGCCAGGAGCGCGTGACGTGGAACGGCGAGCGCTTCCGGATGCTCAAGTTCCGCACGATGCCGGTGACGGCAGAGGCCGAATCGGGCGCCGTCTGGTCGCGCCGCGGCGAATCGCGCGCCACGGGCTTCGGTCTCCTTTTGCGGCGGCTGAGCCTCGACGAGCTGCCGCAACTCGTGAACGTGCTGAAGGGCGACATGTCGCTCGTCGGCCCGCGGCCGGAGCGTCCCGAGTTCGTCGCGCAATTCCGCGAGGAGATCCCGGGTTACATGCAGAAGCACCTGGTCAAGGCCGGCATCACCGGCTGGGCGCAGGTGAACGACCTGCGCGGCGACAGCGATCTCGCGCGACGAATACAATACGACCTCTACTACGTCGAACACTGGTCGCTGTGGTTCGACCTGCGGATCCTCGGCCTTACGCTTTGGCACATCCTGACGAGTCGCAACGCCCATTGAACGACGCCGCGAGCGATGCGGCGACGGGCGACGCGCCGCCATCGCCCAACGCCGCTCCGCCACAGCCGTCGCGGCGGCTGCGACGCGAGGTCACGATCGCGGCCTGCGTCGGCTTCGGCTGCGCGCTGCTGCTCGCCGTGGCGTACCTCGCCGCTGTCGTGCCGGGGCGGTGGGCGCCGCGTGTCAACGACGTCGCGTGGCCGGCGTCGGCGCTGAAGCTTGTCGACGGCACGGGTGCGCTGGACCACGGCGTGCTGGTGATCACTGCACCGGGCGACAACGCCACCACGCTGGTCTCGCTGGACACCGACATCCGCAGCGCGGACTACCTCGGCGTGCAATGGATCGTGCGCGGCATTCCTGACGGCGCGGATGTGCGGCTGCTGTGGAAGTCCGATGTCGCGACCCGACGCACGAATCTGGCCCAGGGCGTCGTCGAAGCGGGCCTGTTGCGGCCGTTCGTGCTGGCACGCGATCCCGCATGGCTCGGCCACATCACCGGTCTGGCATTGGCCATCCGCGCTCCGCTCGGAGCGCCGATGCGCATCGAAGGCGTCGTCGCGAGGCCTTTCGGCGCGCTCGATTTCATCCGCGCCCGGTTCGGCGAATGGACGACGTTCGAGCCGTTCAACGGCGCGTCGATCAACACGCTTGCCGGCGGTGCCGATTCGCAGGATCTGCCGCTGCCCGCCTTGGCCGCGGCGGCGGTTGCGCTTTCCGCGCTCGTCCTCCTGCTGCTTCGGCGCTTCGCGCCGCGCGGCTACGGGCTCGGTGCGGCCTGCACGATCGGCGGCCTGTTCGTCGCTGCATGGCTGATCGTCGACGCGCGCTGGACGCTCAATCTCGCGCGGCAGACCCGCCTCGTGTATGCGACCTACGGCGGGAAATCTCCGGAGGAGCGGCACCGTGTGGCGGAAGATGGCGCGCTGTACGCGTTTGTCGAGCGTGCGCTCGCGATCATGCCGAAACCTCCGGCGCGCGTGTTCGTCGCCTCCGATGAACACTATTTCCGCGGACGCGCCGCCTGGCACCTGTATCCGCATAACGTGGAGTTCACGCCGTTCGAGAACGTGATCGCGCCGCCGCAATGGATGAAGCCGGGCGACTGGCTGCTCGTCTACCATCGCCACAACATCCAGTACGACGCGGCGCACAAGCTGCTGCGATGGGATGGCAACCCGCCCGTCCATGCCGACTTGAAGCTCGTCGACGCAAATGGCGCGGCACTGTTCGAGATCGACTGACGCGATGCAGATCCTCGCTGTCACCGTCGCGTGGTGTGCCGTCTGGCTTTGCGGAGCGGCGCTCACGGCGGCGCTGCGCGGCCCCTTCGACTGGCGCGCGCCCGGGGAGGCGGCATGGACGAAAGGCGTCGGCTTCCTGATCGGCGCCTTCGTGCTGACGATGTGGATGCGCGGATTGTCGGCGATGGGCGTCGCCTTTGGCCGCACGTCGGTCCTGCTGCCAATCGTGGCGCTCGCCGTTGCCGCGCTGTACGTCGCACAGCGTCGCGGCGCCTTGCGGTGGCCCGCGATGCGCACGGCGCTCGTTGACGCGGTGCGCCTGCGCGAACTCGCCGGCTGGCGACGGGCCGCGTTCGCGGCAATCGTCGCGTGGCTTGCGCTGCGCTACGTACTGCTTTTCGTCGACGTGGCGCTGCAGCCCCTCTACCCGTGGGACGCCTGGATCCAGTGGGCGACCAAGGCGCGGGTGTGGTTCGAGTTGCGCCGCATCGTGCCATTCGTCCCCGTCGATCAATGGCTGGCAGCCGGCGGCGCGTACTACACCGACGCGGCACCCGGCTATCCGGCCACCGTGCCCCTGTGGCAGGTGTTTTCCGCGCTGGTGCTCGGCCGCTTCGACGACGCCCTGATGAATATTCCGTGGTGGATGCTGTCGCTTGCGTTCACGATCGCGCTGTACGGCGCGCTGCGTCGTCTCGCGTTCGAGCCGCTGGCCGCCCTCTGCGGCACGCTGATCGTCTCCACGATTCCTATCGTCAACGTGCATGTGGCGCTGGCAGGATACGCCGACCTGCCGATGGCCGCGTTTTTCACGCTGGCCGCGCTCGCGCTGCTGCATGCGCTCGACGCGCGGGACCGCGGCGATGCGCTGGTGGCGTTGCTGCTGGGCCTTGCATGCCCGACGATCAAGCAACCGGGCATCGTGTGGCTGGCGACGCTCGCCGTGCCGCTCGCTGTCGTGCTCCTGCCCCGCGTCGGCATCAAGCTGGTGCTGGCCGGCTTCGGCGTCGTGCTGTGCGCGCTCCTGGTGCTCGCGCAGACGTCGGCGTTGGTGATGGGCTACCACCTGCACCTCGACTTCGCGCCGCCGTGGAACGGCCTGTTCGAAAGCCTGTTCATGCTGGGGACGTGGAACATCCTCTGGTACGGCATCTTCGCCGCGGCGGTCATCGGCGCGCGCGATTGCCTTGCACCCCGCATTGCACCGCTGACGATGCTCGTTGCCACCGGCGTGCTGTTCCTGTTCTTCGTCTTCGCCTTCACCAATGCTCGCGCGTGGGTCGAGTCGCAGACCACCGTCAACCGCGCGTTATTGCACCTGGCGCCGCTGCTCGCCGTATGGGCGATGGTCGTATTCCGCGCGTGGTCGCGCCGTTTCGCCGACGCCACGATGGCGACGGCATGACGCCTCCGACGTGATCGAACTGCCGGAGATCACGCTCATCGCCGCCGACACGGCGAACCACGCGCTTGCGGCACGCGCGCTCGCACGCTCGACAGCCGGCATCCGCTTCGCCCGTGCCGTGTGGCTGACCGACGCGATTCCGCCGGGTGTCGACGTGCCGTCCGGCATCGAAGTCCTGACGATCCCGCCGATCGATTCGCGCGCCGGCTACTCCCGGCTCGTCCTCAAGGGTCTCGCGCCCTATGTCGCCACGTCCCACGTGCTGCTGGTGCAATGGGACGGCTTTGTGCTTCACCCCGACGCCTGGGATCCGCGCTTCCTCGAATGCGATTACCTCGGTGCGCGCTGGTTCTGGCACACGGACGGCATGGACGTCGGCAATGGCGGATTCTCGCTGCGCTCGCGACGGCTGATCGACGCGCTCGCCGATCCACGGATCGACGGCGATGCCGCGGAGGACGAGCTCATCGCGCGCACCTTCCGTCCGCTGCTCGAACGCGATCACGGCATCCGCTTCGGCACCGCGCCCATGGCGGAGCGCTTCTCGTTCGAAGTCGCCGCGTTGCCGGCACGAACGTTCGGCTTCCACGGCCTCTACAATTTCCCGCGGGTGATGAAACAGCACGAGCTGGCGCCGCTGGTCGCGCAGCTGTCGGATGAAGTCACGCGCTCGCCACAGTGCCTCCAGCTCCTGCGCAACGCGCGCGCGCTCTCGCAATGGCAAGTGGTCAGAGCCTTGGCGCAGCGCATGCTCGCGACTTCCCCGGCAGACGCCGAGGTCGAGGCCGCGCTGGGCGAGGCGGTCGCGCGCGACCGTCCGCATGCGGCGGTCGGTCGCAACGATCCTTGTCCGTGCGGCAGCGGCAGGCGTTTCAAGCACTGTCACGGCAGCGCAACGTCCGGCCCGGAAGCGGTTTCGGTTCCCGCCGCGGCTGCGGCGAGCACCGCGCCGGTCGTGGATGTCGAGAGGCTGACGCGCCGCGGGCTCGACGCCCACCGACGCGGTGAGATCGACGCTGCGGTGCGCGACTACCGCGCCGCGCTGGCGCTCGACCCCGGCGCCAACACCGCGACACACTATCTCGGGGTGGCGCACTATCAGCGCGGGAATCTCGGCGATGCCCTTCCGCTGGTCGAGCGCTCGCTCGAAATCGCACCCCACGAGGCGGAGTTCTACAACAACGCCGGTCTGCTGTATGCGGCGCTCGACCGGTTCGACGACGCCGTTGCCGCGCATCGCAGCGCGCTCGCGGCTCGCGACGATCACGTCGCTGCATGGAACAACCTCGGGCTCGCGCTGGCGCAGCGCAACGAGCTCGATGACGCGATCGACGCTTATCGCCACGCGCTCGCGCTCGAGCCGGGATTCGCCGAGGCGCGCTGGAATCTCGCGCTGGCGCTGCTGGCGCGAGGTGACTACGCGGAAGGCTGGCGTGAATACGACGCACGTCTCGGGTTGGCCGCGTTGGCCGGTCGAGCGAAGCCGTCGCCGCTGCCGCGATACGACGGCTCGCCGCTCGCCGGCAAGACGCTCCTGCTGCTCGCCGAGCAGGGACTTGGCGACACGCTGCAATTCGTGCGCTTTGCGCAGGACTTCGCCGCGCGCGGCGCGCGCGTGGTCGTGCAGGTCCCCGAGCCGCTGGTGACGCTGTGCGCCACGGCGCCGGGAGTCGCCGCGACCATCGCAGACGGCGCGGCCATTCCGCCGGCCGATTTCGAACTGCCGCTGCTATCGGTGGGGGCGGTCCTCGGCATCGGACGTGATACGCCCACGCGCCAACGGCGTTACATCACGACCGATCCCGCGCGCGTCGAGCGCTGGCGCGCAGTCGTGCGGGGGCGGCGTTCGCGCCTGCACGTCGGCTTGTCCTGGGCCGGCAATCCGCGCATGGCCAACAATCGCCGACGTTCGTGTCCTCTCGCGTTGCTCGCCCCGCTGTTCGCACTCGACGGGATCGCCTGGTATTCGCTGCAGCACATCGACGGCGAGGACCAGATCGAATCAGTGCCGGCCGCATCGTCGCTCATCCGGCTCGACGCCCGCCACAATTTCGACGACAAGGCGGCGCTCATGGATTCGCTGGACCTGGTCATCAGTGTCTGCACGAGCACCGCGCATCTCGCGGGCGCGCTCGATGTGCCACTGTGGGCGCTGCTCTCGTATGCACCGGACTGGCGCTGGGGCGTTGCCACGCAGACCACGCCTTGGTATCCGCGCGCGAGACTGTTTCGCCAGGACGTCACGCGCACCTGGGAAGCCCCGGTCGCACAGGTTCGACAAGCGCTGTGCGACATGCTGAAGGAGCACCGCGCCACGCGTTAGCCGGCGGTTGCGCCGCACAGCGTCTGCAGTTCGCCCACCAGCGCGTGCACCGGGCGCGCGTCGTCGAAAATACGACTCCGGCCGCCGGTCATCGCCGCCACCTGCCTGGCACGCCAGGCGCCGTCGCGCACGATCGCAATCGCCTTGGCGACATAGTTGTCGCGCGAATCGGCAATCAGGTCCTCAGCGCCGGCCATGCGCAACATCGCCGCGCTCTGGCGCGAGCGCATGTATTCGCCCTCGAGAGTAATGATCGGCAAGCCCGCGGCGATCGCGTCGATCGACGTGTTGCCGCCCGACCAGTGCGTCGTATCGAGCATCGCGTCGCAGACCGCGTTGGCCCGCAGATAATCGTCATGCGACAGCGTCGGCAGCCAATGCACCCGTGTCGCCGCATCGACGCCCTGCATGGCCAGCGCGGACTGCAGGCGTGCGCGATAGAGCTGTGTGACGTACTCGTTGCGGCCGTTGCACATGACGAGCCCCGCCTCCGGCACCGCCGCGAGCACGCGGGCGAACAACGCATCGTCGTCCGGCAGAACCTTGAACAGCGACTGCGGGCACAGATAGAGCGGCCCGGCGTCCGGCAGGCCGAACTGGGCGCGCGTGCGCTGCGCAGGCAGGACGGGCATCGAGTACCGCGTGCCGATCCCCGGCAGCGTCACCAGCCGTTCCGAATAGAATTGCTGCGCATCCGGCGGCTCCATCGCCTCGCTCGAGAAGTACACGTCGATGGCGGGATGTCCCGTGGTCACCGGGTGCCCCCAGGCCGCGCACTGCACCGGCGCCAGCCGCAGCGCGCCCAGCACGAATGTCGTCGTGTCCATGCCAAGCTCCGGATACACGACCACATCCAGCGCATCGTCGCGGATCGTGCGTGCGACGCGCGACGGCATCAATCGCGGGCACTCGCGAAAAACGCTTGAGGCCTGCCTGAGCCTGGCCGAGAGGGGATCGCGCGTTCCGTGCAGGTGATAGACGTGCACCTCGAAGCGATCGACCGGCAGATCGGTAATCCAGCTCACGAAGTAGTTGCCGACCGTGCTCTCGCGGAAGAACGCCGAGACGAAGCCGATCCGGATCCGCTCGCGCGCCGCGCGAGTGCGAACGCGCGGCGCGGCGGGCGCACCCGGTGCGAGCGTGCTGGCGACGAGACGTGCGTAACGCTGCTGGAGCGCACGATCGTCACGTCCCTGGTAGGCGAGCAGGAAATTGCTCCAGCGCATGTTGTCGATGCGTCGATCGTGCGCGAGATCCGACGCGACTTCGGGCAGGCCGGTCTCGAGCGCCCCCAGGCCTTCGGCGAAGCCCCTGCGCGCACTCTCGACGTGCTCGCCGTCGCGATAGATCTGCGGCAGGAGCAGATGCTGCCCGATCCACGCCGACAGCATCGCGGGATCGCGGCGCGCCGCCTCGACATAGACGCGCTTCGCTGCCGCAAGGTCGTCGCGCTCGGCCAGCAGGCGGGCGAGGTGCATGCAAGGGACCGCGTCGTTGGGCGACAACTGGGCGGCGCGCGCGTACAGCGCCACCGCCTCGTCGACCTTGCCGTTATCCTTGTGCAACGCTGCCAGCGCCTGCAGCGCCGAGACGAGATTCGGTTCGAGGCGCAGTGCCTGCACCAGAGCGCGCTCGGAATCCCGCCGACGGCCGACGCTGCGCAATGCCGAACCGAGGTTGCCATGCGCCAGCGCATAGTCCGGCTGAATCGTGATGGCGCGCTCGAACGAGATGATGGCGTCCTCGACGTCACCGTGCTGCCATTGCGCGTTCCCCAGATTGTTCCAGCCGCGTGCAAGGCCGGGATCGTGCTTTACAGCTTGCGCAAAGGCCGCGATCGCAGCGGGCAGCTCGCGCAGGTCCGAGCGGACGATGCCCAGCACCATCCACGAAGCCGCATCGCCGGGCACGATTGCCAGCGCCTGCTCGAGATCGGCGGCCGCCGCGGCCAGGTTGCCCATCGACTGCAATGCGCGCGCACGCTGTGCAAGAATCGGCGCGCGCGCGTCATTCTCGAACACCGTCGCCGCCAGCATCGCCGACAGTTCGAGGTAGGCGCCGCGCGCATCCCCGCGTCTGAGCGCAGCGACCGCATCGTCCAGCCGGCTCATGGTTCAGGCGCAAGTCCCGCGCGCCGCATCGCCTCCCGATACACGGCTTCGAGGCGGCGCGCGTAATCGCGCATATCGAACAACGGCGAATCGGCGAGCCTGTGCTCGATCTCGCGCCGCACCTGGCCGCGAAAATCCATGTCGTCGGCGAGGCGGACGGCGATGGCGACATATTCGCGCCCGCTCGTCGCGATCGTCGACGTCACGCCAAGATTGCTGAGAATGCTGAAGCCCGTGCGTGCGCCGTGCGAGCGGCCGCACAATGTCACGACAGGGATTCCAAGGTTGAGCGGCTCGATGGTGCCGTTGACGTTGCCGAACGGCGCCGGGTCGAGCACGAAGTCGACAATCGCGTACCGTGCCAGGCCTTCCGCCTCATTCCTGCCTTGCGGCAGTATGAGCGCGCGACCGGGATCGATTCCCGCCGCGGCGAGGATCCTGGGATACGAGTCGCCGAGCCAGGGCGCCGACGGCGAGAACGCGATGCGCGCCAGCGGTACACGATCGAGGATCTCCTTCCACAGCGCCATCGTGCGCCGTGACAGCTTGAGTGGCGTGACGAACGCGCCGATGACCACGGCATCGGCAGGAATTCCGAGCGCCTGGCGATGGAACGCGTGATCCTGTGCCGCCTGCATTCGCCGCACCGGATACGCACAGCCGTCCATCGGCAGCAGGGATTCGATCAGCAGGTCGTCGCTCTCCGGCAAATCGGCGAAGTGATCCGTGATCTTGAAATCGACGGCCGACATGCCAAGCAGTCCCGCGCTGGCGACGTGGGTGATCTGCACGCGTGCCGCCTTGCGGGCGACGATCCCGGGGCGCGCTCCGCGCGTGTGTGTCGACAAATCGACCAGGATGTCGAGATCGTCCTCCGCGATCCGGCTCGCCGCTGCATCGTCGGCCAACCCGTGCAAGGTGACGAAAGGATCTCCGAGCTGCCGAAACTGCGCCGTCACCTCGTCCTCGGATTCCGACGTCGAGTACAGGAAGATCGAGAACTGCCCGCGGTCATGCTCGCGCAGCACCGGCAGCATCATCTTGCCCATCACGTGATCGCGCATGTCGGCGGAAAGGTATCCCACGCGCAGCACACCCGGCGCGCGTGCGGGACGCGGCGGCCATGGCTGGCCATATACCCGGTTCACGGCCTTGTCGTAGGTGGAATACAGCGAGGCCTGCACGCCGGGGTCGATGTCGAAGAAGAGCATCAGATACAGCAGCTGCTCGAGCGAATCCACGAGGTCGAGCTCGTTCGCCGGCTTGAATTCGTCGCGTGACAGGCGCTCGACATAGGTCTGCACCCTGGCGAAGTCGCCCATGTACTGGTAGTACTCGAGCGCATTGGCGACGAGCCCGAGCGCATCCGGACAGCTCGCCTCGAAACGGAGGAACGCCCGCATCCACTCACTGCCGCGGTTGCGTCGCGAGAGGATGTCGAGCAGTGCGCGGTGTGCGTCGGCGCGTTGCGGCTGCCGCTTCAGGACGTACTCGAGCGCGGTGATCGCCGGATCGGCCTCGTCGAGCTGATCGAACACGATGCCGAGGTTGAAATGCGCGTCGACGAGCGAGGGCATGATATCGAGCGCGCGTCGATAGGCGCGCGCGGCATCGCCGAGGTAACGCAGCATCTGCAGCGCGACGCCGTGGTTGAAATGCGTCTCGGCATCGAACGGCTCGGCCGCAAGCGCGGCGGCGAACGCATTGACGGCGGCCGCGGCGTCGCGTTGCGCCAGCGCCGCATGGCCCAGCGTGCGCAACATCGGCAGGTCCGCTGGATCGAGCTCCAGCCCCGCCTCCATGAGCCGCCGCGCGTCCCCCGCGCGATGCTCGGCCAACGCGAGCTGCGCGAGTGCGACCCGGCTGCGACGATCGCGTGGCGCAACCGCAAGCGCGGCCGTGAAATCCGCTTGCGCCAACGCCTGGTTGCCGGCATCGCGGTGCAGCGCGCCGCGCAGGTGCAACGTCGACGCATGCGCGGGCTGCTCCGCCAACACGTCGCCGTACGACGCCGCTGCCGCGTCGAGGCGGCCTTCGCGATGGGCGGCGATCGCCTGTTCGAGCGTCGTCCGCAGCGCATCGGCGCCGGAATTCGCCGAAGCGGAGCCAGCCATGGCGGCGAACATCCCGGCAAGGATGTCGTGCCACGCCCCGGGTTCGTTCGCTACGAGATCGTCCACCAGCGGCATCGCGAGATGCGGTGCATCCGCGGTCGACAGGACGAGGCGCGCCGGCCGGGCGGCGAGCAGCGGACCCATTGGCCTCGCGATTCCGCACAGGTCGATCAGCACATCGGGGTCCGCTGCGGCCAGCGCACGCGCCGATTCGACGTCCGGCGCATCCGGCATTTGGGCAACCCGCGTTGCCGTCAGCGAAGTCGAGGCGAGGCGATCGACCATGGGCTGACCCGCACCGAAGGTGCCGACGGACAGCTCGACGTGCTCCGACATGCGCTGCAACGCGGCGAGCAGCGGCGAAAGGCGGTCGTCGTGCGCGGCGTGAGCTTCCGTCGCGTCGTACGCGTCGGCGATGACAATGACTCGCAGGCGCTCGCCGGCCGTGCGCCGCGGCCAGCCCAAGCTCACGTCCGGCTCGAATTTTTGCATGCAAAGCCGGCTGTAACGATCGGCCGCTCGCTGACCCAGCTCGTCGCGACCCATTGCAAGCGCGACGCGTCGCAGGGCGTCGAGATCGTCGGTGACGCTCGCGGAATCGATGCGTGCGCGCAGCACGTCAGCCGCCGCCAGCGGTGCGACGGCCGGCATCAGATCGAACGGCAGGCTCGCCGCATGCGCGGCCAGCGCGCGGCGCAGTCCTTGGCACTCGTCCTGATCGATCGCGGCCAGCGCGCGCGCCAGCGCGCCGGCGACATGCGGCCGGCGGATGAAGCGAAGCTTTGACACGACAATCGCTTCGAGCGCAGCGCAGGCCGTGGCGCGCGTTTGCGGCGACGCCAGCTCGTGACATGCCTCGATGAATCTCGCGAACCTGTTGCCGGACTCGCCCGCGCGCACGTGGCGGGCGGCTTCCTGCGCCAGCGCGTCGTCGCCGACGAAGATCGAAGCCTCCGCCAACGCCTGCCAGGACGGCAGGTCGTCCACCTGACGTGTCACCGCTTCACGCCAGGCGGCCACGGCTTCGCGCGTCTTGCCGAGTCGCCACAACGAGTCCGCCATGCCACGCAGGGGTTCGGCTGTGCCGGGCCCGAGACGTGCGGCCTCCCGGTAGCACGTGAGCGCGTCGATCGGCCGTGCTTCGGCGATGTGCTCGCGCGCGCGGCTGATCCAGTCGTCGTAGGAGGCCGCCATCAGCGCAGCCGCGACTTCAGCGCGTCGATCAGTCGAGGCGACAGGTGCCGATAGAGGGATTCGCCCGCCCGCGTGCGACGCAACCGCATCGCGGCGCGCGCGACGCGGACGCGCAGCGATTGCCGCGCCGCCAGTACGTCCGGCGATGGCGGCGGCGGTTGCCAGGGAACATAGCCCAGCGCGTCGCGAACCCGCCGTGCATCCAGCGGGTGCAGCGACGGCGGGTCACCCGCGGCTTGCCGCGCGACGTCGTAGAGCGCGAGCGTGGCGCGCGCCATGGATGCCGGCGCCGGCAACGCCAGCGACCGCGCGACATCCGCGGCATGCTCGCGCAGCGGACGTTCGGCACCGAACAGCAGGGACTCGATGCGCGCGAACATTGCCTGCGTGTCCTGCCACTCCTGCGCTGTCATCACCTGCCCTGCGCCCGACGCACGCACGCGCTCGGCGAGCGCGCCGATCGGCGGCACGAGCACGCACAGACCGGCGGACCATGACTCGGATAACGTGTAGCTGAAAGTTTCCGGGCCGGCCGATGGAAACAGGACCAGGTCGGCACCATACGCATGAAGAATGGCAGGCAACGCACCGGCGCGATAGCGGCCGTGCACGGTGAAAGCCTTGTCCTCGCTCTGCCAGGGCCCCGGCTGGCGATCGAGATAGCCGATCAGCACAAACCGGACAGGTGCCTTGCGCAATCGCGCGTACTCGACCAGCTGCTCGAGCCGACGCGCTCCCTTGTCCGGCCCGACTGCGCCGAGAACCGCGACGACCTTCGCGCCATCGGGCGGCAATGGCAGCAGCGGCGGTGGCGCGCCTTCCGCTTGTGGCGTGCTGCCATGGGCGATCACCGTCGGCCTGCGCCCGAAGTAGCGCGCAAACGTGTCGGCGGCCCACTCCGACGGCGCGATCAGGAACGCGGCACGCGAAACCAGCTCGCGGTGACGCGCGCGCCAGTCGACGATGTCGATGTCCGCGAATTCGGGTTGTCGGGCGAGACACGTTCGGCAGGTCCCGGGATCCGTGACCGCACCACAGTATTGACCGGAGGCATCGAGAAACGTGATCGTCGGACATCCGAAATTGACGTCGTGCACCGTATAGCCGAAGGGCAGCGCCGTCGCCGCCATCGCCTGCAAAAGCCCGACGCGGCACGCCGAGATGTTGTGCAGATGGATGAGCCCGATGCCGAACGTGGCGCAGATGCCATCGACGAAGCCGGGCCACGATTCCGCCGCGCCGCGTTCCAGCGCATAGCGCACGACATCGCCATCGGCCCGGTGCTCCTCGACCTGCCACGCGTCGCCGACCGCGACCGCCAGGTAATGGCGCCGCACGCTGCGTGACGCGTCGATCAGCTGGCGCACATGCGACTCGGTGCCGCCGCCATGGTGGTGAATGACGTGCAGTACGCCGCCGGACGGGTCGCTCTGGACGGCGAGCTGCGTGCGCGCGGCCTCGCGCAGGGCACGCAGCGGATCAGCCGCGATGTAGCGCTGGATCATCGCGTCGTAGCCTGGATGACGCGCCAGGAGCTCGCGGGCATTGCGCTCCATCAGCAAGGCCTTCTGCGTGGTGAACGAGCGGCCGCCGGTATGCGCGACGAACGTGTCGTCGGCCAGCACGTTGCGCCATCCGTGCGCCGCCGCACGCAGGCAGAAATCGTTCTCCTCGCCGTAACCGGCGCCAAAGGCGATGTCGAAACGCCCGATGTCGTCGATCAGCGCACGTCGAATGTAAAGGCAGAACCCGACTCCCGTCGGCAGATCCGGATAGCTCGGCACCGCCGCCCGCGAGATCGCCCGCGCCACCGGCGTCGGATCGGTCGCGTCGAGCCAGGCATTGTTCGCACAGAAGCGGGGGAAGGACAGTATCTCGGCGTTGTTCGAAAACGGCGTGATCGTGCCGATGCGCGGATCGGACTCGGCACACCGGATCAGCGCGTCCAGCCAGCCCTGCGGCACGATCGTGTCCGAGTTCAGCAGCACGACGTCGTTGCGGGACAGCGCCATGGCGCGGTTGGCCGTCGCCGTGAATCCGCGATTGGCGGCATTGGCGAGCAGCGTGAGTTGCGGCAAGCTCCGCGACGCCAGCTCGGCGAGGATCTCCGCGATCCGCGGGTCGGGCGAGGCGTCGTCGATCAGCACGACGCGATGCCGCGCGTCGGTGTGCCGCAGCACGCTGTCGACACAGACCCTGACGTCATCTGCGGCGTTGTAGACCGGGATGACGATGTCGACGTGGCTGCTCATTGGCCGCGGATGCGGTGCCACGCACCGCGCAGTTTCAGCAAAGGCAACATCGCCCACCAGCGCCAGTGCCGGCGGAATTCGATGATCCGCTCCTGTGCCATGACGACGGACTGCGATTCGGCGAGCCGCGCGACAAGATCTGCCACATTCGCATCGAGCTCGATCACGCGCGAATGGAGTGCAGCCGCCTGCTGCTCGATGTCGACGTTGCGGGCCGACAGCTGCTGCACCTGTCCGTCGCGCTCGACAATGATGCCTTCGCGAAACGCAACCAGCGACTCGAGATGCTCGACATGGGCGGTCTTGCGATCCAGCATCGCCGTGCGCTCGCCGAGGATGGCGTCGAGACGCACGGCCTCGCGCGCGTCACGGTGCGCGCGCTCGAGCTCGGTCTGCGCGGCGTCACAGAAGAGCCACGTTGCCGCAACCGTCGACGGCAGCATCGTGGCGCTCGCCGCCGCGGTCACGATGTAATACATCGCGTCCGGCAGCGGCGCATCGATGACGGCGTCAAAATCGCCCGTTTGCGCCTTCACCGTGCTGCGATTGCCGTCTTCGCGCCAGATGGTCGAGCCCATCCATAGCCGCTGCCGATAGAAGGCGCGGGCGCCGAATGCGCGCGCCAGCAGTGCGTCCAGCTCCTCTCGATCGTGTTCCTTGCGATGGAACGGGTTGACGTAGCCGCGCCGCTCCGAATATTCGACGCGATTGGGCGCCGAGATGACCAGCAGACCGCCGGGCGCCAGCACGCGCGCGAACTCCGCCAGCATGCGGGGCTGGTCTTCCGCCGGCAGGTGTTCGATGGTCTCGAACGACACCACCACGTCCACGCTGGCATCCGCAAGCGGCAAATGCGTCACGGACGCCACGGCAAAGCCGAGCGTGGCAATGCCGCCGTAGCGCGCGCTCGCGTGCGCGATCGTCGCCGCGTCGAGGTCGATGCCGGTGACGGTCGCCGCCTGCGTGGCCAGCAACGCGCTGCCGTAGCCCTCGCCGCAGGCAGCGTCCAGCACGCGCTTGCCGGACACCAGCTCGCGGGCGAATGCATAGCGATGCACGTGCTCGTACACGATCTCGCCCGCGACACCCGGTACGAAGCGCTCGCCGGTGAATTCGAGTGCGCTGTCGCTCATATCAGCGGGCTCGCTGCGGCCATTTTCAGGCAGAACCGTTGCACCATCGATGCGGCAACCGCACCAAGCCGAACTCGCGCGCGTCACCCGTGACGGTGATGACCGACTCCACCTGGTCGAACAGGCGCACGCCTTCCGGGTCGAGCGCGTGGGCGCGCACCGTGTACTTGCCGGGCAGCAGATCAAGTGCAGGAAATTCGAGCGCGAACGCGAACGTGTCGGCGCCACGCGGAGCGAGCGCGGCGTGGTCCATGTCGGAGGCGACACCGTAGACGGGCGTACCGTCGGCGCGCACGATCCCCAGCAGCACGACCGGCGCCCGGCCATCGGGCGAATAGATCTCGCCGCGGATCGTCAGCGCGTCGCCAAGGCGCAACGTGTCCGCAGGGCTCAGGGCGAGCGACTGAATCGCGTAGACGCCCGCCGCGGTGGCCACCGCACGCCCGATCGGCGCCGTCGCAACGGCCGATTTCTCCTCGTGGAAAGCGAGATACGCCTGCGTGACCGACGCCGCATCGCCATAGCGCACGACCTTGCCGTCCTTCAGCCACATCGCGCGGCGGCAGAGCTTCTGCACGTGATACATGCTGTGCGAACAGAGCAGAAGGGTGCCGCCACGATCGAGGTATCGCTCGATCCAGGCGATGCATTTCTTCTGGAACGATTCGTCACCCACGGCCAGGACTTCGTCGGTGATCAGCACGTCGGGCTCGAGTGCGGTTGCGACCGCAAAGCCGAGCCTGACGACCATGCCGGACGAATAGTTCTTGATGGGATCGCGGATGTGCTCGCCGAGGTCGGCGAAGGCGATGATCTCTTCGCGCTTTGCGGCGATCTCCGACGGCGCCAGGCCAAGCAGGGCAGCCGCCAGGTCGATGTTGTCGAGACCGGAGTACTCCGGGTGGAAGCCAGATCCCAGCTCGAGCAGCGCGCCCACGCGACCGGCAACCACCACGTCGCCGCGCGTGGGCTTGATGACGCCGGCGATGACCTTCAAGAGCGTCGACTTGCCGGCACCGTTCTCGCCGATGACACCGAGCGATTCGCCACGGCTCAATTCGAACGAGACATCGTCCAGTGCGCGGAACACGTTGCGCACGCCGTGGCCCCGCAGCAGGTCGTACACCAGCCGCATGCGGCCCGAGCGCGAAGCGACCTTGGCGTAGTCCTTGCCGACGTGCGACAGCGACAGATGAACCGCGCGTTCATGCATCGGTCCCCCGCCATCCGTCGCGGCTGCCACGGTCCTGGCAAGCACCGCAGACGATTCACCGCCTCGTTGCACGCCCACTGTCTCGAGCTGCGCACCCATCAGATGAAGTCCTCGAAGTGCGGCGACAGCCGCAGGAAGATCCATCGGCCTGCGGCCCACAGCGCGAGGGCCGCGACCAGCGCCGCCAAGTCCTGCCAGCGTGGTTCGAGGTTGCCTTCCAGCAGCGCGTCACGCATGCGTCCGACGATCCAGCCGAAGGGATTGGCGGCGAGCCACGGCCGGATGCTTGGCGGAACCGCGCTCACGGGGTAAAGGATCGGCGTCAGGTACATGACCATCATCAGCACGGGCGTGAGGATGTGCTCGATGTCGCGGATGAAAACCTGCAGCGCCGAGAGCGCCATCGCGATGCCCGTGACGCCAATCGCCAGGATCACCCATAGCGGCACGGCGACGAGCAGCCCCGCGAGGTGCAGCGGCTCGCCGGACAGGCGCAGTATGAGGAGGATGGCGACATAGCCTGCGAACTGGAGCAGGAACGTCGCCGCGACGGATGCATAGATCACGAGCTCGTGCGGAAACGCCACTTTGCGGATCAGCCCGGCATAGCCGGGAAGCGCCGTGGTTCCACGCTGTATGGCCTCCTGCGCTGCCAGCCACGGCCACAGGGCCACGGCGAGGAATGCCAGAAAGCTCGACGTGCCGAAGCCGCGCGCGGGAAAGATGTGGGTAAAGACGAAGTGATAGACGGCGAGGAGCGCGATCGGATTGAGCAGCGCCCATGCGAGGCCGGTCACGCTGCCGAGGTAGCGATTGGCGAGCTCGCGGCGCAGGAAATTCGCCAGCAGCGCGCGATTGCGGGCGCTGCGGGCGATTGCCTGCGGCATCGCCTGCAATGGCCCGATGTTGGCGGTGGTTTCCTTCATGGCGGAAGCGCCTCGGCGCCGTCCAGTTCCTTGCGCGCCCGACATGGCGCGAACGCAATCCGCCATTGTGCCGTGTTCCTGCGCGCGCGACCGGCAGTCGCGCGTCCTACTTGGCCGGCGGCGGCGGGGCCGGACGCATCCCCTCCTGCGTCTTCTTCAGCGCATCGGGACTGATGCGCACGACCAGCGCGTCGACGGCAGGCTGGTTCACCACGATGGACGCATCGTTGCGAATCGCCGCCATGCGCTTGGATCGCTGCTCGTCGACGTAGCTCTTGCGCATTTCGCCGATGATCTCGTCCTTGACGTCCTCGAAATTCCGCGCCTCGCCACCCCGCTTGCCGTCCAGGCGGACCACGTAGTAGCCGCCCTGGGTGCGGATGGGCTCGCTGATGTCGCCCACGTTCTTCAGCGTAGCGATCCCGCGCGCAAGGCGCGCCTCGTGCTGCCTGATCGGGGCCCAGTCGGTCTGCCCGCCATCCGTCGCCGCCGAAGGCTCATCGGATTCGGACCGCGCGAGGGCCACCATGTCGGCGCCGGCGACGATTTTCGCGCGCGCCGCGGCGGCCAGCGCCTTCGGATCGGGATGCTTGGCGTTCGTGTAGAGGATGTGCGTCAGCTTGACCTCCACCGGCTTGCGGTACTTGTCCGGCTGCGCCAGCCAGCGCTCGCGCGCGGCGACGTCCAGGTTCGGCGTGGCGTCGAATGCGCGGACCCACTGCGCCTCGTCGCGCTCCAGCACGGCCTGCGAGAGGATGCGATCGGTTTCGGCCGCGACTCGCGCCGCCAGTGCGGGATCGGCGGCAAGCCCCGATTTGCGCGCCTCCTCGGCCAGCGTCTTGTCCACCAGAATCGTGCGCAACAGGAGGTTGACGCGGCTGATATCGGTGCCGAAGTCCATCCGCGTATCTGCCGGAAGGCGCATGAGCTGAGCGTCGTAGTCGCTTTGCAGCAGCCGCACCGTCGAGTTGCGCAGCAACTCCGTGGTGGGTGGATTGGGCGACACGTAAGGCGCCTGGAGGGACTGCGCCGGACCATCCGTCTTGGGAGACATGACGACCTGGGCACTCGCCCCTGGCAATTGCGCCAGCAGCGCCAGTGCCGCGAGTCCGCTGCGTATGACGATTCGGTTCATGGAACGATGCCTTGCCTTGGAAATGACCGCATTTTAGCAAACGCCACAAAAGCAAACGGGCCCTCGCGGGCCCGTTTGCGCATGCGACTGCTGGTGCCGCGATTGGCGAAGCGCTACCTCAGGATCTGCGGCTTGATGAACGTCGAGCACGGGCCGGACTTGCAGCTGTTCGAGGTGGTGCCCCGGAGGTTCTTGACGGAGATGTACCAGGTCTCGCCCGACTGCATGTGCACTTTCATGTTGCTGCCGCTGCCGGTGATTCCGCTCTGCCCGTCGTTGACCGCACCGGCGATCGTACCGTTGCTGTTGGTGCCCGACGTCGCGCTCGCAGCGGTCGAGCAGACATCGGTCTTCGACACGTAGACCTGCTGGGTTACCGCGATGCCGTACTGGTACCAGGCGAACTGCATCTGCGTGTTGGCCGGCAACTGCGGCACGGTGATGACGTAATAAGCCGTCTGGTTGCCGTTGAAGTTGAAGGTACCGACCTGGAAGCCGTCGAACACGTTGATGTCGGCTGCCTTGATCGTCTTGGAGCCGTCGGGGCACGATGCCGGGATCGGGCCGCCGTCACCGCCGCTGCTCGCGGTGTTGAACGTGACATTCTTCGAAGCACCGGTCGCACCCGTCGCGTTCAAGGTCACCGTGATGGTTCCGGGCGCCGATGGGTTCAACGTGCACGTCGACCCGCTCGCGCTGGTGCAGCCGCCCCATACCAGCGGGGTTGCCGAGCCGCACGATCCATTCAACGTCAGCGCCGTGCCAACGGTGCCGCCACCCGAACCACCCGATATGGAGCAAGCCGGCGTCACAGGTCCGCCGCCCGCGTCCGAACAAGTGATCGTCGTACCGCTGCCGGTGCATGTCACGCTGCTGGGCAGCGAGATCGTAAGATTGGTCTGTGCCTGTGCCCCGAAACCGAGGGTGATACCGCACGCAGCCGACGCTGCGCACAACAGTGTGCGAAAACGAATCATGAATCTCTCCTTGTACTTCCCCCGGTTGTCGCGGAATGCGCGTGTACTGCTCGTTTTTTGTCGCGCGAGTATAGCACGGCCAAACATTTCGAGACCGTGCCGTTCAACGGCATTTCCGTGACGTTCGTGGAAGTTCGAACACGCAACGCACGCCGCGGAAAGGTCGCCCGGACACTGACGCAAGAAGCGTGCACATCAGCATCGGCGGCAAGAAAAAGGGCGGAACCGAAGTTCCGCCCTTTCGTTACTGCAACATCGTGATGCCGTCAGACGATCAGGGCAGCTCGAGAATCGACCGCGTGCCCTTGTGCACGAAGTTGCCGCCGTACTGCGACTGCACTTGCGAGCCATCCGCGCCGGTGAGCTGGCCGTTGTTGTAGGACTCGAGAGCGAAGCCGATGACCGGCAGGCCGACGTACGAAACTGCCGTGTTGACCGGAGCGCCGTTGACCGGAACGATGGTCGTGTTGAAGTTCCCCAGCACGTGCGCCAGCGAGCCGGTTTGACCCAGCGTGCCGGTGGGCAGCGTGAAGTTGAGGTCCGCCCAGCCGTTCTGGTCCGACGTCGTGAGGCTGCGGTTGTTGGTCGAGCCCACCACTTGCGACGCGTTGAACGTCAGCACGTTGGCTTCCCAGCACAGCGTGTTGGCCTTGCCCGGTCGCTGCGGCGAGAACCCGATCGTCGGCGTCGTCGTGCCTTCTTCGCGGTCGTAGACCGTGACGCTGACGTCGTCGCAACCACCATTCGCGTCGATGTTGCGCTGGAACAGGCCGAAGAGGAAGCCGTCCGACGTGTCGTAGTAGTAGCGCTTGGTCGGGAACGTCAGCACCCAGTCCGTACCCGACTTCGTGCCCGTGTCGAGGATGAACGTGTTGAAGACGTGATCGTGCATGAACAGCGCCGAGATCGCGTCGATCGGGTTGTTCCACGACGACTGGACGAACGCGTTGTTCGCCACCACCACCGAGATCGGCGGCGAGACTTCGGTCAGGTCCGGCAGGATGTTGTCCGCCGTGTCGTACGCACCCGTGTTGCGGAAGTTGTCGAGCGCCACCGCATCGGCCGTGTAGTCCTCACCGGCCAGCACGTTGATCAGCGTCATGTCGCCGAACAGGCCGCCGGTCGGCGCGGTCACGTCGGGCAGAACGCTCGCATCGGTGATGGTGCCGCAGCCCGGCGGAACGCCAGCCACGTGAGTGACGGCCTTCTCGGTCGGGGAGCCGGCGATGATGGCGCCCATCTCGATGATTTCGACGTAGCCTTCGCGCGTGCGATCGAGGCTGTCGTCACCCACTGCGTCGTCGAGAAGCACGTTGACGAAGTCATGGATGACCGGCGCCGCGGTCGTGCTGCTGACTTTCGGAATCGTGCAGGAGTTGTCGAACGAACCGACACCCGCGCCATCCGCCGTCTGCAGAATCGCGGCCGTCCACACGTCCTTCTTCGACAGGAACAAGTTGAAGTCGAGAACTTCCTGAGAGTTCTTGCCTTCGAGGAAGCGAACCTTGACGGCCTTCGCCGACGCTGTCGAGTTCACGACCGTGAGCAGCGAGCTGAATGCCGCGCCCGGAACCTTGTCGCGCACCGTGTAGTACGGATAGATGAGGACCTGGCCGAGGCCATCGGGGTTGACGTTGACCGCTTGCGCGGCGCTCGTCACGCCCAGCGCGCTTACGCCAGCCAGGGCGGCATACAGCGACTTTTGTTTGAACGTCTTCATAGTGGGTGATGACTCCTTTGAGTTGCCGTTTAAAGTGATCACTTCGGAACCAACAGCGGGATTAATGTTATTACAGCCTTTTCTCGTTATACAAAACAATTCTGCAGCGGGGCGGTCCGATTTGTGGAAAATATGCAACGTCGCCAATTGGCTACAGTGGCCAGACGAAGCGATATTCTCCCCCTTCGAGTATCCAGGATTCGGTTTCGGGCATCGGCAGGCCTTTCATTTTCCGGGTGTCCAACGTGACGCGGACCGAAACCCTGCAAATCTCCGCTTCGCATTCGACCTTTTCGATCTTGGCCGCCCGGAACCCGGTGAGGCGCGCCTTCGCACGATACTGTTCGAGCGTCAGCCGCGACTGTGAACCGACACTCAGGAAGCTATAGGATTTTGCTGGATCCCCGGCGATCAGCGCCGCCCACCGCGCCTCGACCTGGCTCGTGACGGCCGCCACCTTTTTGTCCTGCGGGGACTCCTTGGTGACCCCACCCAACCCCGCGCACGCCGCGAGCGTAACACCTAAAAATGCCATCACCGTCAACTGTCGCCAATCAGCGACAGAATTGGCCAGCAAATCGCCCAAAGATGCCAAAATTCCTTTTTTCATCAGCGTTATCCTCAAAACTTCCAGTTCGGGCGTCGCATTTCCCTCGTGGAAGACGATCTCGAAAGGCTCACGCTATCCCTTCGCAGCAGCACGAATCCTGCCAGGTAGCGTAAGAAAAGTAGACGTGCCGGTCAAACCGGCGCGCCGCGGGCGGAGCCGTAGCCGCCCCCGCTGCAAGCACTCCACGGCATACAAACGCGTTCGATCAATTGCCTGCTGGTTGCGATCCGGGGAGCCCCTGCACGGCGTTTCCTGACGCAGGAGGGCTGTTGACCGGCTTCGATGGGTCCAGCGGCGGCACCACGTGTTCCGGCGGCACCGCCCCTGCGGGTGCCGGCGGAGCGTCGACCGGCTTGGACGGGTCCGGCGGCGGCACCACGCTGCCCGACGCCGGCGGACTGTTGACCGGCTTGGACGGGTCGAGCGGCGGCACCACGTGATCCGCGGGCACGCCGCTGCGCAGCGCCGGCATCGTCGTCGTCCCGGCCGGGTAGATGCGCCCCGAGCGGCTGCCGCCCGGGAACAGCTCGTCGATGTTGTCCATGCGCCGGCGCAGGTCGTTGATGACCGTGTTGATGTCGTTCATGTTCTCGACCACCCGCGGCGTGACGAACAGCACGAGCTCCGTGCGGTTGTTCTTGAGGTCCTGGTTGCCGAAGAGTGCGCCGAAGATGGGGATTCGGTTGACCAGCGGCAGCCCGGATGTCGAATTGGACTTCGTTTCGGTGATGAGGCCGCCCATCACCATCGTCTCGCCCGACGGCACCGCCACCAGCGTCTGCACCGAGCGCGTCGAGATCGGCGGCGCATCGCCGGCGACCGCCGGGTTGCCCGGGTTGCTCACCTCCGCCTGCACGTCGAGCGTCACCAGGCCGCCGGCGTTGATATGCGGCGTGACCTGCACCAGCACGCCCGTGTCGATGTACGACGCCGTGGTGGTCACCACGTTGGTCGTGCTGCCGACGATCGACTGCTGGTTGATCGGGATGCGATCGCCGACCTTGATCGTCGCCTTCTGGTTGTCGAGCGCCGCGATGTGCGGATTCGACACCACCTTGACGTTGCCGTAGGTGTCGAGCAGGCGGATCGCGGCCTGGATGCCGCCGAGGCCGTTGCCGATCAGGTAGCTGAACCCTCCCGACAGCGCGCCGCTGATCGCGCTGCCCACCAGCGCGGCGCTGTTCGCCGCGGGATTGGGCTGCGCGACGTTGCCGCCGTAGCCGCGGCCTGATGGCGCGCCGCCCTTGAAGACCCAGTCGACGCCGGCCTGGAACTCGTCGGTCAACGTGACCTCGACGATCGCCATCTCCATCACGATCTGTCGCGACGGCACGTCGAGCTTGCGCAGCGCGGCCTCGATCACCTGGTATTCGGCGGGGGTGGCGACGATCAGGATTGCGTTGTTGTCCTTGTCGGCCACCACCTGCAGGTTGCGCACGACGCCGACGTTGGTGCCGGCACCGCCTTGCGTGCCCGGTCCCGGCGGCTGGTTGTTGACGGTGACCTGCGGCGGCGGCGGCGTCTGGATCGCCGGCTGTGCCGAGAACGTCGGCGGGGACACGATCGAGCCGGCGGGCGTGCCCGGCGCCACCGTCGGCGCCGCGGGTCCGGTGGTGGTCGACTGGCGGCCGGTGAACGCCTGCTGCAGCAGCGGGCCCACGTGCTCGGCACGCGTGTTCTCGAGGTTGTAGACGTAGAAGCGCGGCGCGTCGCCGCCGCCGCCGCGGTCGAGGCGGTCGATCCACTGCTTCGCCTCCTCGACGTACTGCGCGTTGGGGCTGACGACGAGGATCGCGTTCATCCGCTCGATGGGGATGATCTTGAAGATGCTCGCGAGCGGGCCGCCCGCCTTGTCGCCGATCGCCTTGTCGAGCTCGGACATCACGCTCTTGACGTCGGCGTTCTGCAGCGTGAACAAGCCGACCGACATTCCCGCCATCCAGTTGACGTCGAACATGTCGATCGTGTCGAGCAGGTGGCGCAGCTCGCGCTCGGTGCCGGCGAGAATGAGCAGGTTGCGCAGCGAATCCGCGCGGATCGCCTGCGCGTCCTTGGCAAACGGCTCGAGGATCTTCACCATCTCCGGCGCGCTGATCCAGTGCAATGGCACGACCTGCACCGAGTAGCCTTGCGGCAGTGCGCGCTGCGAGTTGCCGAGCTGCGGCGACAGGTTGCCGCGCACCGCCGCCGCCATCGGCACGACCTTGTAGAGGTCGCCCTCCTTGACCATCGTCGCGCCTGCCATCCGCAGCACGGTCTCCAGCGTGGCCGGCAGCGACTCGCGCGGAATGCCCGACGACGTGCGCAATGTCACGGTGCCGCCGACGTTCGGGTCGATCGTGTAGTTCTGGTTGAGGATCTCGCCCATCACGTTGCGCACGACATCGCGCACGTCGGCACCCTCGAAGTTCAGCACGACGTTGCCGCCGGTGACCGTGGTGATGCTCGACGGCGGCAGCGCGCCCCCGGGAAGCTGCCCGCGCAACAGCACGCCGGTGCCCTTGTAGGTGCGCAGCCGCTCGTCGCTGCTGCTCGGTCCGGTGCCGAGGCCCTTGTCCGTCGCGAGCGACTCGGGCGACTTCTTGAGCGTGGCGTCGGCGGGCGCGTAGGTGCGGTCCGTGGCGCAGGCGGCCAGCGCCAGCGCGACGGCCGTTGCGAGCACATGGCGCGCGAAGGGTATTTTTGGCATCTTGGATTTCCTCGCGCGAGCGCTCGGCATGCGGTAGGCGGATGGCTTCATGATCGTCTTGCCGTCACTGCTGGGCGCCGCCGCGGTTGCGCGAGCGCTGGTTGAGCTGTTGCATGGCGGAGCCGGAATTCTGCGAGGCGGCGGCGTCGTTGGCGGAATTGGCTGCGCCCTGGCCGCGCTGGCCCCGCGTGCGCTGGGCATCGGCCTCGCGCGCGGCACGCCGGCGCTCGGCAAGGGCCTCGATGGTCGACGGGGTCGTCTGTCCCGGCTGCACGCGCTGGCCCGCCACGGGCGCACCCCCGCCATTGCCGGTGGCCGTTTTCGTGGGGTTGGCCGGCTGCACCGTCGTGCGCGGTCCGGCGGCGACCTTGAGCGGCAGGTCCTCCGATTCGCCGCCTTGCGTGATGCGCACGCCGCTCGCGCTGACGTCCGCGATCAGCATGCCGTTGATCTTGTCCCCCTTCATGACGACATGCGACTTGCCGCCGGCCGTTTCCTTGAGATAGGCGACCGCCGTGCTGCCGTAGATCGCGGTGCCGGTGAGCACGAACTGGTTGCGCCGCATCTGCGAGGGTCCGCTGGCGCCGCCCGCCGTGGCGATCGCGGGCGGCGCCGGCTGCCGCGTCGGATTGAACAGCGTGTGCTCGCTGGTGGCGGCGAGCGCCGCCGGGCCGCCGGCAATCGAGTAGTCGGGCAACAGGCCGACGCTCACCGGCGCTGGCGCCACGGGCGTTTCCGGCGGCGGCGCGCGGTGGGCAGCGCTGCCCCAGTCGAGCTCCGCCGCGAGCGCTACCGCCGCGAGCACGATCGGCACGAGCCACGCAAGCGCGCGACGCATCGCGGGATCGATACGCGTCATGACTCCCCCCGCAGCGAGCTTCGCTCGCCTCCCCCCAATGGGGGGCGAGCACCTTGGGTCGGCCCGGCGGTGCTCATGTCGCCCCCGCCTTCGGTGCAACGTCCGGCGCCTTGGCGGCGGGCTCGGGCAGCGCCCAGCCGACGACGTCGAATTGCACGTTGAGCTCGGGTTCCTGGCCGGCGCCCGGCTTGAAGCCGCGGAACGCGTTGAGCGGGCGCACCGAGAGGTTGTCGATGACGAGGTACGGCTGCTCGGTCTCGATCGCGTACAGGATTTTCGCCAGCACGGGCGTGGTCGCGAAGAATTGCACGTTGGCGACGATCTGCTTCATGCCGGCGTCGTCGCGCGGCGGCGGATTCTGGCTGGTGGTGATGCGACCGCCGTTGCTCTCGATCGCGCCCTTGACGAGCTCCTGCAGCTCGGCGCCCGCCAGGTTGGCGGCCGTGTTCTGCAGAAAGAAGCGCCGGCCGTCGCGGGCACGGATCGCATCGAGCGCCTTGCGGTACTCCGGCGCCTGCGCGGCGATCCTGCGATAGCGCATCAGGCGGTCGGCCGAGTCGGCGGTGGCGCGGTTGTAGTGCAGGTGCGCGAGCACGACGGGCACGAGCACCAGCGCCACCAGCGCCACCAGCGCGACGACGGCGAGCGCGACCGCCAACGCGCGCGATTGCGAAGGTGTCATGCGCGACGCGAAAGCCGGCGTCATTGCGGCTCCTCGCCGGGCTTGTCGTCGCCGGCGCCCTCGTCGGGCACGCCTTCCTCGCCCGGCGCATTGGCGTCGGTGCCGGTCGGCGGTTCCGACGGCGCGGCAGCAGGCTGCGCGGGTTGCGCCGGTTGCGCTGCCGGCGCATTGGCGCCGCCGCGGCCCCTTCCGCGGCGAGCCTCGAGACGCGCGGCCCGGCCCGCCTTGCCCGGCGCCGCAGCCGGTGCCGCCACCGACGGGGCCGATGTGGCGGCCGGCGGGGTCGGCGTCGCGTCCGGGGTGGACCTGGCGTCGGCCGGCGTCTTGGCGACGATGCCAGGCGCCAGCGACGGCGGTGCTGCCGCCGGCGCGGCCGGTGGCGGCGCCGGCGTGGCGACCACCGGCGCCGGAATAACGCGTTGCGGCGCCGCCGCCGCGCGCGGCGTGGTCGCCTTCATCGACTCGGTCAGCGCGATCTTCTCCGGCACCGGCGTCGGCTTCAGCTGCGCGCCGATGTCGAACGACTCGCCCGGTCCCGGCTGCAGCTTGGTCGTCGGCGAGCGCGGCGCGGCGTGGCCGACGAGCGTGGCGTTCTCCAGCAGCGAGATCAGCTTGCCGGCATTGGCCGATTCGCCGCGCATGAAAACCTCGCGCTGCGTCGTCTTGCCGCGGATGGTGGACTTCACCTCGAATTGCGTGAGCCAGGTGTCGTCGGGCAGCAGTTTCGTCAACTCGTTCAGCACCTGTGCGACACCGGGCGTCGTGAACTTGCGCTCGAGCGCGAAGTTGTATTCGCCGACCATGCGGTCGAGCTCGGTGCGCAGCCGATCGGAGATCTGGGCGCGGATCGCCGCCTGGTCGGCGGCGTTCATCATCGCGATCGCGTACTCGCGCTTCTGCCACAGCGGCACGACGATGATGGCGACGACGAGCGCGCACAGCAGCGCGAGCGGCGCGAGCACCTGCCAACGAAGGATGCCGCCGGCCACGGCGCGCTCCTCCGGCGCCAGCAAGTTGACCGGCGAGGTCGCCGCCGCCTGCGGCGCACCAGGCACCACGGCGACGACATTGGCGCCGAACGAGCGCGCCAGCGCGATCGCCTGTTCGAGCGCGCGGCGGCGCACCGTGACGAGATCGACGACGATCGTGCGGCGTGCGGGGTCGCGCTCGACCACCGCGGCATCGAATGCCACGTCCTCGGCCTTGAACGGCGTGAGGCGGTCGAGGTCGTAGCCGATCGTCGCGCGCAGGTTGTCCTCGACGGCCGCGGGCAGCGTCAGTCGGCGGCGCAGCACGAGCTTCGGCGCCAGCGCGAGCGTCACGTCGCGCGGGCCGGTGCGTCCGGCGAACATCGTGTCGAGCGCGGTGCGTCCCTGCGCAGCGAGCGTCGGCGCATCGGCCACCGCGGCGATGCTCGCGGCCTGCACCATGCCCACGGTATTGCCCTCGCGCACCGGCCGCCAGAAGCCGATGCGATCGCCGTCCTGCGCGATCACCGGGCGCAGCTTGCGTTCCTCGAGCGCGACCGCAAGCCGGCGCGGCACGGCGCCGGCGAGCTCGCGTCCCCACCAGGCGAAGAAACCGGTGACGCCCAGCCGGCGCGCCCAGTCGGCAAGTGAAAAATTCGCCGTGGCGAAATCAGTATCGGCCATTGGAGTTGACGTTGGAGGCAGCGACCGCCTGGGTCGCCGCGGGCGCGGCACCGCTGCCCTGCAACCACGCGAGAACGATCAACGGGCGGCGCATGTCCGCGGAGGGACGCACGACCGCTTCGCGAACGAAGGTTACACCATCACCCAGCGCCGCCGTCGCCCGGATGCGCCATGTCGACGAGGCGCCGGACGCGAATCCGGCTGCAGGCGGGAACGGCGGCAGCGCCAGCTTCGAGGCGAGCGCGTCGGCGCGCGCGGCGAGGAACGCATCGACCAGCTCGGGCGTCGCATTCGGCATGGCCAGCAGCACGTCACGGCCGGCAGTCGCCGGATTCACGCCGCGGACCTTCGAGTACACGGTCAGCGAAGGCGCGATCCGCGCGAAGAGCGCGCCCGGCAGACCGAGCACGCGCGACACTTCCCCGACCGTCTCGAACGGCGCGTTCGCCGGGCCGTACTTGAGGCCCGCCGCCTGGTAGTCGGGGGCCTCGGCACCGTTGGGACGCTTCAGGTCGTCGGCATCCTTCCAGTCGTTGATCGCGTCGAGCAGGCGCGCGGCGGTGTCCGCATCGGCGCCGCCCACTTGCACCAACAGGCTGGTGATGAGCGCATCGGGGGCCGAGTTGATGTCGATCTTTGCCCCCTCGTCGACCGCTACGACGGTCAGCGTGAGCTCGCCGTCGCGCCACGTATGCGGACTGCCGTCCGCCGTCCACGCATCGGCGATGCGCGGGCGCGTGAGCTCGTAGACGGTGCGCTCGACGGCGCCGTCGGCGGCGGCGCGCGCCTGCGCGACCTCCACCGCGTTGCGTGCGGACAGCGCCTCGTGGCGCATGCCGAACGCGAAGCTCGCGCCGATCGCCGTCAACAGCACGGTGAGCCACAGCACCAGGATCAGCGCGATGCCGCGCTGGCGCGCGCGCGGCACGCATGTCCGGCGCCGCGCGCGACGCGCAGTCGAGATTCCGGCATGGCGCATCGGTTGCATGCTCATGACGACACGCAGCGCTGGCGGTTGTAGTCGTAGCCGCGGCAGCCGGCTTCGGGTGCGTTGCGCGGCGACGCGTAGATCGTCGGCCACGGCGCGGCGTGCGCCGGCGTGACGTCGATGCGGATCTCGAGCGGCAGCGCCTGGCGGCTGTCCCAGCGGTCGCGCCAGGTCGGCGCCACGGTGGCGTCGGCGCCCTCGTCGCGGCCGTAGTACTGGAGCTTGACCGAGGCGATGTCCTCGGCGAGCACGGAATGGTCATTGCCGCTGAACTCCGGCATCGTGGTCGCGGCGACATCGGGCACCATGCGATCGAGCACGAGTTGCGAGCGGTCGCCGTCCTGCGCGACGTGCAGCCGGTACATCCAGACGCCGCCACCCTGGATCCGCGATGGCACCGGCGCCGCGTACACGAGCTCGCTCGCGCCACCGCTGAAGAGCAGCGGGAAATCGACGATGCGCTTCATGCGCTGCGGATGCTCTTCCTCGATCTGCGAGCGAAGGAATTCCGAAGCGAGCCGCATGTTGGCGGTGCTCTCCGCCCGGGCGTCACCGGTGTCCCAGCTCTTGCCGGCGAGCTTGAGCGAGCCGAACAGCACCGCCGACATGAGCGCCATCAGCGTCAGCGCGATCAAGAGCTCAATCAGCGTGAAGCCGCCATCTGCCCGCGCCTGCGCGGGCAGATGGCGTCCCCGCGAAAGCGGGGACCCACGATCCGGCGCAACGTCAACGCATGGATTCCCGCTTTCGCGGGAATGACGATATACACGCACGTTCGCCTGCGCGGGCCGATGGCGGCCCCGCGAAAGCGGGGACCCACGCTCCGGCGCAACGCCAACGCATGGATTCCTGCTTTCGCGGGAATGACGACATGCTCGCAGCACGGCGTCGACGGCGCTCATTGCAGGTCCTTGCGCACGAGCTTGACGGTGGACATCGCAACCGTGCGATCGGCGCCCGACGCGCCGGGGAACGACACGTTGACGCTGACGCGCAGCAAGGAGATCGGCAATTGCGCGGAGGCGTTGAGCAGGTCCTGGCTGGTATCAGGCGCAACGTACGGCTCGACCTTCGTCGTCCAGGTGACGCGTCCGTCGTCCTCGGTGCCGGAGTTGCTGCCCTCCTTGAGCGGATAAGTCGCCGCCGCCGACGCGAGATGGCCCTCGGCGACCAGCACGGCCCGACTCCATTCCTCGGCGGCGCCGGCGTTGCGCAGCGAAGACGAATAGAGCTGGGACAGCACGCTGCCGACGACCGCCAGGATCACGAACGCGACCAGCACCTCGAGCAGCGAAAAGCCGCCACTGCGACGCGCCGGCGGCGCTTCGCGGTGGCGTCCCCGCGAAAGCGCGGACCCGCGATCAACCGCAACGTCAAAGCATGGATTCCCGCATTCGCGGGAATGACGGCTGGCAATTCCGCGACAACGGCGGCGCACATCCGCGCGGCTACGAGAGAAAGCGCTGGCGAGACCATGCGCGCGCGCGCCGGCACGGCAACGCCGGCATGCGCACGCCATCGCCATCACCGCGTCGCTCATTGCAGGATCGACACGCGGCCGGTCAACCAGTCGATGTCGATGTCGTACTTGCGCTCGCCGGACGCGACGGTGATCCGGCCGCCGTTGCTGCCGCCATCCGGAAAGAAGCGGATCGCCCCCGTGGTGTCGTTGACGAGGTCCGCCTGCGCCGTGAAGAGCTTGAGCTCGGCTTCCTTCGGCAGCGAATGCTCGACCGGATCGTCGGCGACCTTGAAACGGCGCCCTGCGAGGTCGATCGCGACGAAGGTCTCGTGGCGCTTCGCCACGGCCTCGCTGCGCGCATAGCGCAGTCCCGCGGCGAGCTCGCGCGCGGCGCCGCGCAGCGCGGTGTTGGACACCCCGCTGCCGCCGAACATCGGCATGGCGAACGCCGCGACGATCGCCATGATGGCGAGCACGATCAGAAGCTCCATCATCGTGAAGCCGTCGTGGCGAGGAACGCGCAGGCTTGGCATCGCGGCCGTGCTACTGCTGGTCCCAGCTCGTGATGTCGCGATCGGGGCCGTCGCCGCCTTCCTTGCCGTCCGGGCCCATGGACACGATGTCGTAGGCGCCATGCTGTCCGGGGGCCGTGTACTTGTACTCGTTCTTCCACGGGTCGGTCGGCAGCGTGCCGTTCTTCCAGTACGGTCCGTTCCAGTTGGTGACGCCGGCCGGCGCGACGATGAGCGCCTGCAGGCCCTCGGACGTCGACGGGTAGCGGCCGACCTCGAGCTTGAACAGGTCGAGCGATTGCCCGATCTGGTTGATCTCGATCTTCGCCGCCTTGCGCTTCGCCTCCTCGGCCTGGCCGAAGAACTTGCCGCCGACGACACCCATCACCACGCCGATGATGACGAGCACCGCGAGGAGCTCCATCATCGTCATGCCGGACTGCTTTCGATCGATACGCATGGTTCTCTTCCCGTTGATGCGGACGTGGCGCGTCGCGCCCGTCCGCTGGCCGATCAGTTGACGAGCTCGCTCATGCCAAGGACCCCGAGCAGTATCGACAGCACGATGAAGCCGACGACCACCGCGAGGCCGAGGATCATCACCGGCTCCAGCACCGCGAGGAAGCGCTTGATGACGAGCTGCACCTCGCGGTCGTAGACGTCGGCGACGCGGATCAGCATCTCCTCGAGCTGTCCCGATTCCTCGCCGACCAGAATCATCTGCGTGGCGAGGCGTGGATAGACGCCCGTGGCCGTCAGCGGGCGCCCGAAGCCCTTGCCCTCGCGCAGCTCGGCGATCACGCCGTCCAGCGCGTCGCGCATCACGAGGTTGCCGACGGTCTCCTTGACGATGGACAGCGCGCCGAGCAGCGTCACGCCGTTCGACAGCAGGGTGCCGAGCGTGCGCGTGAAGCGCGCGGTCTCGATCTTCTGCACCAGCTCGCCGAGCAGCTTGCGGCGCAGCACGAAGCCGTCGAAGCGCTTCTTCGACGACGGGTTGGCGATCAGGCGCCGCACCAGCCAGATGAGGCCGAAGATCGCGATGATCACCGTCCACCAGTAGCTGCGCATGTACTCGCCGGCGGCGATCACCATCGTCGTCGACCACGGCAGCGCCTTGCCCGCCTGCGCGAACTGCGTCTTGAACTGCGGCACCACGAAGAACAGCAGCACCATCACCGAGATCACGGCGACGCAGATCAGGATCGTCGGGTAGATCAGCGCCGAGCTGACGGTGCCCTTGAGCTCCTTGTTGCGCTCCATCGTGTCGGCCAGTCGGGTCAGCACCACGCCCAGCGCGCCGCCCGCCTCGCCCGCACGCACGATGTTGATGTAGAAGCGCGAGAACGTCTCGCGCCGCGCGTCGAGCGCCTGCGACAGCGACTTGCCGCCGCGCACGTCGTCGCGCACACCCTGCAGCAGCGCCGCCACCGGGCGTGTCGGCGCGAGGCCGATCAGCGTCTCCAGCGCGCGATCGAGCGGCAGGCCGGATCGCAGCAGCGTGGCGAGCTCGCGGGTGATCGCGAGGAGCTGGTCCTGCGACACGGTCTTCGACGCGAACATCGACACCCGCTCGCGCTTCGCCGGCGCCGCCATCGTCGCGCGCGCCGCGCCGCTGGACGCCATCACCTGCATTGGCATCAGGCCCTGGTCGCGCAGGCGATCGACGATCTCCGCCTCGTTGGCCGCCTCGATCTCGCCGGTGGAAAGTTCGCCGGCCGTGGACACGGCCTTGTAGCGGTAGAGCGGCATGGCTACCCGTCATTCCCGCAAGAGCGGGAATCCAGTTGTGACTCGGCGTCGGCCCGGCCGCGTGCAAGGACGCAATGTCAAAGCTGGATCCCTGCTTGCGCGCGGATGACGGTCCGTCGAGGTCGAATCGCTCATGACTAATCCTCGCGCGTGGCGCGAAGCACTTCCTCGATCGTGGTGGTGCCGGCCACCGCCTTGCGCAGGCCATCCTCGTACATCGTCATCATGCCGTCCTTCATCGCCTGTGATTTGAGCTCGGCGGCATTGGCGTGCTTCATCACCATCGTGCGCACGGCATCGGTCATCGCCATCATCTCGATGATGCTGACGCGCCCGGTATAGCCGGTGTTGGCGCAGTTCGCGCAGCCGCGCGCGTGATACAGCGTGACGTCGTGGCCGTCGACGAAGCGCGCCAGGCCCATCTGCGCAACGACTTCCGGCACCGCGTGGTACGGCTCCTTGCAGTGCGCGCACAGCGTGCGCACCAGGCGCTGCGCCTGGATGCCGATCACCGTCGACGTCAGCAGGTAGTCCTCCACCCCCATGTCGAGCAGGCGGTTGACCGTCGACGGCGCGTCGTTGGTGTGCACGGTCGACAGCACGAGGTGGCCGGTGAGCGCCGACTGCACGGCGATCTGCGCCGTCTCGAGGTCGCGGATCTCGCCGATCATGATGATGTCGGGGTCCTGGCGCACGATCGAGCGCAATGCGTTGGCGAAGGTGAGGTCAATCTGCGGCTTCACCTGGATCTGGTTGATGCCCGCCATCTGGTATTCGACCGGATCCTCGACCGTCAGGATCTTGACGTCGGGGTTGTTGAGGCGGTCGAGCGCGGTATACAGCGTCGTCGTCTTGCCCGAGCCCGTGGGTCCGGTGACAAGCAGGATGCCGTTGGGCTGCAGCAACGCCTTCATGAACGCGTCCAGCGTGTCCTGCATGAAGCCGAGCTTCTGGAAGTCGAGGGCGACGCCGCCCTTGTCCAGAATCCGCATCACCACCGACTCGCCGTGCATCGTCGGCACCGTCGACACGCGCAGGTCGATCTCCTTGCCCTGGATGCGCAGGCGGATGCGGCCGTCCTGCGGCAGCCGTCGCTCGGCGATGTCGAGGTTGCCCAGGATCTTGACGCGCGAGATCACCGCCGCCGACAGGCGCTTGGGCGGCGACTCGATCTCGTGCAGCACGCCGTCGATGCGGTAGCGCACGATCAGGCGATTTTCGAACGGCTCGATGTGGATGTCGGATGCGCGCGCCTCGAGCGCATTGGTGATGAGCAGCGATACGAGGCGGATGACGGGTGCTTCCGAGGCGAGGTCCTTCAGCTGCTGCACGTCGGCGTCGAACGCGATCTCGTCGACGCGCTGCTCGATGTCGCCGACGATCGCGCCCGTGCCGGGCTTGCCGGCGCCATAGAGGCGCTCCAGCGCGGCATCGAGCTCGGTGGGGATCGCGACCATCGGCCGCACCGCGCGGCCAGTGACCATCTCGAATGCGCCGATCGTGTACGTATCGGTGGGATCGGCCATCGCCAGCGAGAGCTCGTTGTCGTCCTCGCGCACCGGCAGTGCGCGCGCTTCGCGCAGGAAACGCGCCGACACGCGCTCCTCGAGCACCGGCAATTCGGGATAGCTCGCGGCATCCAGCACCGGCAGACCCAGCTGCGCGGCGAGCGCTTCAGTGACGTCGCGCTGCGCGCAGAGTCCGAGCGTGACGAGCAGCGCGCCGAGCTTGCCGCCCGAGTCCTGCTGCAACCGCAACGCGCGCTCGAGCGCCGTGGCGTCGAGCTTGCCGCGCTCGATCAGGAGCTCGCCAAGGCGTTTGCGGGTGGTCTCGGACACGTGGAAGGGCTCGTCGCTCGTCTCGCAAAAGCGGGGCGCGGCCCCGCGAAAGAGGCGCCGAATGTTACCACAGCCGCCTCCGCCAAATTAACGCAAATCCGTGTTGCACAAGGGTTTTTTGCCCTTCCCCAAGATCGCGATCGGCTCGCCAGCGGACGCCGGACGTCGACATGTCGTCGATCGGAGACGCCCGCTCGTGAGCCCCGCATCGTGCGCATGCCATGCCGATCCGGCGCGCACGCTCGCCCTTGTGACCGCGCGCGCCCGTGAAGGTTTACGCGCCGCGGCCCGTTGCAGGATGTAACGCGGCAGGCCCGACGATGGCCGACATGTCGGCGATAAAAACCTGGCGGCGACCTTGCGGGCACGCATTGAACGCGAAGCGCAGGTATTCGCGATCCCAGGCCGGATGCGAGTCCACGCGCAGTTCCTGCCGCGGGCCGGCGAACGGCGCGGCGGTGCGAATGCGCACGAGCTCGGTCTCGCGCGAATGCGCGAGATCGAGCCAGCGAATGGGCGTGGTGCCGTCGCGATACGCGAGCGGCTCGGACACGTACGCATCGGTCAGCACGTGCACGCCGTCGGGATGCATCGTCGGATGGCCCGAGGCCTGCAAGTGCTCGTCGAGCAGGCGCAGATCGGCGCCGTCGTGGCGTACGCAGGCGAGGCGCAGTCCGGTTCCCGCAAGGTTGAGATTCATCAGCACGTGCTCGCCATCGGGACACCAGTTCGGGTGATGTCCGCCGCGGCGCCAATGCCGATCGGTGATCGGCCGCGCGAGCCCGCTGCCGTCGGCATTCATCGTGATGACGTTGTTGAGGCGCGGCTGCCCGGCCACCGGCGACAGCCAGCGCAGGATGAACATGAGCCGGGTGCCCTGCGGGTTCCACTTGGCATGGAAGCCATAGAACGCGCCTTGCGCGTACGCCGCGCGCTCGTCCACCGTGAACGTCGCGTCGACAATGTCGGCGAGCGACACGAGAAGGCGGCAGTCGCCGCTCGCGGTGTCGGTGATGTACAGGCCGTCGTCGGCCGGCGCGCCGTGGTTGCGCGGAATATGCTCGTCCGGCACGACGACGCCGTAGCCTGCCTGCGTGCGCCGCGTGCGGCGCAGACAGGGGCTCGCGCTGCTGCGGCCGTCGGGCGAGATGCAGTAGACGGTGCCGCCGAGCGTGCTGCGCGCGCCGGTCGCGGGGTCGAGGCGCACGCCGAAGGGCAGCCAGCTCGTCGTGTCGACGTCGTTGAAGTAGAGGCTGTGGTCGTCGGCGCCCCATTGCACCTGCGCGCCGAGCTGCGTGTCGGCCCCGCGCGTGGTCGCCACCGTCGCCACGTCTCCCGTGACGAGGTCGGCGACGATGACGTCGGCCTCGGTGCCCGGCGGCGGCAGCCGGTCCTCGAACGCGAAGCGCGTCATCGCGAGGTAGCGGCCGGACGGGCTGAACGGCGACGTGTCGTGGAAGCGGTGGATCGCGCCCCCGATGTCCGGCGTCACGCAGGTGACGGGAACCGCGGGCGCAAACTGCGTGTAGCGCTCCGGCATCACGATACCGCCGGTACGCGCCAGTCGTCGAGGTTCCATCCGAGCATTCGCTCGAGCTCGTCGATCTCGTCCGCGAAAGCGCGCTGCAGGAACGTCGCGGCGGTGGCGCTCATCGGCGCGGCATACGGAAATTCGTTGACGGAGCGCGGCAACGCCGCCCCGAACGGCGCCACACCGAGGAATCGGGTGATGCTCGCCAGCGCCGCCGGAGGGTCGCGCTGCAGCTCGTCGCTGCGCATCACCAGCGTCTGCTCGCGCGGGAACAGCGCCCAGAGGCGCTTGAGCTGGACGCTGTAGCGTCCGCGGTCGACGTACGAAATGCGCTTGTGCTGGCGCGTCGGCGATGCCGCGAGGCGTTCCTCCTCGCTCGCCAGCGCGGCGTCGAAGCCGAGCGGCTCGCGTTGCTTGCGCACCTCCATGTTCCAGTGCGAGTAGGCGCGCGTCGCCGGGTTGCGCAGGAGCATGATGAACTTCATCGCCGGGTTGTAGGCGTGGATGCGCGCCGCCACCGGCTCCCAGTACATGTAGAACGGCGTCGCCTCGCCGACCGCGCGGTGCGACCCGCGCGGCTGGAAGAAGCTGTGATAGGCGGTGTAATCGGCGCCGCGCGCGAAATGCGGGTCGTCGTCGAAGTAATGCACTTCCTTGATCCGGTCCGGCATGCAGATCTCGGCGTGCTCGCGCAGGTAGGTGTCGAGCGCGCTGGTGCCGCCCTTCTGCGTGCCGGCGACGACGAAATCGATCTTGCGCGCGAAGCCGCCGAGCCGGCCATGGCACACCTTGAAGCGGCGGCCGCTGCCGCATGGACAGGGGTCGTTGCGCCCGGGATCCGGCATGACGGCAAGCTCAGCGAATCGCGGCGAACGCCGCACGCGCCGCGGCGAACGTGGCGTCGAGTGCCGCGGTGTCGTGCCGGGCGGACACGAATCCCGCTTCGTAGGCCGAAGGCGCGAAGTAGACGCCGGCATCGAGCATCGCGTGGAAGAAGCGGTTGAAGCGCTCCTTGTCGCAGGCCATGATCTCGGCGAAGGTCGCCGGCACGCGCGCCGCGAAATACAGGCCGAACATGCCGCCGACGCTGTCGGCCGCGAAGACGACGCCCGCGCGGTGCGCTTCGGCTTCGAGGCCCCGGCACAGGTTCGCGGCGGTCGCCACGAGGCCCTCGTAGAAGCCCGGTCGCTCGGTGATCGCGAGGGTGGCGAGACCTGCCGCGATTGCCACCGGGTTGCCGGACAGCGTGCCGGCCTGGTACACCGGCCCCAGCGGCGCAATCATCTCCATGATCGCGCGCCGGCCGCCGAAGGCCGCGACCGGCATGCCGCCGCCGATCACCTTGCCGAGCGTCGTGAGGTCGGGGACGATCCCCGTCATGCCCTGCACGCCGCGTGCGTGCACGCGAAAGCCGGTCATCACCTCGTCGAAAATGAGCACGGCACCGTGGCGATCGCAGTGGGCACGGATCGCCTCGAGAAATCCGGCGGCGGGCTTGACGAGATTCATGTTGCCGGCGACAGGCTCGACGATCACGGCGGCGATCGCATCGCCTTGCGCGGCGAACAGCGCATCGAGCGCCGCGACGTCGTTGTAGGGCAGCACCAGCGTCTCGTTGGCGATCGCCGCGGGCACGCCCGCCGATGATGGCTGGCCGAAAGTCAGCGCGCCCGAGCCTGCCTTCACCAGCAGGCTGTCGCCATGTCCGTGATAGCAGCCTTCGAACTTGACGATGCGGCTGCGGCCCGTGAAGCCGCGCGCCAGGCGCAGCGCGGACATCGTGGCCTCGGTGCCCGACGACACGAGCCGCACCAGCTCGAGCGACGGCAGGCGGCGGCACAGCGTCTCCGCCATCTCGATCTCGATTTCCGTGGGCGCGCCGAACGACAGGCCCAGCGCCGCGCGTTCCTGCACCGCCCGCACCACGCTCGGCTCTGCATGGCCGACGATCGCCGGACCCCACGAGCCGACGTAATCGATGTAGCGCCGGCCGTCGGCATCGAAGACGTACGCGCCTTCGCCGCGCGCGAAGAATCGCGGCGTGCCGCCGACCGACCGGAACGCCCGCACCGGGGAATTGACGCCGGCCGGGATCGTGCGCTGGGCGCGCGCGAAGAGTTCGTCGTTTCGACTCATCGGGTCTCCCCCCGACGCGCGCTTCGCGCGCCTCCCCCCTCGGGGGGGCGAGCGCCTCGGGGCGGCCCTTCGGCGCTCATTGCCGTACTCCGCGCGAGGCGGCCTCGCTTGTGCGCGAAATGGTGGAAGCGCTCGTTCATGCGGCGGTCGTCGCGGCGGCGGCAAAGATCGCAGCCAGCGCATGTGCCGCGCGCGTGACATCGGCAACTTCCGCGTGCGCGAACACGTCGGAGATCACGGCGAGCGCGTCAGCGCCCGCGGCGACGAGCGGCGCCGCGTTCGCCGCCGTGATGCCGCCGATCGCCACCAGCGGCACACCGAGCGGCCGCGCGAGGCCGAGCAACGCCACGTCCGCGCGGCGCGCCGCGGGCTTCACCGCCGACGGGTGGAAGCTGCCGAAGGCCACGTAGTCGGCGCCCGCGGCAACCGCCGAGCGAGCGCGTGCGAGCTGGTCGTAGCAGGACACGCCGACGAGGCAGCGATCGCCCACGACACGGCGCGCAGCGCCGATGTCCGGATCGTCCTCGCCGACGTGCACGCCGTCGGCGCCGACGCGCGCCGCGAGCGCGGCGTCGTCGTTGACGATGTAGAGCGCGCGGCCGCGGCAGGCATCGGCGAGTGCATATGCTTGCAATTCACGCGTCGCGACATTCGCGGCCTTGTTGCGGTACTGGATGGCGGCCGCGCCGCCGCGGATGGCGGCGTCGACACGCGCGACGAGATCACGCGTGTCGCGCAGATCCGGAGTGACCGCATACAGGCCGTGCACGCGCGCGGCCAGCGCGCGGCGCGCCTCAGTGGTTGCCACGGGCATCGGAGAGCCTGCGCGCCTCGCGCGCGGCATCGGCCTCGGCATCCTCGACCGGCGCGTCGGCGTCCTCGCGCGCCCAGAACAGCCGGTCGGGAATCGCCTGTCCCATCCCGGGGCGGAACGCCTTGTCGAGCGTCTGCCAGGTGTAGTCCTGCGCTTCGCGCACGGCGTCGGCGAGCGCGAGACCGTTGGCCAGCATCGCCGCGATCGCCGATGCAAGCGTGCAGCCCGAGCCGTGATAGCTGCCGGACAGGCGCGGCCAGGTGTCGCTGCGCATCACGCCCGCCTTGTTGTAGAGCGTGTTGACGACGTCGCTGGTGGATTCGTGCGTGCCGGTGATGAGCACCGTCTGCGCGCCCCATTCGATGAGCCGCGCGGCGCAGGTGGCGAGCGTCGGCTCGTCGTCGTCCTCGTCGGATTCGGCGAGGCGGCGCGCTTCGAGGCTGTTGGGCGTGATGATCGTGGTCTGCGGCAGCAGCATTTCGCGCAGCGCATGCGTCATCTCGTCACTGGCGAGCTCGTCGCCCCGGCCCGATGCCAGCACCGGGTCGAGCACCAGCGGGATGTCGGGATAATCGGCGATGATCTCGGCGATCGCCGCGATGTTCTCCACGCTGCCGAGCACGCCGATCTTGAACGCATCGACCGTCATGTCCTCCAGCAGCGCGCGCGCCTGGTCGGCGACCCACTCGGAATCGATCGCCAGCACGCCTTCGACGCCCATCGTGTCCTGCACGGTGATCGCGGTGATCACCGACAGCGGGTGGCAGCCCATGCTCGCCAGCGCCAGGATGTCGGCGCCGATGCCCGCGCCGCCGGAGGGATCGGAGGCGGCGAAAGTGAGGACGAGCGGCGGGATGTCGGTCGGGGAGGTTGGCATCGGGATCGCGCGCGGCGGCGGGACTGCGTGGCAACGCCGTGGCGCGCAGCGTTGCTAAAATCGCATTTTAAACCGTCCTGGAATGGCGCGGCGCCGATGAAGAAATACATGTGCCTCATCTGTGGCTGGATCTACGACGAGGCCGAGGGCTGTCCCGAGGAGGGCATCGCGCCGGGCACGCGCTGGGAGGACGTGCCGCCGAACTGGAGCTGCCCCGAGTGCGGCGCGCGCAAGGACGACTTCGAGATGATCGAGATCTGACCCTTTCGCACCGTCACCGCGGCGAGCACGGCATGCAGCCGCGGGGCGAACCGCGTGGTTTCCCGAGCGCGCGCATATGAGGGCAAGCACGGGTGACGCGCGCGGCGCTCCGGGAAGCTGCCGCTCAGCCCGCCAGCAGCGCCTTGATGTCGTGCACGAACACTTCCGGGCCCTGGCCATAGCTCACGTACAGCCGAAGCCGCCCCTGCGGGTCGTAGATGTACGTGCCTGCGGAGTGGTCCATCGAATAGTTGCCGGGCGTCGGTCCCGGCTGCTTCTGGTAGATGACCTTGTATTCCTTCGCCGTGGCCGCCAGCGCGTCAGAGTCGCCGCGCAGGGCGACGAAGCGCTTGTCGAACGCCGGCACGTACTGCGCCAGCACCTGCGGCGTGTCGCGCGCGGGATCGACGGTGACGAACAGCACCTGCACGCG
The DNA here is from genome assembly GCA_036003195.1 of Casimicrobiaceae bacterium. Classification (GTDB taxonomy): domain Bacteria; phylum Pseudomonadota; class Gammaproteobacteria; order Burkholderiales; family Casimicrobiaceae; genus VBCG01. The sequence continues at coordinate 48,549 of DASYSP010000102.1, forward strand.
GTCGGCGTCGGCACCGAGGCGCTGCATGGCCTGGGCGAGCTCGGCGAGCGTCGTCGGGCAGACGTCCGGGCAATGCGTGTAGCCGAAGAACATCACCACCACCTTGCCGCGGAAATCGCCGAGCGTGCGCGTGTTGCCGCTCGCATCGGGCAGCGTGAAGCCGTGGCCGAAATTCGAGCCGGTGATGTCGGAGGCGAGGAACTTCGGCGGCGACGGCGCGCAGGCTGCCAGCGCCACGGCGAGGATCGCGCCCAACGCGGCGCGGCGGCCGCTCATCGCCAGTAGTGGTCGACCAGGAGCGCCGTGAACAGCGCCGCGAGGTAGAGAATCGAATAGCGGAACGCGCGGCGCGACAGGGCGTCGCTGTAGTTTCGCCACAGCTTCCACGCGTAGCCGAGGAACACGCCGCCGAGCGCCAGCGCGGCGACGAGGTAGAGATAGCCGCTCATGCGGATTGCAAATGGCAGGCAGCTCACCGCCACCAGCACCAGCGTGTACAGCACGATCATCAGGCGCGTGTAGCGCGAGCCGTGCGTCACCGGCAGCATCGGCAGGCCGGCGCGCGCGTAGTCCTGCGTCCGGTAGAGCGCCAGCGCCCAGAAGTGCGGCGGCGTCCAGGCGAAGATCACGAGGAACAGGATCAGCGCCTGCGCGGACACCGAGTTGGTCATCGCCGCCCAGCCCAGCACCGGCGGCATCGCGCCCGACGCGCCGCCGATGACGATGTTCTGCGGTGTCGCGGGCTTGAGGATCACCGTGTAGACGATCGCATAGCCGACGAATGTGCCGAGCGTGAGCCACATCGTCAGCGGATTCACCATCGTCCACAGCGTCCACAGGCCCACGCCACCGACGAGCGATGCGAAGACGAGCGTCGCGCGCGGCGTCAGCTGGCCGGCGGGGAGCGGCCGCCAGCGCGTGCGCATCATCGCCGCATCCACCTTCTGCTCGACGAGACAGTTGATCGCGGCCGCGGCGCCGGCGACGAGCGCGATGCCGACCGTGGCGAAGAACACGCGCTCCGGCGGCGGCAGCCCCGGCGTCGCCAGGAACATGCCGATGACCGCGCAAAACACGATCAGCGACACCACGCGCGGCTTGGTGAGGGCGAGGAATTGCCGCAGGCGGCTTTCGGCGAGGGTGAACGTCGTCATGGGCATTGCTGTATCGCGTCGCCGCGTGTGCCGCCGGGGCGGCAAGCGGACAAGGCTGGCGCGCGGCCGGCTGGCGGGCCTGCGCCGCGATCCCGGCCGTGCGTCGCAGCACGCACCACGTATTTTAGCGCGGTCCGCATGGGCGCCGGTTGCTCAACCGATCTGCGAGGCGCGCAGCAGCTTGCCGAGATCGTTCGCCAGCGCCTTGATGTCCGGCGTGCGCGGCCATGCGAGCACCGCATTGCCGAGCGGATCCACGAGATAGATCGCATCGGCGCCGCGCGGCCATGCCGCCATGACGCCGGCGGCGACGCGCGCAATCGCGAGGTCGGGATGCTCGGCGATCAGCGCGGGCGCCACCGGCGCGGCATCGGTGACGAGCCACAGGCGCGCCACGCGCTCGCGTTCGCGCCCCTGGATTGCGCGCGCCTGCCGCGTCGCATACAGCGCCTGCGTGCAAGCCGCGTCGCAGGCGGACGGTGCCGCCACCAGCATCAGCCACCGGCCCTTGAAGTCCGCCACGGCGAGCGGCTTGCCGTCGAGCATGGTGCCGGTGAGCGCCGGCGCCGGCGTGACGAGCAGCGTTCCATAGTTGGTGCGGCTGTCGCGGTGGAACACGTAGTACGCGAGGTAGGCGGCGATCACCGGCGCGAGGCAGACGACGGCGATCAGCACGAGCGGGCGGCGGCTCGCCCGCGGTGGCGCGGCGTGCACGCTCACTTGCGCAGCACCACGAACCATGTCCACAGCCCCAGCGCGACCAGTGCGAAGGCGATCCACTGCAGCATGTAGCTGTAGTTGCGCTCGGCGCCGAGATCCGGCGGCGGCCAGTCGCGCGCAAGACCATCGCCTGGCGCGTCGGCGGCGTCCTGCTCGACGACGATCGGCAGCACGTCGATGCCGGTGACCGCGGCGAAGCGCGCAGGATCGAGGTTCTGCCACAGGTTGCCGCTCGGCGTGGCGTGATCGAGCTCGACGTAGCGTCCGGGCAGCTCGATCCGGCCGCGCACGACCCGTTGACCGGCGGGCACGGGCACTGCCGGCAACTGCGCACGCGACGCCCCGGCGGCGATGAAGCCGCGGTCGACGAGCACCGCACGGCCGTCATCGAGCAGGAACGGCGTGACCACGTGGAAGCCCACGCGTCCCGCATCGATCCGGTTGTCGATGAGAATCTGGCGCGGCGCATCGTAGCGGCCGGCCAGCGCGACGCGCCGGTAACGCCACCCCGCCCAGTCGTCGGGGTGCGGCAGGGCGACGGCCGCGACGCGCGAGGCCGCCGCCAGGCGCGCCGCGAGCGCCTCTTTCGACTGCATCCGCGCGTGCTGCCACACTGCCGCCGCGGCGAACAGCGCGACCAGCGCGAACGTGGCGAGCGTCGGCAGCGCGCGCCTCCAAGCGCTCGCAGCGCGTTGCGCCGGCGCTCCGGCAGGCGCGCCCGAGCGGCGCGGCGGCGTTGGATTAGACTGCGGGACCATGAAGGCGTTCGTCATCGTCATGCTCGGCGCGATCATCGTCGCGCTGTTCACCGCGCTGGTGTTCCTGTTCCGCGATCGCGGCCGCGGCACGCGCATGGTCACCGCGCTGACGATTCGCGTCGGCCTGTCGGTCGCGCTGGTCGCCTTCCTCGTGCTGTCGTACTACATGGGCTGGATCTCGCCCGCGGGCATGCGCTAGCGGGCGCGCACCGTGCGTACCCGCCGTGCGCGGGAGGCCGTCAGAGCCAGTAGACCAGCACGAACAGCAGCAGCCAGACGACGTCGACGAAGTGCCAGTACCACGCCGCAGCCTCGAAGCCGAAGTGGTGCTCGGCGTCGAAGTGTCCGCGGAACACGCGCACCAGCATTACCGTCAGCATGATCGCGCCGATGGTCACGTGCGCGCCATGGAAGCCCGTCAGCATGAAGAACGTCGAGCCGTACACGCCCGAGCGCAGCGTCAGGCCCAGCTCGGTATAGGCGTGGTGATACTCGAACGCCTGCAGCGACAGGAACAGCGCGCCGAGCGCGATCGTGAAGAACAGGAAGAGCTTGAGCTGGCCGCGATGGCCGGCCTTGAGTCCGTGGTGGGCGATCGTCAGCGTCACGCCGGAAGACAGCAGGATGATCGTGTTGATCAGCGGAATGCCGATCGCGCCCATCGGCGTGAATTGCGCCTTGATGTACGGGCCCACCGTCGGCCATGCCGCCGTGTAGTCGGGCCACAGGATCTTCGACCCCAGCGCGCCGAGGTCGGGCACCGACAGGTTGCGCACGTAGAACAGCGCGCCGAAGAACGCGGCGAAGAACATCACTTCGCTGAAGATGAACCAGCTCATGCCCCAGCGGAACGAGCGGTCGACCTTGCGGCTGAACACGCGGCGCTCCGATTCGCCGATCACCGTGCCGAACCAGCCGAACAGCATGACGAGTAGCACGCAGAAGCCCGCGAGCACGACCCAGGGCCCGAACGCGTAGTGGTTGAACCACGTGGCGGCGCCGAACGCCATCAGCAGCAGCGCGATCGAGCCGAGGATCGGCCAATGCGACGGATTCGGGATGTAGTAGGCGGGCTGGGTGCCGCCGGCGGGTGCGCTCATCGGTTTCTACCTGTTTGGGTCGTCAGTTGGCGCCTTCGACGGCGAAGAAAGTATAGGACAGCGATACCGTCGGCATGTCCTTCGGCATATCGGGGTCGAGCACGAACACCACCGGCATCTGCCGGTGCTCGCCCGGCTGCAGCGTTTGCCGCGTGAAGCAGAAGCATTCGAGCTTGTGGAAGTAGCGCACCGCGTTCTGCGGGCTGTAGCTCGGGATGGCCTGTCCGGTGATCGGGCGGCTGGTGGTGTTGACGACATCGAACATCACCTGCGTCACGGCACCCGGGTGGACGTTGACCACCGGCGACTCCGGGCGGAACGTCCACGGCAGGTCGCGCAGGTTGGAGTCGAGTTCGACGCGCACGCTCCGCGTCGCGTCGACCTGGGTGTTCTGCGCGGCGTCCTTCTCCGCATCGAGTCCGCCCAGCTCGCGCAGGCCGGTCGCCCTGCAGATCTGGTTGTAGAACGGCACCAGCGCGTAGCCGAAGCCGAACATGAACAGCACGATGACACCGAGCCGCGTGAACAGCGCGCGGTTGCGCGACCGGGCGCGGTCGGCGGGCGCGGAAGCGGCGGCGCTCGTCATCGTCGATGCAATGTCAGCGGTCGCGCACGTGATGCGCGACGGCGAACACCAGCAGCACCAGCGCCACGAGGCCGACCACGCTCATGCCGGTCTCCATGCCGCCCATGTAGCGGGCGACGATCGCGCCGGCGAAGAACACCGCGGCGATCGACGCCAGCACCAGCGCCAGGCGCAGGTTGGCGCGGCGCAGACGCGCGCCGCGACCCGGATCGGGATCGGCATCGGTCATCGACACTGTGCCCACGCTCACTTGACGACGGGCGGCGTCTCGAACGTGTGGTAGGGCGCCGGCGACGGCAGCGTCCACTCGAGCGTCGTCGCGCCTTCCCAAGGCTTGCCCGGCGCCTTCTCGCCCTTGTGCGCGATGCATTTCAGCACCACCCACAGGAAGATGAGCTGCGACAGGCCGAACCAGAACGCGCCGACGGTCGACACCATGTTCCAGTCGGTGAACTGCTGCGAATAGTCGGGAATGCGCCGCGGCATGCCGGCGAGGCCGAGGAAGTGCATCGGGAAGAACGCGACGTTGAACGCGATCAGGCTGGACCAGAAGTGGATCCTGCCGAGCTTCTCGTCGTACATCGTGCCGGTCCACTTGGGGATCCAGTAGTACGTGCCGCCGAAGAACGCGAACAGGCTGCCCGCCACCATCACGTAGTGGAAATGCGCGACGACGTAATACGTGTCCTGCAGCTGGATGTCGACCGGGGTGATGGCCAGCACGAGGCCGGTGAACCCGCCGAGCGTGAACAGGAACAGGAAGCCCAGCGCGAACAGCATCGGCGCCTCGAACGTCATCGAGCCGCGCCACATCGTCGCCACCCAGTTGAACACCTTCACCCCGGTGGGCACGGCGATGAGCATCGTCGCGTACATGAAGAACAGCAGGCCCGCGGTGGGCAGCCCGGTGGTGAACATGTGGTGCGCCCACACCAGGAACGACAGGATCGCGATCGCCGCCAGCGCGTAGACCATCGACGCGTAGCCGAACAGCGGCTTGCGCGAGAACACCGGGATGATCTCCGAGATGATGCCGAACGCGGGCAGGATGAGGATGTAGACCTCGGGGTGGCCGAAGAACCAGAACACGTGCTGGAACAGCACCGGGTCGCCGCCGCCGGCGGCGTTGAAGAACGACGTGCCGAAGTGACGGTCGGTGAGGAGCATGGTCACCGCGCCCGCAAGCACCGGCATCACCGCGATCAGCAGGTAGGCGGTGATCAGCCACGCCCAGCAGAACAGCGGCATCTTCATCAGCGTCATCCCCGGCGCGCGCATGTTGAGGATCGTCGTGATGATGTTGATCGAGCCCATGATCGACGACGCGCCCATGATGTGCACGGCGAAGATCGTCAGGTCCATGCCGACGCCCATCTGGATCGTCAGCGGCGGGTACATCGTCCAGCCGCCCGCGGCGGCGCCACCCGGCATGAACAGCGAGCCGACCAGCAGCAGCGCAGCCGGCGGCAGCAGCCAGAAGCTCCAGTTGTTCATCCGCGCGAACGCCATGTCAGGCGCGCCGATCATCATCGGCACCATCCAGTTGGCGAAGCCCACGGCCGCCGGCATGATCGCGCCGAAGATCATGATCAGGCCGTGCAGCGTCGTCAGCGAGTTGAAGAACTCGGGCTGCACGATCTGCAGGCCCGGCTCGAACAGCTCGGCACGGATGGTCATCGCCATCGTGCCGCCGACGAGGAACATCGTGAACGAGAACCACAGGTACAGCGTGCCGATGTCCTTGTGGTTGGTCGTCATCACCCAGCGCATGATTCCGCTCGGGTGATGCTCGTGATGCGCATCGTGGCCGTGGCCCAGCACGTCGTCGTGGGTAACGCTGCTCATGGTGGCTCCTGGGAATCCTCGGTGGGCGCCGCGCTACTTGCGCTCGGCCGCGACCTGCGCCGGCTGCACCAGGCCCTCGGCGGCCTTGTTGCCCCAGCTGTTGCGTGTATAGGTGATCGCCGCGGCGATGTCGGTGTCGGAAAGCTGCTTCCACGACGGCATCGCGTTGCGGCCGTTGAGCACGGTGTCGATCTGCGCCACCGCCGGTCCCAGCACCACCGGATCGCCGGCCAGCGCCGGTATCTTCGCCGCCGGATTGCCGGTGCCGGTCGCCTGGTGGCACGCCGCGCAGTTGGCGTTGAACACCGTCTCGCCGCGGGCGACGAGCGCGCCCTGCTCCCACACCTTGTGCGGGTCGTCGGCCGCGGCGGCGAGCGCCTTCTTCTGCTCGCCGACCCACTTCGCGTAGTCGTCCTTGGACTTGACCTCCACCACCACCGGCATGAAGCCGTGCTCCTTGCCGCACAGCTCGGCGCACTGACCGCGGTAGATGCCGACCTTCTCCGCCCTGAACCACGAGTCGCGCACGAAGCCCGGGATCGCGTCCTGCTTGACGCCGAACGCGGGCACCCACCACGAGTGGATGACGTCGCCGGCGGTGATCAGCACGCGCACCTTGGTGTCGACGGGAACCACCAGCGGATGGTCGACCTCGAGCAGGTAGTGCTCGCCCTTGGGCTCGCGGTTCTCGATCTGCGCCATCGGCGTGGTCAGCGTCGAGTAGAAGCCGAAGCCGTCCTCGAGGTAGTCGTAGTTCCACTTCCACTGGTAGCCGGTGACCTTGACCGTCATGTCCGGCGCCGACGTGTCCTTCATCGCCAGGATCGTGCGCGTGGCCGGGTACGCCATGAACACCAGGATGAGGAACGGGATCACCGTCCACACGATTTCCACGGTGGTGTTCTCGTGGAACTGCGCCGCCGGGTGGCCGACCGACTTGCGGTGCTTCAGCAGCGAATAGAACAGCACGCCGAACACGCCGATGAAGATGACGACGCAGATCCAGAAGATGTACAGATGCAGGTCGAACTGCTGCTGGGCGATCGGCGTGACGGGATTCTGGAAATTCCAGGCGGTTTCGGCCAGCGCCACGGCTGGCGCGGCACCCAGCATCGCCGATAGCCGCCCGAAGTTGCGGCCAAGCGCTGCGGATCCCCTGCGAGTGCGAATCATGCGGTCCTCGATGACGAACGGTTGTGCGGACGCCGGTCGGCCCGCCGCGCGGCGACCCATGACGCACGGCCCCGCGCACCGGTGGTGGCAGGATCGGATAATGCGGACAAAGGGCGGAGAGCGGCGACGAACACGAAGTTTCGGGGCAATCGGCAGCCTTTTGCGTGAGGCGCCGCGGCTCGCGTTCGAGACGGGAACTTCCACACAATCACGCTGCAAAGCCGCGAAATATTAGCACGGTTCGTGCTCGACGCCCAAGGCGCTGCCGACTCGCGCACGCGGCGGCCGGACACCGCCGCCGCCCGCCGGCATCGTCGGCCGCGGATGCTGCCGTCACAACCCGAGTGCCGCGAGTGCAGGTGCATCGATGCGCGTCGCGCCGAAGCGCAGGTCGCACGCCGGCGCGCGCCCGAGTCGCGCGGCGATTGCGTCGACGGAATCGTCCGCGCGCTCCATCCGCGGGTCGATGCGGTTGGCGATCCAGCCGGCGAGCGTGAGGCCGCGCGCGCGAATGGCCAGTGCGGAAAGCAGGGCATGGCTGATGCAGCCGAGCCTTACGCCGACGACGAGCACGACCGGCAACCCGAGCCGCGCGGGGATGTCGAGGACATCGTCAGCATCGCCGAGCGGCACCAGCACGCCCCCCGCGCCCTCCACCACCACGGCGTCGGCGCGCGCCAGCAGGGACCGATAGCGTGCGGCGACGACGTCAAGCTCGATCGGCCGCGCCGCGAGTCGCGCGGCGACGTGCGGCGCGATCGCCGGCGCGAAGCAATAAGGGTTCACCTCGTCGCCGGGCGCGTCCACGTTGCCGGCGGCGCGCAGCGCGACGACGTCGGCATGCGTGCCGTCGGCATCGATGCCCGCGGCCACCGGCTTCATGCCGACTGCGCGCACTCCCCGCGCGACGAGGGCGTGCAGCAGCGCCACGGCGACATGCGTCTTGCCGACGCCGGTGTCGGTACCGGTGACGAAGATGGCGCGCGCACTCACCCGGTATTCCTGCGTCGACGGCACGCCGGGTCGCTCACCGCCGCGCGCGCGGCTCGAAGTGCACGACCGCGACGGCGTCGCGCGGCGGCTTCGGTGCGGCCTTCCACGCGTGCCCGTAGATCACTTCATACGTCGCGGCGATGCGGCCGTCGCGCCGGGTCGCCTCCAGCGCCGCCTCGGCGCGCGCGAGCGCCTGCCGGCCGAAGAGGCCGCGCGCGCGTCCGGCAAGCGCGTTGGTGGCGCCGATCCCCTTCAGCTCCGCCAGCATCGCGCGTGGCGTCGCATACGTCAGCGTGATGTATTCCATGTCGACCACGGGGTCGGCGAAGCCGGCGGCGAGCAGCGCGTCGCCCAGGTCGTGCATGTCGACGAAGCGGCTGACGTGCGGACGCCCGTCGTCGAACGCGGCACGCACTTCCTTCAGCGTGTCCGGGCCGAACGTGGTGAACGACACGAGGCCGCCGGTGGCCAGCACGCGCGCGATCTCCGCGAATGCCGCCGCCGGCGTGTCGAGCCACTGCAGCATGAGGTTGCTCCACGCGAGGTCGATGCTGCCGGTGGCGAGGGGCAAGTGCTCGGCGTCGGCACAGACGAGCGCCGGCCGGCGCGCGCCACCGCGCGCCAACCGCGCCAGCCAGGAACGCGGCGCTATCCGCGCCGCGGCCTGCGCGAGCATCGGCAGCGCGAGGTCGACACCGACGATCGCGGCCTGCGGATAGCGCTGCGCGAGCGCGGCGGTCGCCTCGCCTGTGCCGCAGCCGAGATCGGCGACGCGCCGCGGTTCGATCTTCACGTAGTCGAGGCGCGTGCGCATGCGCTGCGCAACCTCACGCTGCAGCACCGCATGCGCGTCGTAGGTCGGTGCGGCACGGGCGAACGCACGCCGCACCGTCCGCCGCTCGAGCACGTCGCGGTCAGCGGTGGTGGCCATCGAAGAATCCCCTGAGTGCAGCGTCGAAGGCGCGCGGATGCGACAGGAACGGCACGTGCGCAGCGTCGGCGATCGTGGCGAGTATGGCATCGGGCATCGCGTCCGCGAGCCACGCACCGGCGGCTGCAGGGGCCAGCGTGTCGCGGCCCCCCGCGACGACGAGCGCGGGCATGCCCATCGCCGGCGCCTGGTCGCGCAGGTCGCTGGACTGGAGGATGGCCAGCGTGGCATCGAGCGTCGCGCGATCGGCGGGGGGCCGCGCCGCCAGCAATTCCCGCATGCGCGCAAGCGTGGTGCGGGCGTGCGTCGCGTGCTGCATCTGCAGCATGAGGAAACGCCTGAGGGTGGCGTCATAGGCAACGCGCAGCTCGTCGCCGAACTGCGCGAGCACCTGCGGAGCGATGCCGGCCGTCCAGCCGTCGCCCGCGACGAAACGCGGCGACGTGCACACGAGGATCAGCCGCGCCATGCCGCCTCCGGCACGCGCCGCCCAGCGCTGCGCGACAAGGCCGCCGAACGACCAGCCGAGGACGTCCAGTGGCGCGCCCTCCGCCAGCGGCGTCACTGCCGCTGCCACCGCGTCGACGATGGCATCGAGCGTCAGTTGCGCCATCGGCGGGCTATGGCCATGGCCGGGCAGGTCGACGACGTGCACGCGATGGCGCGCGACGAGCGCCGGCAGCAGCGGCGCGAACGCGCCGCCATGCAGCGCCCATCCATGGAGCAGCACGAGCGGAGGCCCGCTGCCCGACGATTCGACGTGAAGCAGGCTGGTTTTCTCCCGACGCTCGCTTGGCCTATTTTCCCCTGAGGGGGCGGCGCCTTGAGGCGGCCCGGCGGCGGTTGTGACTCCCCCCGTAGCGAGCTTGCGCTCGCTTCCCCCACAGGGGGCAGCGCCTTGGGGCGGCCCGGCGGCGGTTGTGACTCCCCCCGCAGCGAGCTTGCGCTCGCTTCCCCCACAGGGGGCAGCGCCTTGGGGCGGCCCGGCGGCGCTCAATGCAATCCCCCCGTAGCGAGCTTGCGCTCGCTTCCCCCACAGGGGGCAGCGCCTTGGGGCGGCCCGGTGGCGCTTATGACACCTCCCGCAGTGCCACGACCAGCGCGTCGACGTCGGCGGGAGCATGCATCGCCGACAGCGAGATCCGCAGCCGCGCGGTGCCCGCGGGCACCGTTGGCGGGCGCACCGCGGGCACCCAGATGCCCGCGGCCGCGAGCTGCGACGACAGCGCGAGCGCGTCGACCGCGCTGCCGACGATGAGGGGCTGGATCGCCGTGCGCGACGCCGGCAGTTTCCAGCGCAGCCCGCGCGCGCCGTCGCCGAATTGCGCGATGCGCGCCGCCAGCGCGGCACGGCGCGGCGCCTCGTCGCGGATGATCGCGAGGCTCGCGAGCGCCGCCGCCGCGAGCGCCGCCGGCGCTGCCGTGGAATAGATGTACGGCCGCGCGGTCTGCAGGATCGTCTCGATCACCAGCGGGTGCGCGCAGGCGAACGCGCCCGCCACGCCGGCCGCCTTGCCGAGCGTCGCCATGTACACGATGCGTTCCGACGCGATGCCGGCGTCGGCGAGGCTGCCCCGCCCCTCCCCCAGCACGCCGAAGCCATGCGCGTCATCCACCACCAGCCACGCATCGTGCGCGTCGGCCAGATCGAGCAGCGCCGCCAGCGGCGCAACGTCGCCATCCATGCTGAACACCGCGTCGGTGGCGATGACCCGGTTCACCGCGCGCGATGCACGCAGCCGCGCGCGCAGGCCGTCCAGGTCGGCGTGGCGATAGCGGGTCAGCGTCGCGCGCGCGAGGAGCGCGCCGTCGTTGAGGCATGCATGGTTGAGCCGATCGGCGAAGATCTCGCTGCCGCGGTCAGCGAGCGCGGTGAGGATCGCGAGGTTGGCGAGATAGCCCGACGACAGCGCCAGCGCGCGCGCCGCAACACACGGCCGCACGAACTGCGCGAGCGCGGCCTCGAGTGCTGCGTGCGGCGCCTGGTGGCCGCAGACGAGATGCGACGCGCCGGCACCCGCGCCGAACGCCTGCGCGCCCGTGGCCAGCGCGGCGACGACCCGCGGATCGGCGGCAAGCCCGAGGTAGTCGTTGCTGGCGAACGACAGCAGCGTGCGGCCGCCGACGTCGACGCGCGGCCGCTGCGGCGAGTCGAGCGTGCGGCGCGTGCGCGCGAGACCCTCGCGCGCACGACGATCAAGCCTCGTCGCGAGACGCTCGAGGCCGCGCGTCACGCCGGCGCGAGCCCGAGCCTCGCGAACAGCGCGCGGTCGGCATCGACGTCCGGATTGCCGGTGGTGAGGAGCCTGTCGCCGTAGAAGATCGAATTGGCGCCGGCCATGAAGCACAGCGCCTGCACCGCGTCGCCCATCTCGCGGCGGCCCGCCGAAAGCCGCACCATCGCCTTCGGCATCGTGATCCGCGCCACCGCCACCGTGCGCACGAACTCGAACGGGTCGAGCGCGGACTCGCCGTGGAGGCGCGCGTGCAGCGGCGTGCCTTCGACCTGCACGAGGTGGTTGATCGGCACCGACTGCGGATACGGATCCATGTTCGCCAGCGTGGCGACGAGCCCCGCGCGCTCGCGACGCGTCTCGCCCATGCCGACGATGCCGCCGCAGCACACGGCGAGGCCGGCACCGCGCACGCGGGCGAGCGTGGCGAGGCGGTCGGCGTAGTCGCGCGTGCCGACGATCTCGCCGTAGAACTCCGGCGCGGTGTCGAGGTTGTGATTGTAGAAGTCGAGGCCCGCGGCCTTGAGCTTTTCCGCCTGCCCGTCCTTCAGCATGCCGAGCGTGCAGCAGGCTTCGAGGCCCAGCGCCTTGACTTCGCGGACGAGGTCGAGCACGGGTTCGAGATCGCGGTCCTTCACGCTGCGCCACGCCGCGCCCATGCAGAAGCGCGTGGCGCCGGCGTCCTTCGCCGCGCGCGCGGCAGCGCCGACCGCGGCGACATCGAGCATCGGCTCGTTGGCGACGCCCGTGGCGTGACGCGCCGACTGCGGACAGTAGGCGCAATCCTCCGGACAGCCGCCGGTCTTGATCGACAGCAGCGTCGACAGCTGCACGTGGCGCGGCGAATGGTGCGCGCGGTGCACTTCCTGGGCGCGGAACACGAGATCGCCGAACGGCAGGTCGAACAGCGCCTCGACGTCTGCCAAGGGCCAGCGCGCCGCCGCGCACGCGGCAGCGGGGCGCGGTTCGAAGGTGATCGTGGCGGTCGTGCTCATCCGTTCGGCGAAGCGCGCGCGACACGCGCACGCAGGCATGATGACCGGCCGAGTGTCGTGGCCGGCGTCGCAACTTGTCAAATTTTTTCGCGAAAAAACTTTACAGCGGACTGCGCCTGTTGCTGCCGCCGCACTGCCTGCTGTGCGGCGCCGGCAGCGGCGACGCGATCGCCTGCGCCGCCTGCCGGCGCGAGCTGCCTGCGCTCGGCGAGGCCTGCCCGCGTTGCGCGCTGCCGTCGGTCGGGGCCGCCGTCTGCGCAGATTGCTACGTGCGTCCGCCGCCGCTCGATTTCGCGGTGGCCGCCTTTCGCTATGCGTTTCCCGTCGACCGCATGATCCAGGCGCTCAAGTATCGCGGCACGCTGGCGATGGCGGACGCGCTCGCCGACGCGCTGGCGATCGCGGTGCGGCGCGCCGGCATTGCCCGCGTCGACGCGCTGGTCGCGCTGCCGCTCGCCGCCGCGCGTCAGCGCGAGCGTGGCTTCAATCAGGCAGGCGAGATCGCGCGGCCGCTGGCGTCTGCCCTGGCCGTGCGCCTCGACGCCGGTCTCGCGCGCGTGCGCGCAACGCCGCCGCAAGCCTCGCTCGCCTGGCGCGAGCGCGCGCCGAACGTGCGCGGCGCGTTCGCCGCCGAACATGCCTTCAGCGGGGCTCGCGTGGCGATCGTCGACGACGTGATGACCACCGGCGCCACACTGCACGCGGCGGCGCGCGCGCTGCGTGCCGCAGGGGCGCGTGAAGTCGGCGCTTTCGTCGTCGCCCGCGCGCTGCGCTGATCGGGAGCCGCCCGTCGCGGGCGGGCGCCATGTGCCGCGATGCTCGCCGCGCCGCCGACGCACGCCGCAGCCGCCATGCCGCAGATCATCAGCCCGGCGACGCCCATCGTCGCCCTGTGACATCCTTGCGCCTCGTCCCCTTCAAACGGATTGCCGGATCCGCATTGCCGATGTTCGCGATCGTCCTCGTCAATCCCGAGATTCCGCCCAATACCGGCAACGTGATCCGCCTTGCGGCGAATACGGGATGCGAGCTGCACCTGGTCGAGCCGCTGGGCTTTCGCATGGACGACCGCGAGCTCAGGCGCGCCGGCCTCGACTACCACGAGTACGCGCGGGTCGCGGTGCACGCCGGCTACGGCGCATGCCGCGCGGCGCTCGACGCCGCGCAGCCGCGCCGGCATCTGGCGTTCACCACGCAGGCGGCGACACCGCTCGCCGGCGTGCGTTTCGAGCCCGGCGACGCACTGGTGTTCGGCCGCGAGACCCGCGGCCTCGACGACGACGTGCTCGCGCAATTCGCGCCTGCCATGCGCGTGCGCATCGCGATGCGCGACGGCAACCGCAGCCTCAACCTGTCCAACGCCGTGGCGGTCGCCGTCTACGAGGCGTGGCGCCAGCACGGCTACGCCGGCGGCCGCTGACGCGAGGCGGCCGCCTGTCGAATTTTCCGTTGCAGAGCCCGCCCCGGCGCGCGCACATTGCAAGCGTGCCGCGCATGATGATTCGATCGATGTCGCGGTCAACGACGATCCCGTAACCCGGCAGTCGATGCGAGACGGGGCCGTGATACGAAGAAAGGATGGGGATCATGAACCGCACACTGCGTTTTCCGCTCATCGCCCTGGCGACCAGCATCGTCGTGGCAACGACGTTCGTGCCGCCCGCGCATGCCGCCAACTGCGCGAATCCGCAAGGCGCCGGTGAAGCGCGCGCTTGCGAAAAGGCCGCGCAGGGCGCCACCGAACTGCGACGCTTCGTCGACCGCACGCGGAACATCTACCAGCTTTCCGTCTGGGACTTCCGCGCGGCGCCGCAGCCGGTCGCCTACGAGCCGCGCAACGACGTCCGCGGCGCGCCCGTCACCGTCGCGCTCGGCGACAAGTAGCAGCACCGCGGCCCGCGCTGCGCGCGACCCCGAGGCGCGCGTGGCGCGGGACGCGCCCGGGCATCCCGCAGCAGTCCTACGGCGCGTCCTCGCGCCGCGGCTCGCGGCGCAGCAGGCCCTCGACGGCGGCGCGCACGCCGACGCCGCCATACAGCACGTCGCACACCGCTTCGGTGACCGGCATGTCCACGCCATGATGGCGCGCGAGGTCGCGCGTCGCACGCGCGGCCGCCACGCCTTCGGCGACGTGGCCAAGGCGCACGAGCACGGCGTCGAGCACCTCGCCGCGCGCGAGCGCCAAGCCCACGCGGCGATTGCGCGACAGGTCGCCGGTGGCCGTCAGCACGAGGTCGCCGAGCCCGGCCAATCCCATCAGCGTCTCGCGCCGGCCGCCGAGTGCCACGGCGAGCCGGGCGATCTCGGCCAGCCCGCGGGTGACCAGCGCGGCGCGTGCGTTGTGGCCGAAGCCCAATCCGTCGCTCGCGCCGGCGGCGATCGCCAGCACGTTCTTCGTGGCGCCGCCGACCTCGACGCCGATCACGTCGTCGGTCTCGTACGCGCGCAGCGTGTCAGCGCGCAGCAGCGTGGCGATGTCGTGCGCGAGCGAAGGCGCCGCCGCCGCCACCGTGAGCGCGGTCGGCAGCGCGCGCGCCACCTCCTCGGCGAACGACGGTCCCGACACCACGCCCACCCCGAACGGGTAGGCGCGCGCGACCGCCTGGTGCGCCGGCAGCGCGCCGCCGGGCGCGCCGGGCGCCGCGACGAAGCCCTTGCTGCACAGCGCGAGCGGTCCGCGCGCGCCGGCGGCCGCGAGGGCAGCCACCGCGGCTTCGAGGCCGGCTACCGGCGTCGCGACGAATACGAGATCGGCGCCGCGCGCGGCCTCGAGGCCGCCGTCGATCGCGAGCCGCGGTGGCAGCGCCACGCCGGGGAGATAGCGCGCGTTCTCGCGCGCGTTGGCCACGGCGGTGGCCGCAGCGCGATCGCGAAAGCACAGGGTGACCACGGGAGCGGCATGGGCACGCGCCGCGAGATGGACGCCGAGCGCCGTGCCCCAGGCGCCGGCACCGACGATCGCGACGCGGGCGCTCATCGCGCGCGCCGCGCCGGCATGCAAGCGGCGCGCGCGGCGTTCACGGCGCGATCAGAGCCCGAAGACCTGCGAAATGCGCACGTAGCCGAGCTGGCCGTCGCGGTGCCGCACCTTCACCCAGCCCGGCGAGACGGTGGTCGCTGCCGACGTCGCCGGCTCGGCGGGTTCGAGCAGGACGTTCTGCGCGGCGGCGAACACCACCGGCGCCGAATCCTCGGGTGCGGCGCGGACCTCGGCGGTGGGGGTGCGCACGATGAGCTCGCGGCGGTCGGCGAGCGAGGCGTTGGCGATCCAGCCGATCGTGCCGTCGACGTCGCGCACCTTGGTCCAGCCTTCGACCGCGACGATCACCTCGACCGGCACGTCCTTGCCGTAGAGGAACAGCGGGCGCGCCTTGGCGGACGGCGCGTCGTAGACGATCGTCGGTGCGTCGTTGGTGACCTCGTAATCCGCGGCGCGCGCGCCGATGGCCGCGGTGCCGAGCAGCGCCGCCGTCAGTGCGATGCCGGTTGCGCGCATCGCGCCGCGCTCAGGTCGCGGCCGCGGCGGCAGTGGCCGGAGCCTGCTGCTGCTGCGCGTACAGCGCCTCGAAATTGATCGGCTGCAGGTGAATCGGCGGGAAACCCATCCGCGTCGTGGCGTCGGCGATGGTCTCGCGCACGTACGGAAAGAGCACGCCGGGACACTGCGTCGACAGCACGAGCCCGAGCTGCTGCTCGTTGATGCCGCGGATCGTGAAGATGCCGGCCTGCGACGCCTCGACCAGGAACGTCGTCTTGCCGCCCGAGCGCGCGGTGACGGTCATCGTCAGTACGGTCTCGTAGACGTTCGGCTCGAGCGCCTCCGACGACGTGCGCAGGCCGACCTCGATCTGCGGCGACTCCGTCAGGCGGAACGATTGCGGGGCGCCGGGATTCTCGATCGACAGATCCTTGACGTAGATCTTCTCGATGGTCATCTGCGGGGCGCTGGGTGCCTGCGCGGGCGGGTTGGTGTCGGCCATGATGGTGCGGTTCCTTGCAGGGTGGAGCGGCATACGGTCCGGCCGGTGCGTGCTGCGGGCCGGGCGGGCACATGCGAGGTTGGCTCAAGTCCGGCGCTCGGCCGGACGCGGCTTGCATTCGCGACGAGGGCGCGATTCTACCCGATCGCGGCGGCCCGCCGCCGCACTCAGCTGCCGGCGAGGAGCGGCGCCAGCTTGCCGGCGCGGTCGAGCGCGACCAGGTCGTCGTAGCCGCCGACGTGGGTGTCGCCGATCCAGATCTGCGGCACCGTGCGCCGCCCGCTCTTTTCCATCATCTCGGCGCGGCGCGCGGGATCGAGGTCGATGCGGATCTTGGCGATGCCCGCGACGCCCTTCGCCGCGAGCAGGCGCTCGGCCTGGATGCAGTAGGGGCACACGCCCGTCGAGTACATCGTGACCGGCGGCTGGCGGGTGGCGTCGCTCATGACGGCATCGCCCGGCGTCAGGCGCGCACCACCGGCAATCCGGCGTCCTTCCACGCGCGAATGCCGCCGGCGAGGTTGTAGATCTCGTTGAAGCCGAGCTTCGACAGCGTCGCCATCGCGCCGCGGCTTTTCTGCCCGCGGTCGCAAAAGGCGACCAGCGGGCGACCGGTGAGCTTGCCCAGCTCGCCCGCGCGATCCTTCAGTTGCGACAGCGGGATGTGCAGCGCATTGGGCAGGCTGCCACCCTCGAATTCGCTGGTTTCGCGCAAATCGAGCAGCACCGGATTGCCGCTGTTGATGAGCCGGGTGACGCCGAGCGTGCTGATCGGCTTCATCTTCGACAGGCGGCCGCCGACCAGCGGCCATGCGAGCATTGCGCCGGAGGCGATGAACACGACGATCAAGAGCAGGTTGTTCTGGATGAAGCTCATGGCGATGCACTCGCGTTGTCCCAAGTAGAATTCTAGCGCAACCCTCCCGCGCGCCCCTGCCCCGATCCGATGTCCGCAACCTCCGCCAGCGCCCGCGCCGCGCCTCGTCCGCTCGTGCTGCTGATCCTCGACGGCTTCGGCGTGCGCGAGGCCGCGCCGGACAATGCGATCTCGGTCGCGCGGATGCCGCGCTGGCGCGAGCTGCTGGCGACGTCGCCGCACACCACGCTCGACGCCTCCGAGCGCGCCGTCGGGCTGCCGCAGGGGCAGATGGGCAACTCCGAGGTGGGCCACCTCAACATCGGGGCGGGCCGCGTGGTTTACCAGGATTTCACGCGCATCGACGTGGCGATCGCCGACGGCTCGTTCGCCCGCAATCCCGTGCTGGACGAGACCGTGGCCACCGCAGTCCGCAACGGCTCGACGCTGCACGTGCTGGGACTCCTGTCACCCGGCGGCGTGCACAGCCACGAGCGGCAGATCGCGGCGATGGTCGAGCTGGCGGGCGCGCCGCCCGGCGAACGGGGTGCGCCGCGCATCCGCGTCCACGCGTTCCTCGATGGCCGCGACACGCCGCCGAAAAGCGCGGCGGCGTCGCTCGAGTTCATGGCCGGCGTGTGCGCGCGCACGCCGGGCGCGCGCATCGCGTCGATCTGCGGACGCTACTACGCGATGGACCGCGACCAGCGCTGGGAGCGGGTCGCCGCTGCGTATGCGCTGCTGGTCGACGGCCAGTCGGCGTTTGCCGCCGCCGACCCCCAGGCGGCGCTGGCGGCCGCGTACGCGCGCGGCGAGACCGACGAGTTCGTCAAGCCCACTGCCGTGCTCGACGACGGCGTGGCGACACGGATGGAGGACGGCGACGTCGTCGTGTTCATGAACTTCCGCGCCGATCGCGCGCGGCAGATGACCCGTGCGCTGACCGACCCGGCTTTCGACGGGTTTGCGCGCAATCGCGTGCCGAAGCTCGCGCGCTTCACCTGCCTCACGAGCTACGGCGAGGAGTTCGCGGCACTGCCGGTGGCGTTTCCGCCGCAGACGATCACCCATTCCTTCGGCGAGGTGATCGCCGCGCGCGGCCTCGCCCAGCTGCGGATCGCCGAGACGGAGAAGTACGCGCACGTCACCTACTTCTTCAACGGCGGCAGCGAGGCCGTATACCCGGGCGAGGACCGGATCCTGGTGCCTTCGCCGAAGGTCGCGACGTACGACCTCAAGCCGGAAATGAGCGCGCCCGAGGTCACCGACAAGCTGGTCGCGGCGATCGCCAGCGGCCGCTACGACGCGATCGTCTGCAATTACGCGAACGGCGACATGGTCGGCCACACCGGCAAGCTCGACGCGTCGGTGCGCGCGGTGGAAACCCTCGACGCCTGCATCGGCCGCGTCGTCGATGCCGCGCGCGCCGCCGGCGGCGAGGTCCTGATCACCGCCGACCATGGCAACGTCGAGATGCTCGACGATCCCTCCACGGGCCAGCCGCACACCGCACATACGCTCAATCACGTGCCGTTCGTCTACGTCGGCCGGCCGGCCAGGCTCGCCGCCAGCGGGGCGCTGCAGGACATCGCGCCGACGATGCTCGCCTTGATGGACATCCCGCAGCCGCCGGAAATGACCGGGCATTCGCTGGCGACGCTTCTGTAACGAGGCGTTGCCGCCCCGACGTTACCAGCGAGGTATCCGGGGCCCACGCCTCGGCCTGCGCGGGCTGCGCGTCACGATGTAAGCGCATACTAGCCTGACCTCGCGGTGGGACGGGCATGAACCCGTGTCACGGAACTTGCTTCGGTGGTGCCGGCCCAAGGCAGACCGACGCGGTGCGCGCCCGATGCAACCGGCCCCGCGGCGGGCGCCTCGCCATTCCCGGCGGCGTACAATGGCTTGCATCACGCGCGGCACCCCGGTGCGAGCGAAATTTCGGATGGGACGTCACATGCGCAATGGCTGGAAGAAGGCGGGCCTGGTGGGGCTCGGCACGGTGCTCGGGGTGCTGTTGAGCCTCAATTTCTCGGTGTTCGCGCAACGCGATGCCAAGCTGCCGATCCCATACGAGGACCTGCAGCTCCTGTCCGCGGTATTCGGGCGCATCAAGTCCGATTACGTCGAGCCCGTCTCCGACGACAAGCTCATCCATGGCGCGATCAACGGCATGGTGCACGACCTCGACCCGCACTCGGACTTCCTCGACGCCGACGCGTTCAAGGAGCTGCAGGTCGCCACGCAAGGCAAGTTCGGCGGCCTCGGCATCGAGGTCGGCATCGAAGACGGCCTCGTGCGCGTGGTTTCGCCGATCGAGGACACGCCGGCCTTCCGCGCCGGCATCAAGACCGGCGACCTGATCGTCAAGATCGACGACACCGCGACGCGCGGCATCTCGCTGTCCGAGGCCGTCGAGAAGATGCGTGGCAAGCCCGGCACGCCGATCACGCTGCTCGTGGTGCGCAAGGAAGTCGACCAGCCGATCACGTTCAACCTGACGCGCGAGGAAATCAACGTCAAGAGCGTGCGCGCGACGATGCTCGAGCCGGGCTACGGCTACGTGCGCGTGCGCAGCTTCCAGGAGCGCACCGGCGACGATCTCGCGCGCGCGATCAAGGACTTCTACAAGCAGGGCGACCTCAAGGGCCTGGTGCTCGACGTGCGCAGCGATCCCGGCGGCCTGCTCAACCAGGCAGTGGCAGTGTCCGCGGCGTTCCTGCCGAAGGATGCGCTGGTCGTCTACACCGACGGCCGCACGCCCGACGCCAAGATGCGGCTCACCGCCACCCGCGAGAACTACCAGCGTCGCGGCGACGACATGTTCCGCGACCTGCCCGTCGCGGTGAAGAAGGTGCCGATGGTGGTGCTGGTCGACGGCGGCACGGCATCGGCCTCGGAAATCGTCGCCGGCGCATTGCAGGACCACAAGCGCGCGGTGGTCATGGGCACGCAGACGTTCGGCAAGGGTTCGGTGCAGACGATCCTGCCGCTGTCGAACAACACCGGGCTCAAGCTCACCACCGCGCGCTACTACACGCCGGCGGGCCGCTCCATCCAGGCAAAGGGCATCGAGCCCGACGTCCGCGTCGATGATGGCCGCGATTCGCCGAACCGCATCCGGGAAGCCAATCTCGAGCATCACCTGGAGACGCCCGTGCCCGGCGCCGCCGGTGACAACGTCGTCGCCAGGACCACGCCCGATACCGCGCCGCAGGCGAAGCCGAAGCTCGACGCCGCGTCGCTGGCCCCGCGCTTCGAATTCGGCAAGCTCCCCGAGGACTTCCAGCTCGAGCAGGCGATGAACCAGCTGAAGGGACTGCCGGTGTCAGGTGCAGCGAAGTCGATGCGGGCCGAGGCCAAGTCCTGACGCGACCAGGCCGCTTTCGCGAATACGCCCGGTGATGCCGGGCGTTTTCGTTTGCGGGCTGCGCGCGGCAGCGCTTGCGCCATCGACGGCCGCGTGGGCCACCCGATGCGCGACAATGGCCGGCAACCACGCCCGCACATGGTCATGGACGACCTGCAACTTCTCCGCTACAGCCGCCACATCCTGCTCGACGAGCTCGGTCCCGACGCGCAGGAGCGCTTTGCGGCGGCGCACGCCCTGATCGTCGGCGTCGGCGGTCTCGGCGCGCCGGCGGCGCAATTCCTCGCCGCCGCGGGCATCGGCCGCATCACGCTGTGCGATGCCGACCACGTCGACCTGACCAACCTGCAGCGACAGATCCTGTTCGCCACGCCCGACGTCGGCGCGCGCAAGGTCGATGCCGCCGCCGCACGGCTGCACGCGATCAACCCGGACGTGACCATCGCGCGAGTCGACGCGCGCGTCGGCGATGCCGAGCTCGCGCCTCTCGTCGCCGCCGCCACCGTGGTGCTCGACTGCTCCGACAATTTCGCCACGCGCCACGCCGTCAACCGCGCGTGCGTCGCGGCACGCGTGCCGCTGGTGTCGGGCGCGGCGCTGCGCTTCGACGGCCAGCTCGCGGTGTTCGACGCGCGCGACCCTGCCTCGCCCTGCTACCACTGCCTGTTCGGCGAAGGCGAGGACCTCGAGGAGATGCGCTGCGCGACGATGGGCGTGTTCGCCCCGCTGGTCGGCATCATCGGCGCCGGCGAGGCGGCCGAGGCGCTGAAGATCGTCGCCGGGCTCGGCGGAACGCTGGCCGGGCGCCTGCTGATGCTCGACGCGCTGACGATGCACTGGCGCGAAGTGCGCGTGCCGCGCGATCCGCAGTGCCCGGTGTGCGGACCTGCCTCGGAAAACTAGAAGGGATCGCTACGCTCCCGCTGCAGTGGCGCATTGTGGCGTTATTGCCCCGCGTGGCTCTGCGCATCGCCGGCGCCCAGCGTTACCCACGAGCGCGCCTTGCGTGCACGACTGCCATGGTGCGCCGGCGCGCCGATTGCACGGTCAAAGCACGCCACGGGGACGCCCGCCGAGGCGTGCTTTGACCGCGACTCGACGCGAACATGCAGCGAAGACGCGCCCGTCGACATAGCGCGGGGTGGGTAACGATTTGCGCCGGCGATCCGGATTCGTGAAGCGAACCGGGTGCGGCCGCTGGAGCGCATGGGGTACTAAGCGGAGGCGGCCGCACCCGGTTCGCTTCGCAGGGACGCGCGGGGCCGTGACGTCGTGCCGTTCGTGGATTCCCGCTTTCGCGGGAATGACGACAAACGCGGCATGGGATTCCAGGCGGACGCGGATAGACCCGGGTCGCTTGGCAGCGTCACGCGCGGATTCGACGTTGTGCCGCTCGTGGATTCCCGCGTTCGCGGGAATGACGGCATGCCGCGCTCAGTCGAACAGGAACTTGCGCTCGGCGTCCCAGTTGGCGAGCGGCAGGCGCTTGAAGCCGCTCTTGGCGAACAGCGTCCAGCGGCCGACGACGTAGGCCGTGAGCGCGGCGCCGTCCGCCGACGGATCGCCGTGCCACGCGTTGCCCATCTGCGCCGTGCGCAGCGACTGGCGCAGCGCGGCCTCGATGCGGTCGTAGACCTGGTTCATCCGCACCTGCAGGCGCTCGTCCTCGCTCACCAGCGCGTCGCCGATCAGCACGCGCGTCATGCCGGGATTCTTCTCGGCGAATCCGGTCAGCATCGCCACGATCTGCTCGGCCTGGGCGACGCCGTCGGCGGTCTCGGACTGGATCTTGTTGACGAGCGAGAAGAGCGTGGTCTCGATGAACTCGATCAAGCCCTCGAACATCTGCGCCTTGCTCGCGAAATGGCGATACAGCGCGGCTTCGGAAACGTCGAGCTTGGCCGCCAGCGCCGCGGTCGTGACCTTGTCGCCGCGCGGATTCTCGAGCATCGTCGCCAGCGTCTGCAGGATCTGCAGTCGGCGCTCGCCGGGCTTGGTGGCCATCCTGGATGCCTCGCGCGATCAGGCAGCTTGCGCGACGTCGGCGCGAATCATCGTGCCGACGCCTTCGTTGGTCAGCACTTCGAGCAGCAGCGCGTGCGCGACGCGGCCGTCGATCACGTGCGAGCTCGCCACGCCGTGCTTCACCGCCTCGAGCGCCGAGCCGATCTTCGGCAGCATTCCGCCGTGGATCGTGCCGTCGGCGAACAGCGCCTCGATCTGGCTCGCGGTGAGCCCGGTCAGCAGCTTGCCGTTGCGGTCGAGAACGCCGGCGGTGTTGGTCATCAGTACCAGCTTCTCGGCCTTCAGCGTCTCCGCGAGCTTGCCGGCCACGAGATCGGCATTCACGTTGTAGGCCTCGCCGCCGCGGCCGACGCCGATGGGCGCGATCACGGGGATGAAGTCGCGCGAGTCGAGGAGCTGGATCAGCTCGGCGTCGATGAATTCGATCTCGCCGACGAAGCCGATATCGAGCGGCGCGCCGTCCTTCTCGTCCTTGAGCAGCATCTTGCGCGCCTTGATGAAGCCGCCGTCCTGGCCGGTGAGGCCCACGGCCTTGCCCCCCTGCTGGTTGAGCAGGCCGACGATTTCCTGGTTCAGCTCGCCGAGCACCATCTCGACGACGTTCATCACCTTTTCGTCGGTGACGCGCATGCCCTGGCGAAACTCGCTGGCGATGCCCATCTTGCCGAGCAGGTCGCCGATCTGCGGGCCGCCGCCGTGCACGATCACGGGGTTCATGCCGACCAGCTTCAGCATCACCACGTCGCGCGCGAAGCCGGCCTTGAGCGAGGCCTCGGTCATCGCGTTGCCGCCGTACTTGATGACGATCGTGCGGTCGTGGAAGCGCTGGATGTAGGGCAGAGCCTCGGCGAGGATCTGTGCCTTGAGCGCAGCGGAGACGGCGTCGATCGGCATGACGGCGGTGCGGGGGGAAGCTCGAGGCGGGGAACGGAGGATTGTACCCGAAGGCCGCCGACCGTTCAGCGGCGCGCGGTGCAGCCCAAGTGAGCGCTGACCGGCGGCGCCGTCGAGCCTCGCGCCGGAGGCGCTTCGCCTGTGCGTGGAGTTTGCTATCGTTCGCCGTCATGTCGAGTTTCAGCGACTACCCTCCGGACGCCGTCGAGCTCGCTGGATTGCGGCGCGTGCTGGTCACCAAGCTGCGCCATCACGGCGACGTGCTGCTTGCCTCGCCGGTGTTCACCACGCTCAAGCGCGCCGCGCCGGCGGCCGAGGTCGACGCGCTCGTCTACGTCGAGACGGCGCCGATGCTCGAGAACCATCCCGCGATCACGCGCATCCACGCGATCGACCGCGGCTGGAAAGCCGCCGGCCTCGGCGCGCAATGGTCGGCCGAGCGCAAGCTCCTCGCCGCGCTCAAGTCCGCGCACTACGATCTGATCGTCCATCTCACCGACCATCCGCGCGGCCTCACCCTCGCGCGGGCGCTCGCGCCGCGCTATGCGGTCACGCGCGAGCGCCGCAGCGGCGAGCGCGAGTGGCTGTGGCGGCGCTACTACACGCACTTCTACAAGCTGCCGCGCGCGACGCCCCGGCACACCGTGGAGACGAACCTCGACGCGCTGCGGCGGATCGGCATCGAGCCCGAGGCCGCCGACAAGGCGCTGGTGCTCGTGCCCTCGGCCGCGGCACGCGCACGCGCCGACGCAATCCTGCGCGAGCACGGCCTCGCGGCGGGCGGCTTCGTGCATGTGCATCCCGGCTCGCGCTGGCTCTTCAAGTGCTGGACGGCGGCGCAATCGGCGACGCTGCTCGACCGGCTCGCGGCGGACGGCCACGCCATCGTGCTCACCGCAGCACCCGACCCGCGCGAGCGCGCGCTGGTCGACACGATGCTGTCCGCGGTTGCGGCACCGACGCGCGCGCGCATCGTCGACCTCGCAGGCCAGCTCACGCTTCCCGAGCTCGCCGCGCTGACCGCGCAGGCGCGGGTTTTCGTCGGCGTCGATTCGGCGCCGATGCACATCGCCGCCGCGATGCAAACGCCGGTGGTGGTGTTGTTCGGGCCGTCCGGCGAGGTGGAATGGGGGCCGTGGGGCGTCGTCGCGCAGGTCGTGGCATCGGATCGCCACCCGTGCCGGCCTTGCGGCCAGGACGGCTGCGGCGGCGGCAAGGTCTCGGAGTGCCTGACGACGCTGCCGGTGTCGCGCGTGCACGACGCCGTGCGCACGCTGCTGGCGACGGTCGCCTAGTGCGCCTCGCGATCATCCGCCAGCGCTATTCGCCCTTCGGCGGCGCCGAGCGCTTCGTCGAGAACGCGCTCGAGGCCCTGCTCGAGCGCGACGTCGCGATCACGCTCTACACGCGCGAATGGCCGCAGACCAAGCTCGCGCTGATCGAGCCGGCGATCATCGACCCCTTCTACATCGGCGGCCTGTGGCGCGACTGGGGATTCCAGCGCGGCGTGTGCAAGGCCGTGGCGGCCGCGCGCCTCGACCTCGTGCAGTCGCACGAGCGGCTGCTGTGCTGCGACATCTTCCGTGCCGGCGACGGCGTGCACGCGGAGTGGCTGGCGCAGCGCCGGCGCGGCCTGCCGGCGCTGGCGCGGCTGGGCGTGCAGCTCAATCCGCATCATCACTACCTGATGGCCATGGAGAAGCGCCTGTTCGCGAGCCCGTGGCTGTCGGCAGTCATCTGCAACTCGCGGATGGTGCGCGACGAGATCCGCACGCGCTTCGGCGTCGCCGACGACAAGCTGCACGTCATCTACAACGCCGTCGACACCGAGGCATTCGCCCCGGCCGACGCCGCCGCGCAGGCCGCGGCGCGGGCGGCACTCAAGCTGCCGCCGGATGCACTCGTCTACCTCTTCGTCGGATCGGGATATGCGCGCAAGAACGTCGCGACGGCCATCCGCGCGCTCGCCGTACTGCCGCCGAACGCGCACCTGGTGGTGGTCGGCGCCGACAAGCATCTGCGACGCTATGCGGCCCTCGTGCGAAGGCTCGGCCTGCGCGGGCGCGCGCACCTCGCCGGCGCGCAAGCCGACGTCAAGCCCTACTATGCCGCGGCCGACGTGTTCGTGCTGCCGACGTTCTACGATCCGTGCCCCAACGCGGCGCTGGAGGCGATGGCCTGCGGCCTGCCGGTCGTCACCAGCACGAAATGCGGCGCCGCCGAGATCGTGCGCGAGCACGACGCCGGGCTCGTGTGCGACGCGCTCGACGTCGATGCGCTCGCGGCGCACATGCGCGCGCTGGAAGTTGCCGAGGCGCGCCAGCGGATGGGTGCGGCGGCGCGCGCGGCGGTGCTGCCGCTGTCGTCGTCGGCAATGACGCTCAAGCTCGTGCTGCTGTACAAGGAGCTCCTCGCGGCGAGCGTCGCGCATCGACGCCGCCCGTCCGCCGCCCCCGCGGAAGCACCGCGCGCGCCGACCTGACGCGCCGGGGCGGCAATGGCCCCTACGCTATACTGGGAGATTGCGTCGTCGCGCCCGGGCGTCCTCAGGGTGCGCGGCCGATCGCTCATCCTGCCGATGTCCGGGCTCCACCTCTATCGCCGCCTGCTGGCCTACGTCCGCCCCTACACCGGCGTGTTCGCGGCCGCCGTCGTCGGCATGCTGGTGGTGACCGTCGGCGATCTCGTGATGTCGTACCTCGTGATCCCGATCGTGCAGAATTTCCAGAGCCCGGATCCCGCGCGCACGCGCTGGCTGCCGCTCGCCGTGGTGCTGGTGTTCCTGCTGCGCGGACTCGGGTCCTATGTTTCCGACTACGGCATGGCGTACACCGGCCTGCGCGTGGTGTTCGACCTGCGCCGCCAGCTGGTCGACAAGCTGCTCAAGCTGCCCACGTCGTACTACGACGAGCACGCGTCGGGCACCGTGCAGTCGAAGCTGACGTTCGACGCACACCAGCTCGCGTCGGCGGCCTCGGGAACGATCGCGACGGCGCTGCGCGGCACGTTCGCGATCGTCGGCAGCATCGCCTTTCTGCTATGGCTCAACTGGCAGCTCACGCTGCTGGTGTTCATCGTCGTGCCGCTGATCGCGGTGATCACGCGCTACTTCAGCCGCCGCCTGCGCCGCCTTGCCCGCGACATCCAGACGCGCACCGGTGCGCTGACGCATACGCTCGAAGAGATGATCGGCGGCCACCGCATCGTGCGCGTCTTCGGCGGCGAGGACTACGAGCGCGAGCGGGCAGTGAAGGCGGCGAACGCGCTGCGGCATTCGATGTCGAAGCAGGCGTCCGCCGGCGCCGCCAGCACCCCGCTCGCCGTGTTCATCGCCGCCCTCGGCATCGGCTTCATCGTGTGGATGGCGCTGATGCAAAGCCAGGACGGCCGCCTCGACGTCGCCGTGTTCCTCGCCTACACGCTGGCCCTCATCACGCTCCTCGACCGCCTCAAGTCGCTGTCCGGCATCAACGCGTCGATCCAGCGCGGGCTGGCCGCGTCGGAGAGCATCTTCGGCCTGCTCGATCTCGACGACGAGCCCGACGCCGGCACCATCGTGCTCGAGCGCGCGCGCGCCAAGATCGAGTTCGAGCGCGTGACGCTGCGCTACGGCGACGGCCGCGAGGCGCTCAACGGCGTGTCGCTGGTCATCTCGCCCGGCGAGACGGTGGCGCTGGTCGGCGCCTCGGGCAGCGGCAAGACCTCGCTCGTCAACCTCGTTCCGCGCTTCTACGCACCGTCGGCCGGGCGCCTGTTCATCGACGGCCACGACATCACCACGCTGACGGTGAAGAGCCTGCGCGCGCAGATCGCGCTGGTGTCGCAGGACGTGCTGTTGTTCGACGACACGATTGCCGCCAACATCGCCTACGGCGCCATGGCCGGCGCGGCGCGCGAGGACGTCGAGCGCGCGGCGGCGGCAGCGCATGCGCTGGATTTCATTCGCGCGCTGCCGCAGGGATTCGATACCCCGGTGGGCGAGCAGGGACTGCGCCTGTCGGGCGGCCAGCGCCAGCGCATCGCCATCGCGCGTGCCGTGCTGAAGAACGCGCCCATCCTGATTCTCGACGAGGCGACTTCCGCGCTGGATTCCGAATCCGAGCGGATGGTGCAGATGGCGCTCGACACGCTGATGAAAGGCCGCACGACCGTGGTGATCGCGCACCGGCTGTCGACGATCGAGCACGCCGACCGCATCGTCGTGCTCGACGGCGGGCGCGTCGTCGAGCAGGGCACGCACGCCGAGCTCCTGTCGCGCAACGGCGCGTACACGCGGCTGTCGCGCATCCAGTTCGCCAAGGTCGCCGCCTGACCGCGCGCCGCCCAGCCGTGACGGGCTCGCCGCTGCGCATCGCCCATACCGAATCGTCGACCGGCTGGGGCGGCCAGGAGATCCGCGTGCTGCGCGAGGCCGCCGGGTTCATCGCGCGCGGCCACGATGTCGTCGTGTACGCGGCACCCGGCGCGCGCATCGTCGCCGAGGCCCCGCGCTTCGGCGTGCCGGCGATCGCGTTGCCGATCGGCGGCAAGCGCACGCGCGGCGCGCTGGCGATGTGGCGCGCGCTCGCGGCGCGGCCGGTCGACGTGGTCAACACCCACAGCTCCACCGACAGCTGGCTCGCGGCGCTCGCCTGCCGCGGGCTCGCGATGCGCCGCGCCGGGGCGCCGGCGCTGGTGCGCACGCGCCACGTGTCGGTGCCGGTGCAGGCGAACCGCGCGACGCGCTGGCTCTACCGCACCGCCACGGCGCGCATCGTCACCACCGGCGACACGCTGCGCGAAGCGCTGATCCGCGATCTCGCGCTCGATCCTGCGCGGGTGCATTCGGTGCCGACGGGGATCGACCCGGCGCGTCATCCGCCGATCGCCAGGGCCGATGCGCGCGCCGCCCTCGGCCTGCCCGAGGCGACGCCGATCGTGGGCATCGTCGCCACGCTGCGCAGCTGGAAGGGGCATGCGTACCTGATCGACGCGCTGGCGCAGATGCGCCGCCATGACGCGCTGCTGGTGATCGTCGGCGACGGCCCGCAACGCGATGCGCTGGTGCGCAAGGTCGCGGCGCACGCGCTCGGCGAGCGCGTGCGCTTCGTCGGCCAGCAGGACGATGTCGCGCCGTGGCTCGCCGCGCTCGACGTGTTCGCGCTGCCGTCCTATGCCAACGAGGGCGTGCCGCAGGCGCTGCTGCAGGCGATGTTCGCCGGCGTGCCCAGCGTCACCACCGACGTCGGTGCGATTCCCGAAATTGCACATGCGGGATCGACGGCGGTGGTCGTGCCGCGCGAAGATGCCGAGGCGCTGGCGGCGGCGATCGACACGCTGCTCGACGACCCCGCGCGCGGCCGCACGCTGGCGGGCAACGCCCGCGAGCTCGTCAGCGGCCGCTACACGGAATCGCACATGCTCGACCGCATGCACACGGTGTTTCGCGAAGCCGTCGCCGCACGCGGCGCGCGTGCCGAAGTGAAATGAGCGCCGAAGAGCCGCCTCGAGGCGCTCGCCC
>DASYSP010000103.1:0-27432 GCA_036003195.1 Casimicrobiaceae bacterium
CCGATGCCCCTCCTTCCGCCACCCCGCAAACTGCCGCGCCAAGCCCGCTCGCACCAGACGGTCGACACGATTCTCGACGCCGCTGCGCGGGTGTTCATTCGCGACGGCTACGCGGCGGCGACCACCAACCGCATCGCGGACGTGGCGGGCGTGAGCATCGGCTCCGTGTACCAGTACTTTCCGAACAAGGATGCCCTGGTGGCCGCCCTGCACGCTCGGCACTCGCGACAGATGCAGGTGGTGATGACCGCCGTGCTGGACGGTGCGTCCGGCGCCTCGCTGCGCGACGATATTTCCGGGCTGGTGCGGGCGCTGGTCGCAGCGCACATGGTCGAGCCGGGCCTGCAACGGATCCTCGAGCGCGAATACCCGTTCTTCGACGGCGCCAGAGACCCGGTCGGACCCGGAGCGCTGGCCGTCGCCCGCGTCGAGGCGCTGCTTGCCCGTCACCAGGATGAGGTCGCCGTGGACGACAGGGCGCTCGCCGCCTGGATCGTGCTGCGCACGCTGGCGTCGCTGGTGCACGCGGCAGTGCTCGAGCCTACGCGGGCGATCGCGCTCCCCGATCTGGAGACGGCGATCACCGACCTCGTCAGCGGTTATCTGCGGGCGGGCGGCCGTTCGACGCGCGGGCGCTAGCGCCGTCGCCGCGCGACTGCTCAGCGCGGATCGCGGCGCGCGATCGACGCCGCCGCCAGGGACGCCTCGGCGATGGCCTCCTGCACGTGGGGCGCCTCGCCGATCGCCTCGGCGAGCGTCAGTACGAGGGATGGATGGCGGGTCATCGCCGCCGCCACCAGCTTCGGCAGGCCGTCGCGCACATGGCTGCCCTGGCCGAGGAAGAGCGGCACGACGATCGCCGCCTCGCAACCGGCCCTGGCGAGCTCCTGCGCGGCGTCGTTGAGGTCGGGCGCCATGCGCTCGAGGTAGGCGACGACCACCGGCAGGCCCTCCGCGGCGATGCGATCGCGGATGCGCTCGAAGGGTGCCGCCCAGCCGGGCTCGCGCGAGCCATGGGCGACGAGGATCACGCCGCGTGGCGACGCTTCGGCGCGGATATCGTGCGCAACGTGGACGGTCATCGTGGATCGCGGCCGGCAGGCATGCCCCGCCGCGTGGCCCACAGTGTACAAGCCGCAACGCCGCGCGCGAGCGCGCGGGCCGGGCTCGGCAAACGGCGTCAGGCGGCGATCATGCAGGACTCGTGAGTTCGTTCGCCCAGTGATAGGCGGAAAGCTGCGCCTGCACGAGGTCGCTGCGGCTGACACCCGGCACGCGGCCGAGCGCGGCATCGACGCCGACGGGATCGTCGCGCTCGATCCCCTCCACCAGCGCCAGCATGTCGCCCAGTGCGCCCTGGCGCTCGAGCAGCGCGTTGCCGACCAGCGGCGGCAGGTTCAGCTCGTCGAGGATGTCGCTCGTCGACATCTCGAGCACGACGCTCATCAGCGACAGGATGCCGGTGATGAATGCGAGCTCGACCATCGTCGATTCGGGGCCGGGCCGGCGCGCGGCGAGCAGTTCCATCAGCTTGCCGCGCACCGCCGCGAGCTGGAGCAGCGGATTGCCGAAATTGGTGTTGCCGCGATCGGCGGTGTACAGCAGCAGCTGCAGCCACACCCGCAGCTGCTTGCGCCCGAGCAGCACCAGCGCGTGGCGCAGCGACGTCACCGTCTGCTGGCGGCGCAGCGCAGCCGAGTTGACGAGCCGCAGCAGGTTGACCGCAAGCGTGGGGTGCAGGCGGAACGCGTCCTCGATCTCGCGCACTTCGGCATCGCCCATGGCCAGCGACAGGAGCTTCAGCAGCGCGATCTTGGCCGGCTTCGCGCGCTTCGCGGAGATGAGCTCGGGACAGGCGAAATGAAAGCCCTGGAAATAGTCGAAGCCGAGCGACTTGCATTGCTCGAACTGCTCGGCGGTCTCCACCTTGAGGGCGAGCAGCTTGACCGCGTACGGGCGCAGCACGTCGATCATTTCCGGCAGCAGCAGCGCGTCGAGCTCGGCGACGTCCACCTTGACGATGTCGACCGCGCGCAGCAGCGGATCGATGTCGTGCAGGTTGCCGACGAAGTTGTCGAGCGCGATCCGGTAGCCGCGCTTGCGCAGGAGCTGGCAGCGCTCGATCACGGCGTCGTCCACCGCCACCTGCTCGAGGAGCTCGATCACGATGCGGTCGGCGGGCAGTGCCTCGACCAACTCGCTGAACAGGAACTCGCTGTCGACGTTGAGGAAGCCGTCGACCGGCCCGATCACCTGCGCGAGGCCGATGTCGGCGAACGCGGTGGCGATCACCGAAGACGTCGCCAGCACGTTGTCGTTGAGCTCGGCGACGTTGCGTTCGGTGGAGCGGAACAGGAGCTCGAACCCGGACAGGCTGCCGCCGCGATCGACGATCGGCTGGCGCGCGATATAGATGTCCTCGAGGAGTTCGGAGCTCATCGCGGCAATCCTTCGCCGGCGGTGGCGTCACCGCCGGCGCCGCGCGTCGCGGTGCCGGGCGTGCCGGCCAGCGCCAGCCCGCAATCGCGCAGCAGCATGTCGAAGCGCGGGCTGACGCCGTCGAGCAGCAGGGTCTTGTCGCGGCGCGCCGCCATCTGGCTCAGCACCACCAGCGCGCCGATGCCGGCCGGCTCCACGGCGACGACGTGCGACAGGTCGAGGCGGACCGTCGCGCATTGCGCACGGTCGAGCGCGGCGGCGACGACAGGGCGCAAGTCGCGGTACGCCGTCCAATCCAGCTTTGCCGATGTCACGATCGCCACCCAAGCCTCGCTGCCCGCGTCGCCACGCCCCCGCGCGTAGCGCCACGAAGTCGCGGTAAACTCGTTCCCCATGTCCGAGCTGCATCGATCGCGGCGCCGAAATGGCCCACCCGGAACGCTGCGCACCCGCCCTACCCTCACTTATCGGCAGCCCGGCGGCGATCTGAAGGCCACGCCTGACGCGATTTTCGGCCCATCGCCGTCCGCCGCGGGTCGCCGCGGATGAACGCGCCGGCGCCCGACCCGAGCGCCTTCATCGTCATCGAGGACTCGGCAGACGATTACGCACTGGTCGTGCGCCGCCTGGCGGCCGCCTATCCGAAGGCGACGACGACGCGCGTGGACTCGGCGGCGGGCCTCGAGGCGGCGCTGGCCGCCGGCGGCGTGGATGCCGTGCTCTGCGACCATCGGCTGCCGGGTTTCAGCCTGCCCGAGGCGCTGGCGATCGTGCGCGCGAAGTCCCAGGACCTGCCGTTCATCGTCGTCTCGGGCGCGATCGGCGAGGATGCCGTGGTCGACGTCATGCGCGCGGGCGTCGACGATTTCGTCATGAAGGATCGGCTGTCGCGGCTGGAGCCGGTGCTCGTGCGTGCGCTCGACGCCGCCGCCGGCCGCCGCCGCCAGCGCGAGATCGAGACCGCCTACCAGGAAAGCGAGGCGCGCCTGCGCGCGGTGGCGGCCAACCTGCCGGGGATGATGTTCCGCATCGACATCCGCGACGGGCGGGTCGCCTTCGGCTATGCGAGCGACGGCGCGCGCCGGCTGTTCGGCGTGCCGCCCGAGGCGATCGTCGCCGACGCCGCGGCGTTCTTCGGGCGCTTCGGCGTCGCCGATGCCGCCGCGCTGCTGGCGGCGTTGCACCACGGCGTCGACGGCGACGGCTTCCTGACCTGGACGGGTGCGGTGACGGCGCCCGACGTCGTCGAATGGGTGCAGATCGAGGCGATGAGCCGCCTCATCGGCAACGCGCACGTGGTGTGGGACGGTCTCGTCATCGACGTCACGGCGACCAAGCATGCCGCGCGCGACCTCACGCGCTCGCGCGAGGAGCTGCGCGAGCTGGCCGCCCACCTCGAGGCGGCGCGCGAGGACGAGCGCGACGTGGTCGCGCGCGAGCTGCACGACGAAGTCGGCAGCATGCTCACCGGCGTCAAGTTCGAGACGACGTGGCTCAAGGGGCTGCTGCGCAATGCTCCCGAGGCCTCCGATTCGCTGAAGCAGCTGGACGAGCTCGTCGAAGGCGCGGTGCTGGCGTGCAACCGCATCATGCAGGGCCTGCGCCCGGCGATCATCGAGCAAGGCATCGTCGCCGCGCTCGAATGGCAGGTCGACAGCTTCGGCCAGCGTCACGGCATCGGCTGCCGCTTCCATCCGCCGCCGCGCGAGATCGCGCTCGACCCCGGCGCCGAAATGGCCGTGTTCCGCATCTGCCAGGAGTCGCTCAACAACATCGCCAAGCACGCGATGGCGCGCAACGTCGACGTCACGCTCGACGTCGACGCCGATGCGCTGTCGCTGGCGGTCGCCGACGACGGCATCGGACTCGCCGAGAGCGCGATCCACAAGCCGGGGCATTTCGGCCTGCGCGGCATGCGCGAGCGCGCGCTGATGCTGGGCGGGCACCTGGCGATCGCGTCGAGCGTGGCAGGCACCGTGATCACGCTGCGGCTGCCGCTCGCACAGGCGGTGCTGCCGGCGGCGGCCGGTGCCGCGCCGGCAACGGCGACCTCGCGATGATCCGCGTCGCCATCGCCGACGACCACGCGATCGTGCGCCGCGGCATCGCCCAGATCCTGTCGGCCGAGCACGACCTCACGGTGGTCGGCGAAGCGTCGAACCACGGCGAGGTGATGGAGCTCGTGCGCAAGGGCGGCATCGACTGCCTGCTGCTGGACATCGCGATGCCCGGCCGCAACGGCATCGACACGCTGAAGCAGGTGAAGGCCGAGTTCCCGCGCCTCGCGGTGCTGATGATCAGCATGTATCCGGAGGACCAGTACGCGTTCCGCGCGTTCAAGGCGGGCGCGTCGGGCTATCTGACCAAGCTCGCTGCCGCCGAGCACGTGGTGCCGGCAATCCGCCAGGTGGTGCGCGGGCGTCGCTATGTGACCCCCGAGCTCGCGGAAACGCTGGTCAGCTACATGGATCGCGATCCCGAGGTGCCGGCGCACGAGGCGCTGTCGGATCGCGAGTTCCAGACGCTGCGCCTGATCGCCGCCGGCCATTCCCTGACGCAGATCGGCGCCACGCTCGCGCTCTCGCCGAAGACCGTCAGCGCCTATCGCGCGCGCATCCTCGCCAAGCTCGGGGTCGCCAGCAATGCCGAGCTGACGCGCTACGCGCTGGAGCACGGCCTCGTCGACTGAGCGGCGTCACGGCGGCTGCCGCCGTCGCCGCGCGAAGCGCGGTCAGTCGAGGGCGGGCTGCGGGACGGGCATCGCGGCGATCGTGCCGTCCGCCATGGCCGGCGCCGCCGGCTGCACCATGACGCGATTCTTGCCGCGCTCCTTGGCGATGTACAGCGCCTCGTCGGCGCGCTGCAGCACCATCGACGCATTCTCGCCGGGGGCTGCCTCGGCCACGCCGGCCGAGAACGTCACCAGCAGGCGCTCGTTGTTGTGCAGGAAGAAATGGCGCGTCAGCTCGCGCTGCACGCGCGCCATCACCACCTCGGCTTCCGACGTGTTGGTCGCCGGCAGCAGGATCACGAATTCCTCGCCGCCGTAGCGCGCGACGATGTCGGACGGCCGCACCGAGTTGCGCATCAGCCGCGACAGGTGCACCAGCACCCGATCGCCTGCCTGGTGTCCGTAGGTGTCGTTGATGCGCTTGAAGTCGTCGATGTCGATCAGGCACACCGACAGCGGCTGCGCGGTGCGCACGGCGCGCGACAGCTCGACGTCGAACTGGCGGTCGAGGCCGCGGCGGTTGAGCAGCTCGGTCAGCTGGTCCTCGTGCAGGCGGTCGGACAGCGAGGCGAGCTCGCGCTCGAGACGCTCGACGCGGTGCTCGTACTCCTCGGCATGCCGCCGCGTATCCGTCAGCTCGTCGTGGACGTGGGTGAAGTCGAGCTGGCGCGTGCGCGTATCCTGGGCGAGCTGCACGACGAGGTCGGAAAGCTGCTCGATGTCCTCGGCGCGCTCGATGTCCGTCGCATAGCGATCGAGACGCTCGCTGTGCTCGCCGGCATCGGCCGCCAGCGTCGCGAGGCGGGTCACGAACGTGGTCGTCATCAGCCGCAGCGCCTGCTTCGCCTCGTCGACGCTCTTCTTGATCACGCCCTGCTTCTGCACGATCTCGCGCAGCGCACGCTCCAGGCTCGCGACCTGCGCGAGGTCGAGCGGTCCGCTGGCGAGCTCGGCGAGCGCCTTGAACTGGCCACGCAGGAACGGGTCGTCGCTCAGCATCTCGGCCACGTTCGACGCCAGCGCGTGGATGACGCGCAGGAGGCCGCGCTGCAGCTCCGGCTGGTCCTCCGCCGGCGGCAGCGCCGACTTGTCGCTGCGGCGCCGGCCGACGATCGGCGCGGCGGCGAGCGCAGGCGCGATCGCTGCCACCGCATCGGTCGCCGCCGGTGGCGCGACGGCGCTCGACGGCATCAGCGGAATGGCGGCGTGGGGTGGCGAGGCGGCGGCGTCCGCGACCGCCGCCTGCGCATCCGCGACGCTGCCGCCGATCCACGCGTCCACCAGACCTCGCACGCGCCGGTAGAGCACGTCGGGCACGTTGGCGTAGGCGGCGAACAGATGCTGGATCGCTTCGCGCTTGCGCGCGACCGTGAGGCCCGGCGTGCGCGACTCGAGATGCACCAGCGCATCGCGCAGCAGCGTCGCCCAGTGACTGCTGCCGTGATCGACGAGGCGCAGCAACATCGCCTGCGCAGCCTTCAGGTCGCCGCTTTCGAGCGCGGCGGCAAGCGACGTGCACGTCGCCTGGCTGGTGTCGCTGCGCGCCGCGATCTCGGTGGCCACGCCGCGCAGCACGTCGAGCGGCTCGAGATCGCGCGTCCCCGCGCTCGGCGCCGCGATCTCGTAGAACGCGCGCGTGAAATTCTCCGGCGTGGGCGCGATCTTCTGCGCGGCGAGCCGTTGCAGCGCCTGGCGTGCGACCGAAGAGGGATTGACGGCCATGACGGTGAGGGGCGCGCCCGGGCTCACATATCGTTGAACAGCGACAGGCCGGCGACGCTGAGGAACGACTTCTGCGCCGCGTCGAGAGCGGTCTGCTGCTTGGCGAAATCGGTCGTCGCCTTGGTGTAGTCGAGGTCCTCGATGCCCGACAGCGTCTTCGAATAGGCGAGCGTGCGATCGCCGTCGAGGCTGGTCAGTGTATCGAGCTCGGTCAGCTGCGCCCCGCCCTGCGCCTGGTGCGTCATCACGTTCTCCAGCGCCTGGTCGAGGTTGCCGAGCCCTTCGGCGAGGCGATTGGCGAGCACCGCGCGCGCGGCTCCGCCGCTGGCGGGGGCGTTGAGCGCGGCGACCAAGCCCGCCAGCGTGTCGAACACGCTCTTGCGCGCGGACGGCGCGAGGTTGACGACGTCGCCGCTGGCCGGTGCGCCGCTCAGCGTGAACTGCATGCCGCCCACCGTGATCGCGCTGCCGTCCGTGTAGGCATTGCCGGTCGACACGGTGGCCGATGTCGTGGTGTCGACGACGTCGTAGGTGGTCACGCCACCGGCGACGTTGAACGTGACCGTGTAGCTGTCGCCATTGGGCGCGGCGCCGACGAGCTGCGTCGCGCCCACCACGGCGCTGCCGGTGTCGCCGGCACCCGCCTGCGCGGTGAACGTACCGTTGCCGGTCGGATTGGCGAGGAACAGCGCATCGCCGGCGACGCTGATCGGCATCGTGCGGCCGGCGTCGACCTCGACGCTGCGCGTGCCCGAGTCGCCGTTGTAGGCGATGCCGCTCGCGGTCTTGACGAATGGCTGCACCGACGTCGAGAAACCCGAGAACATGTAGTTGCCGCTGCCGTCCTTGGTGTTGGCGAGGCCGACGAGCTGGTCGAGCTGTTGCGACAGCTGTGTCGCCATCGACTGGCGGTCGGTGTCGTTGAGCGTGATGTTGCCGGCGGCGATGGTCGTGGTGCGCGCGTTCTGCAGCAGGTTGACGATGTTCGTCAGCACGTTGTCGTACTGGCCGAGGGAATCCTTGGCGACGCCGATGCTCGCGTCATGGCGGTCGACGCGTGCCTGCGACTGGCGCACGCCGACGGCACTCGCCGAGCCCACCGGATCGTCCGACGGCGTGAGGATGCGCCGCATCGCCGCGATCTGCTGCTGCGTGCGCAGCAGGTCGGATTGCGTCTTGCCGATCGACTCGGCGCCGAGTGCGTAGATCTGGGAGGTGCTGACGCGCATGATCAGGTGGTGGCGCTGGTGATGATGTCGAGGACGCTCTGGAACATGACGCCGGCCACCTGCATCACCTTGCTCGATGCCTGGTAGGCCTGCTGGAAGCGCTGCAGGTTGGCCGCCTCTTCGTCGAGGTTGACGCCCGAGATCGACTGTTGCGCCGACTGCGCCTGGGCCAGGATCGCCGCCTGCGCGGTCGATTCGATGCCGGCCTGGCTGGTGTCGGTGCCGACGCGCGCGACCAGCTGGCCGTAGGCTGCGTCGAGCGTCGCGGTGCCGCCAACCAGGTGCGCCTCGGTGAGCGACGCCAGCAGCGCGGCGTTGCGGTTGTCGCCGGTGGCGCCGGTGTTGGGCGCGATGCTGAACGTGTCGCCGCCGGCCGGCACGCCGTCGAGCGTGACGCTCATGTTGTCGAAGCTCACCGTGGCGCCGGCGGTGAACGGCACCGGCGTCGCGGGCGGATATGTCGTGCTGACGCCGTTCACCGTGACCGTCACCGCCGACGTCGCGGGAAAGCCCGACAGCGTGCCGCTGCCGGAGGCGTAAGTCAGCGTCACGGGCGCGGCCAGCGGTGCCGCCGGATAGCCGGCGGAGACGGTGGCGGCGTCGAGGCTCGCGTTGCCGAGATTGGAAGTTGCTGCCGAAGTGCGGATCGGGGCCGCCGCGGCCACCGCGGCGGGATCGGTGATGGCGACGCCGATGCCGGATGCGCCGTCGCGCGTTGGCGCGATCAGGAAGCGGTCACCCGCCGCCATCGCGCCCGATCCGATCGAGATCGTCACGCCGTCGACCGTCTGCGGCATCGACGCGTAGGTGGTCGTGCTGCCGTCGGTTTCGCGCGTCAGCGTGTAGTTGCTGCCATCGAAGCGCAGCGTGTAGTCGCTGGCCGTCAACGCCCCCGCGTCGCTGATCGTCGCGGTGATCGCGGCGCTGCCCGTGTTGCCACTCGCCGGCTGCACGGCGGGCGCGGCCACGGTGAAGAAATCGCCGCCGGCATTGCCCTTGAGGTCGATGCCGAGCTGGTGCTGCGCATTGAACGCGTCGCCCAGCACGATCGCCACGCGGCCGAATTCATTCTGCGCGGCAGCGAGGGTCGTGTCGCGGTAGGCGAGCAGCCCCGACAGCGCGCCGCCGGCGAGATCGCCGTTGCTGAAGTGGATGACACCGGTGCCGATGTCGAGGCCGATGTCGACGTTCTGCGGGTTGTCGTCGGCGCGCACGGCGACGAGCTTCTGCGCGGTGCCGCCGGTGACCAGCGCCTGGCCGTTCGACAGGAACAGGTTGAACGTGCCATCGCTCTGCACCACCGGCGTTACACCGAGCTGGGCGTTGATCTGCGACACCAGCTGGTCGCGCTGGTCCAGCAGGTCGTTCGGCAGGTCCTGCGCCGTGCCGCTGCCGGTCAGCGCGGCGATGCGCAGGTTGAGCGACGCCACCTGGCCCGCGTAGCCGTTGATGGTGTCGATGGTCGAACTGACCTGGCCGTTGATGCCATTGCGCAGCGTATCGATCTGCTGGCTGTACGACTGGAAGCGCGAAACGAGCGATTGCGCCGACGACAGCAGCTGCTGGCGCGACGGCGTATCGGCGGGATTGCTGGCGACCGTGTTGACGCCGGCGAAGAAGGCATCCAGCGCGACGTTGAGTCCGGAGGTGCCGTCACCGAACAGGTCGTCGAGCTGCGACAGCGCGTCCGAACGTGCGTCGATCGCGGTGCTCGATGCCTGCGATTGCAGCGTGCGCTGCGCGGCGAAGGTGCTGTAGACGCGCTGCACCGTCGTCACGTCGACGCCCTTCCCCATGTATCCGGAGCCGGTGAAGACGCCGGGACGGGCGGCGAACAGCGCCTCCTGGCGGTTGTAGCCGGGCGTATTGACGTTGGCGATGTTGTGGCCGGCCGTCAGCAGCCCTGCCTGGGCAGCCGCGAGGCCCGACAATCCGATGCCGAAGATGCTGGTGGTCAAGGCCGTTCTTCCTCAGGCGTGCGCCAAGGGAGTCACGTGCGCACATCACGGTTATCGGCAGCGGCGGCGCGGACTTGAGTCGCCGGCGTTGCCGCGACTTCGACATACGGGGTGACGCTGCGGATCGCACCGGCGAGCTTCGCCGCGTAGGCGGGGTCGGTCGCGTAACCGCCGCGCTGCAGGGCCGTCGCGTAGGCGACCGGGTCGGCCGCATTGGCACGTGCGCTCGCGTAGCGCCGGCTGCCCATGAGCTTCGCGAAGTCGCGGAACGACGATGCGTACGAGTCGTAGGCGCGAAAGCGCGCCTGCGTGGGCACCGTGGCGCCGGCGACCACCTCGTGCGTCGCGGCGGCAACGGTCTTGCCCTGCCATGCCGTGCCCGCCTTGATGCCGAAGACGTTGTGCGACGCGCCGTTGCTCGCGTCCTTCGGCTGGTGGGCGCCCCAGCCCGACTCGAGGCCCGCCTGCGCGAGCAGGTATTGCACGGGCACGCCGATGGCTTTGGCGGCGGCTTCGGCGGCCGGCCGCAGCGATGCGACGAAGCTGCGCACGCGATCGCCAAATCCGCTGCCGGAGGCTGCTGTCGTGGTCGTGGCGGCGCTCGGCGCGGCGGCCGACTTGGCGGTCGCCGCCGCGGGTGGCGCCATATAGGTGCGCGCGGGGTTGGCGGTACGCCGATAACTCTCGAGCGCGGCGCCGACGCTGTGCACGGAGCTGGCGCCCGGCGTCACGGTGGCCGGCGCGACCGCGCGGCGGGCGGGCGCCGTCATGGCCGCGGCCGCCGGCGGCCTCACCGACGATCCGGTCGCCGCAGGTGTCGTGCCGCCAGCAGGGTGCGCGATGGCGCTCCCCTGCCCCGGCGGATGCGGCAGCGCGCGCGCCAGCTGGCGCTCGATGACGGGAGCGAGGCCAGTGCCGCGCTTCGCCATCGTCAGCGCGATCTGCTGGTCGAACATGGTCGTGTACATCTTGGTGGCGTTGCTGTCGAGCGGACCGTCTTGCGGCGTCGCATCGCGCATCGACTTCAGCATCATCTGCAGGAACACCGCCTCGAATTGCGATGCCGCGGCGCCGAGCGCCTTGTCGGGCGACTTCTTCGCCTCCTCGCGCAGCGCCGACAGCGCCTTCGAATCGAGCGCGAATTGCGACGCGACGTCGGGCGCGTTCATCGTCAGATGACCTCGAGGTCCGCCTTCAGCGCGCCGGCGGACTTCATCGCCTGGAGGATCGCCAGCAGGTCCTGCGGCGTGGCGCCGAGCGTGTTGAGCGCGCGCACCACGTCGGCGAGCTTAGTGCCGGCGGCGATCGGCGTGAAGCCGTTGCCGTCCTGCTTCAGGTCGATCGTCGAGCGCTCGGTGACGACGGTGCGGCCGTTCGACAGCGGCCCCGGCTGGCTGATGATGGGATCGCTCTGGATCGTCACCGTCAGGTTGCCGTGCGCCACCGCGCAGGCATCGAGCGTCACCGCCTCGTTCATCACGATCGAGCCGGTGCGCGCGTTGATGATCACCTTGGCCGCCGGTACCGGCGTTTGCACCGTGATGTCCTCGAGCTCGGCGACGAAGGCGATGCGGTCGGTGCCTGCGGGCGTGACGCGGATCGTGCGGCCGTCGATGGCCGTCGCGGCGTTGGTGCCGAAGCGGCGATTGACGGCCTCGCTGACGCGCCGGGCCAGCGTGAAATCGGTGTCGCGCAATTCGAGCTCGACGAAGGGTTCGCTGGCGATCGGGTTGTCGACGCCGCGCTCGACGGTGGCGCCACCGGGAATGCGCCCGGCGTTCAACTGGTTGACCTGCGTCTTGCTGCCGCCGGATGACGCGCCGGCGCCGGCGATCGCGACGTTGCCCTGGGCCATCGCATAGATCTGGCCGTCGGCGCCCTTGAGCGGCGTCATCAGCAGCGTGCCGCCGCGCAGGCTCTTGGCGTTGCCGAGCGAGGACACGGTGACGTCGAGCACCTGGCCCGGGCGCGCGAACGCCGCCAGCTCGGCGGTGACCATCACCGCCGCGACATTCTTGAGCTGCAGGTTCTGCCCGGAGGGCACGTTGATGCCGAGTTGCGACAGCATCGAGCCGATACTCTGCACGGTGAAGGGGGTCTGCGTCGTCTGGTCGCCGGTGCCGTCGAGGCCGACGACGAGGCCGTAGCCGATCAGCTGGTTGTGGCGCACGCCGCGCAGGTTGGCGACGTCCTTGATACGCTCGGCCGCGACGCTGCCGGCGCACAGCGCGGCGAGCGCCAGCACGCCGGCGAGGCGCGCGAGTCGATTGAGGTCGGGAAGCCGGCGCATGGCGTTCAGAACGGCATCACCGACTGGAACACGCGTGCGAGCCAGCCCATCGTCTGCGCCTCGTTGATGTAGCCCGAGCCGCGGTACTCGAGGCGCGCTTCCGCGACTTCGGTGGACGACACGACGTCGCCGTAGCCGATGTGCTGCGGATTGACGATGCCGGACAGGCGGATGAACTCGGAGCCCTGGTTGATGCCGATCTGCTTCTCGCCGGCCACCAGCAGGTTGCCGTTGGGCAGCACGTCGATCACCGTCACCGCGATCGTGCCGGTGAACACGTTGTTGGCCGACGAGTCGCCGCCGCCGGTGAAGTCGCTCTTGCTCTGCGCGGTCAGGCTGCCGCCCTTGATCGAATGGCCGGCGATCTGCGCGTCGGGCACGACGAATGCCATGTCGCCCTTGCGGTTGGCGTCCGACGTCGCGGTCTTGCTGGCATTGAGCTTCTCGTTGATGCTGATGGTCAGCGTGTCGCCGATGGCCCGCGCGCGGCGGTCCTCGAACAGCGGCTGGTACACGCCGCGCGACGTCGACGCGATCTGGAAGATCGCGCCGTGCGTCGGCGTACCCGCCACGTAGGGCGCCGGACGCGCCGTCAGCGGTTGGTGCATCTCGACGTCGCGTATCGCATCGGGCTGGCACGCGCAAAGCAGCGCGGCGGCGGCAACGGCGAGCAGCGGGCGCCCGTGGCGAAGGGAATCGGTGATCATGGCCGGAATCGCGCTCACAGCTGTGCCAGCCGCTGCAGCATCTGGTCGGACGTCTCGACCGCCTTCGAGTTGATCTCGTAGGCGCGCTGCGTCTGGATCATGTTGACCAGCTCCTCGACGACGTTGACGTTGGAGGTCTCGACGTAGCCCTGCGACAGCGTGCCCATGCCGTTGCTGCCCGGCGTGCTGGTCGTGGGATTGCCGGACGACTGCGTCTCGGTGTACAGGTTCTCGCCGCGCGACTCGAGGCCGGCCGGATTGATGAAGTTGGCGAGCTGCAGCGCGCCGATCTGGGTGGGCGCCGCCTGCCCCGCCTGCGTGACGCTGACGGTGCCGTCGTTGCCGATCGTGATGGTCTGCGCGTTGCTCGGCACGGTGATCGCCGGCAGGATCGGGTAGCCTGAAGAGGTCACCATCTGGCCCTGGCTGTCGAGGTGCAGCGTGCCGTCGCGCGTATAGGAAGTCGAGCCATCGGGCATCTGCACTTGCAGGAAGCCCTGGCCGTTGATCGCGACGTCGAGCGAATTGCTGGTCTGCTGCAGGTTGCCCTGCGAGAAGATGCGCTCGGTCGCCACGGGGCGCACGCCGGTGCCGATCTGCAGCCCGGTGGGCAGGTTGGTCTGCTGCGACGAGTTGGCGCCGGGCTGGCGCATCGTCTGGTACAGCAGGTCCTCGAACACCGCGCGCGAGCGCTTGAACCCCGACGTGCTGACGTTGGCGAGGTTGTTGGAGATGACGTCGAGCTGCGTCTGCTGCGCGTCGAGGCCGGTCTTGGCAATCCAGAGGGAACGGATCATCGGGTGCTCCTCAAGGTTCGGGGCGTCAGTTGCCGCTGGCCAGCAATTGCGTCGCGTGCTGCTCGTTCTGGTCGACCGTCGACAGCGCCTTCATCTGCATGTCGAACTGGCGCGCGAGATCGATCATGTCGACCATCGCCGACACCGCGTTGACGTTCGACGATTCCGTGGCGCCGGACGTGAGGCGCACCGTGTCGTCGCCGTCCAGCGGCTGGCCATTGCGCGCGCGGAACAGCCCGTCGCCGCCCTTGGTGAGCTGCGACGGCTCGGCACTGACCATCTTCAGCTTGCCGATCGTCGAGACGTTGGCGCCGGGGCTGCCGAGGTCGACCACCGACACCGTGCCGTCGGCGGCGATCGACACCTTCGAATTCTCCGGCACCGAAATCGGGCCGCCATCGCCGAGGATCGTGCGGCCGGCGTCGGTCAGCTCGCCGTCGGCGGAGATTGCGAGGCTGCCGGCGCGCGTGTACGCCTCGGTGCCATCCTTCGTCTGCACGGCGAAGAAACCCTTGCCGTCGATCGCCACGTCGAGGTCGCGTCCGGTCGCGGTGACCGTGCCCGGCGAGAAATCGGCGCCCGGCGTCGTTTCCACGGCGTACGTGCGCGTGGGCTGGCCCGGTCCGGTCATCGGCACCGCGCGAAACGCCGAGATGTCGGCCTTGAAGCCGGGCGTCGAGGCGTTGGCGAGGTTGTGCGAGGTGACGGCCTGCTTCTCCAGCAGTTGCTGGGCGCCGGTCATCGCGACGTAGATCAGGCGGTCCATGGATCAGCGATCGGGTTTCAGTGGGCGTTGCCGTGGGCAGCAGACGTGGGGATCGACAGCGACCGGCGATCCCCGCATCGGCTTACCTCAGGTTGACCAGCGTGTTGAGCATCTGGTCCTCGGTCTTGATCGTCTGCGCATTCGCCTGGTACACGCGCTGCGCGGTGATCATCGATACCAGCTCGTTGGTGAGGTCGACGTTGGACTCCTCGACGGCACCCGCCTGCACGACGCCGAAGTTGCTCGAGCCCGGCGCGCCGATGATCGCCTGTCCCGCGTCGGACGATGCGCGAAATTCGTTGTTGCCGATGGGTTGCAGACCGTTGTTGTTGGTGAAGCGCGCGAGCGCGAGCTGGCCGAGCGTGCGCGTCTGGCCGTTCG
This sequence comes from Casimicrobiaceae bacterium, assembly GCA_036003195.1. Taxonomy (GTDB): domain Bacteria; phylum Pseudomonadota; class Gammaproteobacteria; order Burkholderiales; family Casimicrobiaceae; genus VBCG01. The sequence continues at coordinate 15,021 of DASYSP010000103.1, forward strand.
AATACTGGCCGGACAGCGTGCCGTCGTCGGCGATCGAGTAGCCGGACAGCAGGCCGGCGGTGTAGCCGTCCTGCGCCAGCGTGTCCACCGAGAACGAGCTGCCGAACTGCGTCGCCTTGCCGTAGTCGAGGGTGAACGCGAACGGCGTCACCGCACCCGTGGTGATCGCCGCGGACACGTTGAACGGCAGCGTGGTGGCCGTGGTGTCGAGCGTGCCGTCGGTCTTGAACGTCAGCGTGCCCAGCGAGGCCGGCAGCGCAGTGCCGTCGAACGTGCCGTACACCGACCACGTGTTGGCGCCGGTCTTGGCGTAATAGGTGGCCAGCGTGTGCGAGTTGCCGAGGCTGTCGTACACGGCCATCGACGTCGAGCTCGTGTACGTCGTCGAATCGGTCGGGTCGAACGTGCCGGTGACGGTGGGCTTGGTCGAATCGAGATTGAGACCGATCGAAGCCTCGGTCGTCGGGTTTGCCTGCAGCTGGCTCGCCGAGACCTGCAGGGGCTGCGGCGCCGATGCGACGATGTTGCCCGCGGCGTCCACCGTGTAGCCGGTCACCCGCGCGTTCGACGCGTTGACGATGAAGCCGTCCTTGTCGAGGTGGAACTGGCCATTGCGCGAATAGGTGATGTCGCCCGCGGTATCCATGCGGAAGAAACCGTTGCCGTTGATCGCGACGTCCAGCGGATTGCTGGTGGTGCTGATCGTGCCCTGCACGAATTGCTGCTGGATGGCCAGCACCGACGTGCCGATGCCGGCGCCGACGGATGCCGACGACGACAGGCTGTTGGCGTAGACGTCGGCGAACACCGCGTCGGAGCTCTTGAAGCCGACCGTGCTGGCGTTGGCGACGTTGTTGCCGATGACGTCGAGACTGGTCGAGGCGGCGTTGAGGCCCGAGAGGCCCTGCTGAAAGCTCATGGATGACTCCTCAGAGAATTTCGACGACTTGCGAAAGTGCGATGCTGCCGAGCGGGCCGAGTTGCAGCTGGCCGCCGCTCGTGCCGGGGATGAGTCCGTTGACGTGGCCGACCGTGAGCGCCGTGGTATCGACGGCAGTCTTGCCCTCGCTCGCGGTGACCGCGAACGTGTACGTGCCGTCGGCGAGCGACTTGCCGTTGTCGCCCTTGCCGTCCCAGTCGACGAAGTGCACGTCGGCCGTGGCGGCGCCGGCGTCGATCGTGCGCACCACGGCGCCGGAGGCGTCCTTGATGGTGATCGTCACGTCGTCGGCAGGGGACTTGATGGCATAGCCGAGCTTGCCCGCGCCGTCGGTGAGCGCCACCTGGTTGCCGGTGACGACGACGTCGTGGCCGACCAGGCTCGCCGACTGCATGTACTGGTTGGCGTCGAGCGACGACGCCAGCGTGGACAGGGTGTCGTTGATCTTGTCGACGCCGGTCACCGTCGACAATTGCGCGAGCTGCGACGTGATCTCGGCGTTGTCGAGCGGATTGAGCGGGTCCTGGTTCTGCAGCTGCGTCACCAGCAGCGTCAGGAAGCGCTGCGAGGCGTCGTCGACCGCGCTGCTCGTGCTGCTGGCGCCGGTGGACGACGTGCCGCCGGTGGCGGCCGCCGGCGCGCCGGCAGCCGTCGGGTCGGTGGCGGATTTGGTGGCGATCAGGGCATTGATGCTCATCGCGGAATTCCTTTCATTGGCCGAGCGTCAGCGTCTTCTGCAGCAGCGTCTTGGCCGTGTTCATCACTTCGACATTCGACTGGTAGGACCGCGACGCCGACATCATGTTGACCATCTCGTCGACGACGTTGACGTTCGGCATCTTCACGTAGCCTTGCGCATCGGCGAGGGGGTGGCCCGGATTGAAGACGGTCTTCGCCGGCGTCTGGTCCTCGACCACGCCGGCGACATTGACGCCGGCAACGCCGTCGGCGTCCGCCTGCTGCGCGGCGAACACCACCTGGCGGGCCTTGTACGCGTTGCCGTCCGGACCCGCCACGCTGTCGGCGTTGGCGAGATTGCTGGCGGTGACGTTGAGTCGCTGCGATTGCGCCGTGAGCGCGGAGCTGGCAACGCCGAACACATCGAAGAGGGACATGGCTTTATCCTTGCAGTGCGGCGAGCATCGTCTTGATCTGCGCGTTCAGCGTGCGCAGCGCCGCTTCGTAACGCACGGTGTTGTCGGCGAACGCCCCGCGCTCGGCGTCCATGTCGACCGAATTGCCATCGAGGCTCGACTGCGGCGGCTCGCGGTACAGGAGCTCGGGCGGTGCCGCAGGATCGGCGCCGTCGGCACCTGCGCCCTGCGCCTTGGCCAGCGCGCCGGCGAAGTCGAAATCCACGGCCTTGTAGCCGGGCGTGTCGGCATTCGCGATGTTCGCGGCGAGCACGGTCTGGCGCTGCGCACGCAGGTTGAGCGCGTTGGTCTGGAAGCCCAGCAGGTCGTCGAGTCGGTCGATCATGGTGCAAATCCCTTGAAGGACGATGCCGATTATCGGCAGGCGCCGCCGGCCCGATCGCCCGAAAAGCGGCCCATTTCCGCGCCATATCGAAGCGTCGCCCCCACGCGCGCGAGGCTACGATCGCCTCACCGTCGGCACCGCCGCGCCTTCCGCGCCGCACAGCCGGCGACTCGCCACGAGGGCCGCCCATGCACGTCGCCATTGCCGCAACCTTGAACGCCATCCCGCGCGGGCCGCGCCGGGCCTCGCGCGCATTGGCGCTCGCCGGCGCGCTGCTGGCACTGGGCGGCATCGCCACCGCCGACGGCGCGCCGCCGGCGCTGCAGGACGCGCTGCGCCAGTTTGCCGACAGCCAGGTGCAGGCCACGGCCGGCGAAATGGAGGTCACGATCGGCGAGGTCGATCCCCGCATCACGCTCGCGCCGTGTGCCCGCTATGAGCCGTTCCTGCCCCCGGGCTCGCGCCTGTGGGGCCGGGCGACGCTCGGCGTGCGCTGCGTCGAGGGCGCCAACTGGACGGTCTACGTGCCGATCCAGGTGCGCGTGTTCGCGCCGGCGCTGGTCGCGGCGCGGCCGCTGGTGCGCAATCAGGAACTGGGCGTCGACGACGTGCGCATCGAGCGCCTCGAGCTGACCGCCATCGCCAATCCGGTCATCACGGCCACCGAGGAGTACGCCGGTGCCCGCCTCACTCGCGGCGTGGCCGCGGGCGAACCCATCACGCGCGTGCTGCTGCGCGCGCCGGCCGTCGTCCAGCCCGGCGATGCCGTGCGCGTCGTGATCGGCGGCAAGGGCTTCCGCATTGCCGCCGACGGCAAGGCGCTGACCGTGGGCGGCGACGGCCAGAGCGTGCAGGTCGCGCTGGGCGGCGGGCGCCTCGTCACAGGGGTTGCTCGCCCCGGTCGCCTGGTCGAGGTAAAGTGACCCCGGCCATGGCCGCCGCTTCAGTTTCGCCGCAGCCTGCCGATATGATCGTCAGGGGCGCTGCCATGTGCGCGCCTGCCGATCCAATCGAGGCCTTGCGGAGCACGTCATGAAAATCACACCGTCGTCCACTGGCACCCGCAGCGAGCGCGCCGAGCAGGCGCCAGCCGCGGCCGACCGCAAGACGACGCCGGGTACCCCGACCACCGGCGCCGCTGCGCCGGAGCAGGACTCGATCACGCTGTCGCCGCTGTCGTCGGAGCTGGCCGCCCTCGAGGCGAGCCTTGCCGCGCACGGCGAAGTCGACACCCAGAAGGTCGCCGCGATCCGCCAGGCAATCCTCGACGGCCGCCTGTCCGTCGATTCCGCCGCGGTCGCCGACAAGATGCTGGCCGCCGCCGCCGCCTGGCTGGGCAAGTCGCAGGGATGACCTTGCTGCCGCCAACGCTCGACGCCGCGATCGCCGCCGAATGCGAGCGCTACGACGCGCTCGCGCGCGTGCTGCAGGACGAGACGCAGGCGCTGTGCCACGGTGACATCGACGCGGTCGAGCGCACGGCCGCCGCCAAGCTCGCGCTGGTGCGTGAGCTCGAGCGGCTGACCGCCCACCGCGTGGCCCTTGCCGCGCAGGCTCCCGCTGCCCACGCTGCCGCGGCGCTCGCCCCACTCGTCGCGCGCGCCGGCGAAGCCCGGCGCGTCAATGCCCTCAACGGACGGCTCATCGACCGCCGCCAGCAATACACCGCACGCTCCCTCGCCGCGCTGCGCGGCGCCGCCGGCGGCGCACCGGTCTACGGCCCCGACGGCCAGGCGCCGGCCATTCCCCTTCCGCTGGCGCGCGCCACCGCCTGAGCCGCCACCCCGCTCAGCCGTGCATCGGCGGGCGCTCGTTGAGCTGCAACCAGTAGCGCACCAGCGCCGACAGCGTGCCGATGAGCTCCGCGTATTCCACGGGCTTGACGATGTAGCTGTTGGCGCCCGCCGCATAGCTCGCCTCGATGTCGCGGCGCTCGCGCGACGACGTCAGCACCACCACCGGCTGCAACCGCGTGCGCATGTCGCCCTTGATCCGGCGCAGCACCTCGTGGCCGTCGACGCGCGGGATCTTGAGGTCGAGCAGCACCACGCGCGGCATCGACGCATCGGCACGTCCGGCGTAGCTGCCCGTGCCGAACATGAAGTCGAGCGCCACCACGCCGTTGTCGACGTGGATGACGTTGAGCGCGACGTTCGCCTTGCGCAGCGCACGCAGCGTGAACTCCGCATCGTCGGGATTGTCCTCGACGAGCAGGACGTCGATCGCGTCGTCGTTGGCGCTCATGTCGCCCCCCGCAGCGAGCTTCGCTCGCTTCCCCCCGAGGGGGCAGCGCCTTGGGACGGCCCGGCGGCGCTCATGGCTCCCCCCGCAGCGAGCTTCGCACGCTTCCCCCCGAGGGGGCAGCGCCTTGGGACGGCCCGGCGGCGCTCATGACAGGGCCCGCAACGGAGGTGCGGCCGCGGCCTTCGGCAGCGTGAAATGGAACGTCGTGCCCTCGCCCGGCCACGATTCGGCGCGCACGCGCCCGCCATGGCGCTCGACGATGCGGCGCACGATGGCCAGTCCGACGCCGACGCCCGGGTAGTTCTCGCTCGAGTGCAAGCGGCTGAATACGCCGAACAGGTTGCCGGCGTACGCCATGTCGAATCCCACGCCATTGTCCTTGACGTGATAGGTGACCTCGTTGTCGCCTTCGGTCGCGCTGACGGTGACGCGCGGCGCGGCCTCGCGTGACGAGAACTTGAACGCGTTGGACAGGAGGTTGATCCAGGTCTGGCGCAGCATCGCCGCGTCGCCCTTGACCACCGGCAGCGCGTCGATCGCGACTTCCGGGGCCTGCGGCCCGTATTCCTCGGCGATCTCGGCCGCCGCGCTGCGCGCGAGAGCCGCCATGTCGACCTCGTCGATCGACGACTCGGCACGCGCGAGGCGCGAGAATTCGAGCAGGCCGTCGATCAGCCGGCCCATGCGCGCGGCGTTGCGCTCGATCTTCTCCAGCAGCGACCGGCCGTCGGTGGAGAGACGATCCGCCTCTTCCTCGCGCATGATCGCGGCGAAGCCGTTGATCGCGCGCAGAGGCGCGCGCAGGTCGTGCGAGATCGTGTAGGTGAATGCCTGCAGCTCGTCGATCGTGCGCGTCAGCTCCTCGGTGCGTTCGGTGATGTGGTCCTCGAGCTCGTCGTGCAGGCGCCGCAGCAGCGTTTCGCTGTAGCGCAGCGCCTGCTCGGTGCGCAGCCGGTCCTGGATCTCCTGCTCGAGCTTGACGTTGGACTGGGCGAGCTCGGCGGTGCGCGCGGCGACGCGGTGCTCGAGCGAGGCGCGCGCTTCGTTGGCGCCACGCTCGGCATCGCGGCGGCGCGCGTTCTCGTCACGCAGGAACGCGTTGACCTCCTCCAGCGAGCGGCTCGACGGCAGCGCCAGCGCACGCGGCATGATCGGCCACACGGCGATCGCCGTCGACACGCCGATGCAGGCCGTCACCACCTTCACGGCGTTGTCGATGCCGTACTCGGGCCAGAACGTGGTGATGATGTCCATCACGTACGTCAGCCCGGACACCACGATGAACGTGCCGAACAGCCAGAACATCGGCCGCAGCGTGAGGTCCGGCCGGCGCCGCGCGAAGTACACCAGCGCGGCGGGCAGCGCGAAGTAGACGGTGGCGATGACGGCATCCGCGGTCACCGCGATCCACTGCACCGCTTGCGGGGACAACGCGGCTGGCGTGACGGGGTTCATGCGGCGACGCTCGCGGAATCTCGGGTCGTCGAGCATAGCTCATCCCGACTTCGCCAATTGTGCGGGCGGCCGGGCGGCCGGCAGCAGCGTGACGTGTGCATCCGGGGGCCGCGCACCGGGAACGGCCGGCGGCGCTCCGGCGGGCAAGTCAGGCGGCGGCAACGCGATGCCCGCCGCCGGCGGGGTGGCGGGCGGCACCGCGTGCGCGGCCACGGACCGCAGGGACCCGGCCGTGCCCTCACCCGGCACGAGCGAGGCTTCCGCGGGCGTCGACAGCGGCAGTGGCTCGCCTTGCGGTTCCGGTTCGTCGGCGAGGATCAGCAGCGTCACGCGGCGGTTGCGCTGGCGTCCCGCGGGCGTGTCGTTGGAGTCCACCGGATGGTTTTCGGCGAAGCCGACGGCGCGCAGGCGCGACGGCGCGACGCCGTTGGCGGCGAGCAGCCGCACCACCGAGCTCGCGCGCGCGCCCGACAGCTCCCAGTTCGACGGGTAGAGGGGCGTCTGGATCGGCAGGTTGTCGGTATGGCCTTCGATGTGGATCACGTTGTCGACGTCCGCCAGCGTATGCGCGACGTCGACCAGGCTCGGCACCGCTTCGGGCTGCAACGCCGCCTGGCCGGGGGCGAACAGCACGCTGGCGTTGATCTCCACCGCGAGCCCGTGCGGCAGCTGCGTCAGCTTGACCTGGCCCGTCTGCATCAGCGCGCGCAGCGCGTCGGTGATCTTGGTGGCGATCGCGAGGAGCTTCTTCTCCTGCTGGTAGCGCACGACGTTGGTGACGCGCGGGCCCTGGCGCGCCGGCGTCTGCGTGGTGCGGTTGATCGGCGCGAGTCCGGTGGTCTGCGCGGTGACCACGCGATCGTGGCGGAACGCCTGCATCAGGGAATCGGACAGCACCTTGTACTTGCTCTCGGACAGCGTCGAGATCGCGTACATGACGACGAAGAACGAGAACAGCAGCGTGATGAAGTCGGCATACGACACGAGCCAGCGCTCGTGATTCTCGTGCTCCTCCTCGTGCCGCCGGCGCGCCATGGCGGCCTACGCGAGGTAGCCTTCGAGGCGCGCCGCGATCAGCTTCGGATTCTCGCCGTTGGCGATGCCGAGGATGCCGTCGAGCACGAGCTCGCGATGGCGGACGTCGGCGTTGATGATGCTCTTGAGCTTGTGCGCCGCCGGCAGGAACAGGAGGTTGGCGGCGCCCACGCCGTAGATCGTCGCCACGAACGCCACGGCGATGCCGCCGCCGAGCTTGCCCGGATCGGTGAGGTTCTCCATCACATGGATCAGGCCCAGCACGGCGCCGAGGATGCCGATCGTCGGCGCATAGCCGCCCGCCGCTTCCCAGATCTTGGCCGCCGCGCGCTGTCGATCCGCCTGGGCGTCGATCTCGACTTCCATCGCCTCGCGGATGCGCTCCGGCTCGAAGCCGTCGACCAGCATCTGCAGGCCGTTGCGGGTGAAGCCCGGCGGCAGTGCGTCGAGGCGGCCTTCGAGGGCCAGCATCCCCTCGCGGCGCGCGATTTCGGCCCACTGCGTGATTTCGGCGATCGACGCGACAGTGTCGTGCCGCGGCGGCACGAAGATCCAGCGCGCCAGCGCGAGGCCCTCGCGGAACACGCGCGCCGGCGTCTGCAGCATCACGGCACCTACGGTGCCGCCGATGACGATGAGGAACGCGGCGAGCTGCAGCATCGAACCGATGCTGCCGCCCTCCAGCCATTGCCCCCCGACGATCGCGATGAAAGCGACGGCGAGGCCGAGGATGCTCAGGATATCCATGCGCGAGACGTAGCGGAGTCTCCATGGATATCGGCAGCGGGGCCGCCTGGCGCAGGGTGCGCGGCTACCAGTCCTTCATGCGGCTGCGCAGCCGCGCCACCGCCTGGCCGTGGAGCTGGCACACGCGCGACTCGGAAACCCCGAGCACCGCGGCGATTTCCTTGAAATTGAGCTCCTGCTCGTAGTACAGCGACAGGAGCAGCCTCTCGCGCTCGGGCAGCAGGTCGATGCTGCGGATCAGCGCCTCGCGGAAGCGGCGGTCCTCGAACCGGGCGCTGGGGTTTTCGCGGTTGTCCGGTACATGACGCTCCAGGTACTCGTCGTCCTCGGCGCGGTTGAGGTCGTCGAACAGCACGAGCTCGATGCCGCGCGCCTCGCCGAGCTCCGTCTGGTAGGCCGCCAGCGGCATCCCGAGCTCGCGCGCGATCTCGTCTTCGGTGGGTGGCCGCGAATGCCGCTGCTCGAGGCGCGCCACCGCCTGCTCCACGCGGCGCAGCGTCTTGCGCACGCTGCGCGGCATCCAGTCGTTCTGCCGCAGCTCGTCGAGCATCGCGCCCTTGATGCGTTGCGAGGCGAAAGTCTCGAACTGCGTGCCGTGCCCTTCCTCGTAACGCGAGGCCGCGTCCATGAGGCCGATCATGCCGGCCTGGATGATGTCGTCGAGCTCGACGCTGGCAGGCAGGCGCGCCGCGAGATGGTGGGCCAGGCGGCGCACCAGCGGGGCGAACTCGCGGATGCGCTCGCTATGGTCGGTCGCGTACATGGCGTCACGCGGCGGCGGCATGCCCGTCGCCCTCAGGGTCCGCCAGCGCGGCGCGCCAGCCGTCGATCACTACCGGCGAGGCCGGCCAGCACCCGCAGTAGGCGAGCTCGACACCGAGGAAACGACGCGCGGTGGCGGCGAGTCCGGCGAACACGGCTTCGCCGGCGGCGTCACCGGCGGTGCGCGTGGCCACGATGCCGAAGTGGCGGCGCCCTTGCGACGACGCCAGCGCCTTGATTCGCGCATAGATGTCCGTCACGCCGGCGCGCGACGGCGCGACGGTGAACAGCGGCCGCGCGCAACCCTCCGCCGCGGGCGGCAGGCCGTGCACGAGCCAGGTGTCGAACGTCGCGGCCATGCGCCCCAGCGCAGTCGCCACGCCTTTGCGCCAGTCGTGGCGCTCGGCAGCGACGAGGTCGAGTCCGCGGGCCGCGGGCAACAGCGTGACGTGGTCGGCGAGCGGCAGCAGCGCCATGTCGATGGTGACGTCGCCCTCGAGCACATGCCACAGCTCGTGGCGCGCACGCAGGCCCGCCTGCCCGGCGATGCCGCCGCGGCTGCGGTCGATGATCAGCACGCGCTCGCCGACGTCGGCGCACGCCGCGGCGAGCGCCACGATCGCGGCGTCGGCATCGACGCCGGCGATGGCGCCGACTGGCGTGGCCGTGCGCACGAAGAGGCGCCGCAGGCCGGTCGCCTGGTCTTCCTTGGCGTGAATGTCAGGCACACATCGCTCCCGCGCCGTCGACCAGGTACGCTTCGTCGTCCTCGAGCGCGAATGCCGCCGATGCGCGTGCGCGCAGCGACCGGTGCACGAGATAGGCACTGTTCGGCGCATGCAGGTCCTCGGGCACGCGCTGCCCGGCGGAAATGTACGACAGCGGCAGGCCGTGACGGATGGCGACGTCGATCACCGGCGCGATCTGCACCGCCTCGTCGAGCTTGGTGATGACGATGCCGGCATCGCGGATCGGCGCGCCATGCTCGGGCTGGCGCCGATAGATGCGCACCACCTCCTCGAGGGTCTGTGCCTGCGCGGCGGCGTTGAGCAGCAACAGCCGCTGCACCTCGGGCTGCGCGAGGAGCGCAGCCTGCTCGCCGAGCTTGCTGTCGCGCTGGCCCATGCCGACCGTGTCGATCAGCACCAGATGCTTGCCGCGCAGCGAATCGAGCGCCTGCCGGAAATCCTGGCGGTCGGACACCGTGTGCACGGCGACGCCGAGGATGCGGGCGTAGATCCGCAGCTGGTCCTGGGCGCCGACGCGGTAGCTGTCGGTGGTGAGCAGCGCGAGCTTGCCGGCGCCGTAGCGCACGGCGCAGCGCGCGGCGAGCTTGGCGGTGGTCGTCGTCTTGCCCACGCCGGTGGGCCCCACCAGCGCGTAGACGCCGCCGCGTGTCACCACGTCGTCGACCGCCTGCGTGCAGTCGAGGCGGCTCGCCAGCGTCCGCGTCAGCGCGTCGAACGCGTCACCCGGGTTGGCGTGGCCGTCGACCGATTGCGTGAGCTCGCGGGCGAGCGCCGGGCTGTAGCCGGCGGTCAGGAGCTCGCGCATCAGTCGCGCGCGCTGCGGATTGCGCCGCAGCGTGTCGGTCCATGCGAGCTGCGAAAGCTGCGTCTCGAGCAACGTGCGCAAGCCGGCGACATCCTCGCGCACCTGCGACAGCGCGGCGTCCGTGGCGGGCATCGCGGTGGCTTGCGCCGATCGCGTCGTGTCTGCGGTCTCGGCGCGCGTCAATAGAGGTCCTGGCGACGTCGCCGCCGGTGCGCGCTGGGCCGGCGTCGCGGGCGGCGGTGCGCCGGTGCCCGCGTCCATCGCCGCCAGCGCCGCCACGGCATCGCCGGCGAGTGCATCGACTTCGACGCCTTCGGCGGTCGAGCGGTTGGCGATGATCATTGCGTCCGGGCCGAGCTCGTTGCGCACCTGCTCGAGGACGGCGCGCGACGTGAGTCCGAAAAAGCGCTTGAGCTTCATGACTTGCCTCCGATGACGATGCGCGCCCGCAGCGCGCGTGACGACGGGATTTCACTTTGCGCAAGCACGCGCAATTCGGGTGCGCCGCGCCGCACCAGCCGCGCGAGCGGCGCGCGCAGGCGGTCCGACGTGACGAGCACGGGCGGCAGGCCCGCGGCATCCTGCTGGCGCGCGGCATTGCCGAGCTCGCGGATGATGGTTTCGGCGAGGTCCGGCTCGATGCCGCCGCCGTCGGCGGCGACGCCGGCGAGCACCTGCGTCAGCACGCGCTCGAGCTCGCCATCGAGCGTGATGACCGCGAGCTCGTTGCCCTGGCCGAACAGATGCTGGACGATCGCGGGTCCGAGCGCGACGCGCACGGCGGCGGTCAGCTCCTGCGGATCCTGCGAGCGCGGCGCATGATCGGCGAGCGTCTCGAGGATCGTGCGGATGTCGCGCAGCGGCACCGACTCGTCGAGCAGGCTCTGCAGCACGCGCTGCACGCTCGCGAGCGGCAGCAGCTTGGGGGTCACTTCCTCGACCAGCTTCGGCAGCGTCAGCGCGACGCGGTCGAGGACGCCCTGCACCTCGGCGCGGCCGAGAAGCTGCGACGCATGGCGGTTGACGAGCGTCGACAGGTGCGTGGCCACCACGGTGCCGGCATCGACCACCGTATAACCCATCGCCCGCGCGGGATCGCGCTGTGCGCCATCGATCCATTGCGCCGGCAGCCCGAACGCAGGGTCGGTGGTCGGCTGGCCGCCGATGGAGCCCGTGGCACCGCCCGGATCGATCGCGAGAAACGCGCCCGGACGGCATTCGCCTTGGGCGATCGTCACCCCTTTCAGCAGGATGCGGTACGCGTTCGGGGCGAGCTCGAGGTTGTCGCGGATATGCACGGCCGGCGGCAGGAAACCGATGTCCTGCGCGAACTTGCGGCGGATCGCGCGGATGCGTCGCAGGAGCTCGCCGTCGACCCCCTTGTCGACCAGCGGGATCAGCCGATAGCCGACTTCGAGGCCGAGCACGTCGACTGGCGTGACGTCGTCCCAGCCGACTTCCGCCGGCTCGTGGGTGAGCGGCGCGGCATCGATCGTGGCGGCGTTGCCCTGCGCGTGGCGGCGGCGGAACAGCGCGCGCGCGCCGAAGCCCAGGCCCGTGGCGAGCAGCAGGAACGCCACATGCGGCATCGCCGGCACGAGGCCGAGCGTGGCGAGCACGATGCCGGCGATCGCCACGCTCTGCGGCTGGCGCAGGAGCTGCGTCACGATCTGCGGTCCGGCCGCCTCGGTCTTGCCGACGCGCGACACCATGAGGCCGGCCGCGGTGGAGATCACCAGCGCCGGAATCTGCGCCACGAGGCCGTCGCCGATGGCGAGCAGCACGTAGTCGTGCGCGGCCGTGGCGATGTCGAGGTCGTGCTGCATCACGCCGATGGCGAGGCCGAACACGATGTTGATGAACAGGATGAGGATCGCCGCGATCGCGTCGCCGCGCACGAACTTGGAGGCGCCGTCCATCGCGCCGTAGAAGTCGGCTTCGGTGGCGATCTCGACGCGGCGCTTGCGCGCGTCGTCCTCGCCGATCAGGCCGGCGTTGAGGTCGGCGTCGATCGCCATCTGCTTGCCCGGCATCGCGTCGAGGGCGAACCGCGCACTCACCTCGGCGATGCGGCCGGCGCCTTTGGTGATGACGACGAAGTTGATGACGACGAGGATCGCGAAGACGACGATGCCGACGGCGAAATTGCCGCCGACGAGGAACTGCGCGAAGGCCTCGATCACCTTGCCGGCGGCA
>DASYSP010000104.1:0-23319 GCA_036003195.1 Casimicrobiaceae bacterium
GGCGCCTTTCCAGGCACGTCAGCCGGCATCAATTTTGCGCTTGGCGACATTCGACAGACGTCCGGCGTCCGCAGTAACCTTGTCTTGCCGCCTCTCAATGGAGTAGCGCAATGACAGCGACGCAGACATACCCTTACGCCACGTACCTCGACGTCAAGTTCCCGCCATTGAGCCTGGTCGACGTCGGCGCATTGGTGGAGGCGTGCACCGACCGCTGGTACAACCAGACGCTCTGCAAAGTGAATGACTCCGTCGTGCGGATGGGCGTCATGCAGGGCGAATATCACTGGCACAAGCATGACAACGACGACGAGTTCTTCTTCGTTCTCGAGGGCCGCTTCATCATCGACCTGGAGGGCCGCTCCGTCGACCTTGGACCGCGACAGGGATTCGTCGTGCCGAAGGGCGTCATTCACCGCACGCGAGCGCCCGAGCGTGCCGTCATCCTCATGGTGGAAACGTCGGCGATCATCCCCACCGGAGATGCCTGACCTTCGCTATCCCAGATTGCAATGGAGCGGCCGCGTGCATCAGGTGTGTCAAGCGGGAGAGTTGGATGAACCTAGCGCAAGCCACCGTTGCTCAGCTACTGATTCCCGTCGAGGATTTCGACCGCGGCGTTACCTTCTACCGGGATGTCCTCGGGATCCCATTTCTGTTCGCGGCTCCCCCGCAAATGGCTTTCTTCACATGCGGGCCCGTGCGTTTGCTCGTCGGTGTCATGCCTGCGGGCCAAAGCGCACAACGCGGTTCGACGATCTACTTCAAGGTGCCCGATGTTCAGGCGGTCTACTCTTCCCTGAGCGCAAAAGGAGTGTCGTTTGTTGCCGCCCCGCACGTGGTCAACCGGACCGCCAAATCGGAGCTTTGGCTCTCGGAGTTCACGGACCCGGATGGCAATCGTCTGGCGTTGATGGCCGAAGCGGCCGTTGGCGGCGGCTGAACGTTCAATTCGCGAGGTTGCCATTGGACGGTGCCTGACATGCTCAAGGGATCCTGCCATTGCGGCGCCATCACCTGGCAGTTCGACGCCATGCCGGACTCGGCGACCGCGTGCAATTGCACCGTGTGTCGCCGCTACGGCGCGCTCTGGGCGTACGACCATGAAGGCGAAGGGATCCGGGTCTCGTGCCCCACCTAGTCGCGGACGGTGCGGCGCGGCCGCGCGACCGCATGGAGGTGCCAATGCTGGTGAACAAAGCAGCCGGTCGCGAGTGGAAAGCCACCGATTACCCCGGCATCGAGCGCAGCCTCTTCCGCAACAACGACAGCGGCGGCAGGTCGTCCGTCGTGCGCCTGGCCAGAGGATCGCGATTTCCCCGCCACGCCCATCACGGCACCGAGGAAGTCGTCGTCCTCGGAGGGGTCGTCACCATTGGCGGCGTGGAGCTGGCCGCGGGCGACTACCTGTTCACCAACGCAGGTGAAGAGCACGACGTGGTAGCGGTTGCGGACGCGGTGATATTCGTCTCGTCGCAAAAAGACACTCCGGTCGTCGAATAGATCGACTCCATCACGCCGGATCAACCAGAATCGTTCAACTTTGCTGCAAAGGGAGGAAACCATGCGCAACGCTTTTCCGCTCGCAGCCATTTTCCTGGCAATGACGGCGACCGCCTTTGCACAAGGCGACCTTCCGGCCGGCGCGATCAAGCGAGGCAGCCTCGCGAACGCGAAGCTGACACAGGACGCGAAGCTCGGCGTCGCGGCAAAGGTCGCGACGATGGGCTGCTCGCAGCCCAGCGCAGTCGAGCCCTTCGTCGTCGCCATGCCGAGCGGCGCGGTCGGACGGCGACACTGGACGGAGCTGTGGATCGTGTCCGGCTGCGGCAAAAAGTATCCGGTGAAGATCGAGTTCGACGAGGACGGGCCGGACGCTGCGAACTGGACCATTCCGAGGTGACACTCACCTCAGTCGCCTTCGAAATGTCGTCGCCGTACATCGTCGCGCTGGCGGGTGAGCCCTCCGGCAAACTTGTCGGCAAGCCTGCTGTCGAAGCCTGCTGGCGAAGAGCGCTCGCACCCGCGTTTCGCATCCACCACGTCTCGGAGAGAGGACATCACCATGATGAGCACAATGCGCTGCCTCGGACTGCTGGCTTTCTCGGCATCGATCCTGGCCGCCCCGCGATTGCACGCCGAGGGAGAGCACCATTGGAGCTATTCCGGCGACACGGGTCCGGCGCATTGGGCGGCCGTTGAAGCCGACTATGGCGCCTGCGGACTGGGCAAGCTGCAGTCGCCGATCGACATTCGCGACAGCGTCGCCACGAAGGGGGCCCTGCCCGCCATCGCCTTCGACTACAAGCCGTCGGCGCTCAAGATCATCGACAACGGCCACACCATCCAGGTCAACTATGCGCCGGGGAGCTTCATCACCGTGGAAGGCAAGCGCTACGAGCTCGTGCAGTTTCATTTCCACAAGCCCAGCGAAGAAAAGATCAACGGCAAGCATGCGGACATGGTGGCCCACCTCGTGCACAAGGACGGCGACGGCAATCTCGCCGTGGTCGCCGTTTTGCTGAAGAGCGGTCAGCCCAACCGGCTCGTCGAAACGCTTTGGAAGAATCTGCCGCGGCAGAAGGAGAAGGAAGTCGCCGTCGAGAGTGTCGAGGTCAACGCGGCGGACCTGCTGCCGGCGAACCGGACCGCATATTACACGTTCGCGGGGTCGCTGACCACGCCGCCATGCAGCGAAGGCGTCACGTGGTTCGTGATGAAGTCGCCATCGTCCGTTTCCAGCGGCGAAGTAGCCCGCTTCGCGCAACTCTATCCGATGAACGCGCGTCCGACACAACCGCTGAACGGGC
The DNA here is from genome assembly GCA_036003195.1 of Casimicrobiaceae bacterium. GTDB lineage: Bacteria > Pseudomonadota > Gammaproteobacteria > Burkholderiales > Casimicrobiaceae > VBCG01. The sequence goes on from DASYSP010000104.1 coordinate 2,811, forward strand.
GGGAGATTCGCGTCACGCAGTAAATGGCCGCCCGGCTTGGCGCGATGCGCCTGGTTGCCTGCCGTGCCGTGCCCATACCAGGACAACCCAGCATGCGATCCACAGGTCCAGGCGGGGAAATGTCTGGATGAACTGCCACACGATCAGCAGCCACAGCGCGAACACGATCAGCACGTCGCGGTTTCGCGTTTCGAACAGGCCCCAGCGCCAGCCCGTGAACAGCATTCCGAATGCGAACGCGACGAGCGTCAGGAGGCCGCCGTCGAGTGCGACCTCGAGCCAGAGATCGGCGACCGCAGGTGCCGCGATGAAGCGATCGTCGCCGCGAGCCACGCCCACGCCCAGCCACGGATGCGCGGCTATGCTCGCCACGGCTGCACGCATGGCGACGATCCGCGTTCCCTCGGTCGTCAGGTCGGCGTCGAAGGGCTGGCAATTGCCGAGGAACTTGCGACGCGCATCGCCGGTGAGGCAGCCGATGTCGGCGGCGAACTGGTCCGCGACGAGCGGACACACGCGCTCGAACGCTTTCGCGAATCCGAGCGTGCCGAACAAGCCACCGAACGACTCGCGCTTGTCCGAGAACGCGATGACTCCTGCCAGGGCGCCGGCGATCAGCACCACCGGAATCGAAGCTCGCGCCAACGACGAAAGCGTCAGCGTTCGTGCACGAATGCGATGGACGAGCACCGCCAAACCCGCCAGCGTTGCATAGAGCCAGCCGATCCGCGAAGTCATCACCACGAGCGCGATCGCACCGATCGCCACGAGTGCGGACGCGATCTTCGGCGCCACGTCGCGCAGGCGGGTCAGTGCGAGCGCCCATGCGAACGCGAGACCGCTCGCCGCGAATGACGGCTCGTAATAGAAAGCATGCGGCCGAAACACCAGCATGCAGGAATCCATGCGGTTGGCCTGTCCGTATCCGATCATGTATTCCGGCCCGCGCGTGAAGCCGGTCGCGAAGTCGATGACGATGATCGATCCGATGACCAGGAACGACAGGAAATATCCGCGCCCGACGTCGCGCGCGTCGAACAGCGCGGTCACCGCGAAAGCGGCGACGAAGTCGAATGCGAACCAGCCGAGCTTGAGCAATCCCGGCGCAGGAGACGGCGAGGACGCCGCGGCAACCGCATACAGGATGAAAAATGGAAGCCACGCGATGGCCAGCGTCCGTATGTCGTCCATCGATTGGCGCGCGCGTGTCACGACAAAGACGGCGATGGCGGCGAGCAGCAGGATGGCCGCGAACCGCACGTTGACCGCACCCGTGCGGAAGGCGAACATCCGGTCGGCCGATGCGAGAAAGAAGACGACTGCGCAAACCACCGCCGGCATGGCGACGGTGACGCGGCCGGACAGCGTCGTGCGGGTTTCCATTGTCCGAATCGACTCCCCCGGGGCTGTTCGCAGTCTATAGTGGCCGCGCCGATGGGCGCCGTCTACACGCGCCTTTCGAGATCCGGCGATTCATCCGATTCGCAACCCCGACCGCGCCATTTCGAAAGCAGGCCAACGCAAGGCTTCGGCCCGCGGACGGTAACGCCCGTCAAACCGGTGTCATCGACGGGTCGGGAAGTAAGAATCCGGCTCCCCACGCGGCGGACTTTGAGGTATTTTGGCTGGGACGGAACCCGCCGCGGCGACGCGGGACCGCAGGGGAGATCGACGATGAAAATATTTTCGCCCTTATCGCCGCTGTTCGTTGCGGGCGGCTGGTTGCTGTTGTTCATCGTTTATTGCCATGGCGCGCGCGCTGCCGATCCCGCGGCGCCCGAGCCGCACTGGTCGGGCTTGCCGATATGGGGAGCGGAGGCCGAGGCAAGGGGCTATCAGCTTCCGCTTCCGTTCGGCGTCGGCGTCACCGCCTATTCGGCCCGGCAGCCGGTGGACATCCAGGACCTGCAGCTCGGCCGCAAGGGAAACGCTCCGGTGTCGGTCACGAATTTCCTGCAGATCAATCGGGTGGATACGTCTCAGCAGAACGTCTCGGCGAAGCTCGACGTTCTCGTGTTCCCGTTCCTGGACGTCTACGGCCTCCTCGGTTACACGCAGGGCACCACCAAGGGACTCATCCAGGTCCCCGGCGATCCGGTACTGGGCATCGTCGAGCCCAGGGAACTGCAGCTCAACGCCGCCTTCAGCGGCCCGACCTACGGTGCAGGCGCGACGCTGCAAGGGGGAGCCAAGGTCAGTGACTGGCATGACCTGACCGCGATCGGAGTGGCCGACTGGAATCGTACCCAGACGAAACTGTCGTTCGACAACGAATCGTTGATCGCCAATACCAAGCCGGTGGCGACGGTTTTCTCCGCGAGAGTGGGCTTGCATGGCACCCTCGGTCCGTCGATGGGCGCAGCGGTGTGGATCGGCGCGATGCATCAGCGCATCCAGCAAACGGTGGCGGGGAGCGTCGCCAACACGGATCTTCAATTCGTCGTGGTCCAGTCGCCGACGAATCCGTGGAACACGCTGCTGGGCGGCCTGATCGAGTTCGGCAAGGATGGCTATGTTCTCCTCGAGGGCGGTTTCGGTCTGCGCACGTCGATCCTGTTGTCCGCTGCGTACCGGTTCTGACCGGTTGCCGCGGCCTGACATGGCGTACATCCCGTCGCGCTGCAATGCCGCGTGCACTCGGCGTGCGCCGACAGCAGCGCGTCGGTCAAGCTGAACGCCTGCGGCTGCGTGAGATAGCGAATGGCCGTCGTCCGATACCTCGTCGCCGATGTGGACGCCGCGGTGGCGTTCTATACCAGCGTCCTTGAATTCGAACTCTCAAAGCGATGGGGTCCGCCCTTCGCCATGGTGACGCGCGGCGACCTCACGCTATGGCTGAGCGGTCCGGGTAGCTCGGCGTCGCGAGAAGTTGCCGACGGCTCGAAACCGACCGCCGGCGGCTGGAACAGAGTGGTGCTGGAGACGGACAAGCTCGACGCCCTGATCGAGAAGCTGGCCGCCTCCGGCGCACGCTTTCGCGGCGAAGTGGTTTCCGGGCCGGGCGGCAGGCAGATCCTGGTGGACGACCCTTCCGGCAATCCCGTCGAACTGTTCGAGGCGAGCACATGAGCGGGCGCAGATGCTGACCATCGACGAAGTGCGCTCCATTCCGCTGTTCTCGGCGCTGCAGGTCGCCGAGCTCGAGCGCCTTGCCGCCACCTCCGCCGATCTGCATCTCGGCGCCGGAGAGTTCGCCGTTCACGAAGGGGGCGACCGCGCGCTCTACGCGGTCCTCTCGGGCAAGATCGAGGTCGTCAAGTTGTTCGACGGCATCGAGCGAACGCTGGGCTGGCGGATCCCGGGCACGATCTTCGGTGAAGTCCCCATCGCATTCGGCACGACGTTCGTCGGCGGATACCGGGCGTCGGAGCCGTCGCGCGTGTTCCGCGTCGACCCCAGCCAGTACTACACCGTCGCGGCGGCATCACCGGAAGTCGCCGTGAAGGTCGGCGCGCTCGCACGTGAGCGCATGGGGGGATTGCAGGGCCTCGCGGCCGAGGCGCCGAAGGCGCGCGTGGTGATGGTCGGCCATCGCTGGGACGCCGTCTGCGTCGCGTTGCGCCAGTTCCTCGCGCGCAACCAGATTTCCTATGACTGGATGACACCCGACGCGCCCGAGCTCGCGACGCGCTGGCCGGGGGCGCCGACGGCGGACGACGACTATCCCGCGCTGCGCCTCACGGACGGCACGATATTGCGTCGGCCCGCGACGCGCGACGTCGCCGAGCGCCTTGGCCTGCAAACGCGTGCGCGGCTTGCCGAATACGACACGGTCATCATCGGCGGCGGTCCCGCCGGGCTGGCGGCTGCCGTCTACGGCGCGTCGGAGGGACTGCACACGGTAGTGGTGGAGCGCGAGGCGCCTGGCGGCCAGGCCGGAACGTCGTCGCGCATCGAGAACTATCTCGGATTCCCCAGCGGCGTTTCCGGCGACGAGCTTGCGAGCCGCGCGCTCCAGCAGGCCCGGCGGCTGGGCGCGGAGATTCTGGTCACGCGCGCGGTCACCGGCATCGATCCGGCAACGCGCCGGATCTGCCTCGACGGCGGCGATTTCCTCGGCGCGCGCACCGTCATCCTCGCCACCGGCGTGACGTGGCGTCGCCTGGACGTCGCCGGCTTCGACAAGCTGATCGGCAAGGGGATCTACTACGGCGCAGCGCGCAGCGAAGCGAGCGCCACGCACGGGCTCGACATCCACCTCATCGGCGCCGGAAATTCCGCCGGCCAGGCCGCGCTGTACTTCGCCAACCATGCGCGCACGGTCACGCTGGTCGTACGCGGCGACTCGCTCGAGCGCAGCATGTCCAAATACCTCATCGAGCAGCTCGCAACGAAGTCGAACGTCGCGGTCCTGCCGCATTCGGAAGTCGTCGCCGCGCACGGCGACACGCACCTGGCGGCGATCGACATCCGCAACGGCGCCGACGCGACGGTGCTGCGACGCGACTGCGGCGGCCTTTTCATCTTCATCGGCGCGGACGCGGAGACCGGTTGGCTGCCGGACGGCATCGCTCGCGACGATCGAGGCTATGTCCTGACCGGCGACGGCGTGGTGAAGGCCGGCCGCTGGTCGCACAATCGCGACCCCTACCTGCTCGAATCGAGCGCTCCCGGGATCTTCGCCTGCGGGGACGTCCGCCTGAGCCCGGTCAAGCGCGTGGCCTCGGCAGTCGGCGAGGGCAGCATGGCAATCGCATTCGTCCACAAGTACCTGCAACAGGAGGGCCGTGCGTCATGAGGTCATCAACGCGCTGCTGCGATGCGCGTTCTAAGTTTCACGCGCGGCACGACAGTCATCCCGCGCCGCTAGACCACAACCGCGCCCGCGCCCGCGCCAGTGACGGGCGAAATCATGGACCATGACAATCTGGCAACGGTCATCGGCTTCGTGGGCGTGGCATTGCTGCTGCTGGCGTTCCTGCTCAATCTCCTGAAGATCCTGCGCGCGGATGGATCGATCTATCTCGGCCTCAATTGCATCGGCGCCGGCTTGGCCTGCTACTCGTCGTATCTCATCATGTTCATGCCCTTCGTGCTGTTGGAAGGCGTATGGGCCGCGGTCGCCATGGCCGGTATCGTGCGTCGCCTGATGTCCGCCGCGAAGCACTAGCACCGTATCCGCGCATGAGCATCGGGCGAGCCGCGCTTTGCTTCACTTGCGCGAAGACCGGCGCCGGCAGATCGCGTTGAGCGAGGACCCGGAAGCGAGCCTGATCGACCTGGCGATCCACGAGGAGGTCAGCCTGGCCGCTTACGATGCGGCATGGGTGGCGAGGTTCGTCGCGGAGCGTGCGCGTCTCCACGCCGAATTTCCGCAGCTGCTGGAGATCGAGCATTTCGGCAGCACGGCCGTCCCCGGCATGCCGGCCAAGCCCATCATCGACATTCTGGCGGGCGTCGAATCGATGGCCATCGCAGATGCGCTGTTCGAGCCCATCCTCGCGTTCGGCTACACGACGTCGCGCGCGTTCAACGCGATGCTTGCCGACCGGCGCTGGTTCATGCGCTCCGCAAACGGGCGGCGCACGCATCATCTGCACGTGGTCGTTTTCGAGGGCCAAGCGTGGACGGCTCGCATTCGCTTTCGCGACATGCTGCGTTCCAGCACGCTGCTGGCACTGCAGTATGCCGAGCTCAAGTCGGCGCTGGCCGTAAGATACCGCCACGACCGCGAAGCCTATTCGGAAGCGAAGTCGGCGTACGTGGCCGCCGTCGTCGCCCGCGCCTGACAAGGCTCCGCCGCCAGCCGGCAGGCGGCGCCGGTGTACAGCCCCGGGGATTCCAACTCCGGCTTTTCATCTGCCCCGGGGCAGCGAGCGGCCGGCGAATTCATGCATGCGGGGAGCGCCATGTCCGAAATCCATCGAGGCGGTTGCCTGTGCGGGTTTGTTCGCTTTCGAACTCTCGGCAACCCGGTACGCACGACGATCTGCCATTGCACGTTCTGCCAACGCCTGACGGGAAGCGCGTTCCTGGTCGAGCCCGTGTTCCCGTCGGCGAATGTCGAAATCGAGAGCGGCGCAGCGAGCACCTACGATCACCGCTCGCCCGACCACGGCCGCATCCTCAGCATCCATTTCTGCCCGCGGTGCGGGGCCCACCTGAGTCTCCTGTTCGAACGCTTTCCCGGCATGCAGGGCGTGTGCGGCGGCACGTTCGACGATCCCGGCTGGTTCAAGCCCGACCGGCACATCTTCACCGGGTCGGCCGTGCCGTGGATGATCTTCCCGCCGCACGTAACGTGCTTCGACCGGCATGCATTGCGCATCGACGGATCTGCGGCGACTCCGTGGCAAACGTCGCCGTGACGCAATCTTGCCCAGTCACGGGAGCCGGCGTACTGTGGAAATGCTGTTTCCGAGGTCCCGGGGCATCGACGCTGCGGCCATCGCGAATTCGGTCCACGAGGAGCAGGCGATGCTTGCATACGTGAGCGGCGGGTTCGGCATCCTCATGCTGCTGCTCGTCGCCAGCGCGCTGCGCGAGGCGGTGGCGATGCAACGCTGGCCCGTCGCGCAGGGACGGATCCTGTCGTCCAGGGTGGAGCAATACAAAGCCGTGGCGGGGGCCGGCGATTTCGGCACCGCCCGGTCGCGGATGGTGCTCTACCGGCCCGTCGTCACCTATGAATATGTCGTCGCCGGCCGGCGCCTCGAGGGCAAGCGCATCGCGCAAAGTCCCGGTCTCGATCGCGGTGCGCCTGTCTTTGCCGAGAAAACCGTGGCGCGTTATCCCGCCGGCAGTACCGTCGACGTGCGCTTCAATCCCGCGCGGCCCGATGAATCCGTTCTCGAGCCACGCGTGCCGTTGGGCTGGATCCTCGTCGCGGCCATCGCGGTGGCGCTGCTCGCGCTGGCGGTCCACCTCTACGTCACCGATCAATGAGCTGTTCGCAGGACGCGTTGGATAATGCGACCATCAGGGTCAAGGCGCGCGTGGCGCGTGCGCAAAAATGAGCGTCCACATCGTGCCCTCTGCAACAGCCGCCATGCTCCTGATGTTCGACATCGTCGCCGACGCCATTCCCGAGCACGATGACTGGCATACACACGAGCATCTTCCTGAGCGCCTATCGATCCCGGGATTCCTGCGCGGCACGCGGTGGGTGACGCCGGGCGCGAAGCCGCGGTATTTCGTGATGTACGAGGTGGAGACGCTCGCCACCTTGCAGTCGCAGGCCTATCGCGACCGGCTCGATCACCCGAGCCCGTGGACGGCGAGGATCATGCCGCACTATCGAGGCATGACGCGCGGGTTGTGCGCGATAACCGGTCATGCGGGCGCGGGACTGGGGCCCATCGGCCTCCTGATCCGCTTCGAACCTCGGACCGGACATGAATCGACGCTTCGCACTTGGCTGGTCGACGACATGCTGCCCGGGCTCGCATCCCGGCGCGGGCTCGGCGGCGCCTACCTGGTCGAACGCGCGTTGACCGCGCCGATGACCACGGAACAGAGCATCCGGGGTGCCGACGCCGGCATCGCCTGGGCGCTCTTCGTCACGAGCTACAGCGAAGAGTCGCTCGCACCGCTCGCGCAAGGCGAACTCGGCCATGACCGATTCGCGGCGCATGGCGGCGCCGGCGTGTCCGACGCCCTGTACCGGCTGCACTACACGCTGACGGCGCTGGACGTCCGCGCCCCGGCGGCCGCTCGATGATGCGTGACGAGAGGCCGGACCGGCAGCATGCAAGAATGCAGCGCTGCCCCCGCGAAACGGAGTGAAGCCCGATGAAACGCCGAGGAAGTTGCCACTGCGGCCGGATCGCTTTCGAAGTCGAGGGCGAACCGGAGGAAGTCACCTCCTGCAATTGCTCGATATGCCAACGCAAGGGCACGCTGATGTGGTTCGTGCCAAGGCAGGCATTGACGCTGCTCACGCCGCCGGAGGCGATGAGCACCTACATGTTCAACAAGCACGTGATCAAGCATCGGTTCTGTCCCGCGTGCGGCATGCATCCGTTCGGCGAGGGCGTGACTCCGTCCGGGCAGGAGATGGCGGCAATCAACGTGCGTTGCCTCGAAGACATCGACCTGGCGGCCTTGAAGGTCAGGCACTTCAACGGACGCGACCTCAAGTAAGGACCCGTGGCGTGCACGACGTTGAACCTCGGCCTCATCGTACGCCCGGATGACGCCTGCCGCTGCCGTCCGCACGCTCGGTCCCGGCGATGCCGCGCTGATGCGATCGGTGCTGGCGATGTTCGGCGAGTCGTTCCATGCGCCGCAGCTCTATCGTGACGCGCAGCCCGGCGCGGCCTACCTCGAGCGCCTGCTCGGCCGCGACACGTTCATCGCGATCGCCGCCACGGACGAAGACCGGGTGATCGGCGGCATCGCCGCCTATGTGCTGCCCAAATTCGAGCAGGAGCGCAGCGAGATCTACCTCTACGACCTCGCGGTCGCGCAATCACACCGGCGACGCGGCGTCGCCACCGCGATGATTGCCGAGCTGCAGCGCGTCGGCCGCCTGCGGGGCGCGTACGTGATCTTCGTGCAGGCCGACTCCGGCGACGATGCGGCGATCGCGCTGTATGCGAAGCTCGGCCTGCGCGAGGACGTGATTCACTTCGACATCGCCATGACACCCGCGGCGAATGCCTGAGCCGCGCGATCGGTCAGCCGGGGTCGTCGTTGGTCAGGAAGGGGCGCAGCAGCCAAAGCCGCCGGCACTCGAACTGCGCGCCCTGCCCGATGTTGCGCAAGTTGCGGGTGACCTTGCTGACGCGATGCGGCTCGGCCCCGGCAAAATAGTCGTTGTATACGCGGTTGGAAACCAGTGCGTTGTACGCCGGCGAGCTCCCCTTTTCCTTCAGTGCCGACTGCAGCCGGCAGGCCACGTTGATGGCGCGGCCGACGTATTCCTGCTGGCCTTGCAGAGTCACCGGGATGAGCTCGCCTTTTTCGATGCCGAATGTGATGCCCGCCAGCGCCGGCTTGTGGGATAGATGCGGTAGCAGCGTGCGGCGAAACGCCACGGCGAAGTACAGGCAAAGGCTCTCCAGGAAGCGCAGCAGGCTCGCGCCGTCCGTGTTGGCGGGAAACAGCAGCAACCACCCGTCGCCCGTAAACTTGTAGGGATCGAACGGAGCGTCGCCCTTTTGCTGCTTCGCCAGGTATCGCGTGAGCTCGCCGAAAAACTTCGTCAGCGGCTGGACATTCCCGCGCCGCGTCAGATCGTCGATGATGTTGGACGACGAACACATGTCGAAGGCGACGACGACGGCTTGCGCGCCGATCGTCAGGCGTGGATGGCTCATGGCAATCGCGGGACGAAGGACGTGCGCACGTTATCGATGCCGGACACGGCTGCCGGTGCCGGATGCCGACACTTTGCGCCCGAATGACGGATGCAGGCAACGATGAGCACGCCGCCAGCCACGATTGCACGTCCCTATGCGCCGATCGATTTCGATGCGCTCGTCGCGCGCTGGCACGCGACGAATCGCGTGAGTTATCGCTACGTCGCGGAACATCGGCGGCACACGCTGGCCGAGGCGCGCGACTTTTTCCGGGATCACGTCGTCGACCGCTGTCGCGTCTGGGTTGCGGAGCGTTCCGGGCAATTGTGCGGAGTGCTCGCGCTGGAGGCGCCATGGATACGCCAGCTCGCGGTGTTTCCGGAAGCGCAACGCCAGGGCATCGGCACCCTGCTGTTGCGCAGTGCACGCGAGGCGTCGCCCGATGAGCTGCGCCTTTTCACGTTCCAGCGCAACGCTGCGGCCCGCGCTTTCTATGCGAAGCTGGGCTTTTCGCCAGTGGCGTTCGGCATCAGCCCCGCGCCGGAGTGCGAGCCCGACGTCGAGTTGCGTTGGGTCGCCCGGCACCACGCCCGATCGGACGCCCGCGATGGCCGGTGCGGTCCGTCCGTCGATTGACCTTGCAGAGGAGCACCATGGCCCGCGGAATCGGCCGCCAAGCCGCCTGTGCGAATTCCCGGCATGAAGGTGTCGATCGCAGTGATCGCCGAGGCCCGGTGCCCCATTTGCTGCGTGCGACGCCGTCGCGCAGCGGGCCTCGCGCGCCGGGCGAGGGCCGCTAGGCCATGTCACGCGCGCAAGCGGGCTTCATCGTCGCCGCGGCGATCCTGGCAGGCCTCGTCGGCCTCGCATTCCTGGTCGCGCCGCACGCGTGCGAAGGCGGCTTCGAGCTCTATTTCTGGATCGGCTGCGCAGCCCTGGTCCTGTTGTTCGGGCTGCCGTTTGCGACCCCCATCGGTGTCTCCTGGATCGCGCGCGTTGCCTGGGCGTTGGGGTTCGTGGCACTCGGCGCCGCCGCGTGGATCATCGGCATGCTCGGCGCCAATGTCCGGTTCATCTGCGGGCTCGGGTATTTGTAGCGCCCGCGAACTTCGGCGATCGGCACTGTCCTAACATGACGTCGCATGCGACGCGCCGGCCGGCGCCCCCGTTGCGGCACGCTGCAAACGCGATGGTGGCGGCGAACCCGCTCGCGCACGTGGCGCAGGAGCCGTGATGAACGTTGTGGCAGTCAGTGTCGGAGGCCCGCGCGAGGTGCAGTGGCGCGAGCAGATCGTGAAGACCTCCATCTTCAAGACGCCGGTGTCGCATCGGGTGGCTGTCGCGCGCGACAACCTCGAGGGCGACGAGCAATCGGACCTGTCGGTGCATGGCGGACCGCTGAAGGCCGTGTATGCGTATCCGCAGGAGCATTACGATCATTGGCGCGCGGAGCTCCCGGACATGCCGCTGCCCTGGGGTTCGTTCGGCGAGAATCTCACCACGCACGGGATGCTGGAAGACGAGGTCTGGATCGGCGACCGCTATCGCGTGGGCTCGATGGAACTCGTCGTCACGCAGCCGCGCATGCCGTGCTACAAGCTCGCGATCCGCTTCGGGGATCCGGATATGGTCAGGCGGTTTCTGCAGAGCGGCCGCAGCGGATTCTATTTCTCCATCGTCCGCGAAGGCGACGTGGGCGCCGGCGATGCGATCGAAAGACTCGCACGCGATGCCGCGCGCCTGACGGTCGCGGACGTCGTCGCGCTCTACGCCACCGATCGCCACAACAAGGCATTGATGGAAAATGCCAGCATGCACCCGTCGCTGCCGGCGGCCTGGCGCGGCTACTTCCGCAAGCGGCTGGGAATGCCGGATGCGTGATTTCAGTGCACGCGGCCCGCTTCCCGTTGCAACCGGCGGCGTCGATTCCTTTTCACCTGTCGCAGAACCAGGAGGCGAACGATCATGACTGCAGGCACCATCAGGCTCCACCGTGTGCTGCGCGCCAAGCCGGAACGCGTCTACAAGGCATTCCTCGATGCGGAGGCGATGGCCAAATGGCTGCCGCCCTATGGCTTCACCTGCAAGGTGCATCACCTCGACGCCCGGGTCGGGGGCACCTACAAGATGTCGTTCACGAACTTCGCGACAGGCAACGGCCATTCGTTCGGCGGCGAGTATCGCGAGCTGGTGCCGTCCGCGAAGATCCGCTACACCGACCGCTTCGACGATCCGAACCTGCCGGGGGAGATGGAGACGACGGTGACGCTGAAGGCGGTGTCGTGCGGTACCGATATCGCCATCGTGCAGGCAGGCGTGCCTGCGGCCATTCCGCTCGAGATGTGCTATCTCGGATGGCAGGAATCCCTCGCGCAGCTCGCCAAGGTCGTCGAGCCCGATATTCCGGACTGACGAGTTCGCCATGCGGCCATGAACACCGCACAGGTGAAGGCGTTCTGTCGCCATTTCCCGGGCGCACTCGAAACGCTGTACGGGGAGCCCTACAATTTCCTCGTGTACGCGGTCGGCGGCAGGAAATTCGCGTACTTCAAGACCAGCCATCCCGAGCGATGGCGCTTCAGCATGTGGGTCGCGCCCGATCGCTTCGTCGAACTGACCGATGTTCCGGGCGTGAAGCCCGCCCGCTACCGCGGGCGCTATCATTGGATCACCATCGTCGACGTGTCCGGCTTTCCATCGGCGTACCTGCGGACACTGGTGGAAGGATCGTACCAGCGCGCATTCGCCGCATTGGGCAAATCGCGGCAGCTGGCGATCCGCGACGGCCACAACGCAGATCCCGAGCGCTCATGACATCCCCTCTCGATCACGTCAACGCGATCAGCCTGTTCGTCGAGGACCTGCAGGCCGCGCGCACGTTCTATCTCGACGTGTTCGGCGTCCCGATCGTGTTCGAGGACGACAGCTCGGTCGCGGTCCGGTTCCAGAACCTGATCGTCAACCTGTTGCGCGCGCAGGATGCGCGCGAGCTCGTCGCGCCGGGCGCCGTGGCCACGCCGGCCGCGGGCTCGCGTTTCCAGCTCAGCGTCTGGGTGCCGGACGTCGACGCGGTGTGCACGGCGCTGCGCCAGCGCGGGGTGCAGCCGCTCACCGGCCCTCACGACCGGTCGTGGGGCATGCGCACGGCGAATTTCGTCGACCCCGCCGGACACAGCTGGGAAGTCGCCCAGCGCCTGGACGCCCGCTAGGTCGCGCGATGCGCGGAAGCTGCCTCTGCGGCAAGGTCGTGTATGAAGCGGAGGCGCTCGACTCCCCGCCAAGGCATTGCTCGTGCAGCATGTGCCGCAAGGCCCATGCCGCGGCGTTCAACACGTCGGCGGGCGTCAGCCGCAGCCGCTTCAGATGGCTGCAAGGCGAAGAGGTGCTGCGCGCCTACGAGTCGTCGCCGGGCAAGCGCCGGTATTTCTGCGGCAATTGCGGCAGCCAGCTGATCGCGCACCGTGACGGCAGCCCGATGATCGCGCTGCGCGTGGCGACGCTGGACGACGACCCGGGTCAACGCCCGCAGGCGCACATCTGGGTCTCGCAGGAAGTTGCGTGGCTCGACTACACGACGGACGTGCGGTCGTACGCGGAGTGGGAGCCCAAGACGAAGTGACGCCTGCGCCCACCTCACCGTCGACCGCGGCGTTCAAGGTTGAATGCCGCGCCGCTGCCGGACCGGCATCCCACTAGCGAGGAATGCATGTCGAAATTGCGCGTCCAGAGCTTCGCGATCTCGATCGACGGATTCGGCGCCGGGCCCGGCCAGGATCTCGAGCATCCGCTCGGTGTGCGCGGCCCCGAGCTGATGGAATGGTTCTTCGCGACGCGCGTCTGGCGCAAGATGCACGGCCAGGACGAGGTCGACGGCGAGACCGGCGTCGACAATGCGATGGCCGAACAGGGCTTCGACCGCATCGGCGCATGGATCCTCGGCCGCAACATGTTCGGACCCGTGCGCGGCCCGTGGCGGGACGACTCATGGAAGGGCTGGTGGGGTGACGAGCCGCCGTACCACACGCCGGTCTTCGTGCTGACGCATCACGCCCGGGCGCCACTGGCAATGGCCGGCGGCACGGTATTTCATTTCGTCACCGACGGCATCCAATCCGCGCTGCGGCAGGCGCAAGCCGCGGCCGGCGGCCGCGACGTCCGTCTCGGCGGCGGCGTGGCCACCATCCGCGAATACCTGCGCGCGGGCCTGATCGACGAGCTGCGCCTGGCGGTGCGCCCGGTCGTGCTCGGCGCGGGCGAGCACCTGATGCAGGGCATCGACCTGCGCGCGCTCGGCTATGAATGCACGGAGTCCGTCGCTGGCGAGCGCGCCACCCACGTGACGCTGCGCAAGCGCGCCTGAGATGCGCGCCCCCATGACGATGCCGGAGCATCCTGTCGCGATCGCCGCCATCGACGCGCCGCCGCGCGTCAAGCCGTCGAACTATCCGCAGCCGTTCGCATCCCGGATGGCGGGCCGGCGCAAGCAACCGCTGGGCGATCTCTTCGGCCTCGCCAACTTCGGCGTGAATCTCACGCACCTGGCACCCGGCGCGGTCTCGGCACTGCGCCATGCGCATTCGCGTCAGGACGAATTCGTCTACATCCTCGAGGGCGCGCCGACGCTCGTCACCGACGACGGCCGCACCCTGCTCGCGCCGGGGATGTGCGCGGGTTTCAAGGCCGGCACCGGTAACGGCCACCACCTGGTCAACGAGACGGCGGTGGAAGTCGTCTACCTCGAGGTCGGCGACCGCACCCCGGGCGACGAAGGCACCTATCCCGATGACGACCTCAAGGCGGTGGCGCGCGAAGATGGGTGGCATTTCACGCACAAGGATGGATCGCCGTATTGAATGCCACGCGCTGCCGCACGCAGCCGCCGCATTCGCGACGAGCCGCGGCCGGCGGGGTCGCCGATGATCGACGTCGTTCCCGCGCTGGACGCCGAGGCGATCGCCAGCGCTCGCGAGCTCTTCCGCGAATACGCCGCGGCGCTGCCCGTCGACCTCGAATACCAGGGCTTCGCCGCTGAGCTCGAAAACCTGCCCGGCGCGTATCGGCCGCCCGCCGGCGCATTGCTGCTGGCGCGCGTCGACGGCGCGTTGGCCGGCTGCGTGGCCATGCGTCCGCTCGACACGCAGGTCGCTGAAATGAAGCGCCTGTACGTGCGGCGGCTGCATCGCGGCGCCGGTGTCGGGCCGCGCCTCGTCGAGGCCGCGATCGCCGCTGCCAGCGCGGGCGGATACGCCGCGCTGTGGCTCGATACGCTGGCATCGATGACGGCGGCGCAACGGCTGTACCAGCGGTACGGCTTCCGCACGATCGCGCCCTATGGCGGACAGGCCGCGCCGGGCACGCGCTACTATGGATTGCGCCTGCCCGCCGCCCGCGAGCCCGCATGAGCCTGCGCCGCAGCTGCGCGACGGGCCCGGGCGCGGTGCGGCTTGCGTCCGATTCGCCGCTGGACGACACTGTGGCGCCTGCCGCGCGCCGTATGCCGGCCGGCACTCAACCCCGCCCACCCGAAAAGGAGTAGCTCACTTGGCAAAGCCCAACTACGCACTGGCGAAACGACAGCGAGACCTCGCAAAGAAGCAGAAGAACGAAGCGAAGCGTCAAAAGAAGGCCGCAGCGACGCAACCCGAGGCGCCGGTGGACACCGCGCAGCCCGGGACGGGCGAGAAGCCCACGCCCTGACGCCGGCGGCCCGAAAGCGGCCGTGCAACGAGCACGCGCAGCATGCGACGGCGCATGCGGGCGGAACACCGGATGGCCCAACTCTTCATCGGCATCGTCACCGGCGCGCTCGGCTTCGCATACATCGTCTACGGCCGGCGCCAGCAGCGTTTCGCGCCGCTCCTCTGCGGCGTCGCGCTGTGCGCCTACCCGTACTTCATCGACAGCACCCTCGTGCTGTGGCTCGTCGGCGCGGTGCTCGCGGCGGTGCCGTTCGTCGTCGACCTGTGAGCGCGCCGCGCGTGCCGCCCACGCCGCGGCGGTGCGCGGAGATCGCCGTTGAAGATCGACCATATCGACCATTTCGTGCTCACCGTGCGCAGTATCGAGGCCACATGCGAGTTCTACGCGCGGGTGCTCGGCATGGATGTCGTGTCGTTCGGTGCGGGACGCAAGGCGCTGGCATTCGGCGCGCAGAAGATCAACCTGCACCTGGCCGGACACGAGTTCGAGCCCAAGGCCGCGCACCCGGTGCCCGGCGCCGCCGACTTCTGCCTGATCAGCGCGGTGCCGCTGGCGGAGGCGATCGCGCATCTCGCGCGCTGCGGCGTCGGCCTCGTCGCAGGCCCGGTCGCCAAGACCGGTGCCGCCGGCCCGATGCAGTCCGTCTATTTTCGCGATCCGGACCAGAACCTCGTGGAGGTGTCGAGCTACGCGGCGTCCTGAGGCGCCGGCAGCGTTGCGCCGCGGCCTGTCGCGGATGAACCATCGTCTGTCGCGCACGAGCCGGGCCGTGGCCTTCGCGCTTGCGGCGACGTGGCTCGCCGCCGGGGTGCTGGCGCTCGCCTTCGCCCTGGCGCAGCGGCGCATGCTGCCGGGCGCTCTCGCGATCGCCGCAATCGTCTACGGGCTCCTGTGGTGGCGGGTGGCCGCGCGCGCGCGGCTGCTGACATGGCGCGAGCTGGTGGCGCCCTGGCGCACGGGGCGCCGTGCGGGGCCGGACCGCGAATAGTCGCTGTTCGAGCCGCGTGGGCCGGCGCAGAATGCCCATCGGCATGTGGCCCTGGGGAAATCCCATGCGCATCCAGTACGCCATCGTCTTCGTCAGCGACATGCGGCGCTCGACCGCGTTCTACCGCGATACGCTTGGATTGCCGCTGAGATTCGATTCGCCCGGCTGGACCGAATTCGCGACGGAGGGAGCGACGCTGGCGTTGCACGCGGCCGAGCCCGCAGCCTCGCGCACCGGCGGCGCGGACGAAACGCCGGCCGGACAATGCCAGCCGGGCTTCGGCGTGGCGGATCTGGACGCGTTCCATCGACGCATGACAGAGCACGGCGTCACCTGCATCGAAGCCCCCAAATCGATCTTCGGCGCGCGCATCGCGCGCTATCGCGATCCCGACGGGCTCGCCATTTCGGTCAGCGAGGTGCGCGGCACGTCGCCGCACGCGACATGAGCCCGGCCCCGCGCCTGCGTGATGCCCGTGCGCGCAGCGGCCATTCCTGCGTGCACCGCCGCCCATGAACCCGTCGCCACCCGACGACCACTGGCACGAGGGCGATCCCTACGAGCGCTACATCGGCCGCTGGAGCACGCCGGTCGCGGCCGCGTTCCTGGCATGGCTCGACCGGCCCGTGTCGCTGCGCTGGCTCGACGTCGGCTGCGGCACCGGTGCGCTGACCGCAGCGATCGCCGCACAAGCGCACCCGGCCACGCTCGTGGGCGTCGATCCTTCACCCGGCTTCCTCGCCAAGGCGCGCGAGCGCGTGCCCGGCGCCACGTTCCGCGTCGCCGATGCGCTCGCGTTGCCGCTGGCCGACGCCGCGGCGGACGTCGTCGTCTCCGGGCTCGTTCTCAACTTCGTCGCCGATACCGGGCGCGGCCTCGCCGAGATGCGACGCGTCTGCGCGCCGGGCGGCATCGTCGCCGCCTACGTCTGGGACTACGCCGCGAAGATGGCGCTCATTCGCCACTTCTGGGACGCGGCGGTGGCGCTCGACCCCGCAGCGCGCGCGCTCGACGAGGGCGTGCGGTTTCCGTTGTGCGATGCGCAGGCACTGCAGTCGGCTTTTCGTGGGGCGGGCCTGGCGTCGGTCCAGGTCGTGCCCATCGACGTGCCCACCGTGTTCCGCGATTTCGACGACTACTGGACGCCATTCCTCGGCGGCCAGGGCCCGGCGCCGGCGTATGCGATGGCGCTGGACGCGACCGCACGCGAGCGGTTGCGCGAGCGGATTCGCCGGTACCTGCCGGTGCGTGCCGACGGATCGATCGCGCTCATCGCGCGCGCATGGGCCGTGCGCGGCCGCGCGGACGCCCCGGCAGCGCGCGGCATCGGTTAATCTGCGCGGTGCGGTGCGTCTTCGGTGGCTGCGACCGTAACGTCCGCGCCGATCGCGCATCGGCGCGATCCGTTGCCGCGCTCCCGGCCCCGCCCACCGGAAGGAGGCCCATGCTCGAGTTGCGACCCACCTGCGAGAACTGCGGCAAGGCGCTGCCGCCGGCTTCGCGCGAAGCCCGCATCTGCACGTACGAGTGCACGTTCTGCGCCGCGTGCGTCGACGAAATCCTCGACAACGTGTGCCCGAACTGCGGCGGCGGCTTCGAGCCGCGGCCGATCCGGCCGGCGACCAACTGGAAAGGCGACAACTACCTCGGCAAGGATCCGCCGGGCGACAAGCCGCGCCATCGGCCGGTCGATCCGGCCGCTCACGCGCGCTTCGCCGCCGCGATCAGCAGACTGCCTCCCCATCTGCGCTAGGGCCCGCCCCGCCATCGCCATGCTCGACATCCTCGGCAGAACGTCCTCCATCAACGTGCGCAAGGTGCTGTGGACCTGCGCGGAGCTCGGCGTGCCGTTCCAGCAGGAATGGTGGGGCACGGGTTTTCGCGACACCCGTGACGCGCAATTCCTCGCGCTCAACCCGAACGCGCTGGTGCCGGTCCTCCGCGACGGGGCATTCGTGTTGTGGGAGTCGAATGCGATCTGCCGCTTCCTCGCCGCGCGCGCGAAGCGGGACGACCTGCTGCCGCGCGACCCGCAGCCGCGTGCGCTGGTGGAGCAGTGGATGGACTGGCAGGCCGGCGACCTCAATACGGCCTGGCGCTACGCCTTCATGGCGCTGGTGCGCAAGAGCGCCGCGCACACCGAGCGTGCGGCGATCGACGCCAGTGCGACGGCCTGGAACCGGCATATGGCGATGCTCGACGCCCAGCTCGCGCATACCGGCGCGTTCGTCACCGGCGACACGTTCACGCTCGCCGACATCGTCCTCGGGCTCACCGTGCATCGCTGGCTGAATACGCCGATCGAGCATGCCAGGCTCGCCGCCGTGCAGGCGTATTACGAGCGCCTGCGGCCGCGCAAGGGCTTCGGCCTCTATTGCCGCGACGACATGCCGTGATGCGAAGCCGCGGCGTGCGTGCCGTATTCGCGTTGGCGGCCATCGCCGGCAGCGCCGCCGCGCAGCCTGCCGACGCGCCCGGCGTCTCGTGTTCACGCGCCGCGCCGAGCCGCCGCGCGCGTCGCCCTGGAGGCGGGACGCGCCCACCCATGCGTCGCTGCCCTGCCACTTGGCGCGCTGCGCGGATCGGCGTAGAAATGGTGTTTTGCGGATGCCGCGGCAGCCCGGCTGGCGCCTTGCCGGCCATGGTGCGAGTCGCGGCGCGAACCCGGACTCACCAACGGCCGTGAACGCCCTGATCGTGCTGGTCTTGCTCCCGCTGCTGGTCGGCGTCGCCGCCGAGGCGCTGTTTCGCGAGCCGCGCCGCGCATCGCTGGTGGCCGTCGTCGCCACCGCGGTGCTGACGTGCCTCGCCGTGCAGGTCCTCGACCGCGGCGACTCCTGGAACTGGATCGCCGGGCTGATGGTGCTGCCACTGTCGATCGCCCTCGCCGTGGCGGCGACGCTGCTGTGCGACGGCCGCTTCGATCCGCCGCGGCACGCGCGGCGCGACATGCCGTAGGCCGCGCCCTGTTGCGCGACCATCCCCTGCTTCCTGCACGCCAGCCGTGACCGCGCCGCTGCGTCACCGCGCACGCGCGACGGAGTGCCGCCCATGCGCGTGATACGCGCGCCGCGTCTCAAGCTCGAGCCGCAGGTCGCCGCACACGCCGAGGCGATGTTCGGTGTCCTTGGCGATCCCGCGATCTACGCGTTCGAGAATACGCCGCCGCCGTCGGTGGCGTGGCTGCGGGACCGGTTCACGCGCCTCGAGACGCGATGGTCCGGCGACGGCACGCAGCAGTGGCTCAACTGGGTGATCCGCCTCGCGCCCGGCGATCTCGCGGGCTACGTGCAGGCCACCGTGCCCGGCGACGGCAGCGCGGGCATCGCCTACGTGCTCGGCAGCGCGTGGTGGGGTCGCGGGCTTGCACATGAGGCCGTCGCCGCGATGATCGCCGAGTTGTCGGCGCGCTATCGCGTGCGCGAGCTCAATGCCATCTTCAAGGCGGAAAATCGGCGCTCTCGCCGGCTGCTCGAGCGACTCGAGTTCGTGGCGGCGTCGCCGGCGCGCTGTGCCGCTTCCAGCGTCGAGCACGACGAAGCGATGATGGTCCGCGTGCTCGATCGCGGCGCATCCGCCGCCGGCGCATTATCGTGATGCCCGCGTCGCGCGTGTGTGCGGGCACCCGCACCTCCGATCGTCTTCTCGCGCAATGCCAAGCCTTGATGCCTAAATCTTCGGCGCCGCCCCAGTACGCGATTTGGCGCCGGGCGCAAACGAGATGATGCCCGCCGCCGGCAATTGGCTGGCCTGGGCGCTGCTGTCCGCCGCCTTCGCCGCCCTCACCGCGATCTTCGCCAAGGTCGGCGTGCAGGGCGTTGACTCCGACCTCGCCACGCTGGTGCGCACGCTCGTCATCGTCGGCGTGCTGGGCGCCTTCATCGCCTGGAGCGGCAAATGGTCCAATCCGCTGGCGCTGCCGTCACGCACCTGGCTTTTCCTCGGCCTGTCGGGGCTTGCCACCGGCGCCTCATGGGTTTGCTATTTCCGCGCGCTGCAAGCCGGCGACGCGTCGAAGGTCGCGCCGGTGGACAAGCTGAGCGTCGTGCTCGTGGCGGTGTTCGCGTTCGCATTCCTCGGCGAGCGGCCGGCGCTGCACGAATGGCTCGGCATCGCGCTGGTCGCGGCGGGCGTCGTCGTGCTGGCGCTGTAGCGGCATGCCGCCGCTAGAATGCAGGGGCGGGCCGGCGTGGCTTGCGCGACCGCGCGCGGCGCGACAGGCAAATCTCGTCGACGACCGCGCGCAAAACGCACGCTTCTTCGACGCGCTGATGGCCAAGCATTTTCGCGACGATCCCGGCCGGCCGCGGGGGTTCTTCCCCCGTCTCGACCAGGTGACGGTCTATGCGTTGACGACCGAGCGCATCACCGGCAACGCGACACCAACCCCCGACCCGCCAAGCCCCTGCCCGTCACCGCCATGACCTTCCTCCACCGTTATCTCTTCGCCACGCTGTGGCTCGGGTGGGCGCTGTACTGGTGGCTGCTGTCGCGCAACGTCAAGCGCGAAACGCAGCGCGAGCCGGTCGCCTCGCGCCTCGCGCACATGCTGCCGCTCATCCTCGCGGCGGTGCTGCTG
>DASYSP010000105.1:0-2921 GCA_036003195.1 Casimicrobiaceae bacterium
GCACCAACTCGTCAAGCGCGACTCGGTCGCGCCGCCCGCGGCCCGCGGCGCGCGTTCCGGAGCATGAGGCACGCGCGCGGACGCACGTCAGCCTCCATCTGTTCCAGTTCCTTGCCGCGCGTCTCGTGCACCCGGCGCAGCACGAAGAACACGGACAGCGCCGCGGCCGCGGTGTAGAGGCCGTAGGCGCCGGCAACGCCGGTGCCGATGCCGTGCGACAGCGCGAGTTTGCCGTTCACGTGCAGAGAGCCGTTCGCGAACGCGAGCGCTACGAGGCCGAGCGACACCGCCATGCCGAGCGAGCCGATCCGCAGCAGCGGCTTGCGTCGGCGCGAAATGCCACGCTGCGCTGCGGCATGGCAGCAATATCCACTTGTATACTTCAGACAACCCGATTGGATTTCGCGACGCGCGCGAACCAGGCCGCCGAGTCCTTGGGCGTGCGTTTCTGGCCGCGCTCGAAATCGACGTGGACGAGGCCGAAGCGCTGCGTGTAACCCTCGCTCCACTCGAAATTGTCGAGCAGGGCCCAGCAGTGGTAGCCGCGCACCGGCACGCCGTCACGGATGGCGCGCGACAGTTCGAGCAGATGCGCGCGCAGCCAAGCGGTGCGATCCGCGTCGTGCACGCGGCCGTCCTTCGCGATGCCGGTGTTGTAGGCCGCGCCGTTTTCGGTGATCTCGATCGGCAGCTTGCCTCCCAGGTGCGAGTTCATCTTGACGAGAATGTCGTAGAAACCCCTGGCGTAGATGTCCCAGCCGTTGTCGGTCTTGTGGTGCGGCGGGTAGTACGTCGCCCACGACGGTTTCGCGTGCAGGCCGGGGATGTCGGTCTCGTTGGGATCGTCGGCGACCAGCCACGTGGAATAGTAATTGAGTCCGGCGAAATCGAGTGCGGCGCGCACCAGCTGGTCGTCGCCGTCCTGCCAGCCGAGCAGTTCGGTCTGCCGATCGGCCGGCAGAACGCCTTCGGGATACCGGCCGTGCAGCGCGGGATAGATGTGCCAGAGGTTGGCCAACTTGAACCAGCGTTCGGCGGCGAGTTCGTCGGCCTTCGATGACGTCGCCGGGAACGTCGGCTGCGTGTCGTAGACGCCGCCCACTTCAAGTTTGGCGCTGACCGATTTGATCGCACGGAACGCCATGCCCTGCGCGAGGTTGACCGTGTGCGTTGCGCGCAGGAACGCGAGCGGCTCGCTGCGGCCCGGCGCGTGGTTGCCCTGCCAGTAGCCGCATTGCGTGAAGGTCTTGGGTTCGTTGAAGACGCACCATTGATTGACGCGATCGCCGAGCGCCGCGACGACGGTGCGTGCGTAGTCGGCGAGCCGTGCCGCGGTGTCGCGATTCGGCCAGCCGCCGGCGTCTTCCAGCGGCTGCGGCAGGTCCCAGTGGTACAGCGTCGGGAACGGGCGGATGCCGGCTTCGAGCAGCGCGTCGGTGACGCGCCGGTAGTAGTCGAGTCCCTTCTGGTTGATCGTGCCCTTGCCATCGGGTTGCACGCGCGGCCAGGAGATCGAGTAGCGATACGACTGGATGCCCAGGCGTTTGGCGATCGCGATGTCCTCCGCATAGCGATGATAGCTGTCGCAGGCGACGTCGCCGGTGTCGCCATTCTTGACCTTGCCCGGCGTATGCGCGAAGCGGTCCCAGACCGATTCGCCGCGGCCGTCCTCGTTCCACGCGCCTTCGATCTGGTAGGCCGCCGTCGCCGCACCCCACAGGAAACCCGGCGGAAACGCGCCGGGCGCCGACCGGGCGTCCGCATCGGCCTGCGCGGCGGCGCGTGCGAACGCTGCCGGCGCGAGCAACGCGCCCAGCGCCAAGGACATTTGCAGAACCTCACGCCGTTGCATTGCCGTTCTCCTCGTTGCCGGATGTTTTCGAGTGGTCCGCGATCGCGTTCACGCCGGCTGCGCAGGCGTGGCCGTCGCCGTTCTCGCCGGCGCGGTCGCCACGTCGATGAAACTGTTGATGGACAGCCGCCCCGCCAGCGGATCGGCGGGCGGCATGCGGGTGCTGTCGATGTTTCCCGAATGCAGGCAGTTGCGGCGGTATACGATCAGGCGGTTGTATGCGGCATCCACGCTGGCGATGCGCTCGAACAGCGCGGTGTCGCCGTCGATGTAGCCGGCGCTCGGCGCGTCGTCACCGTGGCTTTCGCGTTCCAGTTCGCAAAAATAGGTTTCGTGGCGGGCGGCGTCGACGCTTTCGAAGCCGGTGCTGCGATGACGGTAGAACGCGGTACCGCCCCAGTCGCCATGAAACAGGTAATGCACGGTCGCCAACCCGTCGGCGCCGACCGAATCGATGTGCGGCACCCGTTGCAGGAAGCGCAACTGCGTCGGCGGCTCGGTGACCAGCGAGTAGTGGCACATCGGGAAGTCGAAGCTGCCGGGCGCGAGGCCGAAGCAGTCGCGCAGCAGCGGATTGAGCACGCTCTCGAGCAGAAGCCGGTAGGAGAGCGGGGCAGCTGCGCGCAGGCCGGGGAACATCGCGCCCAGCGGCGCGAACGCGCTGCGCGCGGCCTTGCGCACCAGCCGGTCAGGATCGGCGACGAACGCGTCGATCACCAGCAGCGGCGCGCCCTCGCGGCCGACGACGCGCTTGTCGATGCGGATGCCGGGGTGCGCGCTGAGCAACATCAGTTTCGCCTGCCCGCCCAGACACTCGAGTCGGCCTTGCAATACTGCTCGATGAACTGCTGGTGGCTGGGCATCGTCGCCACCAGCCTGTCGATGGGCTGGCGGATGCCGTCGAATAGCTGCCGCATGTCGGCATCGGCCAGCCCGCGCGCGAGCGGATGGTGCTGTCGCGGCGTGATGCCCTGGCCTAGCATCACATGCGTCCACGAATCGACCCGGAACAGTTCGTCTTCGCCCTGCCACGCATGCGCGCGCTCGCGGAACTGTTCGATGCGTTGCG
>DASYSP010000106.1:0-15558 GCA_036003195.1 Casimicrobiaceae bacterium
CGGTGGTGGTGCGGGTCGAGCGCCGCGTGCGCGACGCCCTGATGGGCAAGACCATCACCCTGTCGAAGAAGTACCACGCGCATGTCGAGTCGGGCGAGTTCGGCGAGGGTGACCTCGTCGAGATCGCGGAATGCCGGCCGATCTCGCGCACGAAGTCCTGGCGCGTGACGCGCCTGGTGGAGAAATCGAAGGCCGTTTAGGCGCTTTTTAGTAGTAGAATCGCGGCCTTCTTCGCCCCGGACGGGGTCCAAAACTGCGCTGTTTTCAGCGCAAGTTGGAGAGTGGAGAGTTAAATGATTCAGATGGAGTCGGTGCTGGACGTCGCCGACAACACGGGTGCACGCGCCGTCATGTGCATCAAGGTGTTGGGCGGCTCGAAACGCCGCTACGCGTCGATCGGCGACGTGATCAAGGTGAGCGTCAAGGACGCCGCGCCGCGCGGGCGCGTGAAGAAGGGCGAGGTCTACAGCGCGGTCGTCGTGCGCACCCGCCAGGGCGTGCGCCGCAACGACGGCGCGCGCATCCGCTTCGACAGCAACGCCGCGGTGCTGCTCAACGCCAAGCTCGAGCCGATCGGCACGCGCATCTTCGGGCCCGTCACGCGCGAATTGCGCAACGAGCGCTTTATGAAGATCGTGTCGCTCGCGCCGGAAGTGCTGTAGGAGGAAGAGCGCAATGGGCAAGATCAAGAAGGGCGACAACGTCGTCGTCATCACCGGCCGCGACAAGGGCAAGCGCGGCGACGTCGCGCGTGTCGTCGACGCGCGCCACGTCGTGGTCAACGGCGTCAACCAGGTCAAGCGTCACACGCGTCCCAACCCGATGAAGAACCAGCCGGGCGGCATCGTCACCAAGGAGGTCCCGATCGACGTGTCCAACGTCGCGATCTGGAACCCGGTCACGCAAAAGCCCGACCGCGTCGGCGTGCGCGTGCTGGAAGACGGCCGCAAGGTGCGGTTCTTCAAATCCAATGGCGAGCTCGTCAATGCCTAGCAAGACACCCAAGGGCGGCGCGTCGACGCCCGACAAGCAATCCAAGTCGGCGGCACCGCCGTCGGACAAGGCGCAGAAGGCGGCCGAGAAGGCACAGCGGGCGGCTGCAGCGGCCAAGGCGGCGAAGTCGACCGAGGGGCCGTCGCCCGCGCGCACCCAGCCGGCGCGCCTCAAGGACCAATACCGCAAGGACGTCGTGCCGGCGCTGATCAAGCAGTTCGGCTACAAGTCCGTGATGCAGGTGCCGCGCATCCAGAAGATCGTCGTCAACATGGGCGTCGGCGAGGCCGTCGCCGACAAGAAGGTGCTGGAGAACGCAGTCGCCGACATGCAGAAGATCACCGGGCAGAAGCCCGTGGTGACCAAGGCGCGCAAGGCCATCGCCGGCTTCAAGATCCGCGAGGGCTATCCGATCGGCTGCATGGTCACGCTGCGCCAGGAGCGCATGTTCGAGTTCCTCGACCGCCTGGTGTCGATCGCGCTGCCGCGCGTGCGCGACTTCCGCGGCGTGTCGGGCAAGGGCTTCGACGGCCGCGGCAACTACAACATGGGCGTCAAGGAACAGATCATCTTTCCCGAGATCGAGTACGACAAGATCGACGTCATCCGCGGCATGAACATCACGATCGCCACCAGCGCCAAGACCGATGCCGAAGCCAAGGCGCTGCTCGCGGCGTTCAAGTTTCCGTTCAGGAACTGACCATGTCGAAACTTTCCGTGATCAACCGCAACGAGAAGCGCAAGAAGCTCGTTGTCAAGTACGCCAAGAAGCGCGCCGCGCTGGAGGCGATCGTCGCCAACCACAAGATCGCCGACGAGGACCGCTTTGCCGCACGCCAGAAGCTGCAGGCGCTGCCGCGCAACGCGCATCCGACGCGCGTGCGCAACCGCTGCTCGCTGACCGGCCGCCCGCGCGGCGTCTACGCCAAGTTCGGTCTCGCGCGCAACAAGCTGCGCGAATACGCGATGCGCGGCGAGGTGCCCGGCGTCGTCAAGGCGAGCTGGTGATGGCCTCGACAGGGTCTTCGGACACCCAAACAACAGGTGGTGAAGCATGAGCATGACTGATCCCATCGCCGACATGCTGACGCGCATCCGCAACGCGCAGATGGTCGAGCACGCCACGGTCGAGATGCCGGCGTCGAAAGTCAAGGTCGCGATCGCCAAGGTCCTCAAGGACGAGGGCTACATCGACGGCTTCAAGGTCGGCGGCGAGGAAGCCAAGCCGCAGCTCGAGATCGCGCTGCGCTATCACGCCGGGCGCCCGGTCATCGAGAAGCTCGAGCGCGTGTCGAAGCCCGGCCTGCGCATCTACAAGGGCAAGGACGACATTCCACGCGTGATGAACGGCCTCGGCATCGCCATCGTGTCAACGTCGCGCGGCGTGATGACCGACCGCAAGGCGCGCGCCACCGGCGTCGGCGGCGAAGTCCTCTGCATCATCGCGTAACGGAGCGAGGCCATGTCGCGAATCGGAAAACATCCCATCCCGCTGCCTGCCAAGGTGGAAGTCACGCTGGCCGCCGGCGAGATCACCGTCAAGGGCCCGCTCGGCACCCTGACGCGCAAGTATCCGCAGGCGCTGTCGATCAAGCGCGAGGGCGACACGCTCGTGTGCGAGGGCGGCGGACCGCTGTACAACGCGATGCACGGCACGCTGCGCGCCAACGTCGCCAACATGGTGAAGGGCGTGTCCGCGGGCTTCGAGAAGAAGCTCGCGCTGGTCGGCGTCGGCTACCGCGCCCAGGCGCAGGGCGACAAGGTCAACCTGACGCTCGGCTTCTCGCACCCGGTGGTGCACGCGATGCCGAAGGGCGTCAAGGCGGAAACGCCGGTGCAGACCGAAATCGTGATCAAGGGCGTCGACAAGCAGCAGGTCGGCCAGGTCGCGGCGGAAATCCGCGCCTACCGCCCGCCCGAGCCGTACAAGGGCAAGGGCGTGCGCTACGCCGACGAAGTCGTCAAGCTCAAGGAAACGAAAAAGAAGTAGCCGTTAACGTCGATTTTGCGGCCAAAAATCATCGGGCTTTGCCCGGGATTTTTGGGTAGCCAAACCGGCGAAAAGTAGGGTTTTACTTTTCGACGAGGATTGTATGAACAAGAAGTCAGCTCGAGTCCGCCGCGCCCGCAAGACCCGGGTGCGCATCGCCGAGCAGCGCGCGACGCGGCTGGTGGTCGGTCGCTCCAACTCGCACATCTACGCGCAGATCATCGCGCCCGAGGGCGACCGCGTGCTGGCGAGCGCGTCGACGCTGGAGAAGGACGTGCGCAAGGACGTGAAGAGCGGCGGCAACGCCGCGGCGGCGGCCGTCATCGGCAAGCGCATCGCCTCGAAGGCGAAGGCGCTGGGCATCGAGGCGGTGGCGTTCGACCGTGCCGGTTACCGATTCCATGGCCGCGTGAAGGCGCTGGCCGACGCCGCCCGCGAGGGCGGCCTCAAGTTCTGAGGCGGAAGATCGACCTATGGCAATGAACCCGAAGATGGCGCGCATGCAGCAGCAGGACGATCGCAGCGACGGCCTCAAGGAAAAGATGATCTCGATCAACCGCGTCACCAAGGTGGTGAAGGGCGGCCGGATCATGGCGTTCGCCGCGCTGGCGGTGGTCGGCGACGGCGACGGGCGTATCGGCATGGGCAAGGGCAAGGCCAAGGAAGTGCCGGTCGCCGTGCAGAAGGCAATGGACGAGGCGCGCCGCAATCTGAAGAAAATGCGCCTCAAGGGCGGCACGCTGCACCACGCGGTCGAGGGCCGCCATGGCGCCACCCGCGTGTTCATGCAGCCGGCGGCCGACGGCACCGGCATCATCGCCGGGGGCGCGATGCGCGCGGTGTTCGAGGTCGTTGGCGTGGCCAACGTGCTGGCCAAGTGCCACGGCCCGACCAACCCGTACAACGTCGTGCGCGCCACGATCGACGCGCTGGACAAGGGCATGGCGCCGGCCGACATCGCCGCCAAGCGCGGCAAGACGGTCGAAGAGATCATGGGAGCCTGACGATGACCAAGACCGGCAAGATCAAGGTGACGCTGGCCAAGGGCATCGCCCGCACCAAGCAGAGCCATCGCGACACGGTGCGCGGGCTGGGCCTCAAGTGGACCAACCACACGGTGGAGGTCATCGACACGCCCGCCACGCGCGGCATGATCAACAAGGTCGGCTACCTGTTGAAGGTGACCGAGCCCGCCGCCAAATAAGGGCGTTGCGGTTACGTCCGACCACAAAGAGCACAGGAACTCGCGATGCGTCTCAACACGATCAAGCCTGCAGCAGGTTCGAAGAAGCCGCGCCGCCGCGTCGGCCGCGGCATCGGCTCGGGCCTCGGCAAGACGGCCGGCCGCGGGCACAAGGGCCAGAAGTCCCGCTCCGGCGGCTTCCACAAGGTCGGCTTCGAAGGCGGCCAGATGCCGCTGCAGCGCCGCCTGCCGAAGCGCGGCTTCGTGTCGCCGTCGAAGAACGACACGGCGGAAGTGCGCCTGTCCGACCTCGCGCGGCTGCCGGTCGACGCGATCGACCTGCTCACGCTGAAGGCCGCGGGCATGGTGCCGGCCACCGCCAAGCAGGCGAAGGTCATCAAGACCGGCAAGCTCGACAAGGCCGTCAAGCTCCAGGGCGTGCTGGCGACCAAGGGCGCCAAGGCGGCGATCGAGGCCGCTGGCGGCAGCCTCGCCTGATCACGCCCGCACAACGCAACCAGGAAACGAATTGGCCACTGCCAACCCCGCGCTGAAGACCGGCACCAAGTACGCGGACCTCAAGCGTCGCTTGTGGTTCCTGCTGGGCGCGCTCGTCGTCTATCGCGTCGGCACGCACATCCCGGTCCCCGGCATCAACGCCGCGGTGCTCGAGGACCTGTTCAAGTCGCAGGAAGGCGGCATCCTCGGCCTGTTCAACGTGTTCTCGGGCGGCGCGCTGTCGCGTTTCTCGATCTTCGCGCTGGGCATCATGCCGTACATCTCGGCGTCGATCATCATGCAGCTGTGCACGGTGGTGATGCCGTCGCTGGAGGCGATCAAGAAGGAAGGCGAGGCCGGCCGGCGCAAGATCACGCAGTACACGCGCTACGCGACGCTGGGTCTCGCGCTGTTCCAGGCGCTGGCGATCTCGGCGGCGCTCGAGTCGCAGCCCAACCTCGTGCTGGAGCCGGGCCTCAGCTTCCGCGTGATCTCGGCCGTGACGCTGGTGACCGGCACGATGTTCCTGATGTGGCTCGGCGAGCAGATCACCGAGCGCGGCCTCGGCAACGGCATCTCGCTGATCATCTTCGCCGGCATCGCCGCGGGGCTGCCCAATGCGATCAACCTGACGCTGGAGCAGGGCCGCACCGGCGCGTACTCGTGGCTGCTGATCATCGGCATCGTCGTGCTGATCGTCGCGGTGACCGCGTTCGTGGTGTTCGTCGAGCGCGCCGTGCGCAAGATCCTGGTCAACTACGCGAAGCGCCAGGTCGGCAACAAGGTGTACCAGGGGCAGAGCTCGCACCTGCCACTGAAGCTCAACATGGCCGGCGTGATTCCGCCGATCTTCGCATCGTCGATCATCCTGTTCCCGGCGACGATCGCGCAGTGGTTCGGCACCCGCGACAGCGCGATCTCGATCTGGCTGCGCGACCTCGCGGCCGGGCTCGCGCCGGGGCAGCCGGTGCACGAGATCCTGTACGCGGCGGCGATCATCTTCTTCTGCTTCTTCTACACGGCGCTGCAGTACAACCCGAAGGAGACGGCGGACAACCTGAAGAAGAGCGGCGCCTACATTCCGGGGTACCGCCCGGGCGACCAGACCGCGAAGTACCTGGAGAAGATCACGCTGCGCCTGACGCTGATCGGCTCGCTGTACCTGGTGGTGGTGTGCTTCATCCCGAACTTCCTGATCGCATGGAAGAACGTGCCGTTCTACTTCGGCGGGACTTCGCTGCTCATCATCGTCGTGGTGACGATGGACTTCATGACGCAGGTGCAGGCGTACATGATGTCGCAGCAGTACGAGAGCCTGCTGAAGAAGGCCAATTTCAAGGGCGGCCTGCCGACGCGTTGATGGCCAAGGAAGACGTCATACAGATGCAGGGCGAGGTGGTGGAGATGCTGCCGAACGCGACGTTTCGCGTGAAGCTCGAGAACGGCCATATCGTCCTCGGGCACATCTCGGGAAAGATGCGGATGCACTACATCAAGATCCTGCCGGGCGACAAGGTCACGGTCGAGCTGACTCCCTACGACCTGTCGCGCGCACGGATCACGTTCCGCGCGAAGTAGCGCGCGGACGACGAGGAGAATCGCAATGAAGGTTTTGGCATCGGTCAAGAAAATCTGCCGCAACTGCAAGATCATCCGCCGCAACGGCGTGGTGCGGGTCATCTGCACCGATCCGCGCCACAAGCAGCGCCAGGGCTGATCGGGCGTTCGCGCGCATCTACAGGAACCAGGACAGGTAAACCATGGCCCGCATCGCTGGCGTCAACATTCCGAACCACTCGCACACCGAGATCGCGCTGACCGCGATCTACGGCATCGGCCGGCCGCGCGCCAAGGCGATCTGCACGGCCGCGGGCGTCGATCCGCACGTCAAGGTCAAGGACCTGTCCGACGCGCAGATGGACAAGCTGCGCGAGCAGATCACCAAGTTCACCGTCGAGGGCGACCTGCGCCGCGAGGTGACGATGAGCATCAAGCGCCTGATGGACCTGGGCTGCTACCGCGGCGTGCGCCACCGCAAGGGCCTGCCCGTGCGCGGCCAGCGCACGCGCACCAACGCCCGCACGCGCAAGGGCCCGAAGAAGGGCCGCACCGTGGCGTTGTCCAAGGGCGTAACGAAGTAAGCGAAGGATAGACACGATGGCACAGCAACCGTCACAGAAGGCAGCCGCGACCTCGCGCGTGCGCAAGAAGGTCAAGAAGAACATCTCGGAAGGGATCGCGCACATCCACGCGTCGTTCAACAACACGATCATCACGATCACCGACCGCCAGGGCAACGCGCTGTCGTGGGCGACGTCGGGCGGCGCCGGCTTCAAGGGCTCGCGCAAGTCGACGCCGTTCGCCGCGCAGGTGGCGTCGGAGTCGGCCGGGCGCGCCGCGCAGGAATGCGGCGTGAAGAACCTGGAAGTGCGCATCAAGGGGCCCGGCCCCGGCCGCGAATCGGCGGTGCGTGCGCTGAATGCGCTGGGCTTCAAGATCTCGTCGATCACCGACGTGACGCCGGTGCCGCACAACGGCTGTCGCCCGCCGAAGCGCCGCCGCATCTAACTCGACGGAGCAATCAACGTGGCACGTTATATCGGACCCAAATGCAAGCTGGCGCGGCGCGAAGGCACCGACCTGTTCCTCAAGAGCGCGCGCCGCTCGCTCGATTCCAAGTGCAAGCTGGACACCAAGCCCGGCCAGCACGGCGTGAAGTCGGGCATGCGCACGTCGGACTACGGCGTGCAGCTGCGCGAGAAGCAGAAGCTGCGCCGCATCTACGGCATCCTCGAGCGCCAGTTCCGCCGTTATTTCGCCGAGGCCGCGCGCCGCAAGGGCTCGACCGGCGAGAACCTGCTGAAGCTGCTCGAGTCGCGCCTCGACAACGTCGTGTACCGGATGGGCTTCGGCTCCACGCGCGCCGAGGCGCGCCAGCTGGTCTCGCACGGCTCGATCGTGGTCAACGGCAAGCGCATCAACGTGCCGTCGGCGCTGCTCAAGGGCGGCGAGGCGGTCGGGGTTGCGGAGAAGTCGAAGACGCAGCTGCGCATCGTCGACTCGCTGCAGCTCGCCGAGAAGGTCGGCTTCCCGGCATGGGTCGAGGTCGACCCCAAGAAGCTGGCGGGCACGTTCAAGGGCGCGCCCGACCGTTCCGAATTCGGCCAGGACATCAACGAGAGCCTGGTGGTCGAACTGTATTCGAAGTAACGCACTGAACATTTGCACCGGCGCGGGGCCGCGCGGGTGCGTCACGGATACGCATAAGGGATCCGCATGCAAAGCAATGCCTTGTTGAAACCGCGCATCATCGATGTGCAGAGCACCTCGCCGTTCCACGCCAAGGTGGTGATGGAGCCGTTCGAGCGCGGCTACGGGCACACGCTGGGCAACGCGCTGCGCCGCGTGCTGCTGTCGTCGATGCCCGGCTACGCGCCTACCGAAGTCAAGATCACCGGGGTGCTCCACGAGTACTCGGCGCTCGACGGCGTGCAGGAGGACGTGGTCGACATCCTGCTCAACCTGAAGGGCGTGGTGCTGAAGCTGCACAACCGCGACCACATCGCGCTGCGCCTCGCCAAGTCGGGCGAAGGCCCGGTCACGGCGGCCGACATCGAGCCCAACCATGACGTCGAGATCATCAATCCCGAGCACGTCATCGCACACCTGACGGCGGGCGGCAAGATCGAGATGGAGATCCGCGTCGAGAAGGGCCGCGGCTACCAGCCGGCGACCGCGCGCGCCAAGCCGGAAGGCGGCCGCTCGATCGGCAGCATCCTGCTCGACGCGTCGTTCTCGCCGGTGCGCCGCGTCAGCTACGCCGTGGAGAGCGCGCGCGTCGAGCAGCGCACCGACCTCGACAAGCTGGTGCTGGACATCGAGACCAATGGCGTCGTCGAGCCCGAGCAGGCCGTGCGCTTCGCGGCGTCGGTGCTGGTCGAGCAGCTGTCGGTGTTCGCCGATCTCAAGGGCACCGATTCGCCGGCGTCCGAGCGTGCGTCGCCGCAGGTCGATCCGATCCTGCTGCGCCCGGTCGACGACCTCGAGCTCACCGTGCGCTCGGCCAACTGCCTCAAGGCCGAGAACATCTATTACATCGGCGACCTGATCCAGCGCACCGAGACCGAGCTGCTGAAGACGCCGAACCTCGGCCGCAAGTCGCTCAACGAGATCAAGGAAGTGCTCGCTTCGCGCGGGTTGTCGCTCGGCATGAAGCTCGAGAACTGGCCGCCGGCGGGGCTGGATCGTCCATGACATATTCGGCCGAAAGTAAAAACCTACTTTCGGCCGGAATAGCTACTCAGAAAAGACCGGCAGAGCCGGATCTTTTCTGATCGCAAGAGCAAGCAAAAAACAAGAACCGAGCGCCGTGCGAAGCGGCGCCGCAACATTGAAAGGGTAGAACCATGCGTCACCGTCACGGGCTTCGCAAGCTCAACCGCACCAGTGCGCATCGCCTGGCGATGCTGCGCAACATGACCGTCTCGCTGTTCACGCACGAGGCGATCAAGACCACGCTGCCGAAGGCCAAGGAACTGCGCCGCGTCGCCGAGCCGCTGATCACGCTCGCCAAGGAGCCGACGCTCGCCAACCGCCGGCTCGCGTTCGACCGCCTGCGCGATCGCGATGTCGTCGGCAAGCTCTTCAACGACCTCGGGCCGCGCTTCAAATCGCGTCCGGGCGGCTACCTGCGCATCCTGAAGTTCGGCTTCCGCCAGGGCGACGCGGCCCCGATGGCGCTGATCGAGCTCGTCGATCGCCCGGCGACGGTCGAGACCGAGGAAGATCCGAAGGCGGAGAAGGCAGCCGCGAAGGCGGCGGCGAAGTCGGACAAGGCCGCGAAGTCGGACAAGGCCGCGAAGCCGGCCAAGGCGAAGGCCGCCAAAGCCGCCTGACGCTTCGCCGTCGCGTCACCCAAAAAGGCCGGGTCTTGCCCGGCCTTTTTGTTCGATCGTTGCTAGGGCAACGCCCGGGCCTCGCGCAGCACGCTGCGGGCGAGCGTCGGGTAGTCGCTGGTGATGCATTCGACGCCCCATGCCAGCAGGGTCTCGATGTCGTCGCGGGTGTTGCCCTGCCAGCCGGTGACTCGCATGCCCGCGGCCTGCGCCTCCTGCACGCGATCGCGGGAGCCCGTCTTGAGCGGGATCGCGCATCGCGTGGCGCCGAGACGCAGGGCCGTCGCCAGGTCATCGCCGGTCTCGAACTTGGCGATGAAGCCCAGCGGCTGCTGCGGCGCCAACCGGGCCACGGCTTCCAGCGCGACGGGATCGAACGACGTGACGGTGACGCGGCCGGCGATGTCGTAGCGGCGAATCGCCGCCAGCACCTGCCCGGCGACGCGGCGCAGCCTGTCGGGCCGGTCGGTCTTGATCTCCAGCTCCATGTGCTCGGCACCGGCGATGAGGTCGAGAACCTCCGTCAAGGTCGGCACCGAGGCCGGCTCGGGCCACTGCGGAAAGATCGATCGCGCATCGAGCCGGGCCAGCTCGGCCACGGTCATTGCCGCCACGGCGCCGCTGCCATTGGTCGTGCGGTCGACCGTGGAATCGTGGATGACGACCAGCTGATCGTCGGCCGAGAGATGGACGTCGAACTCGAATGCCGTGATACCCGCGCCGAGGGCATGGCGAAATCCGGTCAGCGTATTTTCGGGCGCCTCGTTGCGTGCACCCCGGTGTCCGAAAAGAATCATCCTGTTTCCTCGGCTTCCTGTGTCCGCGCGCGCCGCTCGCGGGGTCGTCCTTCTGCTGCGTTGACACCTCCTCGAGCGCGATGCTAGTGTAGGCAAGAGGTGAGCAAATGTCCACGCACAAACGTGCAGAGAACGTTCGACGGGCAGCTCGGCGGCAGCCGACGCGGCCAGGAACGCCGTGACATCCGCCGATCGGCGCGAGGGCCTCGCAAGTCCACAGGACCCTGCGGCGGGCGTCGCCGTGGTCGACGAGCTCGAGGGCGACGTGACCTCCGTGGCGCGGCTCTATTACCTCGACGGATTGGGGCAGCAGGAGATCGCCGGCATGATCGGCGTGTCGCGTTCGACGGTGTCCCGCTTGCTGACCGCCGCCCGCGAGCGCGGCATCGTGCGCATCTCCGTCGATCCCTACGATCCGCGCGACGCGGCGCTCGAGCAGCGGCTCGTCGACCGTTTCCACCTTCGCCACGCCGTCGTCATCCGCACGCCGGGGCGGACGGCCGAGACGGTGCGGCGGACCGTGGGCTACTACGCCGCCGCCGCCGTGGCCGAGCGATTCCAGCCGGGACAGACGATGGGGCTCGCCGGCGGGCGCACGCTCTACGAACTGGTTCACGCGTTCGCGGCGTCTGATCCACCGATCAAGCCGCGCGTGGTGCAGCTGATGGGCAATATCGGTCCCACGGCCAACGCGATCGACGCCACCGAGCTGTCGCGGGTCCTCGCGTCCCGGTTCGACGGCACGTTCTACACGCTCAACGCGCCCGCATTTGCCGGCGACCGTCGCACCCGCGATGTGTTCACCGATCACGAGCACATCCGCACCGTTCGCGCATTGTTCGACGCGCTCGACATGGCACTGGTCGGCATCGGCTCGCTCGACGAGTCGGCATTCGTCGAGCGCGGAGTGCTGACCGCCGCCGATTTCGCCACGCTGCGCAAAGCCGGAGCCGCCGGCGAGATCTGTGGCCGCTTCTACGATCGATCGGGCCGCGAGTGCGAAACCGACTATCGTGATCGCGTCATCAGCGTCGAGCTCGACAAGCTGCGGCACTGCCAGGAAGTGGTCGGTGTCACCAATGGTCCGCGGCGTGCGCAGGCCGTGCTCGCCGCGCTGCAGGGCCGACTCGTCAATTCACTCGTGATCGACCAGCAGGGCGCCGATGCGCTGCTGGCGGAAGGCCATGAACGCTGACTGACGCTCGCTGCGCCAGTCGCCTGGAAAGTGGTGGCGATCGCAATCGTCGGTCACCACAATGTCGTGCGGTGTCCAACCATGGAGGAGAGATCGTGGAACATCCGGATCAACACGCAGCGCAATTTTGGCAATCGCGGATCAGCCGTCGGACATTCCTGCAAGGTGCGACCGCGGCAGTGGGCAGCGCCGCGATGGGCAGCTGGCCCGCGTCAGCCGCCGCCCCGGTCGAGATACTCGTGCTGCACGTCTGGGGAACGCCGCCGGGCCAGGCGGCGGCGTCGACGATGCACCCCATCGCCCAGCTGATCGAGGCCTTCAACGCCAGGAACCCCGGAATCATCGTCAGGGGCGAGACGCCGAGCACCGATTACTTCGCGACGCTGCAAAAGGCGCAGGCGCAGATCGCCGCCGGCAGGGCGCCCGCGCTCGTGACCACGCCCTGGTCGAACATCAATTTCGCGGTGCAGGGATTGCAGGTCGCTTCGCTCGAGCAGATCGGCGGCAACGAGGTGGGCCCGGTGCTCGCCAACTACAAGGACGAAGTGCTGCCACTCGTCACGATGAACAGGCAGACGGTTGGCCTGCCGCTGGCCTTCTCGTGCCCCGTGATGTACTACAACAACGACATCATGAAGCAGGCGGGGGTCGATCCCGCCGAACTGTTCAAGGACTGGGCCTCCTTCAAGCGGCTCGGCCCGAAGGTCAAGGCCATCACCGGCAATCCCATCCTCGGACTCGGCAACAACGCCGACTGGGAAGCCCAGAGCATCATCCAGTGCAACGGCGGCCGTGTCCTCGACGACAACTTCAAGCCGGCCTGGGACAGCCCCGCAGCGGTGGCCGCGATGGCCACCATCGCCGACATCAACAAGGCGGGCCTCTATCTCCAGTCGACGACGACGGAAAGCAACGCCGCGTTCATCGGCGGCTCGCTGGCGATCTGGATGGGCAGCATCGCCTCGCTCGGCGGCCTTTCCAAGCAGGTGAAGTTCGATCTCAAGACTTCGCCGTTCCCGGTCTTTCCCGGCAAGCCGCGCAGGATGTCGAGCGGCGGCTCGTTTCTCGGCTGCTACGCCCGCGACAAGGAGCAGCAGCGGGCGGCGTGGGAATTCCTCAAGTTCGTCGGTTCGAAGGAGGGGATGGAGATCTGGCTGAAGACCGGATACCTGAACTCGACCAAGTTCGAGCATCCGGTGCTGCCGGGCCAGGAATCCGCGTACATCCAGCTCAGGGAAGGATTGACGCGTGAATCGCCGTGGCCCGGCGCGCGCGCCGCGCAGATCCAGAAGGTCTGGGGCACCTATGTCGAGCGGATCTGGGCCGGGGATATCAGCGCCGAAGAAGGCTGCAAGCAGGCGAAGCAACAGGCCGAGCCGCTCCTGCCCAAGGCGTAACGCATGGAGGTGCGGCTGTCACCGGCACGCGAACGCGGCGTCGAGGCCCCGGCCTCGCCTCGACGCCGCACCTGGAACCGCTACCGGTTCTGGGAGACCGCCACGCCTTACCTGTTCGTGGCGCCGGTGCTCGTCGTCGTGGGCGTGTTCGTCTACTGGCCGCTGATCTACTCGATCTACCTGTCGTTCTTCGACTGGAATTTCGTCTCGCCGGTGAAGCAGTTCGTCGGGCTCGACAATTTCGTCCGCCTGATCGACGACCCGCGCTTCCACCGCGCGCTGTGGGGGACGTTGATCTACATCGTGGCGCTGGTGCCCGCACAGGTGCTGCTGCCACTGGGCCTCGCGCTGCTGCTCTGGCCGATCCGCAAGTCGCGGGCGCAGGCGTTCTATCGCGTGACGCTGTTCAGCCCGACCGTCATCTCGTTCTCGGTCGCGGCGCTGCTCTGGC
The DNA here is from genome assembly GCA_036003195.1 of Casimicrobiaceae bacterium. Lineage (GTDB taxonomy): Bacteria > Pseudomonadota > Gammaproteobacteria > Burkholderiales > Casimicrobiaceae > VBCG01. The sequence continues at coordinate 13,400 of DASYSP010000106.1, forward strand.
TCTGGATATTCCACCCGCTCCAGGGAATCCTCAACAAGGTGATCTTCGATTTCGGCTACGCCAAGGTCAACTGGCTGTCGAATCCGAACACCGCGATCTGGTGCGTCATCGTCGTCTCGGTCTGGAAGACGTTCGGTTTCAATCTGCTGCTCTATCTGGCGGCGCTGGAAGCGGTGCCGACCGACTACATCGAAGCCGCGTCGCTCGACGGCGCCAGCGGGTGGCAGATGTTCCGCCTGATCCGGTTCCCGCTGATCACGCCGACGTTCTTCTTCGTCCTGGTCACCACGGTCATCTCGGTCAACGATGAAGTGTTCGGCGCGATCAACGTGATGACCGACGGCGGACCGTTCGACCGATCGAGCAACATCGTCTATTACCTCTACGAGCAGGGGTTCCGCATCTTCCAGATCGGCTCGGCCAGCGCCGTCTCGCTGCTCATCTTCATCGGCACCGCGATCCTGACGTGGGTTCAGTTCCGCTATGTCGAACGCCGCGTCCATTATGGCTAGCCTCGCGCACCCGGCCGCGGTTCCCGAGTCGCCGGCGGCGGACCGCTGGTCCCGCCGCGTCGGCAGGGGCGCGGTCCATCTGGTGGTGATCCTGCTCTGCGCGATCACGCTGTTCCCGATGCTGTGGATGCTGTCGACGTCGTTCAAGATCCCGACCGAGGTCTTCACCAAGGACATCCAGATCCTGCCGCAGACGCCCACGCTCTCGAACTTCCCGGATGCCTTTCGGTACTTTCCGGTCGCGAACTGGTTCTGGAGCAGCCTGTTCATCGCCGTCGTCACCACCGCCGGCAAGCTGGCGATCAGCATTCCGGCGGCATTCGCGTTTGCACGGCTCAAGTTTCGCGGCGGCAACTTCTGCTTTGCGGTGGTGCTCGGCACGATGATCGTGCCGGCCGTCGTGACCTATGTGCCGAATTACATCCTCGTCTCCCGGCTCGAGTGGATCAACACGAGCTGGGGCGTCATCGTTCCCTCGCTGGCCAGCTGCGCTTTCTACATCTTCCTGTTGCGCCAATACATCCGGACGCTGCCCCAGGAGCTCCTCGATGCGGCGAAGATCGACGGCGCGACGACCTGGAAAACGCTCTGGCATATCGTGCTGCCGAACATCCGGCCCGCGGTCGCCGTAGTCAGCATCCTGTCGTTCCTCCACTCGTGGAATCAGTACACCTGGCCGCTCCTCGTGCTCGACGACATGAAATCGAAGACGCTCGCGGTGGGGATGCAGGTTTTCGCCTCGAACAGCGAATCGGCACAACTGTGGGGGCCGATGATGGCGACGGCCGCCCTCGCCACGCTGCCGCCGCTGCTGCTCTACGCCATTGCCCAGAAGCAGATCATCTCGACGTTCGTCACGTCCGGCTTGAAAGGATGACGCGCCGCCCGATACGAAAGCGTTGGCGCAGGTGAGTGCCGTGCGCTGCCGGAACGGCCGGGTGTCGGCAGTCGCTCAAACACGCTGCGCGAACTCGCTTGGTGCCGACACCCGGCCATTCCGGCGACGGGATGCAGGCCACATGTCACGGCGTCCGCCGCATGCGTCAGCATTGGCGCCGTAAACCTCCGCACGCCGCGCCGTCGTCGGGATGGTGGGGCATTGTCACAAAGCGAGTTCGCGAAGCGTGTTTGAGCGACTGACAATGCCCCGCCAGCCCGACGCCGCATGACTCGAGCGTAACGCGGGGCCACGCAAAATGAGCGACCGACAATGCCCGCCAGCCCGACCGCATGCCAGAGGTCGACGCGATGCGGGGCGACTACACGCCGAGATACGCGCGCTTGACTTCCGGATCGCCGGCCAGGGCGGCGGCCGCACCTTCGCGCACGATGCGCCCGGTCTCCATCACGTAGGCGCGATCGGCGACCTCGAACGCCGAATGCACGTCCTGCTCGACCAGCAGGATCGTCACGCCTTCCTTGCGGATGTCGACGAGCACGTCGAGCAGCAGGTCGACCACCGTAGGCGCGAGGCCGAGGCTCATTTCGTCGACCATCAGCAGCTTCGGATCGGCGACCAGCGCGCGCGCCATCGCGCACATCTGCTGCTCGCCCCCCGACAGGCTGCCGGCGAGCTGGCGGCGGCGATCCTTCAGCACCGGAAACAGCGCGTAGACCCGCTCGAGGCTCGCGTCGATGCCGGCGCGG
>DASYSP010000107.1:0-3946 GCA_036003195.1 Casimicrobiaceae bacterium
GAGGCGATCGAACGGCAGAAGCGGATCCACATCGACTACTTCGCCGGCGACGCGCGGGTCGCGCTCGCGATGCTGATGCTTCACGAAGGCCGTATCGACGAAGCGGTGCGGATGTTCGCGCCGGTCCTCGGCCGCCACGAGCGCTACAACACGCCGGGCGCGATCGTCTGGGAGGGAGTCGCAATCCGTCCGCTCCTGCGCGCCGCGCGCGAGCGGCACTCGCACGCCGCGTTCGCCTCGCGCGTCCTGCGGCTGTGGGGCGAGTCGTTCGACGAGGAGCCGGCGGTGGTCACGGCGACCGGCGAGCCGCTGACGTCGCGCGAGATCGAGGTCCTGCGGCTCATCGCCGACGGCGCCAGCAACGCCACGATCGCCGAACGGCTCGTAATCAGCGTCCACACCGTCAAGCGCCACGTGGCGAACGTGCTCCAGAAACTCGGCGCCGAGTCGCGTGCCGAGGCGGGAGCGCTCGCGCGGAAACTGCGCGTCGTGTAACCGTTTACATTTCGTTGACGCCCGATGGCTCCAAAGAGCCATTTGCCGCGCTGTCACAGCCGCCCCGGAAAATGGCTCTCGCGTGCGATTTTCTTCACGCCGACTCAACGCATTTTGTGCATGGGCGGCACATAGGCATGAATGTATTGGTCATCGGCGGCACCGGAACGGTAGGACGGCACGTCATTCCTCTTCTCCTCGCGCGCAACGTTCGCGTGAGCGCGATGATGCGCACGAGCGCTCGGGCGGCGACGCTGCCCCGCGGCGCGCGCGCCGAGATCGGCGACCTGAATCGCTCGTATACGCTCCACGGCGCGTTCGACGGCATCGACGCGCTCGTGCTGATCACGGCTCACTCGATCACGGAGACCGGGCAGGGCCTCGCGGCGGTGAACGCGGCGCTGGCGGCGCACGTGCGCCGGATCGTCTACCTTTCGGCGGCGGCCTGCGCCGGCGCGATGCGCATCCCGCACGTCGCCAGCAAGGCTCCCATCGAGCACGCGCTCATCACCGCGCGCGCCGACTACACGATCCTGCGTTCGCACAACTTCTTCCAGAACGATCTGCTCGTCGACGAGGAGATCGCGAGCGGCAGTTATCCGCTACCGATCGGCGGCAGCGGCATCAGCCGCATCGACGTCTGCGACGTCGCCGACGCGATCGTGAACGCGACGCTGAAGTCCGGCCACGAACGCCGCCTCTACACCCTCGGCACGTCCGAGACGTTCACGGGCGAGGCGACCGCCGCGAAGTACGAGCGCTATCTGCGGCGGCCGGTCCGCTACGCCGGCGACAGTCTCGACACCTGGGAGCACGGCGCCGGCGGCCCGATGCCGAAATGGCAGCGCGACGATCTCCGCATCATGTACCGGCACTATCAGGAGCACGGGATGAAGATGGATAAGGCGGAGCTCACCGAGCAAGCGCGCATCCTCGGCCACGACCCGCGCCGCTTCGACGACTTCGCCGCCGCCGCCTCCCGTGCCTGGCGCAACGACGGCGTCGCCGAGGAGGTTTGCGGCGCGTGAAAACCCCTCATCCGGCCTTCGGCCACCTTCTCCCCACTTCGTGGGGCGAAGGGTAATGACGAAAACTTTTGCGTAATTACCCCTCGCCCCGCGTCAGCGGGGAGAGGGTGGCCGAAGGCCGGGTGAGGGGCTGACCGCATACACGAGAGCGCCGGTCGCAAAGGTCGTGAGGCTTCCCACCACCGTGTACCACGGCCACGCGACCGGCGTGCCGAGCCAGACGTAAGCGACGGCCGCGATCCCGCACGACATCCCGACCAGCGCGCTGACCGGTCCTCCGCGCTTGGCGGCGCTGAGCAGGAACGCGCCCAGAATCGGGCCGTTGACGAGCGACGCGACGGAGAGCGCGGCGTCGAGCGCCGTGCGCTGCTGGTGCTGCATCACTAGCGCGACGCCGATCATCGCGATGCCGGCGAGCACCGTCACGATGCGTGAGACGCGGAGGTAGTGCCGATCATCTCGCCCGCGGACGACCGGCGCGTAGAGATCGGCGACGACGGCCGAGGCGATCGCGTTGAGCGAAGGCTTCATTGCGGCGGCGAGAATACCGGCGACGACGAGGCCTGACAGTCCGCTCGGGAGGTGCTGCGTGATGAAGTCGGGGAAGACCTGATCGGACCGCATGTAGCCGGTTTGATCCGGCCGGTAGAACGCGAACAGCAGCACGCCGATGGAAAGGAACGCGGTGAACTGGACCAGGATCACGACGCCGGACGACAGCAGCGCCAGCGCCCCTTTGCGCGGCGTGTCGGTGCACATGTAGCGCTGCACGATCGATTGATCGGTGCCGTGCGTGCTCATCGTCAGGAAGCAGCCGCCGATCAGCCCTGACCAGAAGACGTACGACTTCGTGAGCGTGAGCGAGAAGTCGAGCACGCGGAACTTCTGCGCCGCCTGGCCGATGGTGATCGCGCCGTGGATGCCGCCCGGAATTGCGTGCGCGAGCACGACCGCCGCACCGATCGCGCCGGTGATGTAGATCGCTAGCTCCGCGACCTCGACCCACACCACCGCCTCGATCCCGCCAATGACCGTGAAGACGATCATGATCACGCCAATCGCGAGGATCCCCTCCGTGATCGCGCGCTCCGTCCCGATGCCGGCATGGAACGCGCGCACCACCGAGCTGACCACGATCGCGGTGAGGAGCAGCCGGATCGCGTCGGCGATCGTCCGCATGCAGACGAAGAGCGACGCCGCGAGCGCCTTCACGCGCGCGCCGAAGCGGTCCTGCAGCAGTTCGTAAACGGTGACGAGGCTGCCGCGAAAGTACGACGGCATGAAGAGAAACGAGATGACCACACGTCCGAGGAGATAGCCGAAGACGAGCTGCAGGAAGGTGTAGTTGCCGTTCTTGGCGTAGACGATGCCCGGCACCGAGATGAACGTGATCGTCGACGTCTCCGTCGCCACGATCGACGCCGAGACCGCCCACCACGGCACGTTGCGTCCGCCGAAGAAGTAGCGGTTCGTGCTGTTCTGCCGCTTCCCGAACCACGCCCCCGCGGCGATCACCGCGGCGAGATAGACGACGATGATGACGAGATCGACCGATTGCAATGTGCGCGAATTCTAGCGTCTGCTCGTCATTGCCACCCCCGCGAAGATCATCGCGGCGGCAACGATGGCGATGGCGCGGATTTGTTCGCCGAGGAAGATCGTGGCGAGGATGGCGGTGAGGACGGGCTGGACGTAGACGTACGTCGCGACCGTCGACGCCTCGGCGTACCGCAGCGTCCAGGCGTTGATCCAGTAGGCGGCGACGGTCGGGCCGGCGATGACGAGGAGGAGCGCGAGCCACGCGCGTGGCGGGATCGTGGCCCACGACTGGCGCATTAGCGGTACCGCGGCGATGGGCAGCATGATCGCGGTGGCGTAGAGGAACATGCGCGCCGTCGTCAGGCGCGGCGAGAGGCGCGCCATCGCCGGCTTCGAGATGACGAGGTAGAGCGCGTAGGCGAGGCAGTTGCCGGTGATCAGCGCCGCGCCGATCAGCGCGCGCATCGAGCCGAAGATTCCTTCGCCGCCGACCACCAGCAGCGCGCCGGCTCCGGCGAGCATGATCCCGCCGACCTTCATCGGAGTCGCGCGCTCGCGTCCGGCGATCATCGCGATGCCGAGCGTCAGCACCGGGATCGTCGTGATGATGATCGCCGCGACGTGCGCGTCGGTGAACGACAGTCCCGTCAGGAACATCGTCTGATTCAGCACCACGCCGAGGAGCGAGAAGCCGAGGACGAGCTTGCGGTCTGCGCGCGAAAAGCGCTCCTGTGTAGCAGGCCACACGAGAAGATTGAGGACGATCGCCGCGCCGAGCACCCGCAGATACGCGAAGACGAGCGGATTGAACGCGCGCATCCCGAGCTTCGAGATGATGTAGTTCAGCGAGAACAGCGCCGCGACGCTGAACATCCCCGCGTGAA
>DASYSP010000108.1:0-30319 GCA_036003195.1 Casimicrobiaceae bacterium
TGTTGAGGAAAACCTATGAAACTCGCTGACAACAAGGCCATGCTGTCCTTCAGCAACGGCAGCCCCAGCGTCGAGATGCCCGTCTACCAGGGCAGCATCGGCCCCGACGTGATCGACATCCGCAAGCTGTACGCCCAGACCGGCATGTTCACGTACGACCCCGGCTTCATGTCGACGGCAGCCACCCAATCGGCCATCACCTACATCGATGGCGACAAGGGCGAGTTGCTGTACCGCGGCTACCCGATTGAGCAGTTGGCTGAAAACTGCGACTTCATGGAAACCTGCCACCTGCTGCTGTACGGAGACCTGCCCAACGCGGCACAGAAGACCGACTTCACCAGCCGCGTGACCAACCACACCATGGTCAACGAGCAGATGCAGTTCTTCCTGCGCGGCTTCCGCCGCGACGCGCACCCGATGGCGGTGCTCACCGGCCTCGTCGGCGCGCTGTCCGCGTTCTATCCCGACTCGATGAACCTGCACGATCCGCGGCAGCGCGACATCTCGGCGATCCGCCTCATCGCCAAGATGCCCACGCTGGTGGCGATGGCCTACAAATACTCGATGGGTCAGCCGTATATCTATCCGCGCAACGAGCTCACGTATGCCGGCAACTTCATGCGCATGATGTTCGCCACGCCGTGCGAGGATTACAAGGTCAACGACGTGCTGGTGCGCGCGCTCGACCGCATCTTCATCCTGCACGCCGACCACGAGCAGAACGCGTCGACGTCGACGGTGCGCATGTGCGCGTCGTCCGGCACCAACCCGTTCGCCGCGATCGCCGCCGGCGTCGCCTGCCTGTGGGGGCCGGCGCACGGCGGCGCCAACGAGGCGGCGCTCAACATGCTCTACGAGATCCAGGCGCAGGGCGGCGTCGCCAAGCTCGGCGAGTTCATCGGCAAGGTCAAGGACAAGACCTCCAACGTGCGGCTGATGGGCTTCGGCCACCGCGTCTACAAGAACTACGACCCGCGCGCCAAGCTGATGCGCGAGACCTGCCACGAGGTGCTGGAGGCGCTGGGGCTGCACGACGATCCCCTGTTCAAGCTGGCGATGGCGCTGGAGAAGATCGCGCTCGAGGACGACTACTTCGTGCAGCGCAAGTTGTACCCCAATGTCGACTTCTACTCGGGCATCGTGCAGAAGGCGATCGGCATCCCGGTGTCGCTGTTCACCGCGGTGTTCGCGCTGGCGCGCACGGTCGGCTGGATCGCGCAGCTGAACGAGATGATCGCCGACCCGGAATACAAGATCGGCCGCCCGCGCCAGCTGTTCGTGGGCGCGACGCGGCGCAGCGTGCCGGCGATGGACGCGCGCTAGGGCGCACGGGGAGGTTGCGCCAAACGGCGCACGCCCCCATTTGACGGGTGTTCCACCCGGGGTGACGACATGGGAACGATGACAGATCTCCAGTCCACGAGCTCGCTGTTCGGCAGCAACGCGCCGTTCATCGAAGGCCTCTACGACCAGTACCTGGCCGACCCGGCCTCGGTGCCGGCGGAATGGCGCGGCTACTTCGACGAGCTGCGCGGCGGCGCCGCAGACGTTGCCCACGAGCCGGTGGTGAAGTCGTTCGTCGAGCTCGCCCGCAGCCGGCGCGTCGCCGGGGCGATGGTCGACGCGCAGACGATGGCCAAGCAAGTGCTGGTGCTGCGCCTCATCAGCAAGTTCCGCACGCTGGGCTTCTTTGCCGCCGATCTCGATCCGTTGCAGCGTCTGGAGCCGCCGTACCTGCCCGATCTCGACCTGCGCACCTACGGCTTCACCGACGCCGACATGGACACCGAGTTCGACGTCGGCTCACTCAAGGCCGGCACGCCGAGAATGCGCCTGCGCGACATCATCGCCATGCTGCGCGAGACGTATACGCGCACGCTGGGACTCGAGTACATGTACATCTCGGAGACGCCGGTCAAGCGCTTCTTCCAGGATCGCATCGAGCCGACGCGCGCCCGCGCGCGCTACACGCCGGAGCAGCGCCGACAGATCCTCGAGCGCCTCACCGCCGCCGAAACCCTCGAGCGCTACCTGCACACGAAGTACGTGGGGCAGAAGCGGTTCTCGGGCGAGGGTGGCGACACGCTGATCCCGATGCTCGACCACCTGATCCAGCGCGCCGGCGCGGCGGGCGTGCAGGAGATGGTGATGGGCATGGCGCACCGCGGCCGCCTCAATGTTTTGGTCAACACGCTCGGCAAGATTCCCGCCGACCTGTTCCTCGAGTTCGAGGGCAAGGGCCACGCCGACCTGCCGGCGGGCGACGTCAAGTATCACCAGGGATTCTCGTCCGACGTGGTCACGCCCGGCGGCACCGTGCACCTGACGCTGGCGTTCAACCCGTCGCATCTCGAGATCGTGAACCCGGTGGTCGAAGGCAGCGTGCGCGCGCGCCAGCACCGTCGCGGCGACCGCACCGGCGACGAGGTGCTGCCGGTGCTGATCCACGGCGACGCGGCGATCGCCGGCCAGGGCGTCAACCAGGAAGTGCTGAACATGGCGCAGACCCGCGGCTACTACACGGGCGGCACCATCCACATCGTCGTCAACAACCAGATCGGCTTCACCACGTCCGACCCGCGCGACACGCGCGGCACCACCTATTGCACCGACATCGCCAAGATGGTCGACGCGCCGATCCTGCACGTCAACGGCGACGACCCCGAGACGTGCCTGCTCGCGATCGAGCTGGCGATGGACTATCGGCAGAAATTCCACCAGGACGTGTTCATCGACCTCGTCTGCTTCCGCCGCTACGGCCACAACGAGGCCGACGAGCCGATGGTGACGCAGCCGCTGATGTACAAGAAGATCGCGCAGCATCCGGGCACGCGGCGCAAGTACGCGGAGGCGCTCGCGGCCGACGGCGTGGTCACGCTCGACGATTCCGACGCGATGGTCGCCACGTACCGCGCGGCGATGGACAAGGGCCAGAACACCAACAAGACGGTCATCGCCAACTACAAGCCGCCGTTCACCGTCGACTGGAAGCCCTATCTCGGCCGGCATTGGACCGATCCGGTCGACACGCGCGTGGCGCTGCCCAAGCTCAAGGATCTGTCGACGCGCGTGACGACGGTGCCCGACGGGTTCAAGCTCCATTCACGCGTCGACAAGGTGATCGCCGACCGCCGCGCGATGGGCGAGGGCAAGGCGCCGCTCGACTGGGGCATGGGCGAGACGCTTGCCTACGCGTCGCTGCTCGACGAAGGCCACGGCGTGCGTCTCTCGGGCGAGGACGTCGGACGCGGCACTTTCTCGCACCGCCACGCCGTGCTGCACGACCAGAACCGCGACAAGTGGGACGGCGGCTCGTGGACGCCGCTGCAGCACGTGAGGGACGGCCAGCCGTCGTTCGAGATCATCGACTCCGTGCTCACCGAGCAGGCGGTGCTGGCGTTCGAATACGGGTACTCGACCTCGGATCCGGCGCGGCTCATCGTGTGGGAGGCGCAGTTCGGCGACTTCGTCAACGGCGCCCAGGTGGTGATCGACCAGTTCATCAGCGCCGGCGAAGTGAAGTGGGGCCGCATCAGCGGGCTGACGCTGCTGCTGCCGCACGGCTATGAGGGCCAGGGTCCGGAACATTCGTCGGCGCGTCCCGAGCGCTTCCTGCAGCTGTGCGCGCAACACAACATGCAGGTCTGCGTGCCCACCACGCCGGCGCAGATCTTCCATCTGCTGCGCCGGCAGATGCTGCGGATGTTCCGCACGCCGCTGATCGTGATGAGCCCGAAGAGCCTGCTGCGCCACAAGGAAGCGGTGTCGTCGCTCGACGATCTCGCCAGCGGCGGCTGGCAGAACGTCATCGACGAGATCGATCCGATCGACGCCGCCAAGGTGCGCCGCGTGCTGCTGTGCTCGGGCAAGGTCTACTACGACCTGCTGGCCTGGCGTCGCGAGCAGAAGATCGCCGACATCGCGATCGTGCGCCTCGAGCAGGAGTACCCGTTCCCGCACGACGACTACAAGCGCGCGGTGAACCGCTACGTGAACGCGACGGAAGTCGTCTGGGTGCAGGAAGAGCCGCAGAACCAGGGGGCGTGGTACCGGCTGCGTGCCTACCTGCGTGCCGACCTCGACGCCAGCAAGGTGCTGGCGTATGCCGGCCGCCCGATCTCGGCGTCGCCGGCGGTCGGCTATGCGGCGAAGCACGCCGCCGAACAGAAACAGGTCGTCGCCGACGCATTCGCCGCCAAGCTGTCGAGCGGCGAAATGGTGCTGGCGCGCTGAACGGAAGACCCATCGCCATGCGCATCGAAGTCAAGGTCCCGCAGCTCCCCGAATCCGTCGCCGAGGCCACGCTGGTCAACTGGCACAAGGCGGCCGGCCAGCCGATCAAGCGCGACGAGAACCTGATCGACATCGAGACGGACAAGGTCGTGCTCGAACTGCCCGCGCCGGCCGACGGCGTGATGGCGCAAATCGTCAAGGCCGACGGCAGCACGGTGACGTCCGGCGAGGTGATCGCCATCATCGACACCGATGCCGCGCAAGCCAAAGCCGCTGCGCCGGCCGCACAACCGGCGGCGGCGCCAGAAAAAGCGGCCGCATTGGCCCCCGCGCCAGCCCGTGCCGAAGCGTCGCCCAAGCCGTCGCCGGCGACGAAGCCAGCCGCGGCGGCGCCGGCGTCACCCGTCGCCGCGAGCGCGACCGCCAACGTCACCGCGTTGCCGGCGGCGCGCAAGCTGATGACGGAGCAGGGCATCGCCGCCGGCGACGTCGATGGCAGCGGACGCGGCGGCCGCATCACGAAGACCGACGTCGAATCCGCAGTGGCCGCGAAAGCCGCGCCTGCGCCGGCGGCGAAAGCGCCGCCCGCGCCCGCACCCATTGCGGCGACGCAAGGCACCCGACCCGAGCAGCGCGTGCCGATGTCGCGCCTTCGCGCGCGCATCGCCGAGCGCCTGGTGCAATCACAGGCCACGGCCGCGATCCTGACGACGTTCAACGAAGTCAACATGCAGCCGGTGATCGACCTGCGCAACCGCTACAAGGAGCGCTTCGAGAAGGAATACGGCGCCAAGCTCGGCTTCATGAGCTTCTTCGTCAAGGCCGCCGTGCACGCGCTGAAGAAGTTCCCGCTGGTCAACGCGTCGATCAACGGCAACGACATCGTCTACCACGGGTACTACGACATCGGCATCGCCGTGGGCAGCCCGCGCGGGCTGGTGGTGCCGATCCTGCGCGACGCCGACCAGGCGTCGATCGCCGAGATCGAGAAGCAGATCGCCGATTTCGGCAAGCGCGCGCAGGACGGCAAGCTCACGCTCGAGGAATTGACCGGCGGCACGTTCTCGATCTCCAACGGCGGCGTGTTCGGCTCGATGATGTCGACGCCGATCATCAATCCGCCGCAATCGGCGATCCTCGGCGTGCATGCGACCAAGGATCGCGCCGTCGTCGAGAACGGCCAGGTGGTGGTGCGGCCGATGAACTACCTCGCGCTGTCCTACGATCACCGCATCATCGACGGCCGCGAGGCGGTACTGTCGCTGGTGGCGATCAAGGACGCCCTGGAAGATCCCGCGCGGATGCTGCTGGAGCTTTGATGGCCGACACCTTCGACGTCGTCGTCATCGGCGGCGGCCCCGGCGGCTACACGGCGGCGATCCGTGCGGCGCAGCTGGGCTTCGCCACGGCCTGCATCGACGACTGGACGCGTGCCGGCGGCAAGGCCGCGCTGGGCGGCACTTGCACCAACGTCGGCTGCATCCCGTCGAAGGCGCTGCTGCAATCGTCGGAGAACTTCGAGCACGCGATGCACGGATTCGCGGACCACGGCATCGTCGTCGGCAACCTCTCGCTCGACCTGGCGAAGATGATCGCGCGCAAGGACAAGGTCGTCGCGCAGAACAACGACGGCATCGCCTATCTCTTCAAGAAGCACAAGATCGCCTCCTATCTCGGCAGAGGCGCGTTCACCGGCAAGAGCGAGGACGGCTACGCGATCAGCGTCGCCGGCGCCGCGCCCGCGACGCTGGTCGCGCGTCACGTCATCGTCGCCACCGGCTCGCTGCCTCGGGCATTGCCGGGTGCGCCGTTCGACGGCAGGCTCGTCCTCGACAATGCCGGCGCGCTCGCCCTGGCGGCCGTGCCCAAGCGGCTGGGTGTCGTCGGTGCCGGCGTCGTCGGGCTCGAGATGGGCAGCGTGTGGCGGCGGCTCGGCGCCGAGGTGACGGTGCTCGAGGCGTTGCCGGCGCTGCTCGGCGCGGCCGACGACACGGTCGCCAGGGAAGCACAGAAGCAGTTCGCGCGTCAGGGCATGGCGATCCATGTCGGCGCGAAGATCACGCGCGTCGCCACCGGCAAGGACGACGTCACGGTGGAATGGACGGACAGCGGGGGCGCTGCGCAGAAGAGCGTGTTCGATCGCCTGATCGTGGCGATCGGCCGTGCGCCCAACACCGCGGGCTTGGGTGCCGACACGATCGGACTCAAGCTCGATGCGCGCGGCTTCATCGAAGTCGACGACCATTGCGCCACGGCGCTGCCGAACGTCTTCGCGATCGGCGACGTGGTGCGCGGGCCGATGCTCGCCCACAAGGCCGAGGAGGAAGCGGTGGCCGTCGCCGAGCGCCTCGCCGGACAGCAGCCCCACGTCGACTTCAACACCGTGCCGTGGGTCATCTACACGGCACCCGAAATCGCGTGGGTGGGCGAAACCGAGCAGCAGTTGAAGGCGCGCGGTGTCGCCTACAAAACGGGAACGTTTCCCTTCACCGCCAACGGCCGCGCGCGCGCCATGGGCGAGACGCGCGGCTTCGTCAAGCTCGTCGCCGACGCCGCGACCGACCGCGTGCTCGGCATGCACGCGATCGGCCCGATGGTGTCCGAGCTGATCGCGGAAGGCGTGATGGCCATGGAATTCGGCGCATCGAGTGAAGATATCGCACGCATCTGCCACGCTCATCCCACCCTGTCGGAGGCGACCCGGGAAGCCGCGCTCGGCGTGCTCGGGCGTCAGCTCAACCTTTAGCGGGGTCTCTGTCCTGCGCACGGCGGCGCCGGGCGGACATCGGGAGTCGCGTGGCCTGGCATCCACCGTGCCCGCCCTGACATTGGCGATCACACACCGCAGGGAGGGGCGGGCATCGGGCCAAAGCGAGTTCGCGCAGCGTGTTTGAGCGACGCTCGATGTCCGCCTGGCCCTGTCGCCCCCATCAGCCCATACGGTCTTGCCTTGTTGACGCTACTGCATCGTCTGGCTCGTCGCCGCGCGCCGCCATGACGGTCCGCTGCATGCGGCACTGCACGATGACCCGGGTTTGCGGCGGGGCCCGGGATTGGAGTTAAGATTGTCCGCGTGAGTGCAGCGGATGCATCCTCCGGCGAGAGCATCGCGTCACAGCTCGAGGGCGAGCTCGCGCGGCGCCACGTCGAGCCGGATGTGTCGCAGCGCGCCGCGCTCGCGCGCCTCGCGCGCCTCGCCGACGAACTCGCCCGCTTCCGCCGTGCCCGCGCCTCGACGCTGAAGCGCCTGTTCGCCCCGCCGGACGTGCCGCGCGGGATCTACCTGTGGGGCGGCGTCGGCCGCGGCAAGAGCGCGCTGATGGATGCGTTCTTCGCGGTGGTGCCGATCCGGCGCAAGACGCGCGTGCACTTCCACGCGTTCATGCGCGATGTGCACGCCGAGCTCGCCGCGCTGGCGCATGAGGAGGATCCGCTCGCCGTGGTCGCCGTGCGCATCGCCGTGCGCTGGCGGCTGGTGTGCTTCGACGAGTTCCACGTGTCCGATGTCGCTGACGCGATGATCCTGGGCCGGCTGCTGACGCACCTCTTCAAGCGCGGCGTGGTGTTCGTGATGACGTCGAACTACGAGCCGGGCACGCTGTGGCCGCACGGCCTCAATCGCCAGCGCTTCCTGCCGACGATCGCGCTGCTGCGCGAATGGCTCGACGTCGTCGAGGTCGATGGCGGCGTCGACTACCGGTTGCGCACGCTGGCCACGGTGCCCGCGTATTTCGTGCCGGCCGACGCTGCTGCCGAGCGCGCGATGGACGCCGCGTTCGATCGCCTCGCCGGCGCCGGCGAGGACGCCCCGGCCCTGGAAATCGACGGCCGCCGCATCGTCGCCCGGCGCCGCGCCGGCTCGGCCGTGTGGTTCGACTTCGGCGCACTGTGCGACGGCCCGCGCTCGCAGCGCGACTATCTCGAGATCGCGCAGCGCTTCAGCGTGGTGCTGGTGTCGGGTGTACCGCGCATGGATGGCGAAGGCGCCGACCGCGCGCGCCGCTTCACCTGGCTCGTCGACATCCTGTACGATCATCGCGTCAAGCTGATCGTCTCGGCCGCCGTGGCCGCGGACGAGCTCTACACCGACGGGCCCAACGCCGTCGAGTTCGCGCGCACCACGAGCCGCCTCGCCGAGATGCGCACGCCGCAGTATCTCGCGCTGCCGCACGCGCGCGACCCCGATGTCGCCGCGCCGGCCGCCGCCGTCGCATGACCGCGGTACCACGAAGGAGGAGAGTCCGATGCAGACATTCAAGGCCTACCGCACATTCGACGAAGGCGGCAGGATCGTCAGCCGTTTCGTCGACATGACGCTCGACGAGCTCGATCCGGGCGACGTCGTCGTACGCACCAAGTACTCGACGATCAACTACAAGGACGCGCTGTCGTACAACGGTTCCGGCAAGATCATGCGCAAGTTCCCGACCGTCGCCGGCATCGACATGTCGGGAACGGTCGAGCAATCGAACGACCCGCGCTGGAAGAAGGGCGACAAGGTGATCGTGCACGCGTACGACTTCGGCGTGGCGCACGACGGCGGCTACAGCGAGCGCGTGCGGGTGCCGGGCGACTGGATTGTGCGCCGGCCGGAAAGCATGACGGCATTCGACGCGATGACGCTCGGCACGGCAGGTTTCACCGCCGGCCAGGCGGTGCAGCTGATGGAGCACAACGGCCTCAAGCCCGCCAACGGCCCGGTGGCCGTCACCGGCGCCACCGGCGGCGTCGGCTCGGTGGCGATCGAAGTGCTCGCCAAGAGCGGCTACCACGTCGTGGCGATCACCGGCAAGGCCGAGGAGGCGGGTTACCTCAAGGGGATCGGCGCCAAGGAAGTGCTGCTGCGCGACTCGATCGACGTATCCAAGGTGAGGCCGCTGGAAAAGGCCACGTGGGCCGGCGCGATCGACAATCTCGGGGGCGGCGTGCTGTCGTGGCTGCTCGCCAGCGCGCAGGTGGGCGCCACGGTGGCGTCGATCGGCCTCGCCGCGAGCCACAAGCTCGACACCACGGTGATGCCTTTCATCCTGCGCGGCGTGATGCTGCTGGGCGTCGACAGCGCCAATTGCGCGATGGGCATGCGCCAGCGCATCTGGAACAAGCTCGCCGTCGAATGGCGCCCGGACAGCGTCCACGACCAGGTGCGCACGATCGACTTCGACGAGCTGCCCACCCATTTCGATGCCTATATCAAGGGCATGGTGCGCGGGCGCACGGTGGTGCGCATCGGCGCCGATACGCACCCGTAACTGGCGCCGCGCGTCGCGGGCGGGCGTGCCGCGACGCGTGCGGGCGCGACGGCAGTGGATGGCCGCCGCAAGGCCGGAGCGCGCCGCGCGCCGCGGCATGAAAGGATGACGATGGGCCGATATGCGCAGTCTCACCGGCGCTCGCTCGAGGACCGCGACGCCTACTGGACCGAGCGCGCGGCGGCGATCGACTGGCACACGCCGTTCACCGCAGCGCTCGACTACTCGCGCCCGCCATTCGCGCGCTGGTTCGTCGGCGGCACGACCAACCTCTGCCACAACGCGGTCGACCGCCACCTGGCGACGCGCGGCGAGCAGGCGGCGCTTGTCTACATCTCGACCGAGACCGGTCAGCGCGCGACTTACACGTACCGCGATCTCGCGCGCGAGGTGAACCGCTGCGCGGCGATGCTGCGCGCGCTCGGCGTCGGTCGCGGCGACCGCGTGCTGGTGTACATGCCGATGATCGCCGAGGCGGTGTTCATGATCCTCGCCTGCGCGCGCCTCGGCGCGATCCATTCGGTGGTGTTCGGCGGCTTCGCCGCGGCGTCGCTCGCCAACCGCATCGACGACGCGAAGCCCAAGGTGCTGGTCACTGCCGACGCCGGCATGCGCGCCGGCAAGGTGCTGCCGTACAAGCCGCTCACCGATGCCGCCCTCGCGCTCGCCGCGCATCCGCCGGCGCACGTGATCCTGTTCAACCGCGGCCTCGACGCGACGATGATGCGCGTCGCCGGACGCGACCACGACTACGCCGCACTGCGCGCGCAGCACATGAATGCCGCGGTGGCGTGCACCTGGCTCGAGTCGAGCGAACCGTCGTACATCCTCTACACGTCGGGCACCACCGGCAAGCCGAAGGGCGTGCAGCGCGACACCGGCGGTCACGCCGTCGCGCTGGTCGCGACGATGCAGGACATCTTCTGCCTGGCGCCCGGCGAAACGATGTTCTGCACCAGCGACATCGGCTGGGCCGTCGGCCACTCGTACATCATCTACGGTCCGCTGCTGCGCGGGTGCACGACGATCATGTACGAGGGTCTGCCGATCCGTCCCGACCCGTCGATCTGGTGG
This sequence comes from Casimicrobiaceae bacterium, assembly GCA_036003195.1. Classification (GTDB taxonomy): domain Bacteria; phylum Pseudomonadota; class Gammaproteobacteria; order Burkholderiales; family Casimicrobiaceae; genus VBCG01. The sequence goes on from DASYSP010000108.1 coordinate 10,560, forward strand.
CGCATCGTCGAGGAGAACAAGGCGCGCACGATGTTCACCTCGCCGACGGCGATACGCGTGCTGAAGAAGGAGGACCCGCGGTTCATGCATGCCCACGACCTTGCGTCGCTGCGCTACCTGTTCCTCGCCGGCGAGCCGCTCGACGAGCCGACGGCGCGCTGGGCGGCGGACAACCTCGAGGGCGTGTCGATCGTCGACAACTACTGGCAGACCGAGACCGGCTGGCCGATCCTGTCGGCGCAGCCGGGCATCGAGGACCTGCCGCGCAAGTTCGGCAGCCCGTCGTTTCCGTGCATGGGCTACGACGTGCGCCTGCTGCAGGACGGCAGCGGCGACGAACTCGGCGCCAACCAGAAGGGCGTGCTGACGCTGGTGCCGCCGCTGCCGCCCGGGTGCATGACCACGATCTGGGGCGACGACGCGCGCTTCGTGTCGACGTACTTCGAGACCGTGCCGGGCAAGCTCGTCTACTCGACGTTCGACTGGGCAACGCGCGACGACGACGGCTATTATTTCGTGCTCGGGCGCACTGACGACGTCATCAACGTCGCCGGCCACCGCCTCGGCACGCGCGAAATCGAGGAGGCGGTGCAGGCGCATGCCGGCATCGCCGAGGTGGCCGTGGTGGGCATCGCCGATGCGGTCAAGGGGCAGACGCCCGTCGCCTTCGCCGTGGTCAGGGACAAGACCCGGGTCGCCACGGCAGAAGGTGCGCGCGCGATGCGCAAGGAGGTGATGGACACCGTCGATCGCGAGCTCGGTGCGATCGCGCGGCCGTCCAGCGTGCACTTCGTCACGCTGCTGCCCAAGACGCGTTCCGGCAAGCTGCTGCGCCGCTCGCTGCAGGCGCTGGCGGAGGGCCGTGACCCGGGGGACCTGACGACGATCGAGGATCCTGCGGCCCTCGAGCAGATCCGCGCCGCGCTCGCGACTTAGCCCAATTCGCCGCCGGATCCCGGCAGCGCGGACGGCGGCCGACGGGGAGCACGCCGAATCGGCGATAATGTGCGGTCGTCTCACGCACATAGGCCGATGGACCCGGACATCCTCTCCCGCCGCGCCGCGCCGCTCGCGCGCGTCTACCGCGGCGATCTCGTCGAATGCCTGCACGTCGGTCACGTCGCGGTCGCCGATCGCGACGGCAACGTGCTGTATGCGGCTGGCGATCCCGGCATCGTCACGTTCACCCGCAGCGCGCTGAAGCCGTTGCAGGCGCTGCCGTTCGTCACCGCCGGCGGCGACACGCATTTCGGCTTTTCGCGCGAGCAGGTGGCGCTCCTGTGCGCGAGCCATTCCGGCGAGCCGCGCCAGGTCGCGGCGGTGGCCGACATGCTGGCGCGCTGCGGCGCGCGCATCGACGAGCTGCTGTGCGGCACGCAGGCGCCTCGCTACTTCGAGCTGGCGGGCGAGTACACGCCGCCGCCGCCGTATTCGCCGCTCGCGCACAACTGCTCCGGCAAGCATGCCGGCATGCTCGCGCTGTGCATCCTCAATGGCTGGCCGCGCGGCGACTATGTGGCCTACGACCATCCGCTGCAGGCGGCGATCCGTGGCGCGGTGGCACGCACCGCCGGGCTCGCCGAGCACGATCTCGTGGCCGGCATCGACGGCTGCTCGGCGCCCAACTACGCGCTTCCCCTGGCGCGGCTTGCACAGGCGTACGCCCGGCTGGCGACGGCCGACGCGTCGGCACCGGTGCTGGCAAAGCTCGCCTCGGCGATGACCGCCCACCCGGAGATGGTGTCGGGCCAGCATCGCAGCGATCTCGCGCTGATGCAGGCCGGGCGCGGCGACTGGGTGACCAAGATCGGCGCTGAAGGGGTCCAGGCGATCGGCGTGCGCAGTCGCGGCATCGGCATCGCCATCAAGGTTGCCGATGGCAGCATGCGCGGCCTGATGCCCGCCACCGTGGCGGTGCTCGACGCCCTGGGGCTGCTGGACGGCGCATCGCGGGGGGCGCTGGCGTCGTGGGAACGCCCGGGGATCGCCAATTTCCGCGGCATCGCGACAGGGCATGTCGAGGCCGCCGTGGCGCTCGTCGACGCCACGCGGACGCCCTTTGCGCACTGAACTAATGGACCCCGCGGCGGTCAACCACCGCAAGCGATCGTCATCGGTCGCCGGTCGCGCCGCCGGGGCGCGGCCAGCGGCCATCCACAGGCATCGCGCCCGCCGTTCGGCGGGCATAACAACGACCGATATCAGGGACGGAAGACCCGCGAATGGGTGATCGCGAAGTCGATCAGCAGCTCGTGGAGCGTGCGCAGCGAGGCGATAGACGCGCGTTCGAGATGCTGGTGATGAAATACCAGCGCAAGCTCACCCGGCTGCTGTCGCGGCTGGTGCGCGACCCGGCGGAGGTCGAGGATGTGACGCAGGAGGCTTTCATCAAGGCGTATCGTGCGCTGCCGGGGTTTCGCGGGGACAGCGCCTTCTATACGTGGCTGTACCGGATCGGCATCAACACCGCGAAGAATTACCTGGTGGCGCTGGGGCGACGCGCGCCGACGTCCACCAGCTTCGACAACGAGGAAGCGGAGTCATTCGAGGATGCCGATGCGCTGCGCGACAATTCGACCCCCGAAGGCGAGGCGATCGGCAAGGAAATCGCGAACACGGTGAACCGCGCCATGGAGGCGCTGCCCGAGGACCTGCGCACGGCGATAACGCTGCGCGAGATCGAGGGACTGTCGTACGAAGAGATTGCGAACGTGATGAATTGTCCTATCGGCACGGTGCGCTCGCGCATCTTTCGCGCACGCGAGGCGATTGCCGCGGAACTGCGGCCGCTGCTCGGGACCGAAGAAAATCGGAGATGGTGATGAACGAAGTGATTTCACGGTTGATGGACGGCGACGCCGACGAGCCCGACCTCGAGCGCGTCTGCCGCGCGTGCGGCGACCACGAGGCCATGCGCACGTGGGTGTCGTACCACGTCATCGGCGACGTGCTGCGCAGCTCGGGCGCGCTGGCTGCCGGCTTCTCACGGCGCTTCGATGCGCGCTTCGCGACGGAGCCGACGGTGCTCGCGCCGCAACCGCGGTTCGCGCATCGCGTCAACGCCGTGTGGGCAATCGCGGCCACCGCCGCGGCAGTGGCCGTGGTCGGCTGGACCGCAGTGTCGCTGACCGATGCGCCCACCAACGCGATCGCCCGCGCGCGTGAAGCCGGCGACGTGCGCGCCAGCACGGTGCGGGCGCAGACGGTGCCCGAGGATTACCTGCTCGCGCACCAGGAGTATTCGCCGGCCACTGCGATGCAGGGTGTCGGCCCCTACCTGCGCGCCGTGTCCGTGCCGGCACCCGACCCCCAGCGCTGACCGCACGATGCGCAGCGCAATGGCGTCCTGCAAGGGGAGGTTTGTGCCGTGCCGGGCGGCATCGCCGGGCGCGTGCCGCGCCGCGCCGCGTGCGCCCTCGCGGCGCGCGATGATGCGCCGGCGTTTGCGTCGCCTGGTGGCCGTGCCGTCGGTGGCCCTCCTGTGTGGCGCGGCGTCACTCGCGCAGGCGGAGGACGTCGCGCAGTGGCTCGCGCGTGCGGCCAGCGCCGCGCGCGCGCAAAACTACGTCGGCACGATCGTCTACCAGCACGCCGGGCGTGTCGAGTCCTCGCGCCTCGCGCACATCTACGCCAACGGCGAGGAGGCGGACCGCCTGGTCAGCCTCGACGGACCGGCGCGCGAGGTGATCCGCAGCGCCGGCGAGGTGCGTTGCTACTACCCGGATGCGCGCGTCGTGCGCATCGAGCCGCGCACGATCCGCAACGTGTTTCCGTCGTTGTCGGCGGAGCAGCAGAATGCGCTCGCGCAGTACTATGACTTCCGCAAGGCGGAGACCGCGCGCGTCGCCGGCTACGACGCGCAGGCCTGGGTGTTCGAGCCCAAGGACGGCATGCGCTATGGCCACAAGTTCTGGGCGGAGAACGGCACCGGCCTCCTGCTCAAGGCGCGCCTCCTCGGCGACCACGGCGAGACCGTCGAGCAGTTCGCATTCATGGACATCACGATCGGCGGCACCGTCGACCCGGGTCTCGTCAAGCCGACATGGTCGGCAACGCCGCCCGACTGGACGGTGCGCGAGGGCAGCGCCGGCGAGAAGGCGGCGAGCGACACGGGCTGGGTGGTGAAGAGCCTGCCTCCCGGATTCGTCAAGATCATGGAAGGTTTCAGGAGGCTGCGCGGCAAGGCTGAGCCGGTCGCGCACCTCGTGTTTTCCGACGGCCTGGTCGCTGTCAGCGTGTTCGTGCAACCGCTGACCACGGCGCCCACGCAGGTCGGTTTCAGCCAGCAGGGTGGGGTGCACGTGTACAGCCTGCGGCTCGACGACAACCTGGTGACGGCGCTCGGCGAGGTGCCGGGCACGACCGTGCGCCAGATTGCCTCGTCCGTCGCGCGGCGCTGATCGCCGCCGCGCGCGTCAACCGGATCATTCAGGAGAGGTCACCGATGTCCCGCATCACGCTTCGTCCGCAGCAGGCCGCGCGCGCCACCCTGGCGTTCGCGTGCGCAGTTCTGGCCAATCTCGCGTTCGCGCAGATCACCGCGCGCGCCGGACTGCCCGATTTCACCGAACTCTACGAGAAGCAGGGGCCGTCGGTCGTGTCGATCGACGTCACGCAGAAGATCCGCCGCAGTGCGCGCAACCTGCCCGACTTGCCCGAGGACGACCCGTTCTACGAGTTCTTCAAGCGCTTCGGACCGCAGTTCCGCCGCAGCCCCGAGCCCGAGATCGCGCAGGCCGCCGGGTCCGGCTTCATCATCGGCAGCGACGGCTACATCGTCACCAACGCCCACGTCGTCGACGGCGCCGACGAGGTCAAGGTCACGCTGACCGATAAGCGCGAGTTCACCGCCAAGGTGATCGGCGTCGACAAGCGCTCGGACATCGCGCTCATCAAGATCGAGGGCAGCAACCTGCCCAAGGTGACGATCGGCGATCCCGACAAGCTCAAGGTCGGCGAATGGGTGGTGGCCATCGGCAAGCCGTTCGGGCTCGAGAACACGATGACCGCCGGCATCGTCAGCGCCAAGGGCCGCGACCTGCCGCAGGAAAACCTCGTGCCGTTCATCCAGACCGACGTCGCGATCAACCCCGGCAACTCGGGCGGCCCGCTGTTCAACATGCGCGGCGAGGTGGTCGGCGTCAACTCGCTCATCTTCTCGCGCACGGGGGGCTTCATGGGCCTCGCGTTCGCCATCCCGATCGACGTCGCGATGAACACCGCGTCGCAGCTCAAGGACAAGGGACGCGTGACGCGGGGCCGCATCGGCGTCGGCATCCAGGAAGTGACCAAGGACGTCGCCGAGTCGATGAACTTCAAGCAGGGCGGCGGCGCGCTGGTCGGCTCGGTGGAGAAGGGCGGTCCCGCCGACAAGGCCGGCATCGAGCCCGGCGATGTCATCGTCAAGGTCGACGGCCGCGACGTGCATGGCAGCGCCGACCTGCCGCGCGTGATCAGCGCGATCCGCCCGGGAACCAAGATCACGATCACGGTGTGGCGCAAGAATGCCACGCGCGACGTCGCGGTCACGGTGAGCGAGCTCAAGGACGACAACGAGGCACCGCAGCGCCGCAGCGGCGGCGGACCGTCGAAGGAGCAGGCGCGTCCCAACCGGATGGGCCTCGTGCTCGCCGACCTGACCGACGACCAGAAGAAGGATCTGGAGGTGAAGAACGGCGTCGGCGTCGAGGCCGTGTCGGGCGCGGTGCGCGCCAATATCCAGGCCGGTGACGTCATCCTCGCGGTGGTGAGCCGCGGCGTGACGACCGACGCCCGCAACGTGGCGCAGCTCAACGACCTTTTCGCCAAGCTCGACAAGTCCACGCCGGTGACGCTGCAGGTCAAGCGCGGCGACAACCAGTTCTTCGCCACGCTGCGCCCGCTGCCGCCCGACAGCGAGTGAGCGGCGACGGGCCCGCCGCGCGCGGCGGCCGCAGGCGCCACCTGTTGCCGCCCGCGCTCCCGACCGCGGGTAGTCGCAGCACGCCTGATGCCGACGGTGCGGCCGCGCCGCGCCGCTGGACGCTGCTGGTGCGCAGCTGGTGCCACCTGTGCGACGAGATGCGCGACGCGCTGCAGCCGATGCTCGATGCGCGGGGCGTCGAATGCGTGGAAATCGATGTCGACAGCGACCCCGTGCTCGACGCGCGGTTCGGCGAGCGCGTGCCGGTGCTGATCGCCGGCGACGCGGCCGACGGTCGAGAGATCTGCCACCTGTCGCTGGATCCGGCCGAGGTCCAGGCCGCCCTCGCGGCAATCACCGAAATACGCTAAAATTCAACAGTTTCGGTGAGCCCCCACGCGCCGGCCCAAGCGCCGCGGACCGGGGACCCCGAGCCGAAGGCTCGTTGCGAGGGGCGCCGTGCGCCCCTTTTTCGTTGGCAGCATCCGCCCCCGTGAACCGCATCCGCAATTTCTCGATCATCGCCCACATCGACCACGGCAAGTCGACACTTGCCGATCGCTTCATCCAGCGTTGCGGCGGGCTCGCCGCGCGCGAGATGAGCGAGCAGGTGCTCGATTCGATGGACCTGGAACGCGAGCGCGGCATCACGATCAAGGCGCAGACGGCCGCCCTCGAATACGTCGCCCGCGACGGCGCGAGTTACCGCCTCAACATGATCGACACGCCGGGCCACGTCGACTTCGCCTACGAGGTCTCGCGCTCGCTGGCCGCGTGCGAAGGCGCGCTGCTGGTCGTCGATGCGTCGCAGGGGGTGGAAGCGCAGACGGTGGCCAATTGCTACACGGCGCTCGAGCAGGGCGTCGAGGTGGTGCCGGTGCTCAACAAGATCGACCTGCCGTCGGCCGACCCCGTGCGGGTGATCGCGGAAATCGAGGACATCATCGGCATCGACGCGCAGGACGCCATCCTCGCCAGCGCCAAGACCGGCGATGGCGTCGACGACATCCTCGAGGCGGTGATCGCGCGCATCCCGCCCCCGGTGGGGGATTCCAGCGCGCCGTTGGCCGCGTTGATCATCGACTCGTGGTTCGACAACTACGTCGGCGTGGTGATGCTGGTGCGCATGATGAACGGCACGCTCAAGCCCCGCGACCGCATCCAGCTGATGGCCACCGGCGCCGCCTACGTGTGCGAATCGGTGGGCGTGTTCACGCCGAAATCGATCGCGCGCGACGCACTGACGGCGGGCGACGTCGGCTTCGTCACCGCCGGCATCAAGGAGCTCAAGGCCGCGCAGGTCGGCGACACCCTGACGCACGTCGCGCACCGGGCGGCCGCGCCGCTGCCGGGCTTCCGCAAGGTCAAGCCGCAGGTGTTCGCGGGGCTGTATCCGGTCGAGGCCAACCAGTACGAAGCGCTGCGCGACGCGCTCGACAAGCTGTCGCTGAACGATGCATCGCTGCAGTACGAGCCGGAGGTGTCGCAGGCGCTGGGCTTCGGCTTCCGCTGCGGCTTCCTCGGCCTCCTGCACATGGACATCGTGCAGGAGCGACTCGAGCGCGAGTACGACATGGATCTCGTCACCACCGCGCCGACCGTGGTCTACCAGGTGATGCAGCGCGACGGCGAGGTGCTCGAGGTCGAGAATCCGTCGAAGCTGCCCGACCTTTCGCGCATCGAGGAGATCCGCGAGCCGATCATCACCGCCACGATCATCGTGCCGCAGGAGTACGTGGGTCCGGTGCTGACGCTGTGCACCGAGAAGCGCGGCGTGCAGAAGAACATGCATTACGCCGGGCGCCAGGTGGTGCTGACCTACGAGCTGCCGATGGCGGAAGTGGTGATGGACTTCTTCGACAAGCTGAAGTCGGTGTCTCGCGGCTACGCGTCGCTCGACTACGAGTTCAAGGAGTTCCGCGCCGCGGACGTGGTGAAGCTCGACATCCTCATCAACGGCGAGCGTGTCGACGCGCTGTCGGTGATGGTGCACCGCTCGGTGGCGCTGCATCGCGGGCGCGAGGTGGCGTCGAAGATGCGCTCGCTGATTCCGCGGCAGATGTTCGACATCGCCGTGCAGGCGGCGATCGGCGCGCAGATCATCGCCCGCGAGTCGATCAAGGCGCTGCGCAAGAACGTGCTGGCCAAGTGCTACGGCGGCGACATCACGCGCAAGAAGAAGCTGCTCGAGAAGCAGAAGGCCGGCAAGAAGCGGATGAAGGCGGTCGGCAGCGTCGAGATCCCGCAGGAGGCGTTCCTTGCGATCCTGCAAGTGGGCGGCAAGTGAGCGGTCGGCCCGCGCTGCGCATCGTCCGCATTCACGATGAATCGACGGTTCCGGGGTACGGCCGGCGGCGGTCCGGGCTCGAGCCCATGAGACAATTCGCGCGGTCCGCATCCTCCGCCGTGCCTGCTGCCGCATGAATTTCGCCCTCATCCTGTTCGTCCTTTCGGTCGTCACCGGCATCGCCTGGGTGCTCGACAAGTTCGCGCTGGCGCCGCGGCGCGCGGCGGGCGCCCGCGCCGCCCTGGCCGCCTTCGACCAGCGTATCCAGCGCGAGGGCGGCGACGCCAAAGCGGTCGCCGCCGAGCGCGCGACGCTGGCCGAGCGCCTCGCATCGCCGCCGGCCTGGGTCGAGTACACGGCAAGCTTCTTCCCGGTGCTGATCGCGGTGTTCCTGCTGCGCAGCTTCGTCGCCGAGCCGTTCAAGATCCCGTCGTCGTCGATGCGGCCCACGCTCGAGGTGGGCGACTTCATCCTCGTCAACAAGTTTGCCTATGGCATCCGGCTGCCGATCATCGAGCGCAAGGTCATCGACCTCGGCTCGCCGCAGCACGGCGACATCGTGGTCTTCCGCTATCCGCTGGACCCGTCGGTGGACTACATCAAGCGCGTCATCGGCCTGCCGGGCGACGTCGTCGAGTATCGCGACAAGAAGCTGGCGGTCAACGGCAATCCGCTGCCGCAGGTGGCCGATGGCACGTACGGGTGGCTCGAAGGGATGCGCTTCGAGGAGACGCAGAAGGTGCAGGAAACGGCGAACGCCGGCGGCACGCCGAAGTCGTACGTGATCGCGCAGAATGCATTGGCGCCGCCGATCCAGCCGGGCAACGTGCGCACGTTCCCGGGGCACGACAATTGCGAATACAATGAGCGCGGCTTCACCTGCCGGGTGCCGGCCGGTGAATACTTCATGATGGGCGACAACCGCGATTTCAGCGACGACAGCCGCTACTGGGGATTCGTGCCCGACGCCAACCTGCGCGGGCGCGCGTTCTTCATCTGGTTCAACTGGGACGACATCGTCACCGGCGCGTTCAAGCGCGTCGGGCGCGGCGTCCATTAGGGGAGACCTCATGCAGACAGGCAAGCGCCAGGCCGGGCTCACGTTGATCGGGTTCCTGTTCATCGGCCTGGTCGTCGTCGTCGTCGCGCTGGTCGGCTTTCGCATGCTGCCGTCGTACATCGAGTACTTCTCCGTCAAGAAGGCCCTCGCCGGCGCGCTCGCGGACGCCGTCGACGGCCAGCCGGCGACGGTGCGCCGCTTCTTCGAGCGCCGCCTCGCCGCCGACTACGTCGAGTCGGTGCACTGGCAGGACCTCGAGGTCACCAAGGAAAACAACCAGATCGTCGGCAACATCAGCTGGGAAACCCGCCTGCCGCTGGTCTACAACGTGAGCCTCGTGATCGACTTCGAGGTGACCGAGGCGCGGTGACGCGTTCCCCGCCAGGCGCCACGCCGCGCCGGCGCCCGCTGGCCGAGGCGCTGGGCCATGCGTTCGCCGAGCCGGCGCTGCTCGCGCAGGCGCTGACCCACCGCAGCCATGGCGCGCACCACAACGAGCGCTTCGAGTTCATCGGCGACGCCGTGCTCAACTGCGTCGTCGCCGAGCTCCTGTACATGCGGTTCCCGCAGATGACGGAAGGCGAGCTGTCGCGCGCGCGCGCGGGCCTCGTCAATCGCGACATGCTCGCGCGCATCGCCGCCGCGCTCGACCTCGGCGCGGAGCTCAATCTTGGCGAAGGCGAGCTGAAGAGCGGCGGCGCGACGCGACCGTCGATCCTCGCCGACGGGCTCGAGGCCGTGTTCGGCGCGGTGTTTGTCGATGCCGGCTACGACGCCGCACGACGCGTGATTCATGCGGCCTTCGGCGAGGTGCTGGAGGACCCCATCGGTACGGTGCTCGCCAAGGATCCCAAGACGTCGCTGCAGGAATGGCTGCAGGGTCGGCGGCTGCCGGTGCCCGAATATGCGGTCGTGGCGGTCGGCGGCGAGGCGCACGCGCAGACATTCGACGTCGAATGCAGGATCGCCGCGCTGTCGGTGGTCGCCCGTGGCGCGGGCATGAGCCGGCGCGCCGCCGAACAGGACGCCGCGCAGGCGGCGCTGGCCGCCGTGCACGCGGCGGCCGCGGCCACGCGATGACGGATAGCCCTTTCCGCAGCGGCCACGTCGCCATCGTCGGCCGGCCGAGCGTCGGCAAGTCGACGCTGCTCAACCGCCTCGTCGGACACAAGATCAGCATCACGTCGAAGAAGCCGCAGACGACGCGGCATCGCATCCTCGGCGTGCTCACCGAGGCCGCGCGACAGTTCGTCTTTGTGGACACGCCAGGCTTCCAGACGCGACATCGCTCGCGCCTCAACGATCGACTCAATCGCGCGGTGATGGCGAGCCTCGCCGACGTCGACGTCGCCGTGCTGGTGGTCGATGCCGCGCGCCTCACCGATGCCGATCGCGCGGTGGCCGCGCTCATCGCGCCCGCCCGCCCGGCCGTGGCCGCGATCAACAAGGTCGACGCGCTGGCGGCGCCGCGTGAGCTGTTGCCGCGCCTCGCCGAGCTCGCGACGTGGCGCGACTTCGCCGCGCTGGTGCCGGTGTCCGCCGAGAAGGACGTGGCGCTCGACGTGCTGAAGGACGAGATCGCCAGGTGCCTGCCATGCTCGCCGGCGCTGTACGACGCCGACACGCTGACCGATCGCGACGAGCGCTTCCTCGCGGCCGAGCTGATCCGCGAGAAGATCTTCCGCCTGCTCGGCGACGAGGTGCCGTACGCGACGACGGTGACCATCGAGCGCTTCGTCGAGGACGGAAGCCTGCGCCGCATCGCTGCCGTGGTGCTGGTCGACAAGCCGGGCCAGCGCGCGATCCTGCTCGGCGAGGGCGGCATGACGATGAAGTCGATCGCCAGCAAGGCGCGCGAGGACATGGAAGCGCTGTTCGCCGGCAAGGTCTTCCTCGAGGTGTTCGTGCGCGTGCGCCGCAACTGGGCTGCATCCGACGCGTCGCTGGCGCGGCTCGGCTACGAATGACGCCGGCGCCGCGGGCCCGGATCCGCTGACATGGTCGAGGCGCACAAGGTGCATCCGGCCGCCGACGCGCGTCGCGTCGAGGACGAGCCGGCATTCGTGCTGCACACGCATCCGTATCGCGAGACGAGCGCGATCGTCGAGGCATGGACCGCGCACCACGGACGCGTGGCGCTGGTCGCGCGTGGCGCCAGACGCGCGCGCTCCGAGCTGCGCGGAACGCTGCAGGCCTTCCAGCCGCTGACGCTGGCCTGGATGGGCACGCGCGAGCTCAAGACGCTCACCCGCGCCGAATGGCGCGGCGGCATGGCGCTGCCGGCCGGCAGTGCGCTGCTGTGCGCGTTCTACCTGAACGAGCTCCTGTTGAAGCTCCTGCCGCGCGAGGACCCGCATCCGCGCCTCTTCGCCGGTTACGCCGACGCGCTGGCGACGCTTGCCGCCGGCGGCGAGCAGGCACCGCTGCTGCGCAGCTTCGAGCTCGCGCTGCTGGAGGCGCTGGGCTACGCGCTCGATCTCGCGAACGAAGTCGACGGGCGGGTGCCGATCGATGCCGCGGCACGCTACCATTTCGCCATCGAGCGCGGCGCGTTCCGCCTGCCGGCGCGCACCGATCTGCCGGGCATGATCGTGCACGGCTCGACGCTCGTCGCGCTCGCCACCGGGCGCTTCGCCGACGCCGCCACTGCAGGCGAGGCGAAGCGCCTGATGCGCGTGGTGCTCGACCATCATCTGGAGGCGCGGCGCCTCTTCAGCCGCCGCATCGTGCAGGACCTGCAGGCCCTGGAGGGCGAGGACGAATCATGATCGAGCTGGGTGTCAACATCGACCACGTGGCCACGCTGCGCGAGGCGCGTCGCACGTATGAGCCCGATCCCGTGTGGGCGGCCGTCGAGGCGCATCTCGGCGGTGCCGACGGCATCACGGTGCACCTGCGCGAGGATCGCCGCCACATCCAGGACGAGGACGTGCGGCGGCTGCGCGACCTCGTGCACATCAAGCTCAACCTCGAGATGGCGGCGACGCCGGCGATGGTCGGGCTCGCCTGCGTGCTCAAGCCGGAAATGGCGATGCTGGTGCCCGAGGGCCGCGAGGAGGTGACGACCGAAGGCGGCCTCGACGTCGCCGGCCAGGAGCGCGCGCTCGCTGCCGCGGTGCGCAAGCTCACCGACGCCGGGATCAGGGTCAGCGTCTTCATCGATGCCGAGATTGCGCAGGTCGAGGCGGCGGCGCGCATCGGCGTCGCCGTCTGCGAATTGCACACCGGGCCGTATGCGCATGCGTTCCATGCGCGCGGCCGCGACGCGGCGAGCCCTGCCGTGCTGGCCGAGCTCGAGCGGTTGCGCGTCGCCGGCGCGGCGATCCGCGCCGCCGGCATGCGCTTCAATGCCGGGCATGCGCTGAACTACGTCAACGTGCAGCCGGTGGCGGCGCTGGCCGGCGTGCGCGAGCTCCACATCGGCCATGCCATCGTGTCGCGCGCCGTGTTCACCGGCCTGCGCGAGGCGGTGCGCGAGATGAAGGCGCTGATGCGCGAGGGCGCAGTCCGATGACGGTCGCGCTGGCGCGGGGACCGCTGGTCGTCGATGTCGCAGGCGTCGCAATCGATGCCGTGGAGCGCGAGCGCCTGCTGCATCCCACGGTCGGTGGCGTGATCCTGTTCGCGCGCAATTACGCGACCCCCGCCGCGCTCGCCGCGCTCACCGCGCAGATCCACGCGCTGCGCACGCCGCCGCTGCTCGTGGCGGTGGACCACGAGGGCGGCCGCGTGCAGCGCTTTCGCAACGGCTTCACGCCGATCCCGGCGATGCGCACGCTCGGCGCGTGGTGGGAGAACGACGTCGCGGGCGCGGCCGCAGAGGCGACGCGCCTCGGTTGGACGCTCGCCAGCGAGTTGCGCGCCCAGGGCGTCGATTACAGCTTCACGCCGGTGCTCGACATCGACCACGCGCGCAGCGCGGTGATCGGCGATCGCGCGCTCTCGGATCGCCCGAACGCCGTGGCGGCGCTGGCGCGCGCTCTGATCGACGGCCTGCATGCCGGCGGCACCGCGTGCGTCGGCAAGCATTTTCCGGGGCATGGCTTCGTCGCGGCCGACTCGCACACCGAACTGCCGGTGGATCCGCGGCCGTTGGCCGCGCTGCTCGCCGCGGACCTCGTGCCGTTCGCCGCGCTCGCCGCGCGCGGGCTCGACGGCGTGATGCCGGCGCACGTCGTCTATTCCGCGATCGATCCCGGCCTCGCCGGATTCTCCGCATACTGGCTGCGCGACATGCTGCGCGTCCGGCTCGCGTTCGACGGTCTCGTTTTCAGCGACGACCTGTCGATGGCCGGTGCCGCCGCGGCCGGTGACGTCGTCGCACGCGCGGATGCGGCCACGCGCGCAGGCTGCGACGTCGTGCTGGTGTGCAATGATGCCGCGAGCGCCGAGCATCTGCTGGAGCATTGGCGGCCGCCGGCGAACGACGCGCTCGCGGCGCGCTGGCAACGGATGCAGCCGCGCGCGACCGGGCGCTGCCCCACGTAGCGCGCCTCAGCAGGGGTGCGGCCAGCGCCCGCCGATCTGGCGGGTGATCTCTTCCGCCGTCGCCGCGACCAGCGGTCCGAGCTCCTTGATGCGCGGATCGGGCAGTCGTGACGACGGGCCGGCGACGGAGATGGCGCCCAGCATCTCGGCATGCTCGTCGTAGATCGGCGAGGCCACGCAGCGCGTGCCGAACGCGTGCTCCTCGTCGTCGAACGACCAGCCGCGCTGGCGGATCACGCGCACGCTCGCCCACATCGTCTCCGGCGAGGTGATCGTGTTCTCGGTGATGCGCGGCAGCCCCTTGACCTTGAGGATCGCCACGATCTGGTCGTCGGGGAGGGCGGCGAAGATCGCCTTGCCCACACCCGACGCGTGCAGCGGCGCGCGGCCGCCGAGCTTGACGATCGTGCGCATCATCTCGTGGCATTGCACCTGGTCGATGAACACGGCGTCGGTGCCGTCGAGGATCGCCAGGTTCGCGGTCTCGCCGGAGCGCTCCATCAGGTGGCGCATGAAGCGGTGGCTCTGCGCCACCCACTCGCGGCTGGCAAGGAAGCTCGAGCCGACGGTGAACGCGGCGAGCCCGACATACCAAAGGCCCTGTGCCCCCGCCTGGTAGACATGGCCACCGCGCTCGAGCGTGGCGAGCAACCGGTGCACGGTGGACGGCGGCAGCTGCACGCGGTGCGCGATGTCGGTCAGCGTGAGGCCGTGCTCGCCACGCGCGAGGCACTCGAGGATCGCGAGACCGCGCGTCAGGCTCTGCACCTGCGTCCGCTCCGCGGCGGGATCGGCGGGTGTGCGGCCGCGGCGCGGCGTGGGGCTGAAGCGTTGGTTCATCCGGGGATCGCGACAGGGCGCTGGCTGCAAGCTTACCGCAGGTGCGGGACTGCTCGCCGCGCGCCGCTACGCGGGCGTGGTACGCGGCGTGCGACGCGCGTCGACGTGCGCGCTCGCGGCGACGCGCTGACCGGCGATATCGATCTCCCAGTGCGCGGACGCGAGCGCCGCATCGTCGAGCACCTCGCCGCGCGCATAGGCGAGCGCCACCGCGCAGCCGAAGCGGCCGCTGTACCCGGCGGAAGCCACTTCGCCCATGGCCACGCCATTCATCGACACGGGCTCGCCGCCCCACAGGTAGACATCCGGGTCGCGTGCGCGCAATTGCACGAGGCGCTTCTGCACGCCCTGCGCGCGCTGGCGGCGCAGCGCGTCGCGGCCGATGAAATCCACAGCCTTGTCCATCGCGACGGCGAAATCGAGTCCGGCGTCGAGCGGCGTTTCGTCCGGCGACAGCTCGGCGCCGAAGGCGCGGCGCAGCGATTCGATGCGCAGCGCGTCGATCGTGTAATAGCCGGCATCGGCCAGTCCGAATTCACGACCGGCGCTGACCAGCGCGTCGTAGAGCGTCACGCACTGTTCGGTCGGCACGTAGAGCTCGTATCCGGGACCGCCGACGTAGCTCATGCGTGCGGCGCGCACGCGCGCGTGGCCGATGTCGACCAGCGCCGTACTGGCGAACGGCAGCGCGTGCCGCGAGAAATCGTCGGGCGATAGCGCGCGCAGCAGGGCTTCGGCACGCGGCCCCATCAGCGACAGCACCGAGTACGCGCTGGTGACGTCGACCAGCACCGCATGCGCGTCGACGTCGATGTGGCGCTCGATCCAGTCGAAATCGCGCGTTGCCTGGGCCGAGCCCGTGAGGATGAGGAATTCGTGAGCGCCGATGCGCACGACCGTCAGGTCGCTCTCGAAGCCGCCGCGCACATTGAGCATCGCCGTGTAGACGATGCGCCCGACCGCGACATCCATCGCATTGGCGCAGAGCCGCTCGAGCACGGCGAGCGCGTCGCGGCCCTTCAGCACGAACTTGGCGAACGACGTCTGGTCGAAGAGCGCCACCGCCTCGCGGCACGCGCGCTGCTCGTCCAGCACCCAGGGCAGCCAGCCCGGCTTGCCGAACGTGGGCGGCGGCTCGCGCTGTCCCGGCGGCAGGAAATAGTTGGCGCGTTCCCAGGCGAGCTTGCTGCCGAACACGGCGCCGCGCGCGGCGAGCCGGTCGTACAGTGGCGAGCGGCGCAGCGGGCGCACCGTCTGCATCTCCTCGCGTGGCCAGCGCATCGCATAGTGCAGTCCCAGCGACTCGACGGTACGGTCGGCGAGGTGCCGGCGATTGGCGTGCAGCGGCGCGAAGCGGCGGATGTCGACGTCCCACAGGTCGGTCGGGGCTTCGCCGTCGACGATCCAGTCGGCGACCAGCGCGCCGGCGCCGCCGGCATTGGCGATACCGGCGGAGTTGAATCCGGCGCAGACGAAATAGCCGCGCACTTGCGGCGCTTCGCCGAGAATGAAATTGCCGTCCGGCGTGAAGCTCTCCGGCCCGTTCAGCAGCATCTTCACTTCGGCGGTGGCGAGGCAGGGCGTGCGGTGCAGCGCGTTCTGCATCAGGATCTCGAATTGGTCCCAGTCTTCGGGCAGCAGCTGGAATTCGAAGCCCGCGGGGATCGGCGACACGTTCCACGGCTTCGCCACCGGCTCGAAGCCACCCATCACGAGGCCGCCCACTTCCTCCTTGTAGTAGATGAAGCCGTCCGGGTCGCGGATCACCGGGAGGTCGGGCGTCACGCCATCGATCGGCGCCGTGACGACGTAGAAATGCTCGGCCGAATACAGCGGCACCGTCACGCCCGAGCGCGCACCGAGCTCGCGCGCCCACTGGCCGCCGCAGTTCACGATAGTGTCGCAGGCGACCAGACCTTCGGCGCCGTCGCGCTGCCAGCGCACGCCCGTGACCTGACGGTCGACGACGTCGATCGCGACGACGCGCACGCCTTCGGCCAGCGTCGCGCCGCGCATCCGTGCGCCCTTCGCCAGCGACTGCGTGAGATCGGTCGGGTTGACCTTGCCATCGCCGGGAATCCACACGGCTCCGGCGAGGTCGTCGGTATGCAGGATCGGCACCCGCTCGCGCGCCGCGTCGGGCGAGATGAATTCATGGGCGATGCCGAAGCTGCCGGCGCGCGCCATTTGCCGTCGCATCATCGTCATCCGCTCGGGTGTGCGCGCGACGTTGAGCGAGCCGCATTGCTTCCAGCCGGTGGCGAGACCGGTTTCCTGCTCCAGCGACGCGTAGAGCTCGATGCCGTAGCGACTCATCCGCGTGGCATTGCGCGTCGCTCGCGTCTGGCCGACGAGACCCGCCGCGTGCCACGTGGTGCCGCAGGTCAGGCGGCCTTGCTCCAGCAGCAGCACACGCTCGACGCCGCGGCGCGCAAGATGGTAGGCGACCGACACGCCGGCGATGCCGCCGCCGATGACGACGACGCGTGCGGCGGAGGGAAGGGCAGCCATCCGCGACCCGGGCTCAGAACTTGAGCGCCGTGACGCCCGCGAGGACGGTGAGCGCACCGATGGCACGCTTCCAGCCGAAGCCTTCCTTCAATGCGAACGTGCCCAGCAGCGACGCGAACACGACCGATACTTCGCGCAGCGACGCCACCACGGCGACCGGCGCGCGGGTCATCGCCCACAGCACGATCGCATAGGCGGCGAGGCTCGCGGCGCCGCCGGCAATGCCGCGCCGCCACCGCAACTGCCAATAGCGCAATGCAGGCGCGCCGCGGGTGGCGAGGATCCACGCCAGGAATGGCAGGCCTTCCAGAAATATCAGCCACGTCGCGTAGCCGATGGCATCCCCCGACGCTCGCGCGCCGGCGCCGTCGACCAGCGTGTACAGCGCGATGATCGCCGCGTTGGCAAGTGCAAAGCCTGCGGCGGCAGGGGTGTGGCCGCCGCCGGCGAACCATGCGATGGCGAGGATGCCGAGCGAGATGAGCGCAATGCCGACGATCGCGCTCGGCGTCGGGTGCTCATGGAGGAACACGATGCCGAGCACCGCCACGAACAGCGGCGCGACGCCGCGCATCAGCGGATAGGCGAAGGAGAGGTCGCCGCGTCGATAGGCGGCCGACAGCGTCAGGTAGTAGCCGAAATGGATCGTCGACGACACTGCAATGTAGGGCCACGACGCGCGCGCCGGCGCGCCGACGAACGGCAGCAGGAAAAGGCCGACCACCGAGGAGCCGGCGACGATCAGCGCGGTGCCGAGCAGCGGTTCGCCGTCGGCGGACTTGAGAAGCGCGTTCCACGACGCGTGCAGCAGCGCCGCACCCAGCACCGCCAGCGTGACGCCGAAGGAGAGCTCGGTGGCGGGCACGCTCACGCGCGCGTCGCGGCGCGATGCGCGGGGCGTTCGCTGGGCGCTGCGGGTGTCGTGCGCGAAGGCATCAGGCGGTGCGCGGATTGCGCTCGGCCCATGCCTTCGCATCGGCGGGCGCGGCGGTGTTCGCGGCAGCCACTGCCTCGTCGGTCTTGAGGCGCGTGCGCGCCAGCACGCCTGCGTCCTCCAGGATCGGGTAGGCGATCGAGCAGATGAGCGAATTGATGCGCTTCAGCTCGGAAATGAGATCGAGATGCAGCGACGACGTCTCGATGCTCGGCAACGTGTTGCCGGCGAGCCGCGACAGGTGGGAATCGGCGTACGCGCGCTCGAGGTCGCGGAACAGCACCTTCTGCGCGAGCAGCTCCTGCGCGCTCTTCAGGTCGCCGTTGAGGAACACGCTCATGCCGAGCCGCAGGTTGGCGGTGAGCCTCGAGTGCAGGTCGCAGATCTCCGTCATGCCGGCGTCGGAGAAGTTGCGGCCCTTGTCGATCTTCTTCTCCTCGATCTCGGCGACGACGCGGTCGATGATGTCGCCGACCTGCTCCATGTTGATCGTGAACGAAACGATGTCGGTCCAGCGCCGACCTTCCTTCTGGTCCAGCGCGGCGCGCGAGATCTGCGTCAGGTACAGCTTCACCGCGGTATACAGCTCGTCGACGACGTCATCCATCTTGCGCACGCGGCCCGCCAGTGCGCGGTCGTTGGTCTTGAGCACGGCGAGCAGGCCCTGCAGCATCTCGTCGATCACGTCGCTGATGCGCAGCGACTCGCGCGCGGCGTTGCCGATGGCGAGCGCCGGCGTGGCCAGCGCCGACGGATCGAGGAAGCGCGGCTTGGCCGGATCCTCGCTGGCCGGACGCATCGGCAACAGCCGCTCGGCGACGCGCGCCACCGCCTGCGTGGCGAACAGGAACAGCACGGCGAGCGCGATGTTGAACGCGAGGTGGAACGCCACGACCTCGGTGCTCTCGGGCAGCGAGAGGCCTGCGATCGCGGGCCCGGCGAAGCGCAGCAGCGGCACCGCCAGCACGCAGCCGATCAGCTTGAACAGGAAGTTGCCGAGCGTGACGCGACGCGCTTCGGGTGCCGAGCGCAGCGTCGACAGCATGCCGAGAAGGCCGCTGCCGAGGTTCGCGCCGAGCACCAGCGGCATCGCCACGCCCAGCGCAATCACGTGCAGGCCGGCCAGCGTGGCCACCAGCAGCACGACGGCGAGACTCGAATAGCAGAGGATCGTGACGAAGGCTGCAACCAGCATGTCGAGCAGGATGTCGCCGGTGAGCGAGGCGAAGATCACGCGCATCCCCGCGGCCTCGGTCAGCGGCTTGGCCGACACCCCGATCCACTGCAACGCGAAGAGGATGAGGCCGAGGCCGATCAGGATGCGGCCGAAGCGGCCGACATTCGTCTCCTCGCGTGCGAGGAACAGCACGACGCCGGTGAAGATCAGCAGCGGCGACAGCCACGACAGGTCGAACGAGAACACCACCGCCATCAGGCTGGAGCCGACGTCGGCGCCCAGCATCACGGCCAGCGCGGTGCCCAGGGTGACGATGCCCTGGCCGACGAAGGAGGAGACGATCAGCGCGGTGGCGGTGCTCGATTGCACCAGCGCGGTGACGCCGAGGCCGGCCATGGCGGCCGCGGGGCGGGTGGCGATGCTGCGCGCGAGCACGTGGCGCAGGTTGGCGCCGAAGACGCGCAGGATGCCGGTGCGAACGAGGTACGTGCCCCAGACCAGCAGCGCGACGGCCGCCAGCAGGTTCAACAAATGCTTCATGCTTGAAGCAATGATAGCTGT
>DASYSP010000109.1:0-38125 GCA_036003195.1 Casimicrobiaceae bacterium
GCAGCTACGACGCCCGCTTGCAGCTCGTGCGGGTCGACGCGCCGGAGTTGGCGGCGATGGAGCGCGAACAGCCGGGCCTCGCGCAGCGAATCCGCAAGGCGCAGCGGGAGATCGCGCTGGCGCACCTCGTGCTCGGGCCGCCGCGGGAGTTGCCGGCGGGGCGGGTATGACCGAGGACGAGCGCGCCCTGTTGCGGGCCTGTGCAGAGGTGTGCGCGGTGCTCGCGCAAGAGGCTCTGGAGCGCATCGCCTGGAACACGGCGGACGATCCGGCGGACGCCGCGGCGCGGAATCTCGCGGCGTCGCGGACCGCGCTGGAAGGTCCGATCCGCACCATCGCCGAATTGCTGGGGCGCGATGCCGCCCGTGCTGACGTTTGAGGCGGTCGGGCCGTCGCCGGATCGCCCGGCCCGCGCCGCGCGCCCGGCCCGCAGCGCGACGCTGGACCTGGCCGGCGAGCGGCGGCCGCGCTGCATGGTGGCGATCCCGGCCGCGCCGGGGCCGGGCCTGTATCACGGGGCCTGCGGCTGCGGCGCCATGTTCGTCTCGGTCGTGCTGGGCAGCGGCGACCCGGAGGTGGCGTATGTGGCGTGCTGGGAGCGCGAGCAGGCGCGCCCGGCCGGCCCGGCGCCGGGCGCTACGCTGTTCAGTCCGCGGCGACAAGGGGGCGGGTGAATGGGTGAACGCAAGCGCCGGGCGCAATTCGAGGCGCTGACGCCGGAGCAGCGGCTTGGGGACGCGCCGATCGAGGCGGAGTATCACGAGGTGATGACCGCCCTGGCGCGGACCATCAACGAAGGCTTCAACGGCGACGCCCCGCCGGGCAAGCGCAAGGTCGGGTTCGTGCTGATGGTGTTCCCGTTCGAGGGCTTCGACGGACGGTGCAACTACGTCAGCAACGGCGCCGATCGGCGCGATGTCGTAACGCTGATGAAGGAAATGATCGCCAGATTCGAGGGGCAGCCGGAAACGTCCGGGCGGGCATGATCGACCGCGGCGACAAGGGAGCGGGTGATGAGTGGGCGGGCATGAGCGGCACCGCGACAATCCGAATGCGGAGGTGCCCGGACCGGACGCTGTGCGGCTACGTCTTCGCGGACGAAGACCATGCGCGGCAATGGCTGATCCAGTATGAGGCGCAAGCGGATCAATTCCGGCTCGAGCGAGTGATCGCCGAGAAGCCGCATACCTGCCCGCGTTGCCGCGGAACTGGCTCGATCCGGCGGGTCAAGAAGGTTTCGGAGGTCACGCTTGGCGAGCTGTTGTCGGGGCGGGCATGATCGACCGCGCCGGCTACCGCAACACGTGGAAGGTCTGCCCGAGCTGCGGCGGCGGCTGGCTGTGGCGGGCTGACTAGCGAGAAACCCCGTTCCCGATAGCCAGCGCGGCCCGGTAGGACCGGAGTAGGACTTTTGTAACGAAGATTTACTACGCAATTTCCTGGACGCGCGACCGATCCGAGTCGCGGTTTTATAACCTATGGCAAAATCCCGCCGTCACGCCGCCCCCTCCGTGCTCGGCGACGAGCCCACCCCGCAGGCGGCCGGGCCGGGCGAGGCCGTCGAGCACGTGCTGATCGCCGAGGCCCCGGCAATGAGCGAGGAGGACCTGACCGCCGCCTTCCGGGCGCGGCGCGAGGCCGCCCGCTCCTACAACGACCGCCTCGCCAACGAGCGCGCGCACGGGCTGCGGCTCTACAACGGCGAGAAGTTCGGCGACGAGGACCCCGGCCGCTCGCAGATCGTGCTCACCGAAGTGCAGGACACGATCGCGGCCGTGATGCCGACGATCGTCCGGGTGTTCGCGGGCGCGGAACATCCGGTCGAGTTCACCCCGACCAAGGAAGGCGACGACGAAGCCGCGCGGCAGGCGACCGACTACGTGCAGCACGTCGTCTTCCGCGAGTGCAACGGCTTCCGCGCCATCCACGACGCCGCACTCGACGCCTGCCAGCTCAAGGCCGGCTGGATACGCTGGTGGTGGGACGACAGCATCAAGCCGGTGGCCGAGCACTATTCCGGCCTGCTCGAGCCGCAATGCGCGGCGCTCATCAACGAGGACGGGGTCAAGGCGCTGCGGGTGACGCGCCGGCCGGCGACCGAGGACGAACGGCTCGGGATCACGCAATCGCCGGAAGGGGCGCTGGTCCAGCCGATGCCGGGCGTGCCGCTGCTGCTCTACGACGTGCAGCTCGTGCGCAAGATGCAGCAGAACCGGCCGCGGGTCGAAGCGGTGCCGGCCGAAAGCGTCTGGATCGACGCCGACGCCAGCGGCACGGGCGAGGACGAGGGCGCGCGCGGCGTGTTCATCGTGACGGAATCGACGGTCGGCGACCTGGTCGCGCTCGGCTTCCCGCTCGATCAGGTCCGCGAGTGGGCCGAGAACGACTACATGGCCCGCACCGACAAGGTGACGCGCAGGCGCGACCGGCTGGCGGCCAACGCCACGCGCGACAACGAAACCAAGCGCGACGACGCCATGCGCCGGCTCACCTACACCGAGGGCTGGATCAGGGTGGACTATGACGGCGACGGCATCGCCGAGCTACGCCGGGTGCAGGCGGTCGGGCACCGCGGCGAGCAAGTCATCGCCCACCAGCCGGCCGAAAGGATCCCGCTCGCGCGCATCGTGCCGTTCGCGGTCGCGCACAAGGCGATCGGGCAGAGCTACGCGGACCGGGTCGGCGACCTGCAAGTGGTCGGCAGCCACGTGATGCGCAACGTGCTCGACAGCATGGTGGAGAGCATCCACCCGCGCACCGTCATCAAGGACGGCGCCGTGCCGATCGACGACGTGCTGAACACCGAGATGGGCGCGGTGCTGCGCGAGCGCGAAACCGGCGCGATCCGCGAGCTGACCAAGCCGTTCATCGGGCCGCAGGCGTTGCCGCTGCTCGACGTGCTGAGCGCCATCAAGGAGAGCCGGACCGGCATCACCCGCGGCAGCCAGGGCTTGACCGCCGAGGCGTTGCAGTCGACGGCGCCGATCGCCGTCAGCGCGCAGATTTCGGCAGCGCAGGACCGCCTCGAGCTGACCCTGCGCTGGATCGCCGAGGGGCTGCGCGCGGTCTATGCCGGCGTGCTGGCGATGATGGCGCAGCATCAGGACCGCACGCGCACGGTGCGGCTGCGCGGCAAGTGGGTCCCGGTCGACCCGCGCGCGTGGGTCAACGCCTTCAACGTCGAAACGAGCGTCGCGGTCGGGCGCGGCAGCATCGCCGAGCGGATGCAGGTGTTCGCCGCGACCGCGGCCAAGCAGGAGCAAATCCTGAGCACCTACGGGCCGCAGAACCCGCTCGTCACGGTCGCCCAGTACCGCGCCACCCTGGCCGACATGCTCAACGTCGCCGGGATCGTGAACCCCGGCAAATACTTCCAGGAAGTGCCGGCCGACTGGCAGCCGCCGCCGCAGCCGCAGCAGCCGAGCCCGGACGAACTGCTGGCGCAAGTCGAGATGACGAAGGCGCAGGCCACGGCGCAGAAGGACGCGGTCGAGGCGCGCGACAAGACCCTCGGGGCGCTGATGGAGGACGACCGGCTGCGTGACGAGGCGCGGGTCAAGGCGCTGCTGGCCGCGGCCGAGCTGCAAGGCAAGTATAATATCTCGGTCGATCTGCGCGTGCTGTCGGACATGATGCAGCGCGACCACGAATTGAGCGTGGCGCTCATTTCGATCGCGAGCGGGGCGGCGGGGCCGCCGCCGGGCGCCGCCGGACCGCCGGGGATGGTGCCGCCGGGCGGACCGATGCCAGGGGGGCCGCCGCCGGGCATGGCGCCGCCCGGCGGTCCGCCGATGCCAGGGGGGCCGATCAGCGATCGGCCGGGTCCGCCAGCCGGGCCGATCGGCAACCGGCCGGCGCAGCAGAGTCTCGGCGATGCGCGGGTGTTCCTGCCGCCGCCGCTGATCCAGGCGCTCGCGGCGATGCGCCGGGCCAACGCGGCCGCGCCGCCCGCGCCGCCCGCGCCGCCGGGAGGCCCGATATGATCCTGCACCGCTTCCGCGTGCGGCGGCGCCGGTTCGGGCTGTGGCGCGCGCTCGTGCTGGCGCTGTCGGGGTAGGGATGACGCCGACCCCCTCGCGGCACGAACAAAGTTCGGTCGGAGATCCGCGCGCCGCGCTCGAGCGGGCGACGCAGGCCGAGGCGCTGGCGAACAACCGGCTGCTCGCGGAGCTGCTGGACGGGCTGATCGCCGAGGGCGTGCGGCAATGGCGGGAAAGCGCCGACCTGTCCGTGCGCGAACAGGCGTGGCTCGACGTGCGCGCGGTCGACCGGCTGCGGCGCGCGATCGCCAGCACGATCGACCAGGGAACTGTCGCACGGCACCGGAGCGGCGCGGCACGATGACAGCCAAGGCCGACGCTCGGGCCGCGGACACGAGCAAAGCTCGGTCGGAGGACACGAGCAAAGCTCGGTCGGACATGATGGCGCTGCTCGACGCGATCGGCGCCGACGTGCGCTGCGGCCGGGTCGACGGCGTGCTGACGGTGTGCGGCGCGCCGCCCACGGGCGCGGTCACGGTCCGCGGCGCCGGCACGCTCGAGCCGATGCAGACGACGATGGCGCTGCTCGCCCGCATCCGCACGCTCGCGCCCGGCGGCCGCACCGGGGAGATGCTGAGCGCG
This sequence comes from Casimicrobiaceae bacterium, assembly GCA_036003195.1. Taxonomy (GTDB): domain Bacteria; phylum Pseudomonadota; class Gammaproteobacteria; order Burkholderiales; family Casimicrobiaceae; genus VBCG01. The sequence goes on from DASYSP010000109.1 coordinate 4,623, forward strand.
CTGTGCGAGGCGGCGGCGCAGGCCGTGCTCGGCCAGATCGAGGGCGTGTGCGTGCTGACCGTGACGCGCCGCGGCTGGAAGATGCAGCAAGCCGGGCAAACGCTGGGGCTGCTGGTCGAAGATTTGGGAGAGAAACAACCGTGAACAGCGACCATGAGCCGGCGGGCAACGTGTTTCCGATCGACGATCAGGGCGACGGGCGCTGGCGGCCGGGATGGGGGGCGCCGCGGCCCGTGCTGATCCGTAGCGTCGCGCCATTGCTCGGACACGCCGACCTCGCCGACCGCGCGTTCGTGGTCGACATCGCACGGCGGCCGCGATGAGCGAGAGCACCGCCGGCCGAGGGGCCGGCAACGGCGCCGCCGGGCCGCCCAGCTTCCGGCCGGCCGACCCCGCGCCGCGCGAGCCCGGCCTGACGATGGATAGCGGGCTCGACAAGCTCAAGCGCGCCCGCGCGGCGATGGCGGCCGACCCGAGCGCGCCGGCCGCCGACCCGCCCGAACGCCATCAGGCCGACGACGGCGGCACGAACCAGCGTTCGGCCGGCAGCGGCGACGGGGCCGGGGACCATTTCGGCTTCGGCGAAGGCGAGGGCGAGGGCGGCGGGGACGAAACTTTCGAGCTGACCATCGACGGGCGGCCGCAGCGGCTCAGCCGCGCCGAGCTGATCCAAGGCTATCTGCGGCAGGACGATTACAGCCGCAAAACGCAGCAGACGGCCGAGCAGCACCGCAAGGCGCAGGAGACTTACCAGCAGTTCGAGGGCGCCACCCGCGCCTTGCAGGCCAAGCTCGCCCAGTACGTCACCGAGGCCGGGCGCGAGTTCGCCGAGCCGGTCGATTGGGTGGCGCTCGCCAGGCAGGACCCGCTCGGCTACCAGGAAAAGCGCGCCCGATTCGAGGCGCTGCGCGACGCCGAGGCCGAGCAGGCCCGGCTCGGCCAGCTCCGGCAGGCGCAGGAAGCGCAGCGCGCCGAGGCGATGTACCGCTCCGGCATGGAAGTGCTCACCCGCGCCGTGCCCGGCTGGCGCGACCCGGCGACGCGGACCAAGCTGCAAGAGGACATCCGCAGCTACGCCAAACAGGTCGGCTACACGGACGAGGAGCTGGCGGTGCCGGTCCTCGATCCGCGACAACTGATCGTGCTGCACGACGCGATGAACTATCGCCGGCTGGCCGGGCGCAAGGTGACGCCGAACGCGCCGGACGCGACCCGGCCGGCGCGGGGCGAGACGCCGCGGCCGGCGCCGCCGCAGCGCCAGCAGGAAGCGCGCCGGGTGTTCGACGAACGCCCGACCATGCGCAACGCGCAACAGCTCGTAAAGACGTTGCGCTCGCAGAAGCCGGCGGGGCGGCGGTGATGGTCAACGGCCATGCGGCCCAGCACGCCGCGCCCGGCGAGGACCCGGTCGTGCTGCTGCTGCGCAGCGCGTTGGCGCGGGCCGAGCGCGGCGAGCTGGCCGGCGCGGCCGTTGCCGTCATCAACAGCGCCGATCTTTCGGCCGGCAGCGCGTGGGCGGTCGACGGGATTTCGATGGCCGAGCTGATCGGCGCGGCCGCGGTCCTGAACGCGCGCCTGGTCGCGGCGGTGATGGCGGAACCGGCCGCCGTCGCACGTCGGGCTTGACTTAGGGACGGCGGCGGCAGTTGGATGCAGCACTTCGGCGACGATCGCACGGCACTCCAAGGTCCAAACGAGACGTTTGGACGGGAACAAGCAAACCGATCGCGTCGGCGACCACGGGACCAAGCGCAAACCCGTAGGCCGGCACTCGCTCCCGCCCGATCGGGACGAACACGCCGGCAAGCCGGGCTTCCTCCGCAGTCCATGTCGGCTCGCACACCCCCCAATCACGCCGCGCGCGATCGTGCGGCAACGGAGTGTGCCGACATGGCAGTACCAAGCGAAGGCGCCGCAATTGCGGGCACCTATCTGACGACCGGAGGCAACCCAGCCAACAACGTCCGCCAAGACCTCTCGGACATCATCTGGGAGATCGACCCCGAGGAAACCCCGCTGGTGACGGCGCTCGGCCGCGGCGAGGACGCCGAACAGATCCTCACCGAGTGGATCGTGCAGAACCTCCAGGCCGCCGACAGCAACGTGCAGCCGGAAGGCTTCCGCTACCTCGCGCAGCCGGCGCTCCGGCCCACCCGGTTGAGCAACTATTGCCAGATCATGACCCGGACCATCACCGTGTCGAACACGCTGCGCGCGTCGGACACGGTCGGCGGCGACGAGTTCGACCGGCAAACCTTGCTCAAGGGCGTCGAGCTGCGGCGCGACCTGGAGTGGTGGATCACCCGCGACAAGGTCAAGTCCGGCGTCGACCCGCGGCAGATGAGCGGGATTCAGTGCTTCATCACGAACGGCTCGATGGGGGCGGGCACCGGGGCGATGTCGTCGGGCGACGGCGTCACCGCGCCGGTTCACGGCACCGCGCGGGCGCTGACCCTGCCGCTGATCGCGAGCGCGATGCAGGCCGCCTTCACGGTCGGCGGCCGGCCCAAGCTCGGGCTGATGAGCCCGGCGATCAAGGCCGAGTTCTCGACGCTGGCCGGCAGCGCCGGCAACATCGCGCAGACCAACATCATGCAGACCACGCCCACGTCGCCGGTCACGATCGTGGGCGCGGTCGACGCCTACCTGACCGATTTCGGCCGGCTCGAGATGGCGCCCGACATCTTCATGCCCACCGACGTGATGCTGCTGATCGACCCCGAGCACGCCGAGATCGCGCCGCTGCCGGGCCGGGATATGGAGCAGGTCGAATACGCGAAAACCGGCGACGCGGCCGACGGCGGCGTGGTGTTCGAGGGCACGCTGCGCGTCACCGCGCCCAAGGCGCACGCGATGGTCGGCGACATCACCTGATGCGGCCCGTCGTCTTCCAGAACCGGGCGGCGCGCACGCGGACCGTCGTCCGGTTGGACCCGCAAACCGGCCTGCCGCTGATCCTGCGCTCGCAGGACGTGCGGGCGATCCTGGACGCCAACGCCAGGGACGCGAACGCCTACGACCCCGGACGCGCCGCCCGCCTGCCCGGCGGCTGGCGGCACGTCGCGCGCATCCCGCTCGTGGTGTGGGGGCAGATGCGGGCGCTCGGCATCGTGCAGGGCAACAAGGTGGTGGACGAGGCGCGGTTCCTGCGCTTCCTGTCCGAGCGCGACGTCCGCCGGCTCCGCACCGACAACGGGCGGCGGCTGGCGTGAGTATCACGCGCGCGCAGCTCGTCCAGGGCGTCTATGGCTGGCTGCACCGCGCCTCGTTCCGCTCGCCCGCGCCCGGCGCCGGCTTCGATCCGGTCGGCACGTTCATTGCGGCGGGCGAGGTCGAAATCAACCTCGATCTGCGCGCCCGCTGCATGGTCCGCCGCGCGGTGCAGACGGTCGACGGGCAATATCTGCCGCTGCCCTGCGACTACCTCGAGGCGATCGACATTCGCCTCGGCGACACGGCGGCGGGCTTCGGCGGCCGGGAACTGCAGTACCAGCCGCGGCGGGAGATGGGCGACGCGCGCCAGGCCGGCGCGGGCGGAAGCTGGGCCTATGTCGACCCGAACACGCGCGCCTGCGACACGGCCGGCGGCCCGGCCTATTATTCGATCGTCGGCGACGAGATCGAGGTCTGGCCGGTGGCGCTGCCGCCGAGCCCGGTCCCGGCGAACTGGTCGTATTACACCATAGAAATGACTTACTATCAGAAGCAGTCGCTCGGCTTTGCCGACGACGACACGACGGCGGTGCTGAGCACCTATCCCAATATCTACACCTATGCCGCGCTGGTGCAGTCGGCGCCGTTCCTGCGCGACGACGCACGGGTGCAGACGTGGTCGGGCTTCTATCAGGCCGAAGTGTTCCGCGCCAACGCCGAGCACGAGCGCGCGCGGCATCAGGGCTCGCGGCTGGTGCAGCGCTATCGCGGCCAGCCAAGGTTGCGGGCGTGAGCGCGCGCCGGCCCACGATCAGCGATCGGGGCGGGACCGCCCGCGGCGGCCTAGCGGCGCTCGAGCTGGCGTTCTGCCGCTCCGTGGTCGCGAGCGGCCAGGTCATCCCGCCCGGCGTCGAAGTGACCGGCGAGGGCTACCAGCGCGCGCCGACCGCGCCGCTGGTGCAGCAGCCCAACCCGGCGCTGTTCCTCAACGGGCTGCCGATCCTGTGGCCGCAGGCTGGCAACGAGTGGGGGGTGGCGAACACGCTGGCGCTGGTCTGGCAGAGCGACGGCACCGTGGCGGCCAGCTCGCGGCTGCCGCAGGGCTTCCGGGTGCGCGAGGGCGACCAGCCGCGAATCGCGGCGCAGCGCCTCGCCATCGGCGGCGTCGCGGCCGGCACGCCGCGGCCCTACGGCACCGGGTTCTACAGCCGGTCGCTGTACAGCGTTTATCCGGGCACGGGCGCGGTGTTCTACATGACCGCCGTGCTCGACTTCGCGTGGGAAGGCCAGGGGCAGAGCTGCGCGGCGTGGCCGGACGCGCCCGCGATCGCCGCCGGAGGTTGCAGGTAAATGAGCACCCTCACCCCGTTGCTGGACCTCATCAAGCCGGACGTGGCCGGCGACCTCGACGTGTGGGGCCAGCAGCTCAACCAGACGCTCGACCTGCTCGACCAGATCGTGCTCTCGCGCGACGGCGGCGGGATGCTCGGGATGCTGACGCTGTACGCCGATCCGACCACGGCGCTGCAAGCGGCGACGAAGCAGTATGTCGACGCGCATGTGGGCGGCGTGGTCGGGGCCTACCTGCCGCTGACCGGCGGCACGCTGACCGGCCCGCTGACGGTCAACGGCGGCGATCTCAGCGTGGGCAACAACCACGCGATCACCACGGCCGGGATCATGCTCTGCGGCCACCTGGCCTCGGGCCGGGCCGGCGACGCGCTCGGCGGCGTGGTCGGCTCGTGGAACGTCGTGCGCGGCGGCTATACCGGCTTCTACACCGACGGCAACGGGCTGCTGCACTTCGCCACCGCGGACGCGGCGGGGGGCACGATCATCGGCGAGCGCGGCACGATCGCCGGGGACGGGACCTTTACCCTGGTCGGTCCGCTGGTGCTGCCGGCCGATCCGGTAGCGGCGATGCAGGCGGCGACGAAGCAGTATGTCGACGGCAAGGCGGGCGCGTATCTGCCGCTAACCGGCGGCACGCTGACCGGCGGGCTGATCGTCAACGGCGGCGATCTCAGCGTGGGCAACAACCACGCGATCACGACGGCCGGGATCATGCTCTGCGGCCACCTCGCGGTCGGGCGGGCGGGGGATGCGCTGGGTGGCGTGGTCGGCAGTTGGAACGTCGCGCGCGGCGGCTACACGGGCTTTTATACCGACGCCGCCGGCACCATGCACTTCGCGACCGCGGACCCCGCCGAAGGCACCATCCTCTCCGAGCGCGCCACGCTCGACGGCAACGGCAACCTGATCGCCAACGGCGCCGTGACCGGGACCAACGCCGTTTTCAGCGTCCGAAACACCGCCAACGGCGGCGGGGTGGGCTCGCAGTCGAGCGGCTGGGCGGCCGGATTCGGCGTCAACGCCACCGGCACGATCCAGTTCGGCAACCTCGACGGCGGCGGCAACCTCGCGTCGAACCGGCTGACGATCGACAACGCGGGCGGCGTCGTCACGCAGGGGACGAGCCTGCTGCTCGGCGGCGGCGGCTGGGGCTTCACCACCGCGGGCAACCAGCGGCAAGTCCTGTGGGTGACGGGCTGGGTGGACACGTTCGACCAGAGCAACGGCACCCGCACCTGGAACAGCAGCGGCGCGGTGCTGATGACGCTCGCGGGCAGCGGCAGCGGGCTCACCGTCAACGTGGGCGACCTCACCTGCAATGCGGGCAACATCTCGGCGGGCAGCGGCAAGAACGTCACCGCCGGCAACGCCGTGCTCGGGGATCATATCCTGGCCTTCCGGTCGGGCACGGTCGGCGGCACGACCGGATCGTGGGAAGTCGGCAGCAACAAGGCGTTCGGGTTCCGCGTGGTCGGAGCGGATGGGTCGGCGCAGTTCGGCCCCACGGATGCAGCAACGGGCACTATGAGCACGGCTGCGTTCTATATGGCGCCAACGGGAAACTTCACCGCCACGTTGAAAGGATACCAGCCCGGCGGCGGATCGTGGGGCGATGCCAGCGATGCCCGCACCAAGGACGTGCTCGGGGATTACGAGCACGGGCTGGCCGAAGTGCTGGCGCTGAAGCCGATCCGTTACAAGTTCCGCGAGGATTTCGGCGGCGTCGGGCCGTTGCAGCCGACGCAGCAGCCGGGCGAAACCGTGGGCGGCACGCATACCGCCGTGGCCGCGGCGGGCACCGAGTTCGTCGGCCTGATCGCGCAGGACGTGGAGGGTTTCATGCCCGAAATGGTCAGCCAGACGGTCGGGGTCGTGCAGGGCGAGCAGGTCGACGATCTGCGGGTGCTCGACATGAGCGCGCTGCCGTTGGCCCTGTGCAACGCGGTCAAGGAGCTGCACGGGCAAATCGACGCGCTGCACGGGCGCATCAAGGCGCTCGAGGAAGGGACGATCCAGTGACCCCGCTGCACCCTGACAAGGAGCTGGCCGTCATCCTCGCCGCGCGCGAGTGGCAGGTGGTGCTCGCAGCGCTCGGCGACGCGCCCTATCGGATCGCCTCGCCGATCGTGCAGAAGATCGTCGGCCAGGTGCAGCCGGCGCCGCCCGCGCCATCCGCGGATCGGGGGAACGGGCGGGACGATGCGGACGTGATCGGCGACACGAACACGTCAGCCCGAACAGACGTTCGGGCAGGTTCGGTCGGACGTGGCTGACGCTCCCGCCCCGCGCGCGGACCCGGCAACCCCGCTCGGCTTCACCCTGCCCACGGTCGGGCTCGACCGCGACACGTGGGGCGGCATCCTCAACGGCAACTGGACGCTGGCGGACACGCTGATCGGCCAGGCCAAGAACGGCGCCGCCGCCGCGCAGGCCGACTTGGCGACGCTGCTCAACAACCTGCGCGCCTACATCGAGCCGGTCGGCACGCTCAAGCTCTGGCCGAGCCTGACGGTCCCCTACGGCTGGATTTCGTGCGACGGCTATGCGCTCTCGCGCGCCGCCTACCCCGACCTGTTCGCGGTGATCGGCACGGCATGGGGCGCGGGCGACGGCTCGAGCACCTTCAACGTGCCGAACCTGCGCGGGCTGACCCCGGTTCACACCGGCCCCTCCGGCGGCGGCTGGCTCGGCTTCGCGCAGATCGTCGGCGAGGTCACGCACACGCTGACGGCCGCGGAAATGCCCGCGCACAATCACGGCGGCACGACCGATTCGGCCGGCCAGCATCACCACTCCTATGTCGGCCCGGCGGCATTCAACGTCGCGGGCGGCGCAAGCGCGGTGCCGCTGGCGGCCGGAACCGCGATCACCAGCGACGACGGGCAGCACTCGCATCTGATCTACACGCTGAACGCGGGCGGCGACGGGTCGCACAACAACGTCCAGCCGAGCGTCGGGCTCAACGTCATCATCAAGGCGGCGCAGCAATTCTAGGAGGGACCACCATCATGGCCGAGGATAAGAAACAGACGGAGGCGCAGCGCAAGAGCGAGCAGGAGGCGGCGCACGCGGCCGCGGCGCGGCAAGAGGAGCAGAGCCGCCCCGGCCCCGGCGAACGGCGTTACAGCCCGTCGCCGCAGGACCGATCAGAGATCGGCCGGGACCCCGGCGCGCGGCCGGGCGTGGTCCCAACCGGCGGCCCGCTCGTGTTCCAGGAAGGCGGCGAGATCGGGCAGAACCCCTACACCGATCCGCCGACGATGGCGCACCGCCGCTTCTACGAGGATCCCATGCCGCGCGGCGAGGCGAGCGAGCAGCAGGTGCTCCAGGGCCGCGGCGCGCCCGCGCCCTACCCGACCGAGGCGCTGGACCGGCCGTGGGCGCCGCGCCGCTTCCCCGACCAGCTCGAGACCATGCGGCCGAACGACACGCCGCAACCGGGCTGGATCGAGGCCAACGGGGCGCTGACGCTGGCGCAGTTCGCCGCGCTGCCGCGCCAGGAGCAGGACCGCATCCTTGGCGAGATGCGCAACGCCAGCATCGGCCGGCCGCCCGAGTATCAGCCCACCCGCGTCTCGATCGAGGAAGAGGACCGCCGCACCGCCGAACTCGAGCGCGTGCGGCGCGAGGCGGACCGCGATCGGCGCGAGCGGGAAGGCGAGCGGCTGTCGATGGCCCCGGCCGCGCCGGGCACCGTCACCGCGGGCGAAGGCCCGGCCGCGGCCTGAACGGGCTGCACGGTGCCGCAGCTCCTCGCGCTGCAACTGCCGCCGGGCTCGGGGCGGCGCGCCACGCCGCAGGACACCCGCTCGGCCTGGTGGGACATGAGCCTGGTCCGCTTCGACGCGGGCGAACTCGTGCCGATCGGCGGCTGGAAGCGGCTGCCGGGCATCCAGCTCGCGGGCGAACCGCGCTCGCTGCTGTCCTGGCGCGACAATGCCGGGCTGCGCTGGGTCGCGGGCGCCAGCCTCGGGCAAGTCCAGGTGTGGGACGGCAGCGCCGGCACCGTGCTCTCGCCCGCCGACTTCGTGCCCGGCGAGGCGGCCGGGATCGTCGACGGCTACGGCATCGGCGATTACGGCGCCGAGCCCTACGGCGTGCATCGCAGCCACGAAAGCGAGCAGTACCGCGCCGCCCCCTCCGGCAGCGTCAGCCTGGACAATTGGGGCGAGGACCTGGTCGCGATGGGCTCGGCCGATGGGCGGCTGCTGATGTGGACGCCGAGCCTGCCGGTCGCGGGACTGTTGCAGCCGGTCGCGGGCGCGCCGCCCGGCCGGGCCTGCATCGTCACCGAGGAGCGGCACATCGTCGTGATCGGCGCGGACGGCGACCCCCGGCGCGTCTCCTGGTGCAGCCAGGAAGTGCCGACCGATTGGGCGCCGAGCGTCACGAACACCGCCGGGTCGCTGCAACTGCGCTCGACCGGGATCGGCCTCGCCGCGCGGCGGGTGTCGCAGGGCACGATCATCTTCTGCGACGACGACGTGCATCTGCTCGCCTATGTCGGCACGCCCTACGTTTACGGCTTGCAACGGATCGGCGCCGGCTGCGGCCCGGCCGGACCCGAGGCGATGGTGGCGATGTCCGGCCGCGCCGCGTGGTGGGGGCATCATGGCTTCTGGCTCTACGACGGCAGCGTGCGCTCGCTCCCCTGCCCGCTCACCGAATACCTCGAAAGCGACATGAACCCGGTGCTGCGCGGGTCGATCTACGGCTTTCACAACGGCATCTTCCCGGAGATCACCTGGGGCTATTGCAGCGCGGGCGCGGCGACGCCCGACAGTTACGTGACGTGGAACTACGAGACGAATGGGTGGTGGCACGGCCGCCAGCGCCGCAGCATCGGCGTCGAGCCCGGCGCGTTCGGGCTGCCGCTGCTGGGCGCGCCGGACGGGCTGATCTACCAGCACGAAACCGGCTGGCTCGACGACGGCAACCCGCGCGGCAGCTCGGTCTTTGCCGAAACCGGGGACATCCAAATCGGCGACGGCGACGGCGGCATTTTCGTCTCCAGCCTGATCCCGGACTTGCAGCATCCCGAGCTGGTGCAATGGCACCTGCGCGGGAGCTGGGCGCCGGGCGACGTGCTCGAGGAGTACGGGACGTATGTGGCCGAGCGCGCGGACGGGGTGATCGATACGTGTTTCGAGACGCGCGCGCTGCGACTGCGGCTCGAGGGCCTGCAAGACGGCCCGTGGGCGCTCGGCCGGGTGCGGCTGGCGCTCGATCCGGGGGCGGGGCGGTGAGGATGCGGCGATGAGCGTCCGCCCGCAGCTCGCGACCTTGCGGCTGCCGCGCGCGACGGGGGCGAACGGCCCGCGCACGGCCGAGTTCAACGCCGCCATGCAGCAGCTCGAGCAGGGGTTGGCCGGGGTGGCGACGCAGGGCGGGACGCCCGCCTTCCCGGCGGTGATCCTGACCGCTGCGGACGGCTCGAGCTGGCGCGTGCTGGTGCAGCCGGACGGCACCCTGACGACTTCGGCGGTGCCACGATGAGCCATCGGGCGGTTCCGCGTGCTTAGGGTCCGCAGCAGCTTCATCGACGGCCGGCCGTTCGTGCTGGTGGCGCTGTCGCAGGCGGATTTGCGCACGCTGCGCGACGGGGCGCCGCTGCGGGTCGAGAGCGACCAGGTGCAGGGCGCGGACGTGCTGATCGCCGCCGGCCGCAGCGAGGGCGAAGTCGCCGCCCAGCTCGCGCGCGCCGAGCAAAGCCTGCCGGAGCCGGTCCCGTGACGGAATCGCAACTCTGGCTGCTGAACCGGCTGCGCCAGGCCCTCGCCCATGCCGGCGGCACGCACGAGCTGATCGCCGACGTGGTGCCGATGCTCGAGGACGGGCGGGCGCAATGGTGGCAGCGCGGCCGGGGCGTCGCCATTACCGAAATCCGCGACCATCCGCAGCTCCGCGAGGTCAATGTCTGGTTGACCGCGGGGCATCTGCCGGACTGCCTCGCGCTGCAACCCGAGATCGAGGCATGGGCGCGCAAGCACGGGGTCGCTCGCATCGTCGGCACGGGACGCGACGGCTGGGGCCGCGTGTGCGTCAACCGCATGGGGTTCCAGCGGACCGGCGTTCACGTCGAAAAATGGCTGGGAGGGCCGGCGCAATGAGCGGCAGCAGCGGCAGCCAAAACTCGACGGTCACGAACAAGACCGACGTGCCGAGCTGGCTGCAAGATGCGGCGATCAGCAACCTCGGCTTCGCGCAGGATGTCGCCGCCAAGCCATACGAGCAATATACCGGCCAACAGGTCGCGAGCATCACGCCGGACCAGCAGGCGGCCTATGATTGGGTGCGGAAGAACCTCGGCGCCGGCAGCAACGCGATCGGCCAGGCGGCGCAGCAGATCACCGGCTCTAACCTGACCACGACGGCGCAAAGCCTGCTCAACCCGTATCTCGGCGCCGTCGAGGATCCCGCGCTGGCCGCGCTCGCCAAGCAGGGCGCGCGCAGCCAGAACGATCTCGCCAGCAAGGCGGCCGGCGCGGGCGCGTTCGGCGGCACGCGGTTCGGGGTGGAGAGCGGCGTGCTCGGCTCCGAGACGGCGGCCAAGGCGGGCGAGCTGTCGGCCAACATCCGCTCGCAGGGCTGGGACAAGGCGGTGTCGACCGCGCTGACGCAGGCCGGCGAGCAGGCGTCGCTCGCGACGCAGCAGCAGACCGCCGGGCTCGCGGGCGCCTCGGCGCTGTCGACCGCGGGCTACCAGCAGCAGCAGAACGAGCAGGCGAACCTCTCGGCCGCGCTCGAGGATTGGCAGAACCAGCAGAATTGGGGCCAGCAGCAGCTCGCCATCCGCGAGGGCGCGGTCACGGCGACGCCCTACGGCGGCACCACCACCAGCTCGCAGCCGATCAACAAGGGCAACCCGGCGGTGTCGGCGCTCGGCGGCGCGCTCGCGGGGGCCGCGGCCGGGTCGGCGATCCCCGGCTGGGGCACCGCGGCCGGCGCGCTGATCGGCGGCGTCGGCGGCTATCTCGGGAGCAGGTGACATGAGCGACAGCTTCGCGGGCTTCGGTGGCAGCGGCTGGACGAACGCATGGGGTTCGTCGGGCGGCGCCTATGCGCCGTCCGCGACGGCGGGGGCGTCGGACTGGTCGAAAATCCTCAGCGCGATCAGCTCGAAAGAAGGACAGCAGGCGATGGGCGGCATCGGCAAGAGCCTGATGACCGCGGGCACCGGCAATGACGCCGCCTACCTGCGCACGAACGCGGGTCAGGCGCCGTTCTCGCCCGGCGGGACCAACTCGCTGCTCGGGACCCTGCTGCAAATGCGCCAGCAGCAGCAGCTCCAGCAGCAATTCCCGCTCGGGCAGAACTTCCGGCCGAGCCTGCTGGGATAGGGGGCGGACATGGCGGCCTGGAGCCTGCTCGACAGCAGCGATCCCGTGCTCTCGCTGCTCGGCGGCCTCGCCTCGGGCGGCCGCGTCGGCGACGATGCCGGTCCGCTCACCGAAAGCGGCGCCAGCGCGCTCGCTCCGCTGCAACGGCGCACCGCGCTGGACTCGCTGATGGCGTCCGGCGCGGCGCTCGCCAATGCCGGCGCGCCGGGCTTCGGGCCGCGGCCGACGCTGGCGCAGGGGCTCACGCAGGGCTTGCTCGCCGGCTCGATCGCCGGGCAGGCGGCGCAAGAGCACGGGCAGGCAATGGAGCAGTCGGCGCAGGTGCTCGCGCAGGCCGCGCAGGACGCCAACATTCGCCGCCAGCTCATGATGCAGCAGCTCCGCAATAGCGACCTGGCGCGCAACCTGATCCTCCAGCGGTTCGGCGGCGTGGCGCCGGCCGATGACGGCACGGGGGGCGGCGCGCCCGCCTTCGCGGGGGACGGGTCCGCGCCGGGGATGGGCGTGCGCGACGCGCTGCGCGCCCACGAGCAGGGCAAGCTCGGCTATCAGAGCGTCAATGCCGGCGGCTTCTCCGGCGCCTACCAGATGGGCTCGCCGCTGATGCAGGACGCCGGGCTGTACACGCCAGCGGCGCCCGGCGAGGCGCCGAACACGTGGGCGGGAACGATCAAGGTGCCCGGCTTCGGCGAAATGAAGCGCGACGACTTCCTGAAATCGCCGGGCGCGCAGGAGCAGGCGTACGGGATCATGATGGGCCACCTGGACAAGCAGCTCGACAGCCAGGGCCTCTACGCGCTGGCGCAGCGCCGCATGGTGGACGGCAAGATCAATGGCGTGCCGGTCACGCGCGAGGGGCTGCTGGCCGGCGCCTGGCTCGGCGGCACGGGGGGGCTGCGGAGCTGGCTGACCGGCGGCGGCGACCCGGCCGACAGCAACCGCACGCGGGTTTCCGACTATGTGCGGCTCGGGTCCCTGCCCAACGCCTCCGTTGGGCATGGGCCGCAGCCCGCGCCAGCGCCGCCGGCATCCCCGGCTCCGGGGCGGGTGCAGGTCGCGCAGGCCGGCGCCTTGCCGCCGCCCGTCAACGACGCCAGCGCGCCCGCGGCAACGCCCCCGGCTACAGCGACGCCCATGCCCAACGGAGGCGTTGGGAAGGGTCCGGCGCCCGTGGGCGGCCCGACGCTCGCGCCCGCGCCGCTGCCCATGCCCAACGGAGGCGTTGGGCAGGGACGGGCGCCGCCGCTGCCTGTCGGCGGGACAACGGCGGCGCCCATGCCCAGCGGAGGCGTTGGGCAGGGTGCGGCGGGCGGGGGCAGCTTCCTGCGGGGCGCGACGCAAGCGCAACTGGCGGCGGCGCTGCTCTCGAGCGATCCGCTCAAAGCCTTGGCGAGCCTGGCCGGGCAGAAGGTGGAGATCAAGGAACGGTGGAACCCGCAGACCGGCGCGAAGGACCAGGTCATCGTCAACAACGACGGCGCCGTGATCGGGCAGTTCGCCGCGGGCAAGCCGGAGTTCGCCGCGCCCGTGACCGAGATCGGCGCGGACAACCAGGCGCACACCGTCTACCGCATCCCCGGCACGAACGTGGTGCAGCAAGGCGGCGTGGTGCCGGGGCACACCAGCACCGAAAAGATCTGGAACCCCGCGACCGGCCAACTCGACCTGACGGTGCTCGACGCCAACCGCCAGCCGGTCAAGGTGATCGGCAGCGAAAAGCCGGCGTTCCACTATCAGACCGAAGTGATGCCGGACGGGCAGACCTATCACACCGAACGGATCGAGGGCGTGCCGGGCTACGTCAAGCAGCTCGGCGTCGCGCCGCGCGAAATCAAGCAGGTCAAGGAGTTCGACCAGGGCGGCAACCGCACGCTGATCTGGAACCTCGACGCCAGCGGCAACAAGACGGGCACGCCGATCGTCTCGCCGGAGCTGCCGGGCGAGATCAAGGAAATCCAGGACGAGAACGATCCGACCAAGCGGCATTGGGCCGCGTTCTATCCCGGCCAGACGCAGCCGCAGATACTCGGCCGCGCGCCGACGCCCCCGGAACTGGCGGCGCGCTCGCCCGAACGCACCGCGCAGAACGCCGCCGAAGCCGCCGCCTCGGCCACCGGCAGCGAAGCCGGCAAGCTGGCGGCGCAGGACTGGAGCAAGCTCTACGCCAGCCGCAATACCGCGCTGGCGATGAACAACCAGCTCAACATGCTCGAGGCGGTGTCGCGCAACATCCCGACCGGGCCGGGCATCGAGAGCGGGGTCAAGCTGGGCAAACTCGCCGCACAGCTCGGGCTCGACCTGAAATCGCTCGGGCCGGGCTTCTCGGTCGACACCGCCGTGAACGCCGACGTTTTCCGCAAGATCGCCAACGGCCTCGTGCTCGGCCAGCTCGGCGGCGAGGGGATGCCGCGCAACAATTTCAGCGACACCGATTTGCGCTTCCTGACCGAAACGATGCCGAACCTGCAAAACCTGCCGAACGCCAACAAGACCGTGATCGACTACCTGCGCGCCATGCAGCAGCGCACGATCGAGCACGCGAACGCTTGGGACGCCTACCGGGCCGCGAACGGTCCGGCCGCAGCCAGCGAGGCGGGCTTCCGCCAGTTCGAGAACGAATGGAGCAAGCGGATCGCGAGCGATCCGATCGTGACCTACGTCACCGACCGCGACCAGATCGCCAAGCTGCCGCCTAACCGCATCTGGTGGACCGATATGGGCGGCGGCCGCATGGGCTACACCGACCCGCGGCCGCCCCTGCAACGGCCCGGCGGACCGCAGACGCGCCCGCCGCCCGCGCCGCCGCCGCCATTGCCGGCCGTGCCGCCGCCGCCGCCGCGCGACCGCATCTATCAGCCCACGGACTAACGGAGTGTTCGGTCAGACATGAGCGACGATCCGAACGACCCGGCCTATTGGGATGCCGTCGACGGCGGCATGGGGCGGCCGACCCGCAAGGCGCGGCGCGCCTCGAGGACCGCACCGCCCGCGCCCGCGCCAGCTCCGCCGCCGCTGCCCGACGCGCCATCGGGCGGGTCCGTCGATCCGAACGACCCCGGCTATTGGCCGGGCGGCCAGGCCGCGGCCGCGCCGTCGCTGCTGGACACTGTCGGGCACTCCATCGCGCAGGGCGGAAGCGCGCTGCTGCACGGGCTCGGCGACGTCTACGACATGGCGGCGATCCCGCAGAACGCGCTCGCAAGCCTGCTCGGCGCGGACTGGCTGCGCGCCAAGCCGGCGGCCGAGCACATCCGTGCGGCGGGGATCCCTGACCCCGAGCCGAACGCTGCCAACGCCATCATCCAGGGCACGGCGGGGGCGGTGCCCTACCTCGCGGCGGGCGAGATCGCGGTGCCCGCCCGCGGCGCGACCGCCGCCTGGAACGCCTGGAACGCCACGAAGGCGGCCCGGCCGGCTACGGCCGTGGTCGCGGAGTCGCTTGCCGCCAAGCCGGCGTCGCAGCTCGCCGCCGGAGCGGGCGCCGGCCTGCTGCACCAGCTCGCCGACGACAACACGGACAACCCGGTCGCGCGGGTGGCGGCGCCGATCGTCGGCTCGCTGCTCGGCGGCGGCGTCACGCTCGGCGCCCCGGCGGCCTGGAAATACCTGACCGGGCGGCTCGGTAACGAGGGCATGGACGCGCTCAACAGCATCGTCCGCACCATCAGCCCGGAGAAGCGCGCGGCGGCGATCGACGAGCTGCGGTTCCGCAGCCCCGAGCCGGAGAACCAGGCCGCGGCGATCGACAACGAAATGGCGCGGATGCGCAACGCGCGCACCACGGCCGAAGTGCTCGATCCGGTCGTGGGCGAGCAAGGCCCGTTCGCGCTGCAAAAGGCGATGCAGGCGGGCAAGGTCGACATCGCCCAAGGGTCGCAATTCGCCAACCGCGCCGCCGCGCTGCGCGAGGCGCGCGACAACGTGCTCGACGCGATCCCGGCGCCGGTCGCCGATCCCGGCGCGATCCGCCCGGTGATCGAAGCGCAGGCGCAGCAGGCGGGGCAGGACTTGCGGGCGGCGCTCGGCGGGCTCGGACCGGCGACGCCGCCGCTGCCGGCCGGGCGCGCGATCCAGGGGCAATTCGCGGCCGAGCGCGCAGCCTCGAGCGCTGACGTGGGCGCGGCGCGCGAGGCGATCGACCCCAACGTGCAAGTGCCGGTGCGCGACATCCGCCGCGACATCGTCGCCGCCGGTCAGCGCGAGTTCATCAGCCAAGACCCGCAATCGGCAAGATGGGCGCCGCTCAATGAGATCCTCACCACCCTCTCCGGGCAGCGCACGCTCGGCTTTGCCGACTTGCAGAAAATCCGCAGCAACGCGCTCGACGGCGCGCGGCAGGCGTACAACTCCGGCGACAAGGAACTCGGCCGCGTGTTCGACGCGACCGCCGAGGCGGTGCGGACCGGGCTCGAGGCGGGGCTGCCGGATGACGCGGCGGCGCAGTTCCGCGCCTTCCAGCAGGCGGCCACCGAGCGCGGGCAGCAGTTCGGCGGCCCGGTCGCGGGCAAGCTCGGCAAACAGGAGTATGGCCGGCCCGACGTGCAGCCGGAGCAGGCGCCCGGCCTGTTCTTCAAGCCCGGCGCGGAGGGCGGGGCGGGGATGCGCCAATTCGGCGAGCTGTTCACCCCATCGGGCGGCACGCTCGACCCGGTCGCGGCCAACGCGATGCGCGGCCACGTCGCCGACCACATCGCGCAGAACCTCGTCGACCCGACCACGGGCCAGGTGGACGCTCGCGGGCTGGCGCAGTTCCGTCAGGACCACCGCGACGCGCTCACGGCGGTGCCGGCGCTCGGGCTCGATCGCGCCGTGGGCAACGTCGACGCGGCGGCCAGGCTGGCGTCGGAACGCGGCGCGCCCAACGTCACGACGCTGCCGGAGCACCAGCGCAACGTCGCGCAGACGATCTTGGGCACCGAGAACATCGGCGATGCGGTCAGCACGATCCTGAACGGCGCCAATCCGGCGCGCGACATCCGCGACCTGATGACCCGCGTGCAGGCCAGCCCGAACGCGCAAGAGGGCGTGCGGCGGGCGATCCTGGACGATTGGGGCCGGGCGAGCGTCACGAACACGCCGCGGGCCGGCGGGCTGGCATCGGTGCGCCAGAGCGGGGCGACGAAATGGTGGAACGCCAACCAGGACGCGCTCGCGGCCGCCTTCACGCCGGAGGAACGGGCGCGGCTGTCGGCGGTGCATGATTCGCTCTGGAGCGAGGCGAAGGTGGCGCAGCGCATGGCGCCGACCGGCTCGGACACAGCGCCGAACCTGTCGGCGGCCGAGGCATTGGCGAGCAACGCGCTGGGCGAAAGCGCGCCCACCCGCGGCCGGGCGGTGCTCGAGGAAGCGGTGAAGGCCGAGCCGATCGGCATAGGCCGCTTCGTCCGCGGCTTCGCGCAGAAGCGGGCCGATGCGGTGATGGGCGACATCTACCACATGATGCTCGACCCGGAAGTGGCGGGCGCGGCCCTGCGCCGGGCGACGCCGCAGCAGATCGCCGAGCTGGCCGGGACGATCGAACGCCGGTCCGGCATCCGGCGCGGCCTGCAAGCGACCGGGCGCGGCGCGGCCGAGCTGGCGCGCAAGACGGCGCCCGCGCTCGGCACCACCGCAGATCGCAGCTATGGGGACGAGCCGTGACTTTGCACCTGACCGGGGTGGCGATGCCGGGGCACAGGCGGCGGGAGCGCTGGCGGCAACTGAGCTTCAACCTCGCGGACGGGTTCGCCGCGGCCGAGCTGGAGAGCAAGGAAATGGGATCGAAGGGGCCACAGCCGAAGGACACGAACAGGGTTCGGTCCGCAATGCCGGCCACCCGGCGCAAGCCAACGCCCGGCGGGGATCAAACCGAGCTGAAAGCGAAGGCGGCCAGCGCGTTCGCCAAGCAGGACAACAAGAGCGCCAAGCCGGGCCGATCAGCCAAGCCGGCCAAACGCGGCAAGTGATGCGATCCCGACGCCTTCCCGCCGCCGCCGCCACCGGCCCGATGACCCATCGGACTGCGGCGGCCAGCAGCGGGTCGGGGTGGGGCGGCGATGCGAGGTTCGCGGTGTCCCAGCCCGCCCACGTCGCCGCCCCCTCTCCCGGTCGCGCATGGACCCGATCGCGGCCGCGCGCAACAACCCGAGATGCGAGTCCGCTTCTCCCGTGATCGTCGTCTGCCCTAGATGCAAACGCCGGATGCTGGCGTGCTTCCTGACCCGTCACACGTGCGCGGCCTGACCGCGGACGATCTATGGCTGCTCTGGCCCGCGCTCTGCGCGCTGTCCTGGCTCGTTTGCTGGCTGCTGGAGCGGCGGCGATGATGTTCTTTGCCGGGATGCACCACCCGCAAGACGCCTGGCGCGTGCCGGCCGCGTTCATCTCGGCGCATGTGCTCGCCGTCCGGCGCTCGGGCTTCCGCGCCCGGCGTTGGGTGCTCGATAGCGGCGCGTTCCAGACCATCGAGCTGCACGGCGGCTACCCCGAGTCAGCCGAAACCTATGCCGCGCTGATCCGCCGCTACGCCGGCAATGGCCAATTGCTCGCGGCGGTCGCGCAAGATTTTATGTGCGAGGGCTTCATGCTGGAACGGACCGGCGGCACCATCGCCGATCACCAGCAATGGACGATCGAGCGATACGACGCGCTGCGGTCCTGCGATCTCGCTGGGGTCCGAATCATGCCCGTGCTGCAAGGCTATGCGCCGGCCGACTATGCCGCGCATGTCCGCGCCTACGGCGCCCGGCTCGAGCCGCGGGCATGGGTCGGGGTGGGGTCCGTGTGCAAGCGGAACGGGCGGCCGGCCGCGATCGAGGCGGTGCTGCTGGCGATCAAACAGGAACGCCCCGATCTGCGGCTGCACGGGTTCGGGGTGAAGTTGACCGCGCTCGGCTCGCAGCTCGTCCGCACGCTGCTTTTCTCGGCCGACAGCACTGCACCTGTTGCCCGATGAGCTGGCTGCCGGGCTCCCCGCACCCCGGCGCCGGCCCGGAGCCTAGACCGGCCTGTACGCCTTCCTCACGGTCAGGACGGGGCCGATCAGCGATCGGCTGGGGCGGGTTGCTCCAGCGCCCGATAGACCGAGCTGCGGCCGATGCCGAGCCGGCGCGCGATCTCGGCCGGGCCGACGCCTTCGGCGCGGAGCTGGCGCACCTGGTCGCCCTGCCGCTGCGCGGTCGGGACCCGGCCGCGGTATTTCCCCTCGGCCTGCGCCCGCGCGATCCCCTCGCGCTGCCGCTCCAGCATGATCTCGCGCTCCCACGTCGCCACCCCGGCCAGGATCGTCAGCATGAGCTTGCTGGTCGGGCTGCGCGTGTCGAGCCGGTCGCCGCCCATGCTGAGGATCAGCACGCCGACGCCGCGCCCGGTCAGGTCGTCGACGATCTCCAGCAGCTCGCGGGTGGAGCGGGCGAGTCGGTCGGGCTTCGTCACCACCAGCACGTCGCCGTCCCGGACATAGTCCAGCGCCGCGGTGAGCTGGGCGCGGCTGGCGACGCTCGACACTTGCTCGGCGAACACGCGGGCGCAGCCGGCCGCCGCCAGGTCGCGCTTCTGCGCCTCGAGCCCGGCGTGCTGCTCGGCGGTGCTGGTGCGGGCATAGCCCACCATCGCGCCGGTCACGCCGCCGCTCCCGACTCGACACCCGAGTCGTCCGACTCTGGCGTTCCCGTGACGTTCCCCGGCGGGTCGTCATCATGGTCGATTAGCCCGGATTTACCGTTGTGGGGGGTCCGGTTAGCGAGAAGATTAGCGGCAGCGATGCCGGCGCGCGGCGGGGGAAGCCGGACTGGCGGCGGCTCCTTGCCCAACGCTTCGCGGGCCATGTCGCCGGCCAGGGTGCGCAGTTCGACGGCGGCCCTGTTGCGGCTTCCCTGCGTCGCGCCCACGCCTTGCAAAAGAGCCGCCACTTGCTCGGGCGACAGCTCGCGACGGGGAGTCGCCGGCCCAAACTCGCGCGGGCCGTTTTCCTCCATGTCGGCCAGCAGCTTTACCGCTCGGGTCAGCCACTCGCCGATCAGCTCATCAGAGCGGTTAGCGCACCGCTTAGCGCGCTCCCATTCGGCTTCACTGACATTCTTGACGTTTACCGTTGTTAAGCCGTCCCTTGGATTAGCCATGTCGCTTTCCTTCGCTAATCCGCCCGGTATGACGCAACCGCTTCACCCGGTAAAGCTAATCGGGTAAAGCCGCCTCGCCGCAGGGGCGCGGGGTGTGATCGCGATCATGAAGAAGCAGCACGGCAAGCAACGGCAGATTCGGCGCAAGAAGGTGAAGGAGCCGCGATCCCAGACGCGCGGAAACATTATCGAGACGTGGTCGATCCGCCAGACGGCGGGATCGGACGACTGGCGCGGGCGCCGTAGCCTGCTCGGTATGCTGGAGAACATCGAGAGCCGGCCGGACCCCTTGCTGAGCGACGACGGCTCCTGGCTCAATGCACGGCTGGAGGCCAATCCCGACTATCAGGCGGTGTTCAACGAATTCTGCAACAGCTTCAAACATCCCGACTTCGACCGCTTCGGCGCATGGCTTCGCAGCCGCCCGGCTGATGCGGCTGCGGCCGCGCTGCTCGCCGAAGCAGCGGCCGAGGCGGAGCGGCGGATAGCCGAGGACGCAGCCGAACTCGCAGCCGAAGAGGCTGAGAGCGCCGGCCGGGCCGATGCGGGCTAAGCGAGGGCCGTTATCTGATCGCCCATCGGCCTGCCAGGCGGTCAGCCGCGGCCTGATCGCCCCATAACCGCAAGATTGCGACCGCTCCCGCGGCTGCGGCCCGGTCGTCTTGCGGCGTAGCCTCGCCGCCATCGCGCTCCAGAGCCTCTTTTCTGCCTCGCGCCGGGGCGCCCCTGTCAAATTGAGGTAGAGGAATCAAACCTTTAAGGACTCCTTCCTGGTTTCCGGTTTCGCAACAAAAGAAGTAGGCGTTGGAGGTTTGCTGGACCAGCTCGCCGACGCGCCGCACCCGCCGGGTCCAGTCGATGAAGCCCAACTGGCACAGACGGTCCAAGCCGCGCTGGATCGTGTCGGCGCAGACGCCGAGCCGTGCCGCGAGCGTGGCGATGCTCGGGAACAACGCGCCTTTTGGGCTCAGCATATCGAGTAGCAGCGAGCCGAGCCGCACGGCGTTGCCGCTGAGCCGGTTCGGACCCTGGAACGCCCGCATATTCAACCTGGCCCGGACGACGGCTCGCTGCTCGCGAGTGAGCGGCTTGCGCTTGCCGTCGCCGAACTCCGAATTACGCCGCCACGCTGGCATCGCTGTGCTCTCCCGGTCTGGCCGGGTCGGGGGAGAGGCTGCCTGCCGGGAAACCAAAGCGCCCCCTCTGCTGCAAAGGCCCTTGCAGCAGCCAGCCGGTTCGCCTATGACGGGGTTGTCAGTTTTCGCCCGTCATAAACGTTTTCTGTTGGGGGTGTTTGGTTTTGGTTCCCGGTTGAGGCGGTTGCCTCTACCTCGACATTTCCAGACTCCATAACTTGCGCCGGGTGGAACCTTTCCACTCCGGCGCAACTTCTGTCTAGCGCCTTGTAGATCGACCGTCCGAGCCGAATGGTCCGGCAGCTTGCGGTCCCACTCCGGTCCCACCGCTCTGGCGGGGGCGGCGCCCACGGGCTAAATCGTTGAATTGACGGCCTTATAGCCCAGCGCACAGTGTCCTTCGTAACGGGGGCCGGGCTGGTGCTTTGACGCGAAGAAAACCACACTTTACCGAGATGACGCGGGCCAAATTGGCGCGAGGCACGATCGAGCGAATCGAGGCGACGCTCGATGCGGCCTCCGGCGAAACCGTCTCCGGCTTCATCCGCACCGCGATCCTGCGCGAGCTGCGCCGCCGCCGGAAGCACGCGGCCGTGACCGTGGCCGGCACTCGCGAGGACGCGAGCGACGACGAAACCTGATCCGCACGTATGCTGCTCCTCTTTGCCAAGGGGAGGCGGGCGTTGCCGGACGATGAACCGCAAGCGGGAGTGTGGATCGACCTGACCCCGGCGCAAATCGACGCGGCGCTGCGGCCGGGCGAAAGCCGGGAGGAGCTGATCGCGCTGGCGATCGCGCGCGAGCTGTGCCGCCGCCGCCGCAAGCCGCGCGGCGATCCCGACCGCTGATCGGGACCCTGCGCGCGGGGCTTGCCTTGGCGGCCCGCGGCGGCGGATGCTGCGGCCGGGACACCGCGCGCCTCTGATTGTGAATGCGCGCCATGATTGCAGTCGAAACGCTGCGCTGCCTGCTGGTCGCCGATCTCGAGCACGTCGCCGGGGCGGTGCTCTCGCGCATCCAGGTCCGCGCGGGCGAGCTGCGCGGGACCGACCGGCACGGCGACAAGTGGGCGCT
Organism: Casimicrobiaceae bacterium; assembly: GCA_036003195.1. GTDB lineage: Bacteria > Pseudomonadota > Gammaproteobacteria > Burkholderiales > Casimicrobiaceae > VBCG01. Next base: position 26,778 of record DASYSP010000109.1, read on the forward strand.
CCAGCTCCGCGGCGGCAAGCGCGGCGTGGCGCTCAACCTCTCGACGATGCAGGGCGCCAACCCGTTCGACTTTCTTTCGGCCGCCACCGGCAGCCAGGGCGTGCCCGCAACCTGCCGCATCGCCGAAGCGCTGCTGGGCCTGGCCGAGAGCGATCCCAAGCTGCACGCGCGGATCGAGCGCGACGCCCGCGAGCGGCAGCAGGAAGCGGACCGCGCCCGCGAGCGCGAGGAACAGCGCCGCAGCGAGGACCAGGCGCAGCGGGCGCACGAATGGCGCATCGCCCCGCCGGTCGGGTCGGACACGCCGGCCGCGCACTACCTGGCCGGGCGGGCCTGCCTGGCCGACGACCTCCACCCCTATGTGCGCTGCGCGGTCAGCGGGCGCGGCAGCACCATGCTCGCCGCCCTGATCGAGCCGGCCACCGGGCGGCGGCGGGCCTATCACGAAACCGCGATCAGCCTGACCGATGGCGCATGGCGCAAGCGCCGCGGCAAGGCGAAGCTGGTGTGGGGGCCGGCCGGCGGCTGCCTGATCCCGCTCGCGGCCGCGGTCCCGGCCGAGGGCGGCACGCTGCTGCTGGCCGAGGGGATCGAGAACGGGCTGACCGCGCATCTGCTGCTGCCGGGCGTCGCCGCGGCCGCCGCCTATTCGGTGGGCAATCTGCGCGCGCTCGACCTCGCGCCGAAATGGACCCGGATCGTGCTGGTGCGCGACCGCGAGACGAACCCGCGCAGCCACGGGCCGAGCTGCCGCGCGGCGGCGATCCTGCGCTGGTGGGGGGAAGGCAGGGCGGTCACGTGCCTCGATCCGCCGGACGGCTTCGCCGATCTCAATGACGCGGCGCAGGCGCGCGGCGGCCAGCGCAACGCGGCCGCGCCGATGCCGGAGCCGTTCGCACTCGCCGAAGTGCCGGCGGCGCTGGCCTGGTGCCGGGCGCACGGGCTCGCGGCCGGCGAGCCGCACCTGCTCGCCGCCCATCACGCCATCGAGGCGGGCGGGCGGACCTATCCGGCGGTGACGGCGCCGCTGCTGACCCCGGACGGCGCGACCGCCGGGATGGTGGCGCGGCTGCTGCCGCAGGAAGGCGAGGAGCTGGTGCATCCCTGGCGCGAATGGGGCGAGCGGGCCGGGGCGGCGCTCGCCCTGCGCCCCTACGCCGGGGGCCGGGCGCGGCTCGGCGTCGGCCTGGAAGCCGCGCTGGCGGGCGGGGCGCATTGGGCGGCGCTCGGCCTCGACCACCTGGCCGAAGCCGTCCTGGCGCCGTCCCTGTGGGCGCTGGACCTGATCGGGGCGCCGCCGGCCGAACGATGGGTCGACGACGTGCTGCTCTGGCGCGAGGGGCTGCGCCGGCTGCATCCCGGCCGCGAGCTGCGGATCGTCGACCCGAGCGCGCAGGAATGTGGCCATGCCGAAGCGGCCGCCTAAGCCGCCGCCGGACGGGGCCGCAAATGTGGTCTACCTGCCGGCCGGCGGCACGAACCAGCGTTCGGCCGGCGGCACGAACCAGCGTTCGGCCGGCGGCGGCGGGGGCCAGCCGCCGCGCCGGCCGAGCCTGCCGCGCATCACGGCGCTGATGCTGGCGCTGGAGCGCGTGGGCTGCCGCCTCTCGCGCGACCGCTTCGGCATCGGCTACGTCGCCGCGCCCGGCTTCGCGACCCGATACCACCGCGTGCGGCTCGACGGGCAGGACGCGCCGAGCCTGGTCCGGCGGATTTGGGACGAGGCGCACCGCACCGCGGAGGGCTACGTGCCGGCGGCGCCGATGAGCAAGGCGCTCACCTACGAGATCATGGCCGCGCTGCGCGCCCGAAGCGGCGAGCTGGCGCCCGCGCCGCACAATCGCCGGGTCGCCCGGCTCGCCGCGGACCGCGCCGTGCTCGACCCCGGCTGGAACGATTGGCGCTGCATCGAAATCAGGCGCGACGGCTGGCGCATCCTGCGGCACGAGCCGGAAGGGGCGCTGTTCCTGCGCTCCAGCACGCTCGCGCCGCTGCCGGAGCCGGTGCGCCATCGCCCCGGCGCGCAGGTGGCCGGGGCGGCGCTGCAAGCGCTGTTCCCGACCGTGCGCAGCGATCGTTTGGCCGTGATGCTCGCGGGCATGGCGTGGTCGCTGGTGTCCGGCTGCGATCACGTGGCATTCGTGCTGCACGGCGCCAGCGACGCCGGCAAGTCGACCCTGGCGCGGGCGATCCGCGCCGTGCTCGACCCCAACTCCCAGCCCTATGACGGCGTGCCGGCGCACGACACGGTGCGGACCCTGATCGCGTCCGGCGCGCACGACCGGGTGCTCGGGCTGGACAACGTCAGCACGATCACGCGTGAAGTCGCCGACATGCTCTGCCAGCGGCTCGACGGCTACGGCGGCGGCCGCTCGCGCGTGCTGCACACCAACGCCGACCTCGCGATCATCCATAGCTCCGGGCCGCTGGTGATTACCGGCATCGCCCCGCTGCTCGGGCACGCGGACCTCGCCGACCGCGCGCTGGTCATCGACGTGGCCGAGCTGGCCGGCGAGACGGCGCGGACCAAATTGGAGTCGGGCGCGGTGCAGCGCCAGGTCGACGCGCTGCTGCCGGAGCTGTTGGGCCGGCTGCTCGACGCGGCCGTGCTCGGCCTGGCCGGCGGCGGTCAGTTCGGCGCGGTGCCGGGCTTCCGCAACGGGGCGATGGCGGCCTTCGCGCAGGCGGCGGCGCCCGCGCTCGGCGAAACCGCGGCCGGCATGGCGGCGATGCTGGCCGAGGCCGGGCGCTACCAGCGCGTGCTCGCGGCCGACGCCGCGCCGGTCGCCTCCGGGATCCTCGATATGGTCGCCAGCGGGCCGCAAGAGGGCCTGCCGCTCGGCCTGCTCTGGCGCGGCACGGCAATCGCGCTGCTGGCCGAGCTTGCCAAGGTCCCGTCCGTGCGGATGGACGGCGATTTCCCGCGCAACGGCTCGGCCTTGCAGAACGAGTTGATCCGGCTGCGCGCGGTGCTGGAGACGGCCGGCATCCGGCTCGTGCTGCACCGCGCCGCGCGCGCGAGCGGGCCGGGCGGCGCGTCGCGTTGGCTGGAGCTGTGGCAGGCGGACCCGGTCGCGGCGGCCGCGGCCGAGCTGGAACCGGACGGCGGGCGCGACGCGCCGGCCCGGCATTAGGGAAGGGGGGCGGGTTGGGATGGCTGAGGTGCTGAGGGGCTATCACGGGCGCTACGCGGCCGGCACGGCGCCGGGGCCGGGCCGGCCCAGGGGGGCGCTGCGGCGCATCCCGCGCGGGCTGCCGGGCAGCCTGGCAAGCCGGCGCTGGCGGGCGCTGCGGGCCGCGCAGCGCGCCATGCGGGCCGAGGACGCGCTGCTGCGCGGCGCGGGCGCGATTGCCATGCTGCAAGCGGCGCTGCGGGCGGCCCGGACCAGGTCGGGGCGGCGGCGCGGGCGCGTGGGCGCCGCGGCCGATCCGGCGCAACCGGAGCTGCCGCTATGAGCGGCGGGCAATGGCGGCAGGGGCAGTCCGGCAACCCGGCCGGGCGCCGGTCCGGCCGCGACAAATACCTCGATTGGTTCGACGAGGAGGCGGAGTTCGCCAAGCTGGCGCTGCACGAGAACATCGTGCAGCGCGGCAACCTGCCGGCGCGGAACACGGCCGCGATCTACGTGCTGGACCAGGCCGCGGGCCGGCCCACGCAAGCCGTGGAAGTGACGGGGGGCGGGTTGGGGCTGGAGCACTTCCTGGCCGTGGCGGCGCTCAACGGCGCGGCCGTGGCGGGCGTGCAGCTCGAGTTGGAGGGGATCGCGGAGCCGGCGCCCCGCGCCGATGACCCATCGGCGCAGGCGGCGCCGGCTCCGCTGCCGGAGCGCGGAGAGGGCTAGGCTCGCGCCAGCACGGGCGCCCTCCGATCCGTCGTCCGCAACTGCGGCCGCCCACTCGAATGCAGCTCGATCTCGCAATGGGCGCCGGCCGGGTCATAGATTGCCAGCTCGCCCCAGGCATTGCGCGCCACGTCGTAGCCGTCCGGGAGCTGGTAAAGTGTGCCGTCGTCCCAATCTTCGCGTGTCTCGTCATAACTGCGCGGCCGTTCGAGCGCGACCATGTCAAGCAAGGTCACATCCTTGGCGATACGGCGGTAAATCCTGACGGTTTGCATGATGTCGGTTCCTTGGTGTCAGACGGGTTTGACGGGGGCGGGCGTGCAGCTCGAATTGGAGGGGATCGCGGAGCGCTAGTCGTCAGTCGGCGAGTGACAGCGGACGAACCCCTCATAGCGGCAGGATCGCTCGACGGCCGCGATCGTCTCGCGGTCCTGCCCGTTATGCACCACGGGAACCGCCTCGCTGCCGTCGATGTCGGCGCGGTACACGTGGTATCCCGTGCTGGTGTCGTTTGGGTTGCGGCCGATCAGCTCGTATTCGCGGCCGAATTGCCCAACCAGGTTCTCGTCAAGCCAGCGTGCGGCGAGGGTCGGCGATACGTCAGAGCTGCCAATGACGCCGGGCGCCATGTCGGCCGTGTCGCCGAAGATAAAGCCGGAATGATTATCAATCAGGATGTAACGAGGCATTGTTGTTCGTTCCTTTGTCAGACGGGTTTGGACGGTTCGGCAGAGGCGAGCGCGGCCGCGGCCGCCCACGCTTCGCTTCGGGTCCTGTAGTCGGGTCCGGCCGGGTCCGCGACGCCGGCCAGCGCGGCGACGCGGTAGCCGTGCTCCCGGCTGCCGGTCACGTAGTAGCCGGCCCGGCGCGCGCGTTGCTTGACGGTTTCTGGGTGCGGCGGCGGCGGCTCCGGCGGCGGGTGCGCCGCCACGTAGCGCGCCAGGTCGGTCAGCCAGCCGGCGATCCGCTCCGGGACGGCGATCTCGCCACGCGCCCAGCGGTGCGCCGTCGAGCGCGCCACGCAGGCCGCGGCGCCGAGCTGGGCCGGAGTCCAATGCAGGATGTCCAGCGCCGCGCGCAGCTCGTCCGCCGTCATGGATGCACCGCATGGATCAACGCGGCGAGCGCCCACAGGCCAGCGCCGCCGATGATGCAGGCCAGGATGACCATGCCGGCCGCAGCGCCGCCCATCGCGCCGGCCGAAGCCGCCGCCGGCACGGCCCAAATCGCCAGCAGCCAACCCAGCGGACCCAACGCGATGCAAGCGCCGAGCACGGCGCCGCCGAACGCGACGGCGCCGACAGCGCCGCCGATCGCCGCGGCGATGCCGGCCGATCCGGCGACGGCGCTCTCCCATGCGGGCCGCGGTGCGGGCGTCATGTGCTGCGGCCCGTGGCATAGATGCGCTGGCCGGCGTGCCACAACTCGGCGCTGCAAAAGTCCGGCTTGTCATCCCAGCAGGCAATCGCCCGGCGCGCCCGCTCCAATGTCGCGTAGGGCTCAACCCAGCTTCGCCATGCGGCGGAACCGTCGAGCAGGAAGCGGACCGTGTAGGGCATGGCGTCGGGCGCGCCGTTCCGCCATGCGTCCGGGTGCGCCGGGCGCTTGTCCCAACCGAACATCGAGCCGAAGATCATGGCCTCGCGAACCGGCCCATCCGGGACCGGCACAATGCCCTCGTTCAACAGCGCGACATACTCGGCGGCCCGCTCGGCGGTTTCGCACGTGAGCGTGTCGAGATAGCCCGGCTCGCCGCGGAACAGCTCGATCACGTTGCACGGATCGAGCGGATGCGCCGCGAAGGCACGGGCCGGCAAGGCGGCGAGATTTGCGGCGAGCTGCGCGGCCGGGCTCACTTGCCAGCTCCATCGGCCGGATCGGCGAACGTGGCCGGGATGGGCAGCGCGTCCGCGTCGACATAGGCTCGATCGCCGCGCCATAACCCGGTCACGTGAATCGGGCCGGAGCCGTCATAGGAGTTCTCGGCGTGCTCCCAATCGTCATCGGCAACGGCCAGCTCGCAGGCCGCGGCGAGCGACGGCGCCAGATAGGTTTGCTGCCGATAGACGGGCAGCATGTAGGTCGTTTCTACCGTGTAGTAGCTCAGGCGCTTGGCGAGCTGCGTCGTCATTGTTCCGTCCTGTCATGGTTCGGCCGGGTCAGTCCGGCCGCCCTCGCGCGCGGCAAAGGCACCATGCGGGCCGGCCATGCCCAACGTGACGTTGGGCGGCGCCCGCATAGCGTCTTTGCCGCGGCGCTAGGCCGCGATCGGCAAGGCCGGCTGCGCGGGCAGGCTCGGCGCGGCCGGCGCATCAAGCCAGCTCGCGTCGAAGCCGTGGCGCACATAGAACGCCACGCCGGCCGGATCGGGGCGGGCCGCGTCGAAGCCGGGCGTGGAACGGTAGGCGTCGCTCGCGCGCCACGTGGCGCAGAATGCCGGGATGTTGGGCGCCGTTATCCGGCCAAGCGCCGCGGCCGCGGCGGCCCGCTCGCCTTCCGTGGCGCCGCGGCCCGCGAGGGCCTGGACTTTGGCGGCCCGTCCATCATGGGCCGCCAGCACGGCGCCTGCCGCGTTGAAGGCGGCCGCACATGCCCGCGCCCGCGCATCGCGCAAGCTGTCGGCCGGGCTATGCCGGCGCGCCGGCCGCGGGGCGAGCTGCAAGTGCGCCGGGAACGTTCCGGCCGGCCAATATTGCGGCGCCGGCAGGCATTGGCTGCGGCTCCAGCGAACGCGGACTTTGTCGGGCGAAAGCCAGCTTCGGGCGGCCGGCGCAAGATCAAGCCAGACGACGCCCGGCCCGGCCCATGCGTCCGGCCCGTGCTCCGCCTTGCAGGCGGCCCATGCGGCGCCGCTATGATCGGTCCAATGCGGCCGGACGTTGGCGCGCGGCTGCGGCCGGGCCGGCGGCGCCACGGGCGCGGGCGCCGGCTGGCGCGGCCGGCGCGGCTTCGGCGGCTGCGGCGCAGGGTCGGGCTGCGGCGCGGGCGCGTCGGCCCGGTCCGCCAATTCGTGCAGATAAGTGGCGGCCCGTTCGGCGAGTGCGGCCGCGCGGAACACGGCGCGATTGTCGCTTTTGAGCACCTTGATCCAGCTCGCCACGTAGCTGGCATGGTCCGCGCGCGGCTCGCCCACGGTCACGCCAAGATCCGCGCAGAGGAACGCCGCGCCCAGCTCGGCGACCAGCTCCTCGGCCGCATAAGCATGATCGCCGAAGCGCCGGCCTAGCACGCGGTCACAACGGGCCGGCGCCGATGTCCAATGCGTCAGCTCGTGCAGCAGCACGGAATAATAGGCTTCCGGCGCCGCGAACGCGCCCGGCGCCGGCATCTGGAGATAGTCGAGCGACGGCGAGTAAAACGCCTTGTCGCCACCATGCCGGACCGTGGCGCCGGATGCGGCAACGAACGCATCGGCGACGGGATGCCGGCCGGCCAGCAACGGCGCGGGCGCCAGCGTTGGCACATAGTATTGATCGGGCAAGTCCTCGATTTGTTCCGCGTTGAACACGGCATACGATTTCAGGAACGAGAAACTATCTTCGCTTTCCTCGCCTGTATTTTCGTCGACATTGGTTCGCGTGGCTTGTCCCACGAAAAAGGCGCACTCGGCGCGTTCGCCTTTGCGCACGTGCGCGCCGAATGCCTGCGCGGCTTTGAGGGTCAGCCAATAAGGCGAGCGGTAGCCGCGAGCCTGCGCGGCGCACCACAAGTTGACGGTATTGACGCCACGGTAGGGCTGCCCGCCCACGCGGAGCGGCCGGCCGGACGCGATTGCCGGGCCGGAGCTGGCATCCCAAGGCTGGCGCCAGGGCGCCGTGCCTTGCTCCAGCAGCGCCACGATACGGTCAGTCACAAGCTGGTAATTGGAGTTGATCGGCATGGGCCGGATTTCCTTTATGTGCAACGCCACGTCCCATATATAGGGCTCCTGTATATGGGACGCAATGTTGCAATCGTTGGGCTGCATTGCGCGCGGTACATGGCCGGGCGCGGCGGATCGGGCGCCTAGCGGCGATGCCAGCGAATGTCGCGGCCCGTCACTTGCCCGTTGTGTGCGTACTGGCGCGGGCCGCGCGCCATGCCTTGTAGAGATCAATTTTCGTGGCGGCACGTGGAAGCTTAATGCCGAACTCGGCCGCCAACTTCTTGCGCCAGTCCTCAGCGCGGAAGTCGTTTAGGAGCGGCAAGCGGGATGCCGCTTGCCGCTCCGCGCGGATCCGTCCGCTCCCTGAGGCTACCGACATCGCCTAATACCCAAGCCAGTCGCGGATTGCGCCGAGTGTCATGGGCACGGTTTCCCACACAAAGAACCCCGTCCCGTCGCAGCCGTATCCGGCAAGCGCCTCTATGTGACCCGGCTGGGCCGATGGACGCGCCGGGATGTGGTGGCGCGCCAGGAATTGAGCGGCGGTTTCGTAGGTCATGGTCCCTAGCTCCGGGCCGCAATCATACGATCTACGTGCGATTGAAACGCCGCAATGGCCTGCGGCCGCAGCTCGCGGAAGTGGCCGCGGTAGAAAAAGGCGCGGCCGTAATAATCGAAATGGACGGCGCCGCCACGGGTCAGGATTTCCGTGCCATCGCGCCGGAACGCGTCAAGTGCATACGCGTCGTAAGTGTCGAGCAAGTCGCCGAATAGATCGAAGAACTTGATTTGCGAGATATACATTGGGCCGGTCCGCTTCACTCGGGCGCCACATGATTGCAACGCCACGTCCCGTATATAAGGTATCGGCATACGGAACGCCACGTTGCATTCGCAGGGTTGCCACGCGTCCTGTACATGGCTAAGCCGGCCGCTTTGGTCACATGCCAACCCATTGATAAGGTTGCGAGTGACATAAGGCGGGGGAAAATCGTGTCATCGCACATTCGCAAGCAATATCAGCCGGTTGCGCCCGTTGCGCGCCGAGCCGTTGCGATCTGTTACGCGCGCGCGGGCGTGTGTGTTCTCCCTATCTTTTCTTTAGCGGCTCGGCGGCCGTGCCGTTCGGCGCTGGCAGCTCGCATCGGACCGGCCGGTGTCGCGTTCGATGCAGCCTGCTAATAAACCGTCGCTCTAGTTGGACGGGTATTGCCGCGGCGGATTTGCAACCTGGCCGTGCGGTCTGGCTTGGAGCTGCTGCGGCCGATCCGGGCGCGCCGGGCGAAGCCAGGGGAGGCGCGCCCGTGCCAATGGAGCCTGCCCGTATGGGACGTGGCCGGCATCGGTCCGATCCGTCCCACACAAGCCGTATCTGAGCATTGGGACGGGCGTTCCGGCCAGGTCTAAGACGTTGTGGGACGGATGGCGGCGGCGGCCGGCGCTCGCCCCCCCCGGCCGGCCGCCCACCCCCCGGCTGTGGCCGCGGCCACCCCCCTACAGCTCGGCCCGAGAAAATTGACGAACCCGACCAAAAAATTGCGAACAAAGCGGGAAGGTGGCTAGGCTGCCCGTGGCACCGAGGTAGGACATGAGCGAGCACACCGAGCAGATGCCGCCCAAGTGGCCGCCGCCGCGGCGGGTGCCGCGGGAGGATCCCGGACTGCCCGGCGATGACGGGCTGCCAGAGGACCCGGAGGAGTGGCCGGAGCGCGAGGAAGGGCCGCTCCAGTGAGCGAGGCAGCGCCGCCGCCGCACGTGGGGGTCAAGGTGCTCATCGGCACGTTGAAGATGCTCGCGCCGCAGCTCGGCCAGCTTCCGCCGGAGGTTCGCGCGCAGCTCAAGCTCGAGCGGCTGGAAGCAGCCGCGAAGGCGGCGCTGGCGCGGGCCGCGAAGCTCGAGGCGGCGATGCCGGCGGCACCCATCGCCGAGCGCCGGAGCGAGACCGGATGAGTGCCACCACGGAGAAGCGGGCGCCGTCCTTCGCGCTGCTGCTGGCGCGCTACGGGCGCAACTCGGTGGCGTTCGTGCGCGAAGTGCTCGGGACCGATCCCGACCCGTGGCAGCTCGAGATGCTGCAAGCGCTGGACCGGGGCGAGACGCGGATTTCGATACGGTCGGGGCACGGTGTCGGCAAGTCGACGATCATCGGCTGCGTGATGGTCTGGTTCCTGCTGACCCGTTACCCGGTCAAGGTGGTGGTGACGGCGCCGACCGCGAGCCAGCTCTATGACGCGCTCTGGAGCGAGGTCCGCGCGATCGTCAAGCGGCTGCCGGCGGCGTGGCAAGCGTTGCTCGACGTGCAGGCCGATCACATCACGCTCCGCGCCCGCCCCGAGGAAGCGTTCATCAGCGCGCGAACCTCGCGGGCCGAAAATCCCGACTCGCTGCAAGGCGTGCATTCCAAGAACGTCATGCTGGTGTGCGACGAGGCCGCGGGGATCCCGGAACAGGTTTTCGAGGCGGCCGGCGGCTCCATGTCGACGCCGGGCGCCATTACCATCCTGGCCGGCAATCCGACCCGCACGACCGGCTTCTTCTGGCGCACCCACGTGCTCGAATCGCACCGCTGGTTCTGCAAGCGCGTCTCCTGCCTCGATAGCCCGCGGGTCGATCCGGCCTATGCGGTCGAGGTCGCCGAGCGGTACGGGATCGACAGCAACCGCTACCGGGTGCGCGTGCTCGGCGAGTTCCCGCTGGCCGAAGGCGACACGATGATACCGGCCGCGCTGGTCGACGACGCCATGCGCCGGCCGGCCGAGATCGACGACGCCAGCCCCGAGATATGGGGGGTCGACTGTGCCCGGTTTGGCGAGGACGCGAGCGTGCTGATAAAGCGCAAGGGCTTCGCGGTACTCGAGCCGCCGCGACGGTGGCAGGGGTTGGATACGATGGCGCTCACCGGGGCGATCGTCGCTGAGATACGGCACCGAGCGCCGGACGCGGTCGTGGTCGACAGCATCGGCATCGGGGCCGGCGTCGCCGACCGGCTGCGTGAGCTGAAATATGCCGTGGTCGACGTGAACGTGGCCGAGAGCAGCAGCAGCGGCGAGAAGTTCGTCCGGCTGCGCGACGAATTGTGGCAGGCGGCGCGGGACTGGCTCGCGAGCCGCACCGCCTCGCTGCCCTATGACGAGACGCTGCGCGCCGATCTGTGCGGGCCGCGCTATGCGTTCAGTTCGGACGGAAAACTAAAAGTGGAATCTAAGGATAGCCTGCGCAGTCGCGGCGTGCCCAGCCCGGACAGCGCCGACGCGCTCTGCCTGACGCTGGCGCCGGGCGCCTTCCTGGCGGCCGCCTACGCGACGGGGCGGCGGGCGAAGCCGATCAAGCGGAATCTCAGGGGGGTTGTGTGAAGGAACGAAAGCCGCTCGGGGATCACCGGATGCCGCCGAGCATGTGCCCGCGCTGCGGCCGCCTGGCGGATGGGGCGATGGAGATGGGCGGCGACCGGCCGCCGCAGCCGGGCGATCTGACGGTGTGCATCAACTGCGTCGGGGTCAGCAGCTACGACGCCCGCTTGCAGCTCGTGCGGGTCGACGCGCCGGAGTTGGCGGCGATGGAGCGCGAACAGCCGGGCCTCGCGCAGCGAATCCGCAAGGCGCAGCGGGAGATCGCGCTGGCGCACCTCGTGCTCGGGCCGC
>DASYSP010000110.1:0-3353 GCA_036003195.1 Casimicrobiaceae bacterium
GCGCGCGTCAACTCCGCGTGCAGCGCCACTGCCGTCTGCAACTCGAGCTTCTCGCTCTCCTCGATCAGCGGGCACACCCAGTACGCCTGGCCGCCGCCCGCGCACCGGCGCGCGACGTGGGCGATGATCTCGGCACGCCGCTTCTGGCTTGCGAGGCGCGTCACCACCGGCGTGCGACCCGGCGGCAGCTCGTCGATCACGGACACGTCGAGATCGGCGTAGAACGACATCGCCAGCGTGCGCGGAATGGGCGTCGCGCTCATCATCAGCTGGTGCGCGTCGGCGACGCCCTTGCCGCGCAGCGCAAGCCGCTGCGCCACGCCGAAGCGATGCTGCTCGTCGATGATCGCGAGCCCCAGCGCCGGCATGTCGACGCCCTCCTGGAACAGCGCGTGCGTGCCCACCGCGAACTGCGCCTGGCCCGACGCGATCGCCTCGCGCGCGGCGCGCCGCTCCTTCGCCGGCAGCGAGCCCGACAGCCACGCGATCTTCACCGGCAGCCCGTCGAGCCAGGCCGCGAGCTTGCGATAGTGCTGCTCGGCGAGGATTTCGGTCGGCGCCATGAACGCGACCGGGCGTCCGCTCTCGATGGCTTGCAGCGCGGCGAGCGCCGCCACCACCGTCTTGCCGGCGCCGACGTCGCCCTGCAGCAGCCGCTGCATGGGTTGCCCGCGCTTCAGATCGTGCGCGATCTCGCGCCACACCTTTTCCTGCGCGCGAGTCAGCTTGAAGGGCACGCGCGCCAGCAGCGCCTTCGTCAGCGCCCCGGTACCGGTGAGGATCGGCGCGCGACGCTCGGCGCGCGCCCGCCGGTGCATCTTCATCGACACCTGTTGCGCCAGCAGCTCGTCGAACTTGAGGCGCTTCCATGCCGGGTGCGTGCGCGCGTCGAGCGCCCGCTGTGTCAGCGGCGACAGCCGGGGCGGCGGCGCGTGCAGGAACTGCACGGCATCGCCGAACTTCCACAGCTGGCGGCGTCGCACGAAGTCCTCGGGCAGCACCTCGCCGAGCCGCGCCGGATCGGCGGTGAGCGCGCGCGCGATGACCTTGCGCAACGTTTCCTGGCCGAGGCCGGCAGTGGTCGGGTAGACCGGCGTCAGCCGGTCGGGCATGGGCGCGTCGTCGTTCACCACGGCGAACTGCGGGTGCACGATCTCGGGGCCGAAGTGGCCTTCGCGCACGTCGCCGTACACGCGCACGCGGGCGCCCTGCTCGAGCGCCTTCTGCGTGTTGGGATAAAAAGTGAAGAAGCGCAGCACGAGCTGCGCGCGCGCGCCGCCTTCGCCGTCCTCGATCAGCGCGACGAGCTGGCGCCGCGGCCGGTACTGGATGTCGGTGCGCACGACGCGGCCCTCGGTCTGCACGGCGGCGCCGGTGGCGACGCGCGCGAGCGGGGTCAGCGTGGTGCGGTCCTCGTAGCGCAGCGGAAGGTGCAGCACGAGGTCCTCCTCGCGCGCGATGTCGAGCCGCGCGAGCTTGTCGGCGAGCGTGTTGGAGCGCTTTGGGACGTCGCCTTTCGACGCCGGCGATTTCGCGCCCTTGCGGGCCACGGTGGGATCTTCGTCGGGAATGGCGACTAGGCCGCCTTCGTCTCGTCGAAGGCTTCGCGCCAGCCCGTCTGCCGCGAGGCGATCGTTTCCGACGGCGACAGCACGGCGACTGCTTCCACCTCGATGCGCGACCCGCGCGGCAGCGCTGCCACCTGATAGGTCGAGCGTGCCGGATACGGCGCGTTGAAATTGCTGGCCATGATCTCGTTCACCTTGGCGAAGTCGCCCAGGTCGACGAGCAGGATCGTCAGCTTGACCACGTCGTCGAAGCCGCCGCCCGATGCCGTCAGCACCGCGCGCATGTTGTCGAACACGCGCTTCGCCTGCGCCTCGATGCCGCCTTCGACGATCTGCATCGTCGCCGGGTCGAGCGCGATCTGCCCCGACATCCACAGCGTGCCGCCCTTGAGGATCGCCTGCGAGTAGGGGCCGATCGCGGCCGGCGCCTCGGAGCTCTGGATCGCGTGCTTGGTCATGGCTTCTCCCATCGTCACGATCCGAGTTTAGCAGGGCGCGCAGCGCGCCCCGCGCGAACGGCGCGGGGCCGGCTCGTGCGGCGCCGCGCGTCGTCCGCGCCGGCTCAGAACGGCGGCGGAAGCGGCGCGTCGTCGCGCCCGTCCCGCGACGCCGGGTTCGCGGGATCGACCGCCGTTGCATCGCCCGATGGCGATGCGTTTGCGTCGTCGTTCGTCGTTCCGGTCGAATATGCGGAATCGACGTGCCCCGCGATCGCGCCTTGCAGGCCGTCGACGAGCGACAGCGAAAGGGCGACGACGGCAAGCAGCGCCAACGTCTTGGCGCCCGGATGCACGGGCCTCGCCGGATTTGGACTGCGCGATGGATGGGTGCGCATGGCAATCTCCGCAATGGATATCGGGCGCACGCCCGGCATTCCGCGTTCGCGATGCCGCACCGTCGAACGCCGTGACAACGCGCGCCCTTCAACAAGGCAATCGGATTCCGCCGGACAAAGGCGACAACCACGTGAATATCAGCGAGTGCGCCGTCGCCGCCGCGCTCCCGCGAAGGGCGGGGTACGCCATGGGCCGCGCCGGGGCATCGGCTATAATGCCGGCCGATGGGGACGTAGCTCAGCTGGGAGAGCGTCGCGTTCGCAATGCGAAGGTCGGGAGTTCGATCCTCCTCGTCTCCACCAGAATCCCGAAACCGACGGCGCTCCCGTCGGTTTTTTGTTGCCGGTTCGCGCGAATCCGGGGAAATTCGCAAGCGGGGATGGACGGCTCGAACCTATCCTGCCGATGAGATGCGCGCACAAGCGGCGTCGACGGGAGCCAACAGACCCGCGAACGACGATCCGACGCTGATTGATGAGTCGAGCCGCCGGAGTCGGTGCCTGGCGTGCCGTCGGGCACCGACCAGGACTGGCCGGGTGTCCTGGGCAGTGCGCGCCTGTCGTCATTGGCCGTCGGACCTTATCGTCGCGCCTACAGTGATTCAGGGTTTTCGACTATCCCGCTCGCGCATGTCTCAAGACAGGATGCATCCACCTCCGCCGTATCGTGCGGAATTTACGACGGAGCCGTCCATGTCCACCGCATCCACCTCAGCATCCCCTGCCCGCGCATCCCATTCCGCCGCATCCGCCGTCCGTGAGCCCGATGCGATCGCCATGCTCATGGCAGATCACAAAAAGGTCAAAAGCCTGTTTGACCAGTTCAAGAAAATGAAGGACGGCAGCGAAGAAGACAAGGCCGCCGTTGTCGAACAGATTTGCGCTGAGCTAACCGTTCACGCCGAGTTGGAAGAAGAGATTTTCTACCCGGCGGTGCGCGAGCAAATCGG
>DASYSP010000111.1:0-64974 GCA_036003195.1 Casimicrobiaceae bacterium
ATCGTCCTGCTGCATCAGCGCATGACCCCGCACGCGCTCGAGCAGCGCGACCACGCGTGCGACGCCGATGGACGAGCCGGCACGCTCGAGCAAGCCGTTCACGAGCTGCAATGCCTCTTCGGGCTTGCCCATCGCCGCCCGGCATTCGGCGATGCGCGCATCGATGGCAGGCACTTCCTCCTCGGCCCCGACGTGAAGGAAATTCGCCTTTGCATCCTCGAGGCGCGCGAGCGCCTCGTCGTGACGTCCCAGGCGCAACGACACGCGCCCGAGGAGCGACAGGCACGCGGCCAGGTAATAGCGGTATTGCGACGCTTTCCAAATGGGCAGCGTCTCGAGCAGGAGCGCTTCCGCTTCCTTCCACTCGCCTCGATCGGTCAGAATTTCCGCGACGTTGATCCGCGCCACCGCGGCAGGGACCGTGCTGCCCAGCTTGACTGCCGCGTCGCGCCCGCGCTGGTAATACGACAGGGCCTCGTCCCAACGGCCTTCCCATTGACAGACCACGCCGAGGCTGGACAGAACGCCGGCCTGGCGCACCAGGTTTCCGCAGCGCTCGTAGGCTTCGAGCGATCGCTGCATCAGCGCGAAAGCACTGTCGTTGCCGAGCTCGCCGTTCGCCCATCCCATGACGAAGTAGGCGTCGGCGAGTGCCTCCGCATCGCCGGCGGCGTCGGCTTCGTGCACCGTGCGTTCGGCCGCTTCCAGCGCCTCGCGGGTGCGGCCTTCGGCCTGAAGCACCGTGGCGTACCAGGCGCCGATGCGCGCGGCCTGCCGCGCCGCCTGCGGCCCGTCGAGACCGCGCAACGTCGCGCGCGCCTCGTCCGCTCGTTGCAGCGCGTGCCGATATTGGCCGAGCTTCTCTTCGACGTACGACAGTTTGAGCAGCAACCCGGCATCGACGATGGCATCGCCCGTGGCGTGCTCGCGCGACGCCGCATAGGCTTCCGAGGCCTTGCGGAACTCGCCTGCGTGATACCAGGCGTCGCCCAACGCCTGATGCGCGCTGCCAAGTTCGCGTGGATCGAGGTCGTCCAGCTTGCGCCCGGCGGTCAACGCCCGCGCGTAGAGGATCGCCGCTTCGACATACGCGTAGGCCGCTTCCGCGCGCTTCGCCGCGGTGGTGGCATAACGCCAGGCAGGGCGGAATTCGTTCGCCTCGAGATAGTGAAGCGACAGGGTGTCCGCCACCTCCTCCGGGAAGTCCATTTCCTCCTCGAGATGCGCGGCCACTGCGCCATGCAGCTTGCGGCGCACGCGATAGGGGAGGCCCGCATAGGCTGCATCACGCAGCAGCGTTCGCCGGAAGCGCAGATAGCCGTCCGGTTCCTCCTCGAAGATTTCCGTCAGTCGTTCCCAGGCCGCGGGCGCCGCGGACGCGCCTTCATCCACATCGCGGAACCAGTTGATCATCCGCGGGTGGAACGTCAGTCCGAATACGGCAGCGCGCCGCACCACGGCGCGGTCCTCCGGCGCCAACCCGTCGATCTGCGCCATCGTGGCGGCCTCGGCTGAATCGGGCAGATGCTCGATGCCGCCGGACTCGATCGCGGTGCGCAGCAGGTCGCGCAGGAATTGCGGGTTGCCCCCGGAGCGCCGGGCTACGACCTCGAGCACGTGCACCGGCAGTGGCGTGGTTTGCGTGGCGAGTTGCGCCATCCGCAGCGCATCCTGGGCGGCGAGGGGCACAAGCTCGATGCGTGCCACCGTCGGCGACGCCGTCTGCGCAAAGCCGCCCCCGGCACCACGGCGTGCAAGCGCCACGAGCCATGGCCGCGTGCCGATTTCGGGGACCAGGTACGACAGCAGCTCGGCCGAGGCCTCGTCCATGTGCTGTGCGCTCTCGATCTCGATCAACACCGGTCCGTCGACGGTGACGTCGAGGAAGCGCAGCACCGCTTCGTGAAGCTTCGCGCGGCGGTTGCTTTCGGCAAGCGCGTCGACTTCGGACGTCGACGCAATCTCGACGTCGAACGCGATGGCGATCAGCGGCAGCCAAGGCTCGAGGTCCGGCGCGTGCGCCGCGACTGCCTGCCGCAGCAGCGCGATGACGGTGTCGTCGGCAACGTCGCGGCCGAGCCCGGCGAACTCGCGCAACAGCTCGCGCCAGAGCGCATACGGCTTGGACGCGGTATACGCCTCGCAGGTGGCGTGAAGCTTGCGGAATCCGGTCGCGGCGTCGCGCAGTGCCTCCAGCAGGCGCGTCTTGCCGACACCGGCATCGCCGACGACTTCGATCAGGCGGCCGGCACCCGCGCGCGCACTGACGAAGGCCTTGCGCATGATGCCAAGCTCGGCATTGCGCCCGGTGAGCGGAAGCCGCTGCAGCAGGACCTGCCGCGTTCTCGACCCCTGCGCGCTTCCCACCGACCACGCGCGCACCGGCTCGGCTTTGCCCTTCACGCTGAAGGGCTCGAGCTCGACCGCTTCGAACAGCGTGTTCGAGCGATCCAGGACGTCGGCGGTGGCGTAGATCTGTCCCGGCTTGGCCTGGGACATGAGCCGCGCCGCGAGATTGACCGCGTCGCCCATCACCGTGTACGTGCGCCGGTAGGCGGAGGCGATGTCGCCGGCGAAGACCGCGCCGCGGTGGACGCCGATCCGCAGGGGAAGCGGCAGGTCGCTGTCGACGATCTTGCGCAGCGCCAGCAGCATCCGCTCCTCGTCGTTGCCCGTGACTTTCGGCGCGCCGCCCGCGAGGATCAGCTTGCCCCCATCGGCGTCGACGTCCGATCCCAGAAACGCGATGCCCTGGTCCTCGCACGCCGCGACGACCGCACAGACGACACGATGCAGCGCATCGGCCACCGCCGGTGCGCCGTGCTGAGCGATCGACGCATCGGTGTGCTCGAAGCGGATGAAGGCGATGGTGACAGGTCGATGCTCCGGCGTGCCGCCGCCGGCAAGCACGTGCGCACGCACCGGCGGCGACAGGCATCCCGCGAGCGTGTCCAGGGGCAGCGGCGGACGCGGCCGGATGCCGAACTTTTGCCACTCTTCCGCGGGCGCGGTCGTGAGAAGGCGCCCGCCCTCCCGCGTATCACCGAAGCCGGCGCTCGGCGCGAGCGCCACGGTTTCAGCGCCGGCGACGATCTCGCCCGCCGCGGCCGCGTGCTGGGTCGCGACCAGGCGACTCCAGGCGGGACCCACTGGCAGGAGCTCGCGATGCGAATTGCCGACCGCGAAGAAGTGAAACGTTCCGGAGTGAATGCCTTGCGCCATTTGCAGCGCGACCGAAATGCCCGGAAAATCCATCGCGCCCGCGTCGTGCAGCACGTGGCGCATTGCGATCGTCGTACGGCACGCGCGCGCAGCGTGGCGCTCGCCGGCGAACCAAAGGAGCAAAGCGTCGCCACCGAACTTGAGGAGTGTGCCGCCGTCGTCGTAGGCAACCGCCAGCATCCGCTCGAAGAGCTGACCGATCACATCGGTGATCTGCTCGGCGCCTTCGCGGCCCTTGCGGGCCAACGCCTCGGAAAGCATCGTAAAGCCCGAGATATCGACGAACACCGCGGTGCCGTCGATCGTGAAGCTGCGGCTGGCTGGATCGTCGACCAGGTGGTGATGCAGGATCCGCGGGACGTAACGCTCGAGGCGCTCCACGTCGGACGCCGACGAGGCAGCCATCGACACTTCACGTTCCGCGGCGCCGGTGATGTTCAGCGATGTCATGAGCAATCGGGCGCCAAGCCGGAGCGCGCGGACGCTTACTGTACTGGACTAGCGGCGTCAGGCGTCATGAATACGCACGCGCGACGCGCCGGGCGGCGGTTCTGGAGGCGGGGGTCGGAATCGAACCGGCGTACACGGCTTTGCAGGCCGCTGCATGACCACTCTGCCACCCCGCCTTGAGGGGTGCGCCCAACGAAAAGGGAGAGCCGGTGCTGCGTGACGGCGGGCTCTCCCTGGCGAATCTGGAGCGGGAAACGAGTCTCGAACTCGCGACCTCAACCTTGGCAAGGTTGCGCTCTACCAACTGAGCTATTCCCGCGGTGATGAGTCCTCGATTATAGCGGATTTCGCCAATTCGTCAAAGAGTTGCGCGATCCTGCGGAGAACGGATCGCGAGCCCCGGCGTCAGGATTTGGATACGGCGGCAATCGCGCTGGCGACGTGGTCGAGATTGCGCAGGTTGAGCGCTGCCACGCAGATGCGGCCCGAATCGACCGCGTAGATGCCGAACTCGTCGCGCAGCCGGTGCACCTGCGGCGTGGTGAGGCCGGTGTACGAGAACATGCCGCGCTGGGCGATGACGAAATCGGACGCGCCGCCCGGTGCGAGCACCTTGAGCTTGGCGTGCAGCAGCGTGCGCATTTCGCGAATGCGATCGCGCATCCCGGCGAGCTCGCGCTCCCATTGCGCGCGAAGCTCGGGGTCGCTCAGCACCATGGCGACGGTCTGTCCGCCGTGCGTCGGCGGGTTCGACCACAGCACGCGCGCGACGCGCTTCGCCTGCGACAGCGCGCGCGCAGCTTCGTCCTTGGTGGAGGCCACGATCGTCAGCGCGCCGACGCGCTCGCCGTACAGCGAGAACGACTTGGAAAAGGAGCTTGCGACGAGCATCGGGCCCGGCGTGGCTGCGAAGCTGCGCACCACGGCGGCATCGGCGTCGAGGCCGTCGGCGAAGCCCTGGTAGGCGATGTCGAGGAACGGGATCAGTTGCCGCGCGCGCACGACGTCACGGATCTGCTGCCACTGCGCAGGCGTCGGGTCGACGCCGGTGGGGTTGTGGCAGCACGCATGCAACACGACGACGTCGCCGGCGGGGATCGATTGCAGCGCGCGCATGTATCCGTCGAAATCGAGGCCGCGCGTTGCCGCGTCGTAGTAGCGGTAGGTATTGACGACGAAGCCGGCGCCTTCGAACAGCGCGCGATGATTCTCCCAGCTCGGGTCGCTGATCCAGACGCGCGCCCCGGGCGCGAAGCGCCGCAGGAAATCGGCGCCGACACGCAGCGCGCCGGTGCCGCCGAGCGCCTGCACGGTGAGGGCGCGGCCGCTGGTGACGACTTCGCTGTCGGCGCCGAACAGCAGCGCCTGCGCGCCCTTGTCATAGGCCGGGATGCCGTCGATCGGCAGGTAGCCGCGTGGCGCCGCCTTGTCGGCGATCGCGCGCTCGGCGCGGCGGACGCAGTCGAGCAGCGGGATCTTGCCGGCGTCGTCGGTGTAGACGCCGACGCCCAGGTTCACCTTGTCCGGCCGCGTGTCCGCGTTGAAGGCATCGGTGACGCCGAGGATCGGGTCGCGCGGCGCCATTTCGATGGCGGCGAGGAAAGTGCTGGTAGTCGCGAGGGGAGCGTTCATCGTGTGAATTCCGCGTTGCAATCGGTGAAATCGGCCAAACAATGTATTTTACCGCAACGCCAGCTTCCGCCCGCTCCCCTGCATGGCCCGCAACGACACGCGGCTCGAACCCGCCCCGCCGATTCCGCCTGCCACCGCGCTGCGCACCGTCGCGCGGGTGGCGCGCTTCGTGCGCCCGTATCGACGCCAGGTGATCGTCGCCGCGATTGCGCTGGTGGTCGCCGCCGCTGCCGTGCTGCTGTTCGGCCAGGGCCTCAAGTACGTGATCGACCGCGGCTTCTCGGCCAACGATGCGCGGCAGCTCGACCGCATGCTGGCATTGTCGCTCGGCGTGATCGTCCTGCTCGCGTTCGCCACGTACACGCGGTTCTATTTCGTGTCGTGGATCGGCGAGCGCGTGACCGCCGATCTGCGGCGTGCGGTGTTCGACCACCTGATGTCGCTGCCGCCGAGCTTTTTCGAGGCGGCGCGCACCGGCGAGGTGATGTCGCGGCTCACCAACGACACGACGATGCTCGAGCAGGTCATCGGCAGCAGCGCATCGATGGCGGTGCGCAACTTCCTGCTGATGATCGGCGGCATCGCCATGATGCTCGCCACCAGCGTCAAGCTCACGCTGCTGGTGATGGTCGGCATCCCGGTGGTGGTGGCGCCGATCGTGCTGTTCGGGCGCAAGGTGCGCAAGCTTGCGCGCGCCAGCCAGGACCGGGTTGGCGATGTGTCGAGCTATCTCGACGAAGCGCTGCACGAGATCCGCGTGGTGCAGGCCTACGGTCACGAGGACCAGGACCGCCGGCTGTTCGGCGAGCGCGTCGAGGCCGCGTTCACCACCGCGACGCAGCGCATCCGGCAGCGCGCATTCCTTGTGGCCTGCGTGATCACGCTGGTGTTCGGCGCCGTCGGCGTGATCCTGTGGGTCGGCGGCCACGACGTCATCAGCGGCGCGATGTCGGCCGGCCAGCTGTCGGCGTTCGTGTTCTACGCGGTGCTGGTGGCAAGCGCCGTGGGCACGATCAGCGAGGTGATCGGCGACCTTCAGCGTGCCGCCGGAGCGACCGAGCGCTTGTTCGAGCTGCTCGCCGTGGAGCCGGCGATCCGCACCCCGGCGGACCCGCAGGCGCTGCCTACGCCTTCGGCCGGGTCGGTCGCTTTCGATCGCGTGACCTTTCATTACCCGGCGCGCCCCGAGCACGCGGCACTGGCCGATTTCACGCTCGACGTGCGCCGCGGCGAGAAGGTGGCGCTGGTAGGACCGTCGGGCGCTGGCAAGACGACGGTGCTGCAGCTGCTGATGCGCTTCTATGATGCGGGTGCCGGCCGGATTCGCGTGGACGGCGTCGATGTCGCACGCGCCGATCCGCGCGAGGTGCGCCGGCGCTTCGCGCTGGTGCCGCAGGACCCGGTGATGTTCGCGGCGAGCGTCGCCGAAAACGTGCGCTTCGGCCGCCCGCAGGCGAGCGACGACGAGGTGCGCGCCGCCTGCGTCGCCGCCTACGCCGACGCGTTCGTCGAGCGCCTGCCGCAGGGCTACGGCACGTTCCTCGGCGAGCGCGGCGTGCGGCTGTCCGGCGGCCAGCGCCAGCGGTTGGCGATCGCGCGCGCCGTGCTCGCCGACCGGCCTTTCCTGCTGCTGGACGAGGCCACCAGCGCGCTCGATGCGGAGAGCGAGCGGGAGGTGCAACTCGCCCTTGAAACCCTGATGACCGGCCGCACCGTGCTGATGATCGCCCACCGCCTCGCCACCATCCGCCACGCCGATCGCATCGCCGTGATGGAGGAGGGCCGCATCATCGCGGTCGGCACCCACGACGGCCTGCTGCGCGCGAGTCCGCTGTACGCGCGGCTGGCAGCGCTGCAGTTCCTCGACAAGTGAACGGCGATACCGTTAATATATACGGTTCCCAGGAGACTTCGCATTCCATGATCGTCCGCTTTCCCGACAGTCCCTACGAGCTCCACCAGCCGTTCGCCCCGGCGGGCGACCAGCCGCAGGCGATCGACAAGCTGGTCGAAGGCCTCGAGGACGGCCTGTCGTTCCAGACGCTGCTGGGCGTCACCGGCTCGGGCAAGACCTTCACGATGGCCAACATCATCGCCCGCACCGGGCGGCCGGCGCTGGTGCTGGCGCCGAACAAGACGCTCGCGGCGCAGCTCTATTCGGAATTCCGCGACTACCTGCCGCACAACGCGGTCGAGTACTTCGTCAGCTACTACGACTACTATCAGCCGGAAGCGTACGTGCCGTCGCGCGACCTCTACATCGAGAAGGACAGCTCGATCAACGAGCACATCGAGCAGATGCGGCTGTCGGCGACCAAGGCGATCCTCGAGCGTCCGGACTGCGTGATCGTGGCGACGGTATCGGCTATCTACGGCATCGGCGACCCGTCCGAATATCACAGCATGATCCTGCATCTGCACGAGGGCGAGAAGCTCACGCAGCGCGACGCGATCAAGCGCCTGACGGAGATCCAGTACGCGCGCAACGATACCGATTTCAAGCGCGGCACGTTCCGCGTGCGCGGCGACGTGCTCGACATCTTTCCCGCCGAGCACGCCGAGAACGCCGTGCGGGTCTCGCTGTTCGACGACGAGATCGAGTCGCTGCAGTTGTTCGATCCGCTCACCGGCCACGTGCGCCAGCGCATTGCGCGCTTCACCGTGTTTCCGTCGTCGCACTACGTCACCGGGCGCCAGAAGACGCTCGACGCGGTGGAGGCGATCAAGCGCGAGCTGGTGCTGCAGAAGGACAAGTTCGTCGGCGAGATGAAGCTGATCGAGGCGCAGCGCATCGAGCAGCGCACCCGCTTCGACCTCGAGATGATGGTCGAGATCGGATTCTGCAAAGGCATCGAGAACTACTCGCGGCACCTTTCCGGACGCCAGCCGGGCGAGCCGCCGCCGACGCTGATCGACTACCTGCCGCGCGACTCGCTGATGTTCATCGACGAGTCGCATGTGACGGTGCCGCAGGTCGGCGGAATGTACAAGGGCGATCGCGCGCGCAAGGAGAACCTCGTCAACTACGGCTTCCGGCTGCCCTCCGCGCTCGACAACCGGCCGCTCCGCTTCGACGAGTTCGAGAAGATGCTGCCGCAGACGATCTTCGTGTCGGCGACGCCTGCCGACTACGAGAAGACGCACGCCGGGCAGGTCGTCGAGCAGGTGGTGCGGCCGACCGGTCTCATCGACCCGGTGCTCGAGGTGCGGCCGGCGCAGACGCAGGTCGACGACCTGCTGTCGGAGATCCGCCTGCGCGTGGAGAAGAAGGAGCGCGTGCTCGTCACTACGCTCACCAAGCGCATGGCCGAGGACCTGACCGATTACCTCGGCGAGCACGGCGTCAAGGTGCGCTACCTGCACTCGGACATCGACACCGTCGAGCGCGTCGAGATCGTGCGCGACCTGCGTCTCGGCGAGTTCGACGTGCTGGTCGGCATCAACCTGCTGCGCGAGGGCCTCGACATTCCCGAGGTGTCGCTGGTCGCCGTGCTCGACGCCGACAAGGAAGGCTTCCTGCGCGCCGAGCGCTCGCTGATCCAGACCATCGGCCGCGCCGCGCGGCACATCAACGGCATGGCGATCCTCTACGCCGATCGCATCACCGACTCGATGGCGGCGGCGATCGGCGAGACCGAGCGCCGGCGCAACAAGCAGCGCGAGCACAACGTGCAGATGAACATCACGCCGAAGGGCGTGGAGAAGCGCATCAAGGACATCATCGACGGCGTCTACGACATCGACGAAAGCCGCAAGGAGCTGAAGGCGGCGCAGGCCAAGGCGAAGTACGAGGCGATGCCCGAGAAGGACCTGGAGAAGGAGCTTCGCGCGATCGAGAAGCAGATGGTCGACGCCGCGCGCAACCTCGAGTTCGAGAAGGCCGCGGAGCTGCGCGACCGCCTGTTCCAGCTGCGCGAGCAGCTCTTCGGCGTCGCGCTGCCGGTGGAGACCTGACCCGCAGGCGGTCAGGACATGGCGGTGCGCGAGGCGCCGCCGCCTACCACTTCGCCAGCGCTGCTGCGCGCCTGGCCACGTCGATGTCGAGGTATTTGAACGTGTACGTGTAGGCCGAGGGCCAGAAGCCCTCGAGCCACGGGTAGGTCAGCGTGTTGCCGATGCCGAACGTGTGCAGCATCATCGGCATGTAGACCTGCTCGATCTCGGTCATCTTCCGCGCCAGCGCCACGCGCGCCGGCCCGTCCGGCGTGCGCAGGAACGTCTCGTACGCGGTGTCGTACTCGGGCCGGCGGAATCGCGACGCATTGGTGTCGCCCATCGGCGCCTTGCTCCACAGCGATTCCAGGATCTGGAAGCCCGATGGCTGCAGCGACCGGTAGCCCAGGTTGAACATCTGCAGCTTGCCCGCGCGGGTCATGTTGATGAGCTCGGCGAACGTGTGCTGGTCGACCTGCATGCGGATGCCGATCGCGTCCATGTTCTTCTTGAACAGCGTGTCGGCCTCGCGGTACCACGACTCGGGCAGCGTGCCGCGCGTCACGACGAGCGGCTTGCCGTCCGGCGTCTCGCGGTAGCCGTCGCCGTCGCGATCCTTGTAGCCGAAGCGATCGAGGAGCGCGCGGGCCGCGGCGGGGTCGTACAGCGACTTCTTCGGCAGCGACGGGTCGAACGCGGTCGATCCGGGCGGCAGCAGCTGGTTGGCGGCTTCGGCGTTGCCCGCGAACAGCACGCGGATCATCGTGTCGACGTCGAACCCCATCGCCATCGCCCGGCGCAGCGCGATCTTGTCGGGCGTGTAGCCGCCCACGACCGGGTCGTCCATGTTGAAGTACGTGAACGTGAGATTGGGCGCGGCATAGCGAAGGTGCGTGACGCCGCGCGCCGCGAGCTCGGGCTTGAGCTTGCCGTCGGTGCCGGTCACGAAGTGGATGTCGTCGCCACCGAGCGCAACGAGGTCGAGGCTCCCCTGCTGGAACGCGAGGATCATCGGCTGCGATTCCTCGATGATGGAGACCTCGATGCGTCCGATCTGCGGCAGCGTCTTGCCCTTCATCGACGCCACGAGCGCGCGTTGCGCGGGGTCGTTGCCGTCGGGAAACGCGAGCGGGCGATAGTAGGGATTCGCCTCGAGGACCACGCGTGACGCGCGCTTCCACTCGACGAGGCGGAACGGGCCGGTGCCCACCGGGTGCGACAGGATGTCGTCGCCGTACGCCTCGACGACTTCGCGCGCGACCGCCATCGTCTGCAACCCGGCGAGGCGCTCGAGCAGCGTGTAGTCGGGCGCATTGAGCGCGATGCGCAGCGTGTAGCGGTCGGGCGCCGTCAATCCCGCCATCGGCGCGTCGTAATCGAATTTCGCGCCCGGCTTGCGCGCCGCATCGACGATGGCGCGTGCCCCGACGATCCCGTCGGTCATCCCCGTGTCGCCGCCGCCGCGCAGGTTCGGGTCGATCATCCGCTTGATCGAATAGACGTAATCCTGCGCCACGAGCTCGCGCGGCTTGCCTTTGAAGGCCGGATCCTCGGTGAAGCGAATGCCCTTCTGCAGGGCAATCGTCCACGTCCTGCCGTCGGCCGAGACCTGCGGCATCGCCGCCGCCGTGTTCGGGATCACATGCGCCGGCGTCGCGAGGTATTCGAACTGGTAGAGGGCCTCGAAGATCTGCGAGGTCATCCGTGTCGAATAAAGATCGTTCGGCTGCTGCGGATCGAGGCTCGTGATGTCGCTGAACGCGAGCCGCAGCACCTTGTGGGGATCCGCCGCGGCGAGCGCCGGCAATGCGGCCGCCAGCGCCACGGCGCAAAGCGCGCGCGCGGCGAGGCGGGTCCAGCGACGACGTGTCACTGCCGATCTTGCGACGGGGGCGAATCCTTGCGCGTCTCGACCATCTCGAGCGGCTCGCTCGCGACAGCGACGCGGTTGGGGCGCGCGCGCCGCGGCCGCGGCGCCGGCGCATCCTCGGCGTCGGGAGGGCTTGCGGCGTGCCGGGTCTCGATCAGCTCGAGGCCGGAATCCGGCGGCAGCGCGAGCGTGACCGGTTCGAAGCGTTGCGTCGCCACGTCCGGCTTCGCCGGCGGGTGCGACGTGACGCTCGCGGCCGCGGGGCCTGCCGGCTCGCGGGGCTTGGCTGGTGCGCGCGTCACCGGCGGTGCGGACGTCTCGTGGTCCGCCGGCGTCATCGGCGCCGTGGCAGCGGGCGTGGGCGTTTCGACCGTTGGCGCGGCACGTGCTTCGCGATGCGGTGTCGCCGGCGCCTCGGCGTGCGGCGACGTCACCGGATTTGGCGTGATGGGCGTCTCATTTCGCGTCACGTCGGTTGCGTAGGCCTGCTGCACGTGGGCCTGGCGTGCCTGCGCATGCGCATCGGCGACGTCGTGGTCGACGTCACGCAGCGTCGCGCCAGCATCTTCCGCCGCCGCATCGACGGCTGGTGCATCCTGCGCACTCGGCGTGGCGACCGTGTCGCGGCGGGGTTTCGACGGCCTGCGCTCGGTATTGCGTGGCGCTGCGGCCTGACCTTGGTCGTCCGCGACGCGCGATTCCAGCGCATTCGACGATCCTTCGGCCGCGTTGCCCGTCTCATGGCCCGGCAATGCCGGCGCGCCTTCGCTGCGCTCGCGGTCGCCGCCACGTCCGCGACGGCGGCGACGGCGCTGGCCTTCGCGGTGCTCGTCGTGCTCGCCGGGCGTACCCGACGTGATCGCGGCGACTTCGCCGGCCGCACCGTTGCCGGCGCGTGGCTGCTGTGCGTTACGCGGGCCGTTGCGCTTGTCCGGGCGTTCGCCACGGGGCGGGCGCGCAGCGCTCGCCTCACCCGGCTCGGCGCCAGGCGCCGCGGCGACCGGTGCTTCGCGTCGCGCGTCGGGACGCTCGCGCGAATCCTTGCGGCCATCGCGACGCTCGTCACGCGGCCCGCGTTCGTCACGCGCGCCGGCGCGCTCCTGGCGCGGTCCACGCTCGTCGCGTGCGCCATTGCCGCGCGCGTCGCGGCGACCATCGCGCTCTGCGCCAGCACCGCCGCGCGCATCGCGCTCGCGCGGTCCGCGACGGCCGTCGCCGTCGCGGCTTTCGCCACGACCGTCGCGCCGCTCGTCACGTCGGCCGCCCTGGCCGCGACGTGCGTCCGGCCGCTGGTCACGGCCTTCGCGCCGGTCTTCACGCGCCGGCGTTGTCGACGCTGCCGCCGACGCGGGTGCCGGCGTGCCGCGGAACCATCCCATCATGCGATCGATCCAGCTGCCGCCGGATGCCGCGGCCGGGGCCGGCGCTGCGGCTGGCGCCGGCTCGGGTGCACGCTCGACCGGCATTGGCGCGGGTTGCGCCGGCGCGATGCCGCGCACCACCGGTTGCTGGCGCGGCTCGGCGGCTTCTTCCTTCTTCGCCTTCGCCGGGTCTTCCTGCTCGGGCTGCGCGACCATGTCGAACGACAGCGGCAGCGGCTCGTGCTGGTTGAGCTCGTCGTGGCGCAGCCGGTCGATGCTGAAATTCGGCGTGTCGAGATGCTTGTTGGGAACGAGCAGGACGTTGACCTTGAAGCGCGTCTCGATCGACAGCACGTCGTTGCGCTTCTCGTTGAGCAGGAACGTGGCGACGTCCACCGGCACCTGCGCGATCACCTGCGCGGTGTTCTCCTTCATCGCCTCCTCCTGCAGGATGCGCAGGATGTGCAGCGCGGTGGATTCGGTGCCGCGGATGTGGCCGACGCCATGGCAGCGCGGGCACGGGATGTGCGCCGATTCGGCGAGCGCGGGACGCAGCCGCTGGCGCGAGAGCTCCATCAATCCGAAACGCGAGATCTTGCCGAGCTGGATGCGCGCGCGGTCGTACTTGAGCGCATCGCGCAGGCGGGTCTCGACCTCGCGCTGGTTCTTGGTGCTCTCCATGTCGATGAAGTCGATGACGATGAGGCCGCCCAGGTCGCGCAGGCGCAGCTGGCGCGCGACCTCGTCGGCGGCTTCGAGATTGGTATTGAACGCCGTGGCCTCGATGTCGCTGCCCTTGGTGGCGCGCGCCGAGTTGACGTCGACCGACACCAGTGCCTCGGTGTGGTCGATCACCACGGCGCCGCCCGAAGGCAGCGGCACGGTGCGCGCGTACGCGGTCTCGATCTGGTGCTCGATCTGGAACCGCGAGAACAGCGGCACGTCGTCGTGATAGAGCTTGACGCGCGACACGTTGCCCGGCATCACATGCCCCATGAACTGCTGCGCCTGCTCGAAGATCGCTTCGGTATCGATCAGGAGCTCGCCGATGTCGGGGGAGAAGTAATCGCGGATCGCGCGGATGACGAGACTCGATTCCTGGTAGATCAGGTAGGCGCCCGACTGGATCTTGGCGGCATCCTCGACCGCGTGCCACAGCTGCATCAGGTAGTTGAGGTCCCACTGCAGCTCTTCGGTGGTGCGGCCGATGCCCGCGGTGCGGGCGATGACGCTCATGCCGTCCGGCACGTCGAGGCCGGCGATGGCGTCGCGCAGCTCGTTGCGCTCCTCGCCTTCGACGCGGCGCGAAACGCCGCCGCCGCGCGGGTTGTTGGGCATCAGCACCAGGTAGCGCCCGGCGAGCGAGATGTACGTGGTGAGCGCCGCGCCCTTGCTGCCGCGCTCGTCCTTGTCGACCTGGACGATCAGCTCCTGGCCTTCCTTGAGGTGGTCGGCCGTGCGGCCGCGGCCGCCGTCCTTCAGGTACTGCGGCGAGATTTCCTTGAACGGCAGGAAGCCATGGCGCTCGGTGCCGTAGTCGACGAAGCACGCCTCGAGCGACGGCTCGACGCGGGTGATCACCGCCTTGTAGATGTTGGATTTGCGCTGCTCTTTGGCAGCGGATTCGATATCGAGGTCGATGAGCTTCTGCCCGTCGACGATGGCTACGCGAAGCTCTTCGGCTTGCGTGGCGTTGAACAGCATGCGCTTCATGCGTCTTGTCCTTGAGGCGCGTCTTGCGACGCGGTCCCCGAGGGCGGAAGCGGGCGATGCGCGCCGTTGGGCGCGCGTCGCGGTTACGTCAGCGCGCGGCGGGTGCGGCGAACGGCGCCTGCGCAGACTTGCGCGGGCGGGCGAGAACGGGGCGGGTGCAAAGCATTTCTGGCATCGCGGATCTGCCAGCGGCGCCTTCGCGCGCGGGGGCAGGCATCGTCATCGGTTCGTTCGTCGTGCGTGGGGCTGCCGCAAGGCAGCGTTCACTGCCGGGACACCGCGGTGGATTCACGCAGCGGCAGCCGACGCCATCGACGTCGCCACGGCTCGCGGCATCCACGACCTCGGCATCCCGCCTGAGTCGCCGCGCAGCCGCCTCGCTTCATCCCGTAGGGGGCGTCGACTGCGCCAAAGCTTAAACGCTGCTCTTTTCTTCAGGTGGCGCCAGGCGCCGTCCCGCCGGCGAGCAACCAAACCGGCCTTCGCGGATCGGCCGCATCCCGCTTCCCGGCGCTACGCTGCGCGGCAGGGCCGGCAGCAGTCGAGGAAGCGCATGCGCTACGGCCAGGGCACGAAAGCCCGGTTGGCGCCGCAGCGCGGCAGACGATCCGGCCCCATTATAGCGGTCCGCGCTCGATATGCACAAGCTAAACCGCTGAGCCGCCGAGACTTTCTGCCAAAGCACGGGTGGCCGCCGGGCGCCGCCCAGGCCGTGAAGCGGCGGCGCCCGGCCCGGTCCGGGCGTGCGCGACACATGGCCTATGATCGGGGCTTTGCCGCTTGCCGATCCCCGTCTCGCCGATGCCCGAGCTGCGCCAGGACGCCGTCAATGTGGTCGACGTGACCGAGGATAGCGCGGGCCAGCGCCTCGACAACTTCCTCGCCCGCGTGCTCAAGGGCGTTCCCAAGAGTCACATCTACCGGATCCTGCGTTCCGGCGAGGTGCGGGTGAACAGCCGACGCGCCGGACCCGATACGCGCCTCGCCGCCGGCGACCGGTTGCGCGTGCCTCCGATTCGCGTCGCCAGGCGCGACGTCGTGGCGCGTGCGCGGCCGCTCGACGCGCAGGTGCTGTACGAGGACGAAATGCTGGTCGCGCTCGACAAGCCCGCAGGACTGGCCGTGCACGGCGGCAGCGGCGTCGCCCATGGCCTCATCGAGCAGCTGCGCGCCGCGCGTCCGCAGGCGCGCTTTCTCGAGCTCGTGCACCGCCTCGATCGCGAGACGTCGGGCGTGCTGCTGGTCGCCAAGAAGCGCGCCGCGCTCACCGCGCTGCACGCGGCGTGGCGCGACGGTGCCGTGGACAAGCGCTACCGGGTGCTGGTGCGCGGACGCTGGCGCGACGCCACGCGCAAGGTCGCGCTCAGCGTGCACAAGTTCGTCACGCGCGAAGGCGAGCGCCGTGTCCGCGTCGACGACGAGGGCCAG
The DNA here is from genome assembly GCA_036003195.1 of Casimicrobiaceae bacterium. GTDB lineage: Bacteria > Pseudomonadota > Gammaproteobacteria > Burkholderiales > Casimicrobiaceae > VBCG01. The sequence goes on from DASYSP010000111.1 coordinate 15,610, forward strand.
CAGGCGCTGACCGTGTTCCGCCGCATCGACACCTGGCCCGCGCATGCGCCGCCGCTGGCACTTCTCGAAGCGGAGCTGCGCACCGGGCGCACACACCAGATCCGCGTGCACCTGACGCATCTCGGCTTTCCGCTCGCCGGCGACGACAAGTACGGCGACTTCGCGTGGAACCGCGAGCTCGCCAGGGATGGACTGAAGCGGATGTTCCTGCACGCCGCGGAGCTCGCGTTCGCGCACCCGGTCACCGGCGAGCGTCTGGCGCTCGCGTCGCCGTTGCCACCCGATCTCGGCCGCTTCCTGACGACGCTCGGCGCGGGCACGCAACGCGGATGATGCGCGGTGCCGGGATGTCGCGGTAATGGCAGGGACCGCGCCGGTGTCGGCGAGCGCGCCGGTCGCGCAGCTGGCGCCACGCCGCTACCGCCTCGTCGTGTTCGACTGGGACGGTACGCTCGCCGATTCCACGACGATGATCGCCGAGGCGATCCGATCGGCGTGCGCAGACATCGGCTGCGCGGTGCCGGACATCGATACCGCGCGTTACGTGATCGGGCTGGGCCTCGCCGAATCGCTGAGTCACGTCGCGCCGGACCTTCCAGTGGCACGCTACGCCGACCTCGCTGCGCGCTACCGGCACCACTACCTCGCGCGCGATGCCGACATCCCGCTGTTCGACGGCGCGCGCGCACTGCTCGAGGACATGCATGCGGCGGGCTTCCGCCTCGCCGTGGCCACCGGCAAGACGCGCGTCGGCCTCGACCGCGCGCTCGCGCACCACGGCGTCGCGCGGCATTTCCACGCCACGCGCTGCGCCGACGAAGGCCGCCCCAAGCCGCATCCCGACATGCTGCTGGCGCTGATGGCGGCGACGGCGACGCCGGCCGCGGGCACGCTGATGGTGGGCGATACCACGCACGACCTCGATCTCGCGCGCAACGCCGGCGTGCACGCGATCGCCGTCGCCTGCGGCGCGCACGATCGCGAGGGATTGGCGAGCCGCGCGCCGCTGGTGACGCTCGACTCGATCGCCGCGCTGCGCGGCTGGCTCGCCGCGCACGGCTGAAGCGCCCGCCGCGCCGGCTATTGGCGCGACGCCGTCGGCAGGCCCTTGACCACCACGCCGCTGTCGACGCCGTGGCGGCGGAACCAGCCCTGGCGCATTTCCAGCGCGTACAGCGCGTCGCCGTGCGACAGGTGGGTATCGTCGGTGCGCGGCGCCATGTCGTCGATGTTGAGCACCCGGCCCTCGGCGTCGATGTAGGCGATCGACAACGGCATGTAGGTGTTGCGCATCCAGAACGCCAGCGGTTGCGGCGACGGGAACACGAACAGCATGCCTTCGTCCGGGGGGATGCTGAAGCGATTCATCAGGCCGGTCTCGCGCGTGCCCGGCAGATCGGCCACCTCGACCTTGATGGCATGGCCGGCGATGGAAAGCGTCGTCCTCGCGAGGCCGGCATTGACGCGTGGCTCCGGTGAGGTTTGCGCGGTCGCCGCGGCATTGCCGCCGAGCGCGAGAAGGAATGCCGCAATGGCGAGGATTCGATTCACGGGAGAAGGGGCTTCGTGGGTGTCAGGCGCTTGTAGCCGAGCCATGTCGCGAAGCTGACCGCGGTGAACGCCGCCATGCCGAGCGCCATCGACCACAGTGTCGCATCGAGCAGCGGCGCGATCGTGCCGGCGTTAAACCCGCCGAGCGTGAATTGCAGAAAACCCTGCAGCGACGACGCCAGGCCGCGCATGCGCGGAAACAGGTCGAGCAGCAGCAGCGTGATGCTGGGCGTCACCATCGCCGATCCGATCGTGTACACGAAGATCGGCGCGATGTTCCACACCACGCCGGGCGGCGCGAGCGTGGAGATGGCGACGTTCGCCAGCGCGGCGCCGCCCATGAACATGAAGCCGATGTCGATCGTGCGCCGCGGCGACAGCAGCCCGGCGGCGCGCCCCGAGATCGCCGCGCCGATCAGCACGCCGGCGATCAGCGGGATGAACAGGCACGCGAAGCCGAAGGTCGACACACCGAGCTTGTCGATGAGGAACGTCGGCGCCAGCGCGACGTAAATGAAGAACGCCGCGAAATTCAGCGCCGGCACCGTGGCGAGCATCAGGAATTCGCGATGCGTCAGCACTTCCACATAGCTGCGCCACAGGCGGCCGGCATTGAGCGGCTGTCGCGCCGCGGCGGGCAGCGTCTCCGGCAGCGCACGCGCGGTCCACGCGGTCGTGGCGATCACGAACACCAGCAGCACCCAGAAGATCGCGCGCCAGCCGAGCGTGTTGAGCAGCAGGCCGCCGGCGATCGGCGCCACCGCCGGCGCAATGCCGAACACCATCGTGATCTGCGCCATCAGCCGCTGCGCCTCGGCGCCGTGATGGCGATCGCGGATGACCGCGCGGCCGACCACCAGCGGCGCCCCGGCGGACGCGCCCTGCAGCGCGCGAAACAGCCACAGCGACTGGATGTTGCCGGCGATCGCGCAGCCGAGCGTGGCGATGCCGTAGACGGCGAGGCTGACCAGCACCACGGGACGCCGGCCGAAGGCATCCGACAGCGCACCGTGCCACAGCATCATCGCCGCGTACGCGAACAGGTAGATCGACAGCGTCTGCTGCACGGCGATCGGACGCACGTCGAATCCCGCGACGATCGCCGGAAACGCCGGCAGGTACATGTCGATCGAGAACGGGCCCAGCATCGCCAGCGACGCCAGCAGCGCGGCGAACGACCACGAGCGATCCGCCGCGGCGGGCGTCACGTCGGCGTCGCGTCCTCGACGAACGGGCGGCCCGCGAGCGCGTCGTCGATCGCGGCCTTGCCGTACTGGGGGGCGAACATCGAGATGAACGCATACACGTAGCCGCGCACGAACACACCGCGGCGCATCGCCAGCCGCGTCGTCGCCTGCTGGAAGAGGTGCGCGGCGTCGAGGCGCTCGAATGCCGTGTCCTTGCGCGCGTCCCATGCCATCTGCGCGACGATGCCGATGCCCATGCCGAGATCGACGTACGTCTTGATGACGTCGGCGTCGAGCGCGCTGAGCACGATGTTGGGCTCGAGGCCGCGTGCGGCGAACGCCGCATTGACCTGCGAGCGGCCGGTGAAGGCGAAGTCGTAGGTGATGATCGGCCACTTCGCCAGCGCCTCCAGTGTCAGCCGTGTCCTGGCCTTCGCCAGCGGATGGCCCTTGGGCACCAGCACGCAGCGGTTCCACGTGTAGCATGGCAGCGACACGAGCTCCGCATAGTCGCTGACGGCCTCGGTGGCGATCGCGACGTCGGCGTCGCCGTTCACGGCATGCTCGGCGACCTGATGGGGATTGCCCTGGTGCAGCATCACGCGCACCTTGGGATAGCGCGCGGCGAACGCCGACAGCACTTTCGGCAGCACGTAGCGCGCCTGCGTGTGCGTGGTGGCGATCGCCAGCGTGCCGCTGTCCTCGTCGCGGAACTCGTCGGCGACACGCTTCATGTTCTGGATTTCGCGCAGCGCCCGACGCGCGGTGGCGACGACCACCTCGCCGGCCGGCGTCAGCGTGGCGAGGCGCTTGCCCTGGCGTACGAATACCGCGAGCCCGAGCTCGTCCTCGAGCTGGCGGATTTGCTTGCTGATCCCAGGCTGCGACGTGAAGAGGGCTTCGGCGGCATCGGAAACGTTGAGACCGTGGTCGACCACGGCGCACAGATAGCGGATTTGCTGGAGGTTCATCGCGGGTTATAAGAATGCACGCTCGATCATACCTTTCATTATATGGCGTCCCGGCACGCGAGAGATCGGCCGGGCATCCCGTGCCGGCGTGTTGCGGGCGCCACCCGTCAGCGGTACCGCCATGGCGCAATTCCTGAGCGTCCATCCCACCCACCCCGAGCCGCGGCTCGTGCGCCGCGCCGCCGCGATCGTCGCCGATGGCGGCGTTGTCGCGTACCCGACGGACTCCAGCTACGCGGTCGGCTGCCGCATCGGTGCGGTCGACGGGCTGCGCCGCATCCGCGCGCTGCGCGGCATCGACGAGCGCCACCACCTGGCGCTGCTGTGCCGCGACCTGGCCGACGTCGGGCGCTACGCCTATCTCGACAACCGCCAATACCGGATCGTGCGCAGCGCGTGGCCGGGGCCGTTCACGTTCCTGCTCAAGGCGACGCGCGCGGTGCCGCGCGCGTTCAAGCATGCGAAACGCGACACGATCGGCATCCGCATCCCGTCGCACCCGTTCGTGCGCGCGCTGCTGGCCGAGCTGCGCGAGCCGCTGGCGAGCTCGACCCTGATACCGCCGGGCGAGACCGCCGCGCTGCCGGATGCCGCGGCCGTGCGCGCGCGCTATGAGCGTGTGCTCGACGCCGTCGTCGATGCCGGGGCGGCGCCATCGTTGCTGACGACGGTGATCGACCTCACGGTGACGCCACCGGCCATCGTCCGCCAGGGCGCGGGCGACCCGATGGCGCTGGGGCTCGTCGCGGCAGGCACGACCGAACTCGGGTAAAATGACGGCCGATGGACCTTTCGCTCGAGCGGATCGCGCTGGCGGCGGTGCCCGTGATACTCGCGATCACGCTTCACGAAGCGTCCCACGGCTATGTCGCCAAGCTGTTCGGCGACCGCACGGCCGAGATGCTTGGCCGTGTCACGCTGAATCCGCTGAAGCACATCGACCCTGTCGGCACGTTGCTGGTGCCGGGCATCCTGCTTCTGATGTCGCGGGCGCTGGGCGGCGGATTCGTGTTCGGCTGGGCCAAGCCGGTGCCGGTCAATTTCGGCAACCTGCGCAACCCCAAGCGCGACATGTTCTGGGTCGCCGCGGCGGGGCCGGCCAGCAATTTCGTGATGGCGCTCGGATGGGTCGGGCTCGCGGTTGCGGCAGGTCCGGGCGGCGCATGGGCCAGTGACGGGCTCGCTTTCATGGCACGCGCGGGCGTGCAGATCAACCTCGTATTGATGGCGCTCAACCTCTTGCCGATTCCACCTCTCGACGGCGGCCGCATCGCCGTTTCGCTGCTGCCCGGACGCGCGTCCTACGCGCTGTCGCGGGTCGAGCCGTACGGCTTCTTCATCATCCTCGCGCTGCTGGCGACGGGACTGCTCGGCACGCTGATGCAACCGCTGCTCGTGCTCGCGCAGTTCGCGATCAACGCCCTCGTCGGCGTTTTCGCAGGCTAGCGCGCCGCCCAACGCATGTTCGCCGATCGCGTATTGTCGGGAATGCGCCCGACGGGCCGGATGCACATCGGTCACTATCACGGCGCGCTGAAGAACTGGATCCGGCTGCAGGAGGAATACCCGTGCCTGTTCTTCGCCGCCGACTGGCATGCGCTGACGACCCACTACGAATCCACCGAGGCGATCAAGGACACGGTGTGGGAGATGTTCGTCGACTGGCTCGCCGCGGGCATCGACCCCACGCGCTGCACGATCTTCATCCAGTCGCGGGTGCAGGAGCATGCGGAGCTCGCGCTGCTGCTCGGCATGATCACGCCGGTGGGATGGCTCGAGCGCGTGCCGACGTACAAGGACCAGCAGCAGCAGCTCGCCGAGCGCGACCTCGCGACCTTCGGCTTCCTCGGCTATCCGCTGATGCAGGCGGCGGACATCCTGATCTATCGCGCCAACATGGTGCCGGTGGGCGAGGATCAGGTGTCGCATCTCGAGTTCGCGCGCGAGGCGGCGCGGCGCTTCAACTTCATGTACGGCCGCGAAGCCGACTTCGAGGAGCACGCCAAGGCCGCGATCAGGAAGCTCGGCGCGAAGAAGGCCAAACGCTACCAGATGCTGCGCACCGCATTCCAGGAACAGGGCGACGAGAAGGCGCTGGCCGAGGCGCGGGAGCTGCTCGAAGACACGCAGAACCTGTCGCTCGGCGATTCCGAGCGCCTGTTCGGCTACCTCGAAGGCTCGCGCCGCGTCATCCTGCCGGAGCCGCAGCCGCTCTTGACCGCGACGCCGCGCGTGCCGGGCCTCGACGGCCGCAAGATGTCGAAATCGTACGGCAACGCGATCCTGCTGCGCGAGGAGCCGGCCGAGGTGACGCAGAAGATCCGCACGATGCAGACCGATCCGGCGCGCGTGCGGCGCAGCGATCCCGGCAATCCCGAGAAGTGCCCGGTGTGGCCGCTGCACCAGATCTATTCCGACAAGGCGACGCAGGACTGGGTGGTCAAGGGCTGCACCACGGCGGGCATCGGCTGCCTCGAATGCAAGCAGCCGGTGATCGACGCCATCATCGCCGAGCAGGGACCGATGCGGGAGCGCGCGCAGAAGTATCTCGACGATCCGCAGCTCGTGCGCAACATCGTCGCCGACGGCTGCGAGCGCGCGAAGAAGCTCGCCGAGGAGACGATGGGCGACGTGCGCGAAGCGATGGGTCTCGACTATGACTAGCGACGCCGCGCTCGACCTCGAGCATCCGTCGGCTGCACCCAGGCCGCTGGCGCGCGTCTACGGCGAGCCGTACAACGACCTGCCGCAGGACCTGTACATACCGCCGGAAGCGCTCGAGATCTTCCTCGAGACGTTCGAGGGTCCGCTCGACCTGCTGCTCTACCTGATCCGCCGCCAGAACATCAACGTGCTCGACATCCCGATGGCGGAGCTCACGCGCCAGTACCTCGGCTACGTCGAGATGATGCGGCGCACGCAGCTCGAGCTCGCCGCCGAGTACCTGCTGATGGCGGCGGTGCTGATCGAGATCAAGTCGCGCCTCCTGCTGCCGCGGCCGCCTGCGCCCGCCGGCGAGGAGCCCGAGGATCCGCGCGCCGAGCTGGTGCGGCGCCTGCTCGAGTATGAACAGATGAAGGCAGCGGGGCAGGCGATCGACGCGCTGCCGCTCGCCGAGCGCGACTTCGCCACCGCGCGCGTGTGGTTCGAGCGCGTCGCCGTGGCGCGCCTGCCCGACGTCGCGCCGGAGGACCTGCGCGCGGCGTGGATCACGCTCGTGGCGCGTGCCAAGGCGTACCGGCACCACAAGGTCACGCGCGAAGAGCTGTCGGTGCGCGCCGAGATGAGCCGCGTGCTGAAGTCGCTGCCCGCCGGCCGCTTCGTCGAGTTCATCGACCTCTTCGCCGCGCACGCCGACATCGCGCACCTCGTGGTGACCTTTCTCGCGCTGCTCGAGCTCGCGCGCGAGCAGCTCATCGACATCGCACAGGCGCAGGCCTATGCGCCGATCTACGTCAACAGCCGCGGCGAGCGCGCCTTCGCGCTGGCCGGCGATTCCTGATGCCCGCCGACATGCACGCCGACACCGAACCTGCCGCCGACCTGGCCGAGATCAAGCGCGTGCTCGAAGGCGCGCTGCTCGTCGCCGGCGAGCCCGTCTCCGTCGCCCACCTCGCGCGCCTGTTCGAGCCGCCGATCGAGGCCGACACCGTGCGCAAGCTGCTGGACGACCTCAAGGCCGAATGGCAGGGTCGCCGCGTCGAGCTGGTGCAGGTGGCGAGCGGCTGGCGCTTCCAGGGCACGCCCGAGCTGCAACGCTACCTCGATCGCCTGACGCCCGAACGCCCGCCGCGCTATTCGCGCGCGGCGATGGAGACGCTGGCGATCATCGCCTATCGCCAGCCCGTCACGCGCGGCGACATCGAATCCATTCGCGGCGTCGCCGTCTCGACCAACATCGTGAAATCGCTGGAGGACCGGCAGTGGATCGAAGTCGTCGGTCATCGCGAGACCCCCGGTCACCCCGCGCTGTACGCCACCACCCGCATGTTCCTCGACGACCTCGGCCTCACGTCGCTGACGGAACTCCCACCCCTGGCCGACCTTGATTCATCCCACCTCCTGGAGATGCCCGATGCCCCAGCAAAGGCCGCCGAGACGGCACTCGCACTCGCGAGCCCGATTCTCGCCTCCGACGCAGCAGCCGAACCTGGCACTGCAGCGGATCGCGGAGAGCCTTCCGCCTCCGCGCCACAAACAGTCCACTGACGAGGTCTTCAACGAGCCGCAGCGCCTGCACAAGGTGCTGGCGTCGTGCGGCTTCGGCTCGCGCCGCGCGATGGAGGAGCTGATCCTCGCCGGACGCATCACCGTCAACCGCATGCCGGCCGAGATCGGGCAGAAGGTGGGCCCCGGCGACGAGGTGCGCATCAATGGCGAGCCGGTGAAGATCCGCTTCGCCGAGCCGCCGCCGCGCGTGCTCATCTATCACAAGCCGCCGGGCGAGATCGTGTCGCGCGACGACCCCGAGGCACGCACCACCGTGTTCGAGGGGCTGCCGCCGATCGAAGGCGCGAAATGGATCGCCATCGGCCGCCTCGACTACAACACCGAAGGCCTGCTGCTGTTCACCAATTCGGGCGAGCTCGCCAATCGCCTGATGCATCCGCGCTACGAGGTCGAGCGCGAGTACGCGGTGCGCATCATGGGTCGCCTCGACGAGGCGCAGATGCAGCAGCTGCTGACCGGTGTCGAGCTCGAGGACGGCGTCGCCAAGTGCGACAAGGTCGAGGACGGTGGTGGCGAGGAGGAGGGGGCCAACCACTGGTACCACGTCGTGCTGAAGGAAGGCCGCAACCGCGAAGTGCGACGGCTGTTCGAGGCGATGGGCGCGGCGGTGAGCCGTCTCATCCGCACGCGCTATGGACGCGTCAGCATGCCGGCGGCGGTCAAGCGCGGCGACGTGCAGGAGCTGTCGCCGCCTGAAGTCAACGCGCTGCTGGGCGCGGTCGGGCTGCGCGCGCCCGGCAAGCCGCAGGGCAAGGGCGCGCGTCCGCCGCAGGGGCCGCGCCAGCAGGGCCATGCGCAGGGTCCGCGAGCCCCGCAGGGCCAGGGCGGCCAGCCGCCGCAAGGCGGGCAAGGCGGGCAAGGCGGGCAAGGTGGGCAAGGCGGTGCACGACCACCGCGCCATGCGCGTGGCAAGGGCCAGGGTGGGCAGGGCGGCGGGCCGCGCGGCAACCCGGGACCTGGCGCGCGGCCGCGCGACGGCCAGGGCAACATGCGCGGGCAGGGCCCGCGCGCCGACGGCAACGCACCGCCGCGCCCGCACGGCAAGAACGGCCCGCGCCCGGGCGGCAATCCGTTCCGCCCGGGCAAGGCGAGGGGGCCGGGCACGCACGGCCAGGGCAGCTACGGCCAGGAGGCCAACGGCAATCGCCAGCCGCGACTGACTTCGCATGGCCAGCCGCCGATGACGACGCATACGCAGCCACAGCTGACGATGCACGCGCACGGCTTCGGCCGCGGCAATGTTCCGGGCGCGCCCCGGCGCAACAAGGGCGGCGGCAACGCGCCACCGAAGCAGCGCTGGGAAGGCTTGCCGAAGGACGAGGACGAACCGAAGTAGGCGGCGGCGGGTGGCGCGCGGTGCGCGCGCAGAAGCGCCTCAGCGCGGATCGAGGAACAGGTCGGTGTGCAGCGCGGCACCTGGCACGACCGCGTAGCGCTCGAAGTCGGTGACGCCTTCCTCGCGCAGCACGGCTTCGTCGATATGGAAGCGGCCGGTGTGCGCACGGGCGTCGCGCGTCAGCACCGCATGTGCCGCGTCCGCCACGATTTCGGGCCGGCGGCACTGTGCCACGTCGATTCCTGGCAGCATCGCCACGGCGGCGGTCGCGATCACCGTGCGCGGCCACAGCGCGTTGACGCCGATGCCTGCGCCGCGCAGCTCCTCCGCCATGCCGAGCACGCACATGCTCATCCCGTACTTGGCGATCGTGTAGGCGACGTGCGGCGCGAACCATCGGGAGTGCATGTCGAGCGGCGGCGCGAGCGCCAGCATCTGCGGATTGCGCCCGGCCCGGGCGCTTGCCACCAGATGCGGCAGGCAGCGCTGCGTGCACAGAAACGTCGCGCGCACGTTGACGCGGAGCATCAGGTCGACGCGCTTGAGCGGCGTGTCGGCGGTGCCCGTCAGGCTGATCGCGCTCGCATTGTTGACCAGGATGTCGATGCCGCCGAAGCGCGCGGCGCCCGCCGCGATCGCCGCATCCACCGCGGCTTCGTCGCGCACGTCGCAAGCCACGGCAAGCGCGTGGCCACCGGCCGCCTCGATCGCCGCGGCTGCCGTATGGATCGTGCCGGGAAGCCTGGGATTCGCGTCGATCGTCTTCGCCGCAACGACGATGTTGGCGCCGTCGCGCGCGGCGCGCAGCGCGATGGCGAGGCCGATGCCGCGCGAAGCGCCGGTGACGAACAGCGTGCGCCCGGCCAGCGTGCGCGCGGCGGTCACCGTGTCACCGCTCGAACGACGGCGGCCGCTTGGCGAGAAATGCGCTGACGCCTTCGACGAAGTCGGCACGCGCCGCGAGGCGGCCGAACGACAGCGCCTCGGCGTGCAGTTGCGCCGACAGCGTACGCTGCGTCGAGTCGCGCAGCAGCCGGCGCGTCGCGCGCACGGCCTCGCGCGGCGCGTCGCGCAGCGATGTCACGATGGCGTCGACCTCGGCGTCGAGCCGGTCCAGCGGCACCACGCGGTTGACCAGCCCGATGCGCAGCGCCGTGGGGGCGTCGAAGCGCGCGCCCAGCAGCAGGATCTCGGCGGCGCGCCGCGGTCCGACGATGCGCGGCAGCGACCACGTACCGCCGCCATCCGGCGACAGCCCGATGTTGCGATAGCCCGCGGCGAAATACGCGTCGTCGGCGGCCACTGCGAGATCGCAGGCGGCCAGCAGCGACAGCCCGAATCCGGCCACTGCGCCCTGCACGCGGGCAACCAGCGGATGCGGCATCCGCACCAGGTGCTCGATGGCGGCGTGCACGCGATCGACGACGCGCGTGAACATTGCCTCGCGCTCGGCCGGCGCGCGTGCAAGCTCGCCTTCGAAGCTGCGGATATCGCCGCCGGCCATGAAATGACGGCCCTCGCCGCGCAGCACCACGACGCGAAGCGACGCATCGTCGGCAATTTCGCGCGTGACGTCGACCAGCGCGTCCATCATCGCGAAATCGAGCGCATTGAGCGCCTGCGGCCGCGTCAGCGTCAACGTGGCAACGCCATCGGCACGCTGCACGTCGACCGTTGGCGAAGGCGTGGTCATCGTCAAAGTGTATCACCGGGATGTCGCCGTTCGTGGGGCTCACGGGCCGCGTGCCGCACCCCCCTCGGTCCCGGGCGCGCGGCGGAACGGGCTCGCGCGCTCGAGCTCGCCCTCGGTGTGCGCGACGTCGACGCGCTCCTGCGCGCAATACGCGGCGATCGCCTCGGCAAACGCCGGATCGGCGATCGCATGCGCCGAATGCGTGACCACCGGCATCAGGCCGCGCGCCAGCTTGTGCACCCCCTGCGCGCCGCCTTCGAAGGCGGCGAGGCCGCGCTCGATCGCGAACTCGATCGCCTGGTAATAGCACGCCTCGAAGTGCATCCCCGGCACGTATTCCAGCGCACCCCAGTAGCGGCCCCACAGCGTCGTGCGCGAATGGACGTCGAATGCCGCGCACAGCGGCCGGCCGTCGCGGCGGCCGATCACCATCATCAGGTGGTCCGGCATCGTCACCGCGAGGCGTGCGAAGAACGCGCGCGAAAGGTAAGGCGTCGAGCCGTGCTCGGCATAGGTGTTGACGTAGCAGCGGTAGAAGAAATCCCAGTCCGTCTCGCGGATGTCCGTGCCGCAGCGGCGTTCGAACGCCACGCCTGCGGCGTCGAGGCGGCGCCGCTCCTGGCGGATCTTCTTGCGCTTGTCGTGATTCAGCGCGGCCAGGTAGTCGGCGAAATCGCGGTATCCCCGATTTGCCCAGTGGAACTGCACGCCGCTGCGCGCGATCATCCCCGCGCGTGCGCATGCGGCGGTGTCGGCGGCGGCGGTGAACAGCACGTGCAGCGACGACAGCCCGCCGTCGCGCATCATGGCCAGCGCGTGCGCCAGCAGCACGTCGCGCACGCCGTCGTCGACGGCGAACAGGCGCGGTCCGCTCACCGGCGTGAACGGTATCGCGCATACCAGCTTCGGATAGTAGCGGCGGCGATGCCGGCGATAGGCGTCGGCCCATGCCCAGTCGAACACATATTCGCCGTACGAATGCGACTTCGCGTACAGCGGCATCGCGCCGGCGAGCACGCCCTCGCGCCACGCCGTGAGGTAGTGCGGCCGCCAGCCGGTCGCGGCCGAGGCCACGCCCGTGCCATGAAGTGCGGCGAGAAAGGCGTGGGACGCCAGCGGCGCGTCGCTGGCGAGGCGATCCCATGCCGAGGCGTCGATCGCGGTGACGTCGACGTCGTCGCGGATCGACACGGCCGAAGTGGGCGCAGCGCCGTCATGCGCGGCGAAAGTGTGGGGCGGCGAGGTCATCGACGAAGACGTTCGCGCCAAGCATAGCGCGGCGCCGCCACATTCGCTCTGCTAACATTCACGTCATGCGGATCGCGGTCGCGCAACTCGATCAGGTGGTCGGCGATCTTGCCGGCAACGCGCGCCGCATTCTTGACGCGACGCGCGCCGCGCAACGCACCGGCGCGGCACTGGTCGTCACCCCCGAGCTCTCGCTCGCCGGCTATCCGCCCGAGGATCTCGTGCTGCGCCCCGCGTTCACCGACGCCTGCGCCGCCGAGCTCGTCAGCCTCGCCTCCGCCGTGCGCGATGCCACGCTGCTCGTCGGCTTTCCCGAGCGGCATGACGGCGTGCGCGCCAACGCGCTGGCGGTGGTCCGCGACGGGCGCGTCGCCGACGTCTACCGCAAGCACTGCCTGCCGAACTACACGGTGTTCGACGAGGACCGGTATTTCGAGCCGGGGAATACGCCGTGCGTGTTCGACGTCGATGGCGTGCGCATCGGCGCGATCATCTGCGAGGACGTCTGGTTCCCCGGGCCTGCGCGCCAGACGCGCGATGCCGGCGCCGAGCTCATCGTGGTGGTCAACGGCTCGCCCTACCACACGCGGCAACAGGCGTTGCGCCTTGCGCAGTTGCGCGCGCGCGTCGCCGAAACCGGCGTGCCGTTTCTCTACGTCAACCGCGTCGGCGGCCAGGACGAGCTGGTATTCGACGGCGCCTCGTTCGCCATGACGGCCGACGGCGGCGTCGCGCAGCAGTTTCCGGCATGGCGCGAGACGCTCGCCGTCGCCGACTTCGAGGCCGGCGCATGGAAGCCGGTGCGCGGCACGCTCGACGAGACGCTGGAGACGAACGTGTACGAGGCGCTGGTGATGGGCGTGCGCGACTACGTCGACAAGAACCGCTTTCCCGGCGTGCTGATCGGGCTCTCGGGCGGCATCGATTCGGCGCTGACGCTGGCGGTCGCCGTCGACGCGCTCGGCCGCGATCGCGTGCGTGCGCTGATGCTGCCCTCGCGCTACAACGCCGCCATCAGCCTCGAGGACGCACGGGAGATGGCGCAGATCGTCGGCGTGCGCTACGACGAGATCCCGATCGAGGCACCGTTCGTGGCGTTCCTCGACGCGCTGTCGCGCGATTTCGCCGGGTTGCCGGTCGACGCCGCGGAGGAGAACATCCAGGCGCGCATCCGCGGCACGCTGCTGATGGCGTTGTCGAACAAGCACGGCTCGATCGTGCTCACCACCGGCAACAAATCCGAGATGGCCGTCGGCTACGCCACGCTCTACGGCGACATGGCGGGCGGCTTCGCGGTGCTGAAGGACGTCGCCAAGACGCTGGTGTTCAGGCTCGCACGCCATCGCAACGCGCGGGGACGCGTGATCCCCGAGCGCATCATCACGCGGCCGCCGTCGGCCGAGTTGCGTGCCGACCAGACCGACCAGGACTCGCTGCCGTCCTACGACGTGCTCGACGCGATCCTCGAGGCGTACGTCGAGCACGACAGGAGTCCCGCCGAAATCGTGGCGGCGGGCTATGCGGCGCACGACGTGGCCAGGGTGGTGCGCCTGATCAAGATCAACGAGTACAAGCGCCGCCAGGCGGCGGTGGGCATCCGCATCACGCCGCGCGGGTTCGGCAAGGATTGGCGTTACCCGATCACCTCGGCGTGGGAGGAATGGCGCACCGTGGGCGGGGGCAGCGCGTAGCGTCGATGTTGGTGTAAGCTCGCCTCGCCATGCCACGACGCGGATCACGGTGGACGCCATGAAGAAGATCGAAGCCGTAGTCAAGCCGTTCAAGCTCGACGAGGTGCGCGAAGCGCTCTCGGAGCTGGGGGTCACCGGACTCACGGTGACGGAGGTCAAGGGATTCGGCCGCCAGAAGGGCCATACCGAGCTCTACCGCGGCGCCGAATACGTGGTCGACTTCCTGCCGAAGGTCAAGGTGGAGGTGATCCTGCAGGACGCGCTCGCCGACCGCGCGATCGAGGCGATCGTGAAGGCGGCGCGCACCGGCAAGATCGGTGACGGCAAGATCTTCGTCACCGCGGTCGAGCAGGTGGTGCGCATTCGCACCGGCGAGAGCGGCGAGTCGGCGATCTAGCGCGGTAGACCCGCGACCGCGGCGCGCCCCGTGCGCTCCGCATGCAGCGCGCGGTGACGCGCTGCGCAGAACGGAGGTGAAGCATGTCGTTCGGCTCGGAGTTCCGTCAGTTCGCGTTGAAGGGCAACGTCGTCGACCTCGCGGTCGGCGTGATCATCGGCGCGGCGTTCGGCAAGATCGTCGACTCGCTGGTCAAGGATCTCATCATGCCGATCATCGGGCGCATGTTCGGCGGCCTCGATTTCTCGAATTACTTCATCATGCTCGCGGCGCCCCCGCCCGGGTACACGGGACCGATGACCTACGAGGCGCTGACCAAGGCCGGCGTGCCGGTCTTCGCCTATGGCAACTTCCTCACCGTCGTCCTCAACTTCGTGATCCTCGCGCTGGTGATCTTCCTGATGATCAGGAAGTTCAATGCGATGAAGAAGGAGCTCGACCCGCCCGCGGCGGCGGCGGCGCCGACGCCGGAAGACATCCTGCTGTTGCGCCAGATTCGCGATTCGCTGCAAAAGTGACGGACGCGCCGTGCGCGGCGCACCACCGATGGCCACGACGCGGCGGCAGGTCCAGCGCCGCGCGACACGCATGGGAGGAGTGGAAATGAAGCGTTGCATCCAGCTTGCGGTCGCGGTCGCTGCCGCGATCGTCGCCGCCGTCGCGCAAGCCGACATCACGATCGGCGTCACGCTGTCGGCGACCGGACCCGCGGCCTCGCTCGGCATTCCGGAACGCAACACCTTCGAGCTCCTGCCGCGGTCGATCGGCGGGCAGAAGATCAACTGGGTGATCCTCGATGACGGCTCCGATACCACCAAGGCAGTCACCAACACGCGCAAGCTCATCACCGAGGACAAGGCCGACGTGATCATCGGCTCGACCGTCACGCCCAATTCGCTGGCCATGGTCGACGTCGTGGCGGACGCGCAAGTGCCGATGATCTCGATGGCGGCGTCGGGTCGCATCGTCGATCCCGCCAATCCGCATACCCGGTGGGTGTTCAAGACACCGCAAAGCGATACGCTGATGGCCGACGCGATCGCCGTCAGCATGAAAGCCAACGGCGTGCGCACGATGGGGTACATCGGCTTCGCCGACGCCTACGGCGACAGCTGGCTCGCGGAAATGCGCAATTCGCTGAAGACCGCCGGCATCGAGATCGTCGCCACCGAGAAGTACAACCGCAACGACACGTCGGTGACCGGTCAGGTGCTGAAGCTCGTCGCTGCGCATCCCGACGCGATCCTGATCGGCGCCTCAGGCACGCCGGCGGCGACGCCGCAGAAGGAGCTCGTCGCGCGCGGCTACAAGGGCCGGATCTACCAGACGCATGGCGTGGCCAATGCCGATTTCCTGCGTGTCGTCGGCAAGGACGGCAACGGCACGCTGTTGCCGTCGGGCCCGATGCTGGTGTACGAGCAGCTGGCGGATTCGAACCCGCTGAAGAAGAGCGCCGCGGCGTACGTGACGCAATACGAGCAGCGCTTCGGCACGCGCTCGACCTTCGGCGG
This sequence comes from Casimicrobiaceae bacterium, assembly GCA_036003195.1. Taxonomy (GTDB): domain Bacteria; phylum Pseudomonadota; class Gammaproteobacteria; order Burkholderiales; family Casimicrobiaceae; genus VBCG01. The sequence continues at coordinate 31,425 of DASYSP010000111.1, forward strand.
TCACGCCTGGGATGCCTGGCAGCTGCTCGACCAGGCCATTCCCAAGGCGCTCGCCAAGGCGCAGCCCGGAACGGCGGCGTTCCGCGGCGCGCTGCGTGACGCGCTCGAGACCGCGAATGTCGTCGGCGTGCACGGCGTGTTCGTCATGTCGCCGCACGATCACAACGGCCTCGACAACCGCGGCAGGGTGATGGTGAAAATCGAAAACGGCAAGTGGGTGCTGCAGAGGTAGCGCGCGCCAACTGGCTGCGGGCCGGCCGCGGCGTCGCCGCGCCGGCCCGTATCGTTTTGCCACGGCACCGGCGACACGCCGCGACGGCGTGACGATGGACTTGTCGATCGCGGCGCTGCTGGCGCAGGACGGCATCACCAACGGCGCGATCTACGCGCTGCTGGCACTCGCGCTGGTGATGGTGTTCGCGGTCACCCGCGTCATCCTCGTGCCTGCCGGGGAATTCCTGACGATCGGCACGCTGACGCTCGCGGCGTTCGACCAGGGGCGCGTGCCTGGCACCGTGCACCTCGTCGCCGGTGCCGCCGTGCTGGCCGGAATGCTCGAGGCATGGCCGTACATGCGCCAACGCGCATGGCTCAAGGCAGCGCGCGGTGCCGGGCTGTGGACCGGCTTGCCGCTCGCGCTCGCGGCGCTCGCGGCCTGGATGGGCCCGCGGCATTTCCCGCTCCTCGCCGAGGTGGCGATGGCGCTCGTGCTCACCGGGGTGCTCGGACCGCTCAGCTGGAAGATCGTGTTCGAGCCGATCGCGGACGCGCCGGTGCTGGTGCTGCTGATCGTCGCCGTCGCCCTGCATTTCGTGCTGACGGGGCTCTCGCTCTATTTCTTCGGCGCCGAAGGCTCGCGCACACCGGCGTTTTCCGCAGCGTCGTTCGACCTCGGCGCGATGACGGTCAGCGTGCAGAGCCTGCTGGTCGTGGTGACGAGTGCGCTCGCGATTGCGGCGCTCGCATTGTTCTTCGGCCGCACGCTGTTCGGCAAGGCGTTGCATGCGACCGCGGTCAACCGCCTCGGCGCGCGCCTTTGCGGCATCTCGCCCGACTTCGCCGGCGCGCTGACGTTCATGCTGGCGGCGCTGTTGTGCGCGTTCTGCGGGGTTTTGATCGGGCCGATCACGACCGTCTACTACGACTCGGGGTTCATCGTGTCGCTGAAGGGCTTCGTCGGCGCCATCATCGGCGGCCTCGTCAGCTACCCGCTGGCGGCGGCGGGCGCGCTGTTCATCGGCCTCGTCGAAGCCTTCGCGTCGTTCTGGGCGAGCGCGTACAAGGAAGTGATCGTGTTCACGCTGATCATCCCGGTGCTCCTATGGCGCAGCCTCGCCACTCACCATTACGAGGAGGACGAGTGAGCGCGCGGGGCGCGAGCCGAGACCCGCAGGGCCGGCCGCGCGCGACCGAAGGGCGGCCGACACGCGACCGGACATTCGATGCGACTACCCAAGGAGGTCGCGAGTGAGCGCGCGGGGCGCGAGCCGAGACCCGCAGGGCCTTCACTTCGGACGTTCGCAGGCGGCGATCGGGGTGTTCGTCGCCGTCATCGTCGTGCTGCCGCTGGCGGCGCCACCGTTCTGGGTGACGCTCGCCAATTACATCGGTCTCTACACGATTGTCGCGCTCGGTCTCGTGCTGCTCACCGGCGTCGCCGGGCAGACGTCGTTCGGACAGGCGGCTTTCGTGGGGCTCGGCGCGTACACCAGCGCTTGGCTGACCACTGCATATGACGTGTCACCGTGGATTGCGCTTGCCGCCGGCCTTGCGCTGACGTTCGTGGTCGCGCTGGCGCTCGGCTTCGTCACGCTGCGGATGCGCGGCCACTTCCTGCCGCTGGCAACCATCGCGTGGGGGATCAGCCTCTTCTTCCTGTTCGGCAACCTCGATTTCCTCGGCGGTCACACCGGCCTCGCCGGCATCCCGTCGCTGACGCTTGCCGGCATCGAGCTCAAGGACGAGCGGCGAATGTGCTGGCTGATCTGGCTCGTCGTGCTCGCCGCGCTGTGGACGATGCGCAACCTGCTCGACTCGCGTCCGGGACGCGCGATCCGCGCGCTCAAGGCACGGCTCGACATGGCCGAGGCGTTCGGCGTCGACGGCGCACGGTTCAAGATCGTCATCTTCGTCTACGCCGCGCTGCTGGCCTGCATCTCGGGTTGGCTGTATGCGCACCTGCAGCGCTTCGTCAATCCCACGCCGTTCGGCATCAACCAGGGCATCGAATACCTGTTCATGGCGGTCGTCGGCGGTGCGGGCAGCGTGTTCGGCGCGGTGGTCGGCGCGGCGATCATCACGCTCCTCAAGCAATACCTGCAGGATGCGCTGCCGGTGCTGCTCGGCACGTCCGGCAATTTCGAGATCGTGGTGTTCGGCGTGCTCATCATCGCGCTGCTGCAGCGGACGCGCGACGGGCTGTGGCCGTGGGCGGAACGCCTGCTGCCGCGCGCACCGCCCAGACCGGTCGCCGCCGCGCCACCGCTGGCGCGGCGCGAGCGGCCGGCGGCGAGCACGGCCCTTCTCGACGTGCGCGCGGCGCGCAAGGTGTTCGGCGGTCTGACGGCGGTCAGCGACCTCACGTTCACGCTCGCCTCCGGCGAGATCGTCGGCCTGATCGGTCCCAACGGCGCCGGCAAGAGCACGACGTTCGCACTCCTGTCCGGTGCGCTCGCGCCGACCGCCGGCGACGTTCTGTTCCACGGCCACTCGATCGCCGGCGACGCGCCGTTCCGGATCGCCGCGCGCGGCATCGGCCGCACGTTCCAGCACGTCAAGCTCGTGTCCGGCATGAGCGTGCTCGACAACGTCGCGCTCGGTGCGCATCTGCGCGGTCACGCGGGTATCCTGCGCGCGGCGCTGCGCCTCGACCGGCGCGAAGAACATCGCATCCGCGCGGAAGCGGCGCGCGAGGCCGCCCGCTGCGGACTGGCCGATCACCTTCACGCGCCGGCACAGAGTCTCGCGCTCGGCCAGCAGCGCATCGTCGAGATCGCGCGTGCGCTGGCCGCCGATCCCACGTTGCTGCTGCTCGACGAGCCGGCCGCAGGATTGCGTCACCAGGAGAAGGCCGCGCTGAGCGCACTGTTGCGGGCATTGCGCGAGGAGGGCATGACGATCCTGCTCGTCGAGCACGACATGGAGTTCGTGATGAGCCTCGCGGACCGCCTGATCGTGATGGACTTCGGCGAAAAGCTGGCCGAGGGCCCGCCGGCGGCGATCCAGAACGACCCGGCCGTGCTCGAGGCGTACCTCGGCGGCGCGCCGGCATGAACGGCGTGCACCCGTTGCGTGCGCAGGGTGCCCCTGCCGCACCCCGCGCAGTGCCGGATAAGCGATTGCATGCGGCGCCCGGCGCTGGTCGGCGCCCATGAGCGGACCGCTGCTCGACGTGGCGGGTCTTGGCGTCGCCTACGGCAACGTCGAGGCCGTACGCGACGTGTCGATCACCGCCGCGCCCGGCAGCATCGTCACCGTGATCGGACCCAACGGCGCGGGCAAGACGACGCTGCTGGCGGCGCTGATGGGCGTGCTGCCATCGCGCGGCACGATCCGGTACCTGGGGGGCGACATCGCGCCGTTGACGATCGAGGAGCGCGTCGCGCGCGGCATCGTGCTCGTGCCCGAGCGGCGCGAGCTGTTCTCCACGATGAGCGTCGACGACCACCTGTCCCTCGGCGCATTCACGCGTCGCCGCGACAGCGGGGTGGCCGCCTCGCGCGCCGAGGTCTATCGGCGCTTTCCGCGACTCGCCGAGCGGCGCGACCAGCCTGCGACGACGCTGTCCGGCGGCGAGCGCCAGATGCTGGCGCTCGGCCGCGGTCTGATGGCGCAGCCGCGCCTGCTGATGCTCGACGAACCCTCGCTCGGCCTCGCGCCGCGTGTGGTGCGGGACATCTTCACGATCATCGCCGGACTGCGCGAGACCGGGGTCACGATCCTCGTCGTCGAGCAGAATGCGCGCGCCGCGCTCGCAGTGGCCGACTACGGCTACGTGCTGGAGACGGGCAGCGTCGCGCTGGCCGGCGCGAGCGCGACGCTGGCCGCCGACCCGCGCGTCGCGGCCACGTATCTCGGGGTCGCGGCACGCGGGAGCGGGTAGAATGTCCGATTGTCCGGCTGCTTGAATTCAAGGCCCCGGGCTTCATCTAGACAGGTGACATGAACGCCCGTACGCAGGCCGCCTCGCACGCCACCCTGATTGCACAGGCCAGCAACCTGTTGCTCGCGCCTTCCGGACTCACGCTCGACCAGCTGTCGGGGGTGATGCGCGACATTCACGCCCACGACGTCGATTTCGCCGACCTCTATTTCCAGCACTCGCAGTACGAGAGCTGGAGCCTCGAGGAGGGCATCGTCAAGTCCGGCGCGTTCAGCATCGACCGCGGGGTGGGCGTGCGCGCGGTCAGCGGCGACAAGCAGGCGTTCGCCTATTCCGACGACATTTCGCTCGCGGCGCTGCGTACGGCGGCGCAGGCCGTGCGCGCCATCGGCCGCCAGGGACAGTCGGCGTCGGCGCCATTGGCGCGTCACGGCGACGTGCGCGCGCTGTATACCGGCGTCGATCCGCTGACGACGCTCGACGAGGCCGGCAAGGTCGCGATGGTGACGCGCCTCGAGCGCATCGCCCGCGCGCTCGATCCGCGCGTGACGCAGGTGATGGCGTCGATCACCGGCGAGCACGAGACCATCCTCATCGCGCGCAGCGACGGCGCGCTCGCCGCCGACGTGCGCCCGCTGGCGCGTATCTCGATCACCGTCATCGTCGAGGAAAACGGCCGCCGCGAGCAGGGCTATCACGGCGGCGGCGGGCGCTTCGGCTACGCCTATTTCACCGACGACATGCTCGAGTCGTACGCGCGCGCCGCGGTGGACCAGGCGGTCCTCAATTTGCGCGCCAAGGATGCTCCCGCCGGCGCGATGAGCGTCGTGCTCGGTCCGGGCTGGCCCGGCATCCTGCTGCACGAGGCGATCGGCCATGGCCTGGAGGGTGACTTCAACCGCAAGGAGACCAGCGCCTTCGCCGGGCGGATCGGCGAGCGCGTCGCCGCCCCGGGCATCACGGTGGTCGACGACGGCACGATGCTCGATCGCCGGGGCTCGCTCAACGTCGACGACGAGGGCAATGCCACGCAGCGCACGGTGCTGATCGAGGACGGCATCCTCAAGGGCTACATGCAGGACCGCATGAACAGCGGGTTGATGCGCACGGGCGCCACCGGCAACGGCCGCCGCGAGTCGTTCGCGCACCTGCCGATGCCGCGCATGACCAACACGGTGATGCTCAACGGCACGCACGATCCGGCGGAAATCCTGGCCTCGGTCGAGGACGGGCTGTATGCCGCGAGCTTCGGCGGCGGCCAGGTCGACATCACCAGCGGCAAGTTCGTGTTCTCGATGACGGAAGCCTGGAAGGTCGAGAACGGCAAGCTCGCCTACCCGGTGAAGGGCGCGACGCTGATCGGCAACGGTCCCGATGCGCTGACGCGGGTGGCGATGGTCGGCAACGATCTCGCGCTGGACGCCGGCATCGGCACCTGCGGCAAGGACGGGCAGTCGGTGCCGGTGGGGGTGGGCCAGCCCACGCTGCGCATCGACGGCCTGGTCGTCGGCGGCACCGGCTGACCGCGGCGCGCCGCCGCCCGTTCCCCGCGTCACGACATGCAGGCGTCGATCCAGCACGGCGCGCTGCTCTACGCGCAGATGATGGGACAGGCGCTGGCCGTCTATGTCGTCTGCCTCGGACTCGAGCGCCTGTGGCCCGCGGAGCGCGGCCAGCGTCTCAGCGACTGGTGGTTCAACATCCGCTACCAGGCGTTTTCGTATTACTTCGTGCTGTTGTTCGTGTACCCGGTCGTCGCCGCGCTGACGATCGGCGCGATCAAGGCGGCGCATCCGGCGTGGTTCGGACTCATTCGCCTCGACGGTCGCCTCGATGCCGCGCTGTCGCTGGTCGCCTTCTTCGTCATCTACGATTTCTTCTACTACTGGTTCCATCGCTGGCAGCACACGCTGCCCGTGCTGTGGGAGCAGCACAAGCTGCACCACACCGAGGAAGCGCTCAACGCCACGACGGCGATGCGGCACCACTGGCTGGAGGAGATGCTGCGCATCTTCTTCATCAGCGCGCCGATGGCGGTGCTGTTCGACCTCAACCCCGTCACGGCCGGCTGGCTCGGCACGGTGCTCGTGTACTGGCCGTATTTCATCCACGCCAACGTGCGGCTGCCGCTCGGCGGACTGACACGCGTGATCGTCGGGCCGCAGGCGCATCGCCTCCATCACTCGCTGGAGAGCGCCCACGTCGACCGCAACTTCGCCGCGGTCGTGCCGCTGTGGGACATCCTGTTCGGCACGTTCTGCGCGCCGCAGAAGGGCGAGTTCCCGCGCACGGGCCTGCGCTCCGGCGAGCGTGTGACCAGCCTGTGGCAGGCCAACGTGCTGCCGTTCACGGGCTGGCGGCGCCTGTGGCGAGAACGGCGCGCGAAGCGCGGCGCCGTCAGTGCAGCGGACCGCTCGGCGGACTTTCGCTGACCGGCGGCGACGGCGACGCGTGGTGCACCACCAGCCGCCATCCCGACGGCGTGCGCAGGAACACGTTGGTGGCCACGGCGACGCCGCGCGGCGTGCCGTCGGCGAGGTGGATCTCCTCGACCACGCTGTGCATCGCCAGACCCACGGTTTCGAGCGTCAGCGCGCTGTCGATGCGAAACGCCAGGCGCGCGTCGCCCGCAAAGATCTGCTCCCATGCGCCGCGCACGGCGTCGTAGCCCACCAGCCGCGGGCCGCCCGGGTGCACGCAGATGATCTCCTCGTCGTCCGCCCACGTCGCCATCATGGCGTCGATGTCGGCGGCCTCGAATGCACGGTAGAACGCCTGCGCCACGTCGAGCGGCGTGGTGAATATCGGCACGTTGCGACCTTTGGCCATGGTTGTCGCGTCAGCCCCCGGGCAGGACGCTTTGCGCAAGATTGTAGACGTGGTCCGACGCGAGGTCGCGCATGCAACGATGGTGGCCGAGCGGGCATTCGCGCTTGAAGCACGGGCTGCAGGCGATGTCGATGCGCGCCACGCGCGCGGCGTCGGACAGCGGCGGCGTGTAGGTCGGCGAGGAGCTGCCGAAAATCGCCACCAGCGGCACGCCCAGTGCAGCCGACGCGTGCATCAGACCCGAGTCGTTGCTGACGACGATGGCACCGGCCGACAACAGGTCGATCGCCGTGCCGAGGTCGGTACGCCCGGCGAGGTCGCGAATCTCGCGCGCCGAGTCGCCGGCCGCGCCGATCACCGCGCTCGTGCTCATCCGGTCGTTCGGTGATCCGACCAGCCACACCTGCATGTCCCGCTCGAGGAAGCGCCGCGCGAGCGAAGCGAAATGCGTCGGCGGCCAGCGCTTCGACGGACCGAACTCCGCACCGGGGCACAGGATGGCCGCCGGACGGCGCGTCGACAGGTGCAGCGCGCGCATCGCCGCCGCGCGGTTGGCGAGGTCCGGCACCAGCACCGGCGATGGCGGCAGCGGCATGAACGCGCCGCGGGCGGCGGCCAGCGCGGCGAAGCGCTGCACGAGGCGCGGCATCGCCTTGCGATCGAGGCGTCGCGCGTCGGTGAGAAGGCCGTAACGCGATTCGCCGACGTAGCCGGTGCGCCGCGGAATGCGCGCCAGCCAGGGAATCAGCGCGGATTTCCAGGAATTGGGCAGCACGAATGCGCGCGAGTACTGCTCGGCGCGCAGCGTCGCCGCCAGGCCGCGGCGGGCGGCCAGGGCGAGCCGGCCGTGCTCGAACGGGTTGTCGATGACGCGACGGATGCCGCGCATGCGCGCATACACCGGCGCGCACCACGGCGCGGCGAGCACATCGACGATCGGATCGGCGTAGGGTTCGCGCAACAGCGCGATCAGCGGCTCGGACAGGATCGCGTCACCCACCCAGGATGGCGCGACGACGAGGATGCGCTCGTTCAACGTGAGCGCGGCTCGCGCCGGATCAGTGCGCGCCGGGACGCGCGCCGCCCGCGAGCTCGTAGCGCGTGCCGCAATACGGGCACATGGCCGCGCCGGAATCGGCGACGTCGAGGAATACGCGCGGATGCGAGCTCCACAACGGCATCGCCTTGTTCGGGCAGAACACCGGCAGGTCGGCAAGGCCGACGCGCACGACGTTGTCGGTGGCGGGATCGCTCATACCGGCGTCAGCCAGGCGGCCTTGGACGAATTGCGGCCGTTGACGGTGTCGAAGAACAGCGCCTGCAGCCTGGTCGTGATCGGCCCGCGGTGCCCCGCGCCGATCGGCCGGTTGTCGAGCTCGCGGATCGGCGTCACCTCGGCCGCGGTGCCGGTGAAGAATGCCTCGTCACCGATGTAGAACTCGTCGCGCGTGATGCGCCGCTCGATCACCGGGATGCCGAGCTCCTTGGCGAACGTGAAGATCGTCATGCGCGTGATGCCGTTGAGCGCGCCGCCCGACAGGTCGGGCGTGTGCAACACGCCGTCGCGCACCAGGAACACGTTCTCGCCCGATCCCTGGCAGACGTATCCCTGCGGGTCGAGCATCATCGCCTCCTCGTAGCCGTCGATCGTCGCCTCCTGGTTGGCGAGAATCGACACCGCGTAGTTGCACACCGCCTTGGCGTTGCCCATCGTCGTGTTGGGATGGTGGTGGGTATACGACGACGTGCGCACGCGGATGCCCTTCTCGATCGCCTCGGCGCCGAGGTAGGCGCCCCACGGCCATGCCGCGATCGCCACCTTCACCGGGTTCGATTTGGCGGCCACGCCCATGGCGTTGGATCCGTAGAACGCGAGCGGCCGCAGATAGCACGACTTGAGCGCGTTGTCGCGCACGCAGGCCTTCTGCGCGGCGTCGATCTCGTCCTTGGTGAACGGGATCGGCATGCCGAAGATGCGCGCCGAGCGGAAGAAGCGGTCGGTGTGGTCGCGCAGGCGGAAGATCGCCGGCCCGTTCGCCGTCTCGTAGCAGCGCACGCCTTCGAAAACGCCCATGCCGTAGTGCAGCGTATGCGTGAGCACGTGCGTGGTGGCGTCGCGCCACGGCACCATCTTGCCGTCATACCAGATCCAGCCATCGCGGTCGGCCATCGACATGGCAAGCCCGTCTCTCGAATGCGAAGGGGTGGATTTTAGCAGGTCGGCATGGCGCTTCGAGGCGTGGCGTCCGGCGCCGCGTGCCGCGCTCAGGCCTCGCGCGCCACGCCGAACACCTCCTGCCACAGCTGCAGCACCGCAGCGCGCCGCGTCGCGTGCGGTTCGGGGTCGACGCGCACTTCGGCGGCGCCGGCCATCCGCCGCGCATGCTGCACGCGCCGGTATTCGCGATAGGCGTCGGCCACGGTGGCCGCGTGCGCGACGTCGATCAGGCCGAGCTCGGCCGCGAGCGCGAGCAGCGCGATGTTGCCCGCATTGCGCGTCAGCGCCGAATGGGCGTGACTCTCGCCGAGCACGAGGTCCTGCACGATGAACTCGATGTCCACCATGCCGCCGCGGTCGTGCTTGACGTCGAAGCTCGCGCTGCGGTTGGGATGGCCGTCGTGCATCCGCTGGCGCATGGCGACGATGTCGCGCGCGAGCGTGGCGCGGTCGCGCGGCGTGCGCAGAATGTCGCTGCGCGTCGCCTCGAACGCCGCCCCGACGCCGGCGTCGCCGGCCACGAAGCGCGCGCGTGTCAGCGCCTGGTGCTCCCATGTCCACGCGCTCTCGCGCTGGTAGCGGCGAAACGCCGCGAGCGACGTGCAGGAGAGTCCGGCGGCACCGTCGGGTCGCAGCCGCAGGTCCGTCGCGTAGAGCTCGCCGGCGGAGGTCACGCTGGTGAGCCAGGTGTTGATGCGCTGCGCGAGCCGTGCGTATTGCGCCGCGCGCGCATCGGCATCGTCGCCGCTGGCGTCGTACAGGAACACGAGGTCGAGGTCGGATACGTAGCCAAGCTCCTTGCCGCCGAGCTTGCCGTACGCGACGATCGCGAACGCGGGCGGCGGCGCCGCGGCGTCCGTCATCTGCCGCCAGCACCCGCGGAGCGCGGCGTCGAGCACGATGTCGGCGAGCGCCGACAGGTGATCGGCAAGGCGCTCGATCGACAGCGCGCCGGCGAGGTCCTGGGCCAGCAGGCGAAACGTCTGCGCCTGCTTGAAGTGGCGCAGCGCGTCCATCTGCCATTCGACGTCGTCGGGATGCGCCGCCATCGACGCCGCGAGCTCGCGGCGCCATTCGTCCCAGTCGGGCGGCGCCAGCAGCGTCGAGGCGTCGAGCAATTCGTCGAGCAGCATCGGATGGCGCGTCAGGTAGTCCGCCGCCCATGGCGATGCGCCGACCAGCTGCGCGACGCGCGGCAGCAGCGGCGGATGCTCGATCAGCAGCGCGAGGTAGGCGCTGCGCCGGCTGACCGCCTCGAGCAGCGTGACGAGGCGCAGCAGCGTCGCCTGCGCACCGGCGACGCCGGGTTGCGCCGCCGCCGCCGCAATCAGCGCCGGCATCAGCTTGTCGAAGCGCCGGCGCGAGGTCACGGGCAGCGACGCGTAGCGGTGGGCGGCGCGCGTCGCGGCGAGTGTGGCGACCAGCGCGTCGGGATCGGCGAAGCCGGCCGCGGCCAGCGGCGCGCGGTGCGTCTCCGGATGCGGCGCATCCCATACGCCGGCGAAGGGCGACGACTCGCCGGGCGTGGCGCCGCCGTCGCCGAAGATCGAGTCGAACCACGTGTCGACCTGCGCGCGATGGTCCTCGAGCGCGGCACGCCAGGGTGCGGCGGCGTCGAAGCCGCAGGCCGCGGCGAGCGCCTCGGCCTCCGCCGGCTCGGCGGGCAACCGCTGGGTCTGGCGGTCGTCACGGTACTGCAGGCGATGCTCGAGCCGGCGCAGGAACGCATACGCGGCGGCAAGTGCCTCGACCGCGCCGGCGGGCATCAGCGCGCGCGACCCGATGGCGGCGAGCGCGGCGACGGTGCTGCGCAGCCGCAGCATCGGCTCGCGACCGCCGCGCACGAGTTGCAGCGCCTGCACGGTGAATTCGATCTCGCGAATGCCGCCGCGGCCGAGCTTGATGTCGTCACCGTGACTCGCGCGCCGCGCCTGCTCGCGGATCTGGCGATGCACGTCGCGCAGGCCGTCGTAGGCGTCGAAGTCGAGATACTTGCGATACACGAACGGCACGATCATGGCTTCGAGCTCGTCGCGCGCGGCGCCGGTCACCGGGCGCGCCTTGAGCCACGCGTAGCGTTCCCACGTGCGGCCCTGCGTCACCAGGTACTGCTCGAGGCCGGCGAACGGCAGCGTCAGCGGGCCGCTGTCGCCGTAGGGACGCAGTCGCATGTCGACGCGGAACACGAAGCCGTCGACGGTGGCATCCGACAACGCACCGATGACGCGCCGGCCGAGGCGGTCGAAGAACTCGCGGTTGGCGATCGGCCTCGCGCCGTCGGTGTCGCCCTCGTGCGGATAGACGAACACGAGATCGATGTCCGAAGACACGTTGAGCTCGCCCCCGCCAAGCTTGCCGAGGGCGAGGACGTTCATGGCCTGCGGTGTGCCGTCAGCGGCGGCGCGCGGCTCGCCGAACGTTGCGGCGAGGTCGTGGTGGTGCAGGCGCAACGCGGCGGCGATCGCGCCATCCGCCAGGGTGGTCATCACCGTGAAGACCTCCGACAGCGGCGCGGCGCCGGTCAGGTCGCGCGCCAGCGTGTGCAGCATCACACGCTGGCGCAGGCGGCGCAGCGCTGCATGCAGCGCATGGGCATCGACCGCATCGACGAGCGGCTGGAGCGCCGCCAGCGCATGGGCGATGTCGAACGGCGTGTCGAGGGTGGCGGCGAGCTCGTCGCGCAATGCCGGTTGCGCGGCGACGAGGCGGGTGGCGTAGTGGCTGAAGCGAAGCGCGCGCTCGAGGTCCATGGCGGGATTGGGTGGCGAGGGCGCGCGGGGCATCCGCTACAATCCGTCGATCCTGTCGCCCATTATGCCCGTCACGCGCGCACCTGAACGCGCCCGCGCCGCGTCCGCCACGCGCGTTCGCCGGTTTGCACGCGCTTGCGGCGCGCTCGTCGTGCTGGGATTCGCCGCGTTCTGCGTGCTGCTGCTGTTGCTGCGCTACGTGGTGATGCCGCAGGTTCCGGCGCACCGCGACGCGATCGCCGACTTCCTGTCGCACCGCATCGGCGCCCCGGTCACCATCGACGCTCTCGCCACCGCGTGGGACGGCTGGAACCCGAAGCTCGTCATCGACGGCCTGCGTCTGCGCGACCCGCAGGGGACGCAATCGGTGCTGGAATTGCCGCATGTCGAACTGGTCGCAGCCTGGACGTCGCTCGCCGTGCTGCAGCTGCGACTCAAGGCGCTGGCGATCGAGCGGCCGATGCTCGCGATCGCGCGCGATGCCGACGGTGTCGTGCATGTCGCCGGCCTCGAATTCGACCCGCGCGACCAGGGCGGCCGCTCGCCCTTCCTGGCGTGGCTGCTGCGCCAGCGCGAAATCAGCGTGAGCGACGCGGTGCTCGCGTGGACCGACGAGCTGCGCGCCGCGCCGACCATCACGCTGACCCAGGTCGACGTGAAGCTGGAGAACGAGCTCGGCCACCACCGCTTCGGCGCCACCGGGGTGCCGCCGGCGGCGCTGGCATCGCCCTTCGACGTGCGCGGCGACCTGACGGGCATCGGCGCGGGCACCTGGCAGAGGGCGAAGGGCAGGCTCTACCTGCGCCTCGACTATGCCGACGTCGCCGCCTGGCGCACGTGGGTGCCGCTGCCGCTGCCGATCGATTCGGGAACCGGCGCGCTGCGACTGTGGTTCGACGTGGCCGACATGGGGGTCACCGCCGTCGTCGCCGACGCCGAGCTCGCCGACGTGCGCGTGGCCATCGAATCGACGCTGCCACCCCTCGAGCTGCAGCACATCGCGGGTCGGCTGCAGTGGCAGCGGACGGGCACGCGCAGCGTCGTCGGCGGGCATGACGTGTCGTTCACCACGAAGTCGGGTGACGTGCATCCGCTGACCGACTTCGGCGTCGACGTCGATGCCGGCGCCGGTGGTACCGCAGCGCATGGCGTGCTGACGTTCGCGCGCGCCGACCTCGCGCCGCTCGCCGCGGTGGCGGCGCAGCTGCCGCTGCCCGCGGCATGGCGCGAGGAGCTGGCGACGCGCTCGCCGCATGGGGCGATCACCGGCGGCCGCTTCACGTGGCAGGGACCCGCCGACGATCCCGCGCACTGGACGGCGCACGGCATGCTGGTCGATGTCGGCGCGAGCGCGCGCGGCGCGTGGCCCGGGATCACGCGCCTGTCGGGCACGTTCGACGGCGATGATGCCAAAGGTTTGCTCAAGCTCGCCACGCGCGCCGGCGCCGTGGAGGTCCCCGGCGAGCTGCGCGACGAGGTCAAAGTGGACCGTCTCGACGGCACGCTGCGCTGGTCGCACGAAGGCGGCGCGCTGCGCATCGACCTCGACGACGTCACGTTCGCCAATGCCGATGCCGCCGGCGCGGTGTCGGGGTTCTGGCGCGCGTTGCCGCAGGGGCCGGGCCAGGTCGACCTGAACGCCCAGTTCACGCGCGGCAATATCGCGCGCATCGCCAACTACGTGCCCGTGGATTTCAACGCGCATGCGCGCGACTGGCTGCGACGCGCGCTGGTGAAGGGCGATGCCGGCAAGGGCCTGCTCGCGCTGAAGGGCAATCTCGCCGACTTTCCGTTCAGCGACGCGCATCCCGGGGTGTTCACGATCGCCGCCGATGTGCACAAGGCGACGCTCGACTATGCCGACGGCTGGCCGCCGATCGATGGCATCGATGCCGTGATGAAGCTCGACCGCACGCACCTGCGGGTGGAGGCGGCACGCGGGAGCGTGCTGGACGCCGACATCGGCCACACGGTCGCCGATATCCCCGACCTCGGGGTACCGGTGCTGAGCATCCAGGGCACCGCGAGCGGCGGTGCGCCGGCGTTCCTGCAGTTCGTGCGCGCAAGCCCCGTCGCGGACTGGACCGCGCACGTCGCCGACGGCGTGCGCGGCAGCGGCGACGGTGTGCTGACGCTGAGCCTCGTGCTGCCGCTGACCGATCTGCCGTCGACGCGCGCCGACGGCACGTTCGCGCTGGCTGCGGGAAGCGTCGACTGGCCCGGCGCGCCTGCCTATCGGGACGTCAACGGCAAATTCGCGTTCACGCGCCAGGGCATCGCCGGCGGCGAGCTCAACGGCACTGCGCTGGGCGGCACCGCGCGCATCACGTTCGCGCGCGCCGACGATGGCTTCCACGTGCGCGGCAGCGGCACGGCGAACCTGACGCAGGTGCGCGGCGTGTACCCGGTGCCATTCGCCGATCGGTTGAGCGGCACGAGTGACTGGGCGCTCGACGCGCAGCCGCGGGAGGAGGGCCTCGAGTGGACGCTGCACTCGTCGCTGCAGGGCGCCACGGTCGACTTGCCCGCTCCTTTCGCGAAGGCCGCGGCCGGCGCGATGCCGGTCTCGCTCACACGCCATGTCACGGGCGCCGGGCACGACATGCTGACGCTGGATGCCGGCAGCAATGGCCGGTTGGTGCTGCGCCGTCGCGTCGACGGCGACGAGCCGGTCGTCGAGCGCGCGCTGCTGGTGGCCGGCAGCGCTGTGGAGCAACCGGGCGACGCCGAGCGTCCCGGGCTCTGGATCCGCGCCGATCTCGCCAGCATCGACGTCGACGACTGGCTCGCGCTCGACGCACCCGCGCCGCCAGCAGCGAGCGCCGCCAACCCTGCGAGCGCCGGCATGAAGCTCATGGGGGTCGACGTTGCCGCCACCCGCATGACGGCGATGCGCCGGCGGTTTCGCGACCTCGCGGTCGGCGCGCGCCGCGAAGGTGACGACTGGCAGCTGACGCTCAAGGGCCGCGACATCGAGGGCAATGCCGCCTGGTACGTGGCGGCGCCGGGGACGCCGAACGGCCGCGCCGTGCTGCGCCTTGCCCGGCTCGCATTGCCGCGCGAAGCGAACGACGCCCGCGGCGAAGCCGACCGGACCGAGCCGCCGCCGAAGCCGGACGCGCTCAACCGCTGGCCCGAGGTCGACGTCGACGCCGAGCATTTCGCGTCGCGCGGGCGCGAGCTCGGACGCCTGAAGATGCGCGCGAAGCCGCACGGCAGCGACTGGCTGATCGAGTCGCTGGCGCTCGCCAACGACGGCGGCACGATCGCCACGCACGGCGCGTGGCACGTCGGCGCCGACGGCGAGCGCACCGACCTCGAGGCGACGTTCGACGTGCGCGACGCCGGCACCTTCCTCGCGCGCTTCGGCTATCCCGACGAGATCCGCGGCGCGCCCACCAAGGGCACCGGGCGATTCACCTGGCCCGGCGCGCCGAGCGACTTCGACTACCGCGCACTCAACGGCAGTCTGACGATCGCCGCCGGCCCGGGACAATTCCTCAAGATCGAGCCGGGCATCGGCAAGCTCCTCGGCGTGCTGTCGCTGCAGGCGCTGCCGCGGCGGATCACGCTCGATTTCCGCGACGTCTTCAGCGAGGGCTTCGCGTTCGACGAGGCCAAGGGTGACGTGGCGATCGTCAACGGCGTGCTGCGCACCGATGCGTTCAAGATCAACGGCACGTCGGCGCGCATCGACATCAAGGGCGACGCCGACATCGCGCGCGAGACGCAGGCGCTCGACGTGCACGTGCAGCCGTCGCTCGCCACCGGCGTATCGGCCGGCGCCGCGGCACTGCTCATCGCCGCCAATCCGGTGATCGCCGCCGTGGTCGGTGCGGGCACGCTGCTGGCGCAGAAGGCGCTGAAGGATCCGATCGAGCAGATGTTCAGCTATGAATACCGTGTCACCGGATCGTGGAGCGACCCCGTGGTGGCGCGCGTGGGTCGCGGCGACGCCAATGCGGCGGCGGCGGCGGTCGCGGGCGCCACGCCCGGCGCCGCGCCTGCGGCCGCCGCGAATCCCGTGCCGGGCGCTGCGGCGCCGGCACCTCCGCGATCGCCGTAGGCGCGCGACGTCCGACAGCGGACCCGCGGCACGCCGGTGTCGTGGGCTACGGCGATACCGACATCACCGCGAAATTCTGCTGCGATTGCTGCCAGATCAGCACGGTGGTCTTGCCGGCCACCGGGAAGTCGGTGACGGTGACCTGCTTGGTGACGCCGCTCAGGAACTCGCCGGCCGGAACCGTGACGGTGAATGGCGTCGGCGAACCTTGGGGCTGGCCGCCGACGAACAGCTGTGCCGTATGCGGCCCTGCGCCGAGCAAGTTGTAGTTCAGCAGGAATCCGAATCCGGTGTTGGTATTGCCCGCGCCGCAGGCACCGGCCGTATCGCCCCGGCTCGATCCGTAGGGTATCGACACCGCCGTGCCGCCATCGACGCCGACGCTGACGCCCGGTGTGCACGACCAGCCGGAAACGAGGCCGACACCGCTCTGGAAACTGCCCGCGGCGGGATTTTCCAGCAACGACGCCGATTCCGTGGCCGCGGGCACCGATCCGCTCTGGCCGGCGAAATTGGTCGGCGAGTTGACGACTTCGGTGCCGGTGCGGTTCATCGCATGCGTGCCGTCGCTCGGCAACGACGCATACGTGACCGAATCGACGCTGGCGTAATTGATCGTCGCCGCCGGCAGCAGCAGGAAGCCGTTCGGCACCACGTAATCGGGTGTGACGATGCCGAGGCTGGCAAATCCCTGGGTGGCGACCAGGAAGTGGCGGTTGGCGGAGTCGCCCGGCAGGTCGGAGGGGAACGTGAACGAGGTCTGCATGCTCGGCGTGTACATCGACGCCGCCGTCTTCACGGTGATGGCGTGGCCTGTCAGGAATTCCTCGCCGGCGGCCGTCGTCGCGAACTCGATGTATTGCACCGTGCCGCTGGCATTGGAATAGACCTCGCTGATCTGCCAGAGGTGGAACGTGGCCATCGCGGAAAGGCTCCACAGCGAGGAGACCACGAGGCCGAGCGTGACGCACGCGAGCCGCAAGCGCAGTGTTGACATGGCGATTCCCTTTCAGGAGTTCGGCAGATCGGGCCCACGGTTGGAACCCGCCGCAACACTAACAGCGCGCCGCCGGGCGCTATTCCTGTGCGCGCCGCGCGCATCGAAAGGAAGCACGCCCTCGCCACCGCCCGCCGGGTCGCGGGCACGTGCGTGCCATTAAGGATTCTTTGTCGCGCCGCGCAACAATACGAGCACCGCGCCGCCACCGCCCGCGTGCTGTGGCGCCTCCGCGTACGCGAGCACGTCGTCCCAGTGCGCGAGCCAGCGCCGCACCTTGCCTTTCAGCACTGGCTCGCGACCGGGTGAGGTGAGTCCCTTGCCATGGATCACGCGCACACAGCGCAGCCGGTGTACCCGCGCGTCGACGAGAAAGTCCGCGAGCGCATCGTGCGCCTCGGTCGAGGTGTGGCCGTGCAGGTCGATTTCCGCCTGCACCGACCAGTGACCGCGCCGCAGCTTGGGAAGCACGTCGCTGCCGATGCCCTTGCGCACGAACGTCTGCTCGCTTTCAATTTCCTGACCGACGTCCCATTGCGTCGGCCCAGGCTCGGCGCCGAATTTCGACGCCAGCAGCGCCTCGGCCTCGTCGGCGATGCGCTGCCGCGGCACCGGTGACGGCGCGATTCGCGCCACGGCAGCGCGCCGCGGGGGTGGCAGCGGTGCGACGTCGGCGAATGCCGCGGCGATGTCGATGTCGCCGTCGGCATGCTTGCTCGCAGCCAGGCGCCGCTTCTGCGGCGTGGACACCGGGTCGGGTTTCCGCATCGAACGTGGCACGATTGCGGCGCGCGGGGACGCTGCGGCGGGCGCCTGATGGCGCGACGATCCGGGCGCCGTCGCGCGCTTCGCCGCGTCGGCGTCCAGCAGCGCCTTGAGGTCGGAGAGTTTCGCCATGGCCGGCCGCGGCGCGCCGCTTCAGGCCGACTCGAGAAATGCCTCGGCGTCGAGCGCTGCCATGCAGCCGGTGCCCGCCGACGTCACCGCCTGCCGGTAGACGTGGTCGGCGACATCGCCGGCGGCGAATACACCGGGCACGCTGGTGGCGGTGGCGTTGCCTTCGCTGCCGCTCTTCACCTTGATGTAGCCGTTGGCCATCGCGAGCTTGCCCTCGAAAAGCTGCGTATTGGGCGTGTGCCCGATCGCGATGAACACGCCGTGCACCGGCAGGTCGTGCGTGGCGCCGGATTGCACGTCGCGCAGCGTCGCACCGGTGACGCCGGAGGCGTCGCCGAGCACCGCTTCCAGCGTGTGATTCCAGCGGATGCTGACGTTGCCGCCGTCGCGCGTGCGCGCCACCAGCCGGTCGACGAGGATCGCCTCGGCACGGAACCGGTCGCGACGATGCACGACCGTCACCGACTTGGCGATGTTGGCGAGGTACAGCGCCTCCTCGACCGCGGTGTTGCCGCCGCCGACGACGACCACGTCCTGGTTCTTGTAGAAGAAGCCGTCGCAGGTGGCGCAGGCCGACACGCCCTTGCCCATGTACGCGGTCTCGGAGTCGAGCCCGAGATACTTCGCCGACGCGCCGGTGGCGATGATCAGCGCGTCGCAGGTGTAGTTGCCCGAGTCGCCATCGAGGCGGAACGGCCGTGCGGCCAGGTCGACGGTGTGGATGTGATCGAAGACGATCTCGGTCTCGAAACGCTCGGCGTGGCGCTGGAAGCGTGCCATCAGGTCGGGACCCATCACGCCGTCGGCGTCCGCGGGCCAGTTGTCGACGTCCGTCGTCGTCATCAGCTGCCCGCCTTGCGCCAGACCGGTGACCAGCACCGGCTTGAGATTCGCACGTGCCGCGTATACTGCGGCGGAGTAGCCCGCGGGGCCGGAACCGAGGATCAGAAGGCGTGCGTGCTTGAGGGACATGGGCTCGATCTATAGGCGAACGCGCCGCAATTCTAGCCCACGCACTTGCGCGCTCCCGGACCCGCCGTCACCGATCGATTCACTCGCCGACGCTTGCCGCTTCACGTCCACGCGTTATAATGCATAACGTGAAGTGAGCTAAACAGTATGCTGTTTTTAAACAGAAAAACAGGCCGCAATCGCGCCATCGCGGTGCCCCGGCCATGGTCGCCGCGCACGACGCGGCTGATGCACGAAGCGTGGTGGCTGCTGGTGGTCGCGATCATCGGCTATCTGGTGCTGATCCTCGCCACGTACGCGCGCAGCGATCCCGGCTTCTCGTACACCGGCACGTCGAGCGTCGTCGCCAATCGCGGCGGCCCGTTCGGTGCATGGCTCGCCGATCTCCTGCTCTACCTCTTCGGTCTGTCGGCCTGGTGGTGGGTGGTCGCCGGCATCGTCGCCATCGTCACGTCGTATCGGCAGATCGTCGATCCCGCGCGCGAGCGCGAGCATCCGTTCATCTTCGTCGCGATGGGTTTCGCGCTGGTGCTCCTCGCCAGCGCGGCCATCGAGGCGACACGCCTGTGGCGGATGCCCGCCGAATTGCCCCTCGCGCCCGGCGGCGTGTTCGGCGACGTCATCGGGCGGGGCGCGGCGCAGCTTCTCGGCTTCAACGGCGCGACGCTGCTGCTGATCGCGCTGTTTGCGGTGGGTTTCTCGCTGTTCACCGGCTTGTCCTGGCTGCGCGTCATGGAGCGCATCGGCGCCGGGCTCGAATCGCTGGTGGCGTGGATTCGTGCGAAGCGCGAGGAGCGCGTCGACCGCAAGCTCGGGGAGCTCGCCACCGCCGAGCGCGAGGCGATCGTCGAGCGCTCGCGCGACGAGGAGTTCGAGCGCGAGCCGGTCCTCGTGGTGCCGCCGGTGGTGGCGGTGCAGAAATCGGAACGCGTGGTCAAGGAGAAGCAGCGGCCACTCTTTACCGACATGCCCGATTCGCCGCTGCCGCCGCTGTCGCTGCTGGAGGATGCGCCGCCGGCGTCGGAAAACGTGTCCGCCGAGACGCTCGAGTACACGTCGCGCCTCATCGAGCGCAAGCTGGCCGACTTCGGCGTCGCGGTCAAGGTGCTGGCGGCATATCCAGGACCGGTGATCACCCGCTACGAGATTGAGCCGGCGGTCGGCGTCAAGGGCGCGCAGATCGTCAACCTCGTCAAGGACCTCGCGCGCGCGCTGTCGGTGATCTCGATCCGCGTGGTCGAGACGATTCCCGGCAAGTCGTGCATGGCGCTGGAGCTGCCGAATGCGCGCCGCCAGATCGTCAAGCTGACGGAGATCCTGTCGTCGGCGGTCTATCACGAGGCGCACGGCCACCTGACGCTCGCGCTGGGCAAGGACATTGCCGGCAAGCCGGTGATCGCCGACCTCGCGCGCATGCCGCACCTGCTCGTCGCGGGCACCACGGGCTCGGGCAAGTCGGTGGCGGTGAACGCGATGATCCTCTCGCTCATCTACAAGTCGGAACCGCGCGAGGTGCGGCTGATCCTGATCGACCCGAAGATGCTCGAGCTGTCGGTGTACGAAGGCATTCCGCACCTGCTGGCACCGGTGGTCACCGACATGAAGCTCGCCCCCAATGCGCTCAACTGGTGCGTCGGCGAGATGGAGCGGCGCTACAAGCTGATGAGCCAGCTCGGCGTGCGCAATGTCGCCGGCTACAACCAGAAAGTGGTGGACGGTCGCAAGGCGGGCAAGCCGTTGCTGAATCCGGCGCCGCTCGATCCGGCGGCGCCCGATGCGCTCGACGAGATGCCGCTGATCGTCGTCGTCGTCGACGAGCTCGCCGACCTCATGATGGTGACCGGCAAGAAGATCGAGGAGCTGATCGCGCGCATCGCGCAAAAGGCGCGCGCCGCCGGCATCCATTTGATCCTCGCCACGCAGCGGCCGAGCGTGGACGTCATCACCGGCCTCATCAAGGCCAACATTCCGTCGCGCATCGCGTTCCAGGTGGCGAGCAAGGTCGATTCGCGCACGATCCTCGACCAGATGGGCGCTGAGGCGCTGCTCGGCCAGGGCGACATGCTCTACCTGCCTCCGGGCACCGGCTATCCGCAGCGCGTGCATGGCGCATTCGTCTCCGATGCCGAAGTGCATCGCGTCGTCGAATACCTGCGCGCGCAGGGCGAGCCGCAATACGTCGAGGCGATCCTCGCCGCCGCCGGCAGCGGCGAGGGCGATGACACGCCCGGCGTCGACGGCGCCGACGTGGAAGCCGACCCAATGTACGACCAGGCGGTGCAGGTGGTGCTGAAGACGCGCCGGCCGTCGATCTCGCTGGTGCAGCGCCATCTGCGCATCGGCTACAACCGCGCCGCGCGCCTGATCGAGCAGATGGAGCGCGCGGGGCTGGTGTCGCCGATGCAGACCAACGGCAACCGCGAGGTGCTGGTGCCCGCCGGCAAGGCCGACGCATGACGCGCGCGTCGCTGGCGATGCTCGCGCTGTGCGTGGCGTGCGCCGCGCAGGCGGGGCCGGTCGAATCGTATCGCGAAGGGCCGCAATTCTGTCCGCGCGATCGTCCCGACGGCGCTCCCGTGCTGTCCGAGCGCGACGTCGACGCGCGCGCCATCGCGCTGCTCCCGGGATTCTGCACGCCTTCGTATTTCGTCACCGGCTGCTACGCCGAGCCCGAGCTCGTGCGCGGCAGCTGGCGCGTCTACATCCGCCAGTACCGGCTGGTCGACGGCCAGCGCGATTTCGCCGGCCTCGACCACACGTACGTGATCCTCGATCGCGTCGGCAATTGCCTCGCCAACATCCCGGGCACGCCACTCGGCGCGCTGCATTGATGCGCGCCATGCCCGTCCTGGCGCTTGCGCTGTGCACGTCGGTGGCCCATGCCGCCGGCATCGCCGAGCTGCAGGCGTTCGTCGGCGGCACCAAGGCCGCCACCGCGAGGTTCGCCCAGGAGACGCGCGACAAGGCGGGGCGCCTCGTGCAGAAGTCCACCGGCACGTTCGCCTTCGCGCGCCCCGGCCGCTTTCGCTGGACCTACGACAAGCCGCTCGACCAGCTGATCGTCGGCGACGGCGAGCGTGTCTGGGTCTTCGACCGCGATCTCAACCAGGTGATCGTGCGCAGGATGTCGCAGGCGCTGGGATCGACGCCGGCGGCGCTGCTGGCCGGCGACGACGCGCTGGAGAAGAATTTCACGCTGGTGGACGGTGGCGGCGCCGATGATCTGGCGTGGGTCGATGCCACGCCACGCAATCCGGAGTCGGGCTTCACGGCGGTGCGGATCGGCTTTCGGGATCATTTGCCGCAGGCGATGGTGCTCACCGACGCGTTCGGCCAGACCACGCGCCTCACGTTCGACCAGATAGAGCGCAATCCCAAGCTGGATCCCGGGCAGTTCCGCTTCGCCCCGCCCAAGGGCGCCGACGTGATCGGCGAACCGCACTGAGCCTCGATTGAGCATGGTGCTGCACGTTCGCGGCGCGGCGGTGAAGGACAACCGCCTCGTCTTCGACATCGACGGCGGACCTGCGCCACAGCTCTGGTACGAGGTCGATGCGCCCTACGCCGGCTGGCTGCGCGGCGATCGCTACGACCCGGCGGTCGTCGCGCTGATTCCGTTCGCGATGAAGCACGGTGCGACGATCCGCGTCGACGGCGGCGTCACGGGAGCGTTGCTGCATGGCCTTCGCGCCGGTGTGGTGCCCATCCTCGCGCAACAGTTGCCAACGCTGCGCGGGACGACGATCGAGGCGCAGGTGCTCGACGACTGCGGCTGCGGGACGGCGGTCGTCACCGGTCTTTCGGGCGGCGTCGACAGTTACTCGACGATCGCCGTCCATCTGCATCATCCGGCCGCGGCGATGCGGATCTCGCACCTGAGTTTCCACGATGTCGGCTCGCACGGCCCCGCGGAGCCGGCGCGCGTGTTCGAGGCGCGCCTGCGGCGCGCGCGCGAGTCCGCACGCGTGCTCGGCCATCCGCTGGTCGAAGTGCGCAGCAACCTCGCGCAGTTTCAGGCAACGCTTTACCAGCAGCATCACACGCTGTGGAACGCTTCGGTCGCGATGGCGCTGCGCAACGGCGTGGGAACGTATCTGTACAGCTCGACCGTGCCGTATCGCGACGTCTCGGTGCGGCCGACCAAGGACATCGCGCTCGCCGACCCGATCGTCCTGGGGCTCATGTCCTGGAGCGGCGTGCGCTGCGTGTCGGCCAACGCCGAGTTGACGCGCCTCGCCAAGACCGAGCTCATTGCCGACGACCCGCTCGTGCAGTCGACGCTGGACGTCTGCGTCAAGCCGCTCGCGGACGGCCGCAACTGCTCGGTGTGCTGGAAGTGCTGCCGCGCGGAGCTGACGCTCGACCTGCTCGGCAAGCTGGACGCGTTTTCGCGGGTGTTCGATCTGCCCGCCTTTCGCCGCGTGCGCGCGCATTACGTCTCCCACATTCTTGCCGTCGACGATCCGCATGGGCCCGATCTCATGGCGCTGGCGAGGCAGCGTGGCCGTCCGATCGATACGCCCGGCCAGCGCATCCAGGGATTGGGCCGCAAATGGCTGTTGCGGATGGGCCAACACCTGCCGGCGGCGCTGGCGTGGCGAGTCGATCGCTGGCTCACGCGCTTCTGATCGGCCTGGATCGCAGCACGCCAGCCGTCGCGCATTGACGGCACCCGGGCCGAAGCGCGATGGAAGCTGGCCGCAACCTGCCGCGGACTCGTCAGCCGCGCTGCGCCGCTTCGAGCATTTCGCGCGTCGCGCGCAATCCCGATTCGAGCGCGCCCTGCATCCACGTGTGCGTCAGCGACGCATGCTCGCCGGCGAAGTGGATGCGTCCCTCGGGCGCGATCAGGTAGCGATAGAGCGACGTGTGCTGGCCGGCGTTGAACCACGCGAACGCGCCGCTCGCATAGGGATGGTTGTCCCAGCTCCAGCTCGCGGTGCGACGCACGGCACCCGCCCTGGCGAGCTGGGGATGCACGCGCGCCAGGTGCTCGAGCACCGTCGCCGTGCGCGGCACGTGGGGCAGGCTCGCCAGCCGGCGCGCGGTCTGCCCCCAGGAATACGATGCGAGCAGCACTCCGGGACCGCGCGACACGCGCGGATCCTGGGCCTCGGCGTTGTCGGACGGATAGTAGGCGGTGGCGAGCGGCAGGTCGGTGAACGTGCCGCCGCCGTAGATGCCGTCGTCGGTCTCCCAGAAGCGACGCGTCGCCAATGCCAGCACCTTGGTCGAGGAGTCGTACGCGAGCTCGCGAATCGCGCGCCACTTCGCGCCCGAGAACTCCGGCTCGACGCGCAGCCGCGACAGCACCGGACAGGGCAGCGTGCACAGCAGAAAATCGCCTTCCACCCGACGCAGGTTGCCATTGGTGCGATAGATCGCGCCCGCGCGCCGGCCGTCCGCGGATTGCGTGAGGCGCACCACCTCGCAGCCGAGCCTGGGCTTCGATTTGAGCTTCGCGGCGAACGCGCTCGCCAGCGTGTCGGTGCCGCCGACGATCTCGTCGAATCCCTGCGACCACACCTCCAGCATTTCCTCGCGCAGCGTCTCGGTGGCGCCGGTGGGCAGGATCGTTTCCGAGCCGCCGGTCACCGCCATGAACTCGATCGCCTCGTCGGACAATCCCGCGGCCTCGCACAACTGCTGCAGCGTCTGCTGGTCGAATGCGCGCAGGCGCGGTGTGGTGATCTCCGGGCTGACCAGCGACGCGCGGTCGGACGCGTCCAGCGAGGCGAGCGCCTTGCCGACCGAGGCCGCCCATAGATCGTCGGGCGTCTTGTCGCGCTCGTTCGGCGCGAGGGCATAGAGGTGACCGACCGCGCTGACGTCGGCGATGCGATGGCGCTCGCCGCGGATGAAGTAGTACGCCTTGGGATTCGACAGCACGAACTTGCGCAGCGACAGCGCGAATTCGCTGACGTAGTGCCGCGTGAGCAGGTGCCGGGTAGGAATGCGCATCGCGCCGAATTCGCCATGGCGGCCGTCGGGGAAGCGCATCGTGCGCACGCGCCCGCCAACGTGGCGGGCATCGGCTTCGAGGATCGTCACGCGGTGGCCGCGCTTCTCGAGCTCGTAGGCCGACACGAGTCCCGCAAGACCGGCGCCGACGATCACGATCTCGAGGGGCGCCGCCGTTGCCGGCACCTGCGCCAGCGCGGGCAGGGCGCGCGCGGCGGCCGCGGCGCCGCTCATCGCCATCAGGCTGCGCAGGAACGCGCGGCGCGGGGGGAACCGCGGGGACGGATGCGATGGCATGGCGGACGTCTCCCTCGCGAAAGGTGGTCGCACGCCGCGGCGCCCCGGGTGGCGCGCCCGCGGCGTCGCCGGGCTCGCGTTGCGCGCGCACTCTACCGCGCATAATGGCGGGCGGCAACGATGACAGACCTCTTCGCAACCGACCCCGGCGCCATGGTGCCGCTCGCCGAGCGCCTGCGGCCGCGCACGATCGACGACGTGATCGGCCAGCGGCACCTGCTCGCGCCCGGCAAGCCGCTGGCGGTGGCGTTCGCCGCGGGCAAGCCGCATTCGATGATCCTGTGGGGCCCCCCGGGCGTGGGCAAGACGACGCTGGCGCGCCTGATGGCGACGGCGTTCAACGCCGAGTTCATCGCCATCTCCGCCGTGCTCGCCGGCGTCAAGGACATCCGCGACGCGGTGGCACGCGCGGAGCTCACGCGCGCGCAATCCGGACGCGCGACGATCCTGTTCGTCGACGAGGTGCATCGCTTCAACAAGGCCCAGCAGGATGCGTTCCTGCCCTTCGTCGAGCAGGGGTTGCTCACCTTTATCGGCGCGACCACGGAAAACCCCTCGTTCGAAGTGAACTCGGCGCTGCTGTCACGCGCCGCCGTGTACGTGCTGGAACCGCTGGCGGCCGGCGAGCTTGCGCAGCTGCTCGATCGCGCGCTCGCCGCGGCGATGCCGGCGCGCTCGCTCGACACGGCCGCGCGCGATGCGCTCGTCGGATACGCCGACGGCGACGGCCGGCGACTCATCAATCTCGTCGAGCAGCTGGCGGTGGCGGCCGAAGGCCAGGCGGTCGAGGCGATCGACGTGGCGTTCGTCGAGCAGACGATCGCGCGCAGCCTGCGCCGCTTCGACAAGGGCGGCGAGGCGTTCTACGACCAGATCTCCGCGCTGCACAAGTCGGTGCGCGGCTCCGACCCCGACGCCGCGCTGTACTGGCTGGTGCGGATGCTCGACGGGGGCGCCGATCCCCTGTACATGGCGCGGCGGATGGTGCGCATGGCGACCGAGGACGTCGGCCTCGCCGATCCGCGCGCGCTGCGCGTGGCGCTCGACGCGGCCGAGACCTATGAGCGGCTGGGATCCCCCGAAGGCGAGCTCGCGCTCGCCGAGTGCGTCCTCTACCTCGCCATCGCGCCCAAGTCGAATGCCGTCTACACGGCGTACGGCGCGGCGCGCGCGTTCGTGCGCGACGATGGCTCGCGGCCGGTGCCGCTGCGGCTGCGCAATTCGCCGACGAAGCTGATGAAGGGGCTGGGCTACGGCGCGGGCTACCGCTACGCCCACGACGAGGACGACGCCTATGCGGCCGGCGAACGCTACCTGCCCGACGACATGCCCGATGTCTCGTTCTACACGCCGACCGAGCGCGGCCTCGAAGCACGCATTCGCGACAGGCTCGACGAGCTTCGCGCGCGCGACGCCGCGACGGGCGGACGCAAGCCGCGCCAATAGCGCGCCCGACGCCGCCGCCGCTGCGCGCGGCGCGGCGTCATGCACGCGACGCAGCGCTCGGTTTGCTAAGATTCGCCGATGCTCGACATCAATCTCCTGCGCAATGACCTGCCGGCCGTCGCGGCGGGACTGGCGCGGCGTGGAGTCACGCTCGACACCGCCGCCTTCGAGGCGCTTGAGC
The DNA here is from genome assembly GCA_036003195.1 of Casimicrobiaceae bacterium. GTDB lineage: Bacteria > Pseudomonadota > Gammaproteobacteria > Burkholderiales > Casimicrobiaceae > VBCG01. The sequence goes on from DASYSP010000111.1 coordinate 58,141, forward strand.
GCGAGCGCAAGGACATCCAGACGCGCACGCAGGAGTTGCAGAACCGGCGCAACGTCCTGAGCCGGGAAATCGGCGCGGCGAAAGCCAAAGGCGGCGACGCGTCCGCGCTCCTCGCCGAAGTGGGCGGGCTGGGGGACGAGCTGCGCCGGCTCGAATCCGGGCTCGATGGCGTGCAGGCGAAGCTGCGCGACTTCCTGCTCGGGCTGCCCAACCTCGCGCATGCCGACACGCCCGATGGCAAGTCGGAGAAGGACAACGTCGAGCTGCGCCGCGTCGGCACGCCGCGCACGTTCGACTTCCCCGTCAAGGACCATGCAGACCTCGGCGAGGCCCTCGGCCTGCTCGACTTCGCCACTGCCGCCAAGCTCGCCGGCGCGCGTTTCACGTTCCTGCGCGGCGATCTCGCGCGTATGCATCGTGCGCTGGCGCAGTTCATGCTCGACGTGCACACGCGGGAGCACGGCTACGTCGAGTGCTACACGCCCTACATCGCCAACGCGGCCACGCTCACCGGCACCACGCAGCTGCCGAAGTTCGAAGCCGACATGTTTTCCGTGCAGAAGGGCGGCCAGGAAGGCGAAAGCGAGGCGCTGTACCTGATCTCGACGTCGGAGATCACGCTCACCAACTCCGTGCGCGACGAGATCCTGGCGGCGGCGGCGCTGCCGATCAAGCTCACCGCGCACACGCCGTGCTTCCGCTCCGAAGCGGGCAGCTACGGCAAGGACACCCGCGGCATGATCCGCCAGCACCAGTTCGACAAGGTCGAGCTGGTGCAGGTGGTGCACCCCGATCGCTCGTACGCCGCGCTCGACGAGCTGACCGGCCACGCCGAGACCATCCTGCAGCGCCTCGCGCTGCCGTATCGCGTCGTGGCGCTGTGCACGGCCGACATCGGCTTCGCCGCGGCGAAGACCTACGATCTCGAGGTGTGGCTGCCGGGGCAGGGGGCGTACCGCGAGATCTCGTCGTGCAGCAACTGCGAGTCGTTCCAGGCACGGCGGATGCAGGCGCGCTTTCGCAATGCGCAAGGCAAGCCCGAGCTGGTGCACACGCTGAACGGGTCGGGTCTCGCGGTGGGCCGCACGTTGGTGGCAGTCATGGAGAACTACCAGCGCGCCGATGGCGGGATCGACGTGCCGCCGGCGCTGGCGCCGTACATGGGTGGCGTGGAGGTGGTCGGGATGGCGCGCCACCCGGGCTAGCATTGCCTTGTTCGGATGGGTTGGCAGTGCTATGGTGCTTCGCGATCAAGCATCGCGGCCACCTCCGGTCGCCGCGAACCCCGGGGTCGTTGCAACGACAAGGGAGGCAGCGATGGGCGTGCTCATGATGCAGGACGACATCTACATTGCCAGTCTGTTCGATTTGATGAATTTGCGTTTCGGGCCGTCAGAAGGACTAACGCCTGAAGAGGTCGGCGGCATCGATGAAATGGTGCGGCTGCAGAAGGATTTTCGGATCGTTCGTGAAGGCCGGTCGTTCAGGGATACGGCGGCGATTCTCAACCTCGGCGGTTTCTGGAATGCGCGATCTAAGAATCGCTGGTTAAACCTTCTCGACAGCCTCAAGAAGGTGGATTCGAATCGCAGCAACCTGAAGGGCGACCCGGCAATCGTTGCCGCGCTGATCGCCGATCTCGAGAGCCCGAGTCCGTTGCCCGTACACTTCACGTCCCATGACCTGCGCGACGACAATCGCGTGCTAATCGACGAACCGAGGATGGCCGTGTCGTATATCGACCGTCCATATTTGTCGATCTCGCTGCCGATGAAACCCAGGCCAAAATAGCCGCTCATGATCGCGGCTGAGCCGCACCTGACGCATCAGCCGGCGTCACCTTTGATCGCTGGGTTGCACCGGTTGATTGCGAAGTACTACAGCCGCAAGGTCATGCGCCACGGCGCAACGCCGCTGGGTGTCGACTGGACCTGCGCGGCGACGCAGGAGTTGCGCTTCCTTCAGCTCATGCAGCTGGGGCCATGGCCGGCAGCCTGCAGCCTCAATGATCTCGGCTGTGGTTATGGCGCCTTGCTCGGTTACCTTGGCAGGTATCACCGAGAGACGTCATTTGACTACGTCGGCATCGACCTCTCCCCGTCAATGATCGAATGCGCCCGGCAAATGTGGTCCGCGGCCCCAAACCGACAATTCGTGGTCAATTCCCGAATTCCGCGCATTGCCGACTATGCCGTGGCGAGCGGCCTGTTCAATGTCAACTTGTGGTGCGACGAGGGGTCGTGGGAGGTTTTCGTCGCCGACACGCTAACGCAGCTTCGACAGACCAGCCGCCGCGGATTTGCTGTTAACTTCCTGGCGAGCGGAGGCTCGAACGCGCGAAGCGGGCTTTATCATGTCCTGCCCACACGTTGGGCGTCGTATTGCACATCCGAGCTACATTGCGACGTCAGGGTGATTGACGACTACGCCTTGGACGAGTTCACCTTACTGGTGAGGAACCCCACAGCACGCGGCGAGGGCGGCGCGCTCGCTCGTGAGTAACGGCTGGTAGATCGACGCGCCGCTGTCGGCGATCAACGTGGCCGCGCGGTCGAGGAGTGCACTTGCTTCGGACGCAGCTGCCTGACCGTCCTGACGGATGACGGCACCGGCAACGCTCATCAAGGCGCGGCACTCGGGCAGCCGAGCGCTGCGCCGCTGCGCCAGTGCGATCGCCTCCTCGCCTACCGATCTCGCGAGCGCGTAGTTGCCCTGGCGATAGTGGCATTCCGCCAGATTGGCGAGCATTTCAGCCTCGGTTTCCATCGCTGCGCGAGTCTTGCGAACGAACGCGATTCCCTCGACCCAGTCGTCGCAGGATTGCGCGAACTCTCCAGCGACGAGTTTCGCCATGCCTGTGCCCGCCAGCGCGAAGACGCGCAAGTAGGGGCTTGGATAGCGGTCGGCGATCTGCAGGATGTGCCGCGCGTGATGCTGAGCGAGATCCTTGTCGTGTTCGCACCATGCGACATCAAGGTAGCCGAAATGCGCGATGATCTGCACCGTTGGATCAAACAGGCGTTGCCCGATTTCGATCATCGAGTCGAGGCACTCCCGCGCCTCCGCGAGTCGGTTCAGCCTCGCGAGCAGGCGCCCGCGCAGGCTGACCACCCAATGCTCGATGCTGTAGCCCAGGAAATTCGTATCCGATCGGGATACCTTCGAGACGTTGGCGAGGGCGATGTCGTTTGCTGATAGTGCTTTCGCAAGCATGCCGGACCAGCCATAAGCGTGGCTCAGTGCACCGTTGAGCGTGGCGAAGCGGCTCGGGTCCTTGCCGGCATCGACGATCGCAAGGGCCTCTCGCACACGCTCGACGTACACGTCAGCAGGGCCCCCACTGGCGACGATGATCCTGCCTTCGACGAACAGCAGCAGCGGGATCATGGAATCATCGGCCTCGCGCGCGCGCGCGAGTGCGTCACGAACGTAGGGAGCAGCCTCATCCACCGTAAGACCTTCGCGCCAGCCGCGCCACGCAATCTGCGCGCTGGCGAGTATGTACAGAGCGTCGTTGTCCTGCGTGCGCGGCTGGTTTTTTATCAGGTCGCGGACCTTGCGCCAGTCTTTGATGGCCTGGGCGGAATTGGTGACACCCACCCACGCTGCCGCGCGTGCGGCAAATTCCGCTGCACGGCGGTTGTCGCCCGCAGCCTCGTAGTGATACGCGATCAGGCCCGCGAATTCGTCGAGACGCTCATGATAGTGGTGCTCCATCGCGCGTGCGACAGCCGCATGAATTCGTACGCGATGTGCCCGCAGCTGCGACGAGTATGCGACTTGCTGGATGAGTGGATGGCGAAACGCCACCTGGCGACTCTCGCCCACCTGCAGCCGCTGCAGCAGCCCACCACGGCCTAGTGCATCGAGGCTGGCCTCCAATAGCAACGACGGCAGCGCTGCCACCGACTCCAGGACTTCAAGTGGCATTTCCTTGCCGATGATCGCGCAGGTTTGCACGATGGCCTTTTCGCGCTCCTCGAGATGATCGAGGCGCGCGCCGATGACGTCCTGCACGGTGGCTGGCAGCGCATCGTCGACACCATCCCGGCCCCGGTGAAAGTCGCCCTGGCTGCCCACGATCACGCCGTTGTCGGCAAGTGAACGCACCAGCTCCTCGGCAAAGAACGGATTGCCGCCGCTGCGCCTGGCGATACGCTCGCACAGCCCCTGCACGTCAGAGTGGGGGCCGAGAAGCTCGCCCACCAGCGAATCGGCGTCATGCGGTGTGAGCTCGCCGAGGGGAAGTTCTTGGTAGTGCGGCACCTGCATCCATGCCGTTGAATGCGATGGTCGATAGTTGAACACGAGCATCGTGCGTGTGCCGATCACCGCGTCGGCCAGCGTCGACACGAACTCTTCGCTCGCGTCGTCCAGCCAGTGCAGGTCCTCGATAATGATCACCGACGTCTGTGCGCCACGAGCGCGCACCATATGGCGAACGATGCTGAGCAATCTTTCGCGCCGCGCCTTGGCGGAAAGCGGCGGAGCCGCGATGTCGCCGGCAGCGACACCGAGGAATTCGTGCATCAACGATGCATCGGCATCGAACGTAGGGCCGAGCTCGTGAAGCCTGCTGTCGATCTTTTGGCGAGCGACGGCGGCGTCGTCCTCCGGCGCAATATCAAAGAACAGCGAACGAAGCAGCCCGAGTACGGGTTGCAACGGCGTCGCATGCCCGTAAGGCTGCGCGCGCGCCTCGTAAACCGGAATCAGCCGATTGCGGCACCACGTTGCGAACTCGTAGCATAGCCGGCTCTTGCCGGTGCCCGGGGCGCCGACGATGCCAATGATTCGGGTCAGGCCGTCTTCTACGCCGGCAAGCGTCTGCTTCATTACCGCCAGCTCGCTGTCACGCCCTAGAAACGACGACAGCGCCGTTCCACGCAACGACTGGCTGCCCACCACAGGCTTGAGCCCGAGCAGCCGGTAGATCTCGACCGGAGTGGCAATGCCCTTGAGACGATGTCGACCCTGCGATTCGACGTTGCAATAGCCGCGCACGAGCCGCTGACAGGCATCTGTCAGCGCCGTTTCCCCTGGTGCAGCGATGGACTGCACGCGGCTAGCGATATGAATGGTGAGCCCGTGCACGTTCTGTGCGGCGACGTCGTTCGACTCCCCCGGCGAAAACACGACTTCGCCCGAGTTGAGTCCGATGCGAATGCATAGCGCATCGCCTTCCTTGCGAAAGCGATCCTGCATCGCCAGCGCGGCCTCGCAGGCCAGAAGGGCGTGCCCCTCGAGCGCCCTTGGCGCGCCAAAGAGCGCCATGATCCCGTCTCCGAGCGCGCGAACCACCGTCCCGTCGAACTGCTCGACAATTGCGCGCATCAGCGATACGGCGGGACTCAAATGATCCATCGCCTGTTCCGCGTCGAGCCCGGAAACCAGCTCGGTCGAACTGACGATGTCTGCGATCAGCACCGTCGCATGCTTGAATTCGCTTGGCGAAGGCGCGGATGCCGCGCGCAATCCGGCCTCGGAATGTTCGCGCAACGCATGCCCGCAGTCGGAGCAGAAATGGGCACCGGCGAGGCAGGCCCGACCGCACTTCTCACAGACGACGGTCAGCGCGGCACCGCATCGCTGGCAATAGCGGCTGCCGGAGTCGTTCTGGGCAAGGCATGCCGAACACTTCATGCGCCGGTCCCCGCTCGTCCGCCGTATCCGGAATCATAGACGCAGCTCCCGGCAATCTCTAGCCACTCGGTCTCCCGCGCAGGGTTCGGGGAGAGGAAAATCCGACAGCAACGAAGCCGAGTAGGGACAGCAACGAAGCCCAGTTGGTAGAGGAGACCGCCGGACCTTGCGGACTCAGCGCATGTTGCCCGTGTGCCCGAGCGAGTACCGTCCGGGTTGCGGCCACACGGCAAGTCCGTGCGGCTCCATGCCGACCTTGATCGTCTTCACCGCGCCGGTGGTGGTGTCGAACACGTAGACCACGTCGTCGTAGCGCCCCGACAGCCACAGCGTGCGGCCGTCGCCGCTGACGTTGCCCATGTCGGGACTGCCGCCGCCGGGAATCGGCCAGTTGGCCTCGATGCGGTGGGTTGCGAAGTCGACCACCGATACGCTGCCGTGACCGTGCGTGTGGCCGTGCACCTCGTTCGAGCCGCGGTTGGCGACGTAGAGCTTGCGGCCGTCGCGGCTCGGGTAGAGCCCGTGCGTGCCCTTGCCGGTGGCGATGAATCCGGTTTCCCTGAACGTCGCGCCGTCGATGACGAACACGCCATCGGCGCGCATGTCGGCGACGAAGAACTCATGGCCGTCGGGCGAGATGCGGATGTCCTGCGGCATGCCGGCCGCAGCGCAGATCGCGCCGCCGGTCTCAGGCGAATCGATCACGGTGACCGGCTTCTTCTTGTTCTTGCCTTCGAAGGCGGCGAGCTGGGCCACCACGTCGGGCCGCTCGTAGAATGGCGTCAGCATGATGGTGCCGAGCACGACGCGGTTGACCAGGTCGATCTTGACCACGGCGCCGTCGAACTCGCAGGTGAACAGCGCGAAGGTGCCGTCGATCGAGAAGTCGGCGTGGTTGATGCCGCCGCAGCGCCGGACCGAGATGGCGAATTGCATCTTCATCGTCTGCGGATCGCGGAAGTCGAGACGCTTCAGCTCCTCGGCCACGATGATCGCGTACTTGCCGTCGGGCGAGAAGTACATGTTGTAGGGATCATCGACCGGAATGCCCGGGCCTGCCTTGCCGGTTTTGGGATCGATGGCGTTTAGGCTTCCATCCTTGCGCCGCTCGGCGTTGTTGGCGACCCACAGCGTGCGCATGTCCCACGACGGGACGACGTGCTGCGGATTGATCCCGACCTTGAAGCGGTC
>DASYSP010000112.1:0-6213 GCA_036003195.1 Casimicrobiaceae bacterium
GTACGTCACCTGAAGGCGTAGCGCACGGACCCGTAGACGAAGCGCGCGCGCGGGTCGTAGTACGACGGATCGAACCCCAGCTGGAAAGTGTTCTGCTGGTTCGACACCGGCGGATTGGTGTCGAACAGGTTCTTCACGCCCAGCGTCAGCGTCAGGTTCTTGAAGCCCGAGTACGACCCCTGGAGATCCCACAGGCTCATCGAGCCGACGGTGCGGAGATTGCCGTTGAGGTCCGTGCCCCAATCCGTGTAGCTCGTCTGATAGGTATTGGCGACCGTCACCGACCACGGACCCTGGTCCCACGTCACCGTCGCGTACTGCTTGTAGCGCGGGATGATGCCCGTGTTGACTGCGCCATAGGCCGTGCCCACGCCACCCGTATAGGACCCGTCGGTGTTCTCGGCGTCGTACTGGATGTAGTACGTGCCGTTGACGCTGAAGCGGAAGCGGCCCCAGCTCGACACCGGCGTCGTGTAGCGCAGGTCGACGTCCAGACCCTGGATGTGCTCGTTGCCGAGGTTGATGTACGTCTGCGGAATCCCGGAAATGACGCCGGGCAGGTTGGGGAACTGCGCGTCCGGCGGGTTGCGCTGGATCAGGTTGTAGTACTGCGGGTTGGTCAGGATCGTCGTCGCCGGGATGCCGTTGGTGATGGCGTTCGACAGGCGGATCTTGAAGTAGTCGATCGACACCGATGCACCCGGCGCCGGCTCGAAGACGATGCCGGCGGTCATCTGCTCCGCCGTTTCCGGCTTGAGGTTGGGATTGCCGCCGAAGATCGTCTGGAACTGCGCGAAGCAATCCTGGCCGCCGGCGTTGGTCACCGGGCAGCGGATCGGGTCGGACAGCCCGGTCTGGGTCAATCCGAGCGTCTGCGGATCGGAGAGCTGGTAGAGCGACGGCGCGACGAAGCCGGTGCCGTACGAGCCGCGCATCAGGAACTGCGGCGTCGGCTGCCAGCGCAGGCTCACCTTCGGATTGGTGGTGCTGCCGAAATCGCTGTAATGCTCGTAGCGCACCGCGATGTCGCCTTCCAGCGTCTTTACGATCGGCACGTTCAACTCGGCATACGCCGCCCACACGTTGCGCGATGCGTTGATCGGCAGGAAATTGCCGCCGTACCCCGAGACGTCGTTCGTCGCCAGGATGGAGGCGGGCGTCTGGTCGAGCTCTTCCTTGTGCGCCTCTCCGCCCACCGCAAGCGACAGCGGTCCTGCGGGCAACTGCCAGATCTCGCCGGATCCCTTGCCTTCGATGCCGTAGTTCTTGGTCTTGCCTTCGATCGTCTGGCCGCGGAACTCGGACGCGTCGATCTGCGACAGCACCTGCGGCGAGTTGGCGCCGAACGGGTTGAACACGCCGCTGTTGATGATCGGCAGGAATTTCGTGTACTGGATGAACCCGTTGTTGACCACCTCCTTCAGTGTGCTCTCGGCGTAGCGGACGGAACCGTCCCAATCCCAGTTCATCGCGGTGCCCTTGACGCCGGCGACGATCTGGCCGCCCTCGGTCGTGTCGGTCGTGCTGCGGTTGCCGCACACAAAACAGCGGAAGCGGATGTTCAGCGGCTGGCCGTCGACGCCCGCAGCCGCGGCGGCGTCATGCGGATAGAACGGGCTCGTCGGTGGCAGCAGGAATTGCACCGGGAACGTCGAGCCATCCGGCCGGGTCACGATCGTCGGCGGCGCGTCCGAGATCGGCGGCGGCTGGATGACGTACGTGTTCTCCTGCCGCGAGTACAGACCGTTGACGTAGGCCTGCCAGTCGTTGTTGATCTGGAAGCGCGCCTGGCCGAAGAAGTTCCAGAGCTTCGTCTCCGGGATCATTTCCACGCCGTCCGTCTGCGACGGGTCGTAATAGCAGCGTGCGCCCAGCAGACCGACGTACTGTGGGGGGACCGAATAGTGGGACGGCCCGCAGTTGTCGGGATAGTTGAGGTTGCCGATGCCGCCGGTGGAGATGAAGCCCGGGAACGTGCTCCCGGATCCGCCGAACAGTCCGATCGGCAGGATGATCGACGTGTTGGAGAAGTCGCGGTCGTTCTGGTCCAGGGGTCGCTGCTCGTTGTACGACAGCGAAAGGAACGCGTTGTAGCGATCCTTGTTGAGGTCGCCGAAACCGGCGGTACCCGAAAGGATGTACTGGCTGCCGCCGCCGCTGCGGGTCGGCGTGCCGTAATACGCGGTGCCTTCGATGCCGGTGTAGTCCTGGCGCATGATGAAGTTGATCACGCCGCCGATCGCGTCGGAACCGTAGATGGCGGACGCGCCGTCCTTCAGGATCTCGACGCGCTCCACCGCGGCCAGTGGAATCAGCGCCAGGTCGACGCCGGCATCCAGGCCCTGCACGGCGCCCGCCAGGCCGACGATGCGCTTGCCGTTGACCAGCACGAGCGTGCGCGACGGACCGAGTCCGCGCAGCGACGCGGTCTGCTGCGAGAACGTCGCGGCGCCGATGACGTTGGCGAACGATGTCGCGCCAAGGCTGGTGTTGGCCGAGATGGTCTGCAGCAGCTCCATCGGCGTGGTCGCGCCGGTGCGCGCGATGTCCGCCCGGTTGATGACCTGCACCGGCAACGCGCCTTCGCCTTCGACGCGCTTGATGTTGGACCCGGTGACTTCGACCCTGATGTCGGCCGCCGCCGTCTGCGCCGGCGCGTTCTGCGCCTGCGCGCCCGTCGCCGCGAGAAGCATCCCCCCGCCCACGCCGAAGCCGAGCGCGAGCGCCACCTTCCGCTTGCTGAATTTCATGGTGCAACCCCCAAGTCGATTGTGAAATCAACGGGCGTGCACCCCCAGTCCCACTGCCTGCGAAGCTAGCGCGGGGGCGTCGCGACGCGCAACGAAAAGGCCGCCGGCGCACCGGACCGACCCGCCCATGTTGCGTTTTTGCCCGCCCGCCCCGGGCGTCCATGCGCGACAATCGCGGCCTCCCGCGTCGCCCGCGACGCACCGCAGCAATCCTCCTTGCCGGGAGCAAACGATGATCGACATCGCCCCTGCCGCACCCGCCGACCTGCCCGCCATCCATGCGCTGATCCGCGGCCTCGCCGACTACGAGCGCCTCACCGACCTCTGCACGGGCAGCGAGGCCGAGCTCGGCGAGGCGCTGTTCGGCGTGCGGCCCGCCGCCGAGGTGCTGCTTGCACGCGTCGACGGCGCCGTCGCCGGCTTTGCGCTGTTCTTCCCCACGTTCTCGACGTTTCTCGCACGCCGCGGGCTCTGGCTCGAGGACCTGTTCGTGGTGCCGGCGATGCGCGGGCGCGGCGTGGGCCGCGCGCTCCTCGCCGCGGTGGCCGGCGTGGCCCACGCGCGCGGCTGCGGCCGCTTCGAGTGGGCGGTGCTCGACTGGAACGCGCCGGCGATCGGGTTCTACGAGGGCCTCGGCGCGACGCTGATGCCCGAATGGCGGCTGGCACGTGTCACCGGTCCGGCGCTGGCCGCGATGGCGGGGGCGACTAGGGGATAATCGCGTCTTTCGCCGATCGCTCACCCTTCATGCCACTCGATTCACCGCTTCCCCCTCTCGAAGTCGACGCCGACTTCTGGTCGCTGCGATTCGTCGACGAGTCGTCCGATTGCTATGCCGTGCGCAAGAACGTGGCGATGCCGTTCGCCACGTCGCGCGACCGCGGCGTGATGGCCACCGTCTACGCCGATGGCGGGTACGGCTATGCCGCCACCGGCGACACTTCCCCCGACGGCCTGCGCGGCGCGCTCGCCCGCGCCCGCGAGTGGGCGCGGCGCACCGCCCGCCATGCGATCACCGATTCGCGCACGCTGCCGCGGCCCGCCGCCCAGGGCACCTACGCATCGCCGCCGACCACGGTGCCGACGCTCACCCGCCGCGACTGGTTCGACCTGCTCATGACCGAATCGCAATCGGTCGGCGGCGATGCGCGCTTCGTCGACTGGGAAACCAGCGTCGACATCGTGCATTCGACGCAGCGCCTCGTCACCAGCGGCGGCGGCGACATCGTGCAGCGCTTCCGCTTCCTGCTGCCTTCGGCGAGCGTCACCGCCCACGCCAACGGCGACACCGTGGTGCGCACCCTGAACGGCTATCGCGGCATCTGCCAGCAGGGCGGCGAGGAAATCCTCGCGCGCTTCGGCTTCGCCGGCGGCACGCGGCGCGTCGCCGACGAGGCGCTGGAGCTCCTCGCGGCGCCGAACTGCCCGTCGGGGACGATGGACGTGCTGCTTGCCCCCGACCAGATGGTGCTGCAGATCCACGAGTCGATCGGCCATCCGCTGGAGCTCGACCGCATCCTCGGCGACGAGCGCAATTTCGCCGGCACCAGCTTCGTCACGCCGGACATGTTCGGCAGCTATCGCTACGGCTCCGACCTGCTCAACATCACGTTCGACCCGACCGAAGGCGAGGAGCTCGCGAGCTACGCGTACGACGACGAGGGCACGCGTGCCGAGCGCGTCCACCTGATCCGCGACGGCGTCCTGGTACGTCCGCTGGGTGGCGCGATCTCGCAGGCGCGGGCGTCGCTGCCGGGCGTCGCCAACGCGCGCGCCTCGGGATGGAACCGTCCGCCCATCGATCGCATGGCGAACCTGAACCTCGAGTCCGGCACGTCCGGCTTCGAGTCGATGGTGGCGTCGATCGCGCACGGCGTCTACATGCAGACCAATTGCTCGTGGTCGATCGACGACTCGCGCAACAAGTTCCAGTTCGGCTGCGAGCGCGGGCGCATGATCCGCGACGGCCGCCTGGCCGAAGTGGTCAAGCGCCCCAACTATCGCGGCATCTCGGCGAACTTCTGGCGCAGCCTGGCGATGGTCGGCGACGCGTCGACGCGCGAGGTGCTGGGCACCCCGTATTGCGGCAAGGGCGAGCCGTCGCAGGTGATCCGCGTCGGCCACGCATCGCCGTCCTGCGTGTTCCGTGGCGTCGACGTGTTCGGGGGTGAGGCATGACCCGAGCCGACGCAATCGAATCGCACTTCCGCGCGATCGTCGCCGCGCTCGACGGCGCGCTGCGTCCCGGCGAGCGCTACGCCGCGACGTACGACGGCGAGGACACCGATTTCGTGCGGCTCAACCGCGGCAAGGTCCGCCAGCCGGGCCATGTCAGCCAGCGCTATCTCGGGCTGAAGCTGGTGCAGGGCCGTCGCCATGCCGAGTTCCGGCAATCGCTCAGCGGCGACCTCGCCACCGATATCGCGGCCGCGACCGCGGCGCTTGCCGACCTGCGCGGCGCGCTCGCCGACGCGCAGGACGATCCGTTGCTGCTGCTGCCCGACGCGGTGCATTCGTCGACGGTGACGCGCGGTGGCGCCCTGCCGCCGTCGGCCGACGCGGTCGAGCGCATCCTCGACGCCGCGCGCGGCACCGACCTCGTCGGCCTGTACGCCGCCGGCCCGGTATTCCGCGGCTTCGCCGACTCGCACGGCCAGCGCAACTGGCACTCGGTGACCACGTTCAATTTCGACTGGAGCCTGCATCACCGCGGCGACAAGGCGGTGAAGGCGATCTACGCCGGTTTCGAGTGGGACGACGAGAAGCTCGAGGCGAAGATGGCCGAGGCGCGCGAGCGCCTGGCGCTGGTCGCGCAGCCGTCGCGCACGCTGGCGCCGGGAAAGTATCGCGCCTACCTCGCGCCCTCCGCGGTCGACGAGATCGCCGGCATTCTCGGCTGGGGCGCGTTCTCCGCGCGCGCGCTGGCCACGCAGCAAAGCCCGTTGTCGCGGATGGAGAGCGGCGAGCGTCTCGATCCGCGCGTGACGATTCGCGAGGACACCGCGCACGGTGTCGCGCCGGCATTCCAGTCCGACGGCTTCGCGCGTCCGGCGGCGGTGGCGTTGATCGAGGGCGGCGCCCTCGCCGGATCGCTGGTGTCGCCGCGCACGTCGCGCGAGTTCGGCCTCGACGCCAACGGCGCCAACGGCGACGAGGTGCCGGAGTCCTTCACGATGGACGCCGGCGACCTCGCCGGTGGCGACGTGCTGGCCGCGCTCGACGACGGGCTGCTCATCGGCAACCTGCACTACCTCAACTATTCCGATCGCAACGCATGCCGCATCACCGGCATGACGCGCTTCGCCACCTTCCGCGTGGAGAAGGGCCGCGTCGTCGCGCCGGTCGACGTGCTGCGCTTCGACGATTCGGTGTTCCGCCTGCTGGGCAGCAACCTCGAGGCGCTGTCGGCCGGGCGCGAGCTGGTGCTGTCGAGCGCGAGCTATGGCATGCGCCGGCTGGAGAG
>DASYSP010000113.1:0-2098 GCA_036003195.1 Casimicrobiaceae bacterium
TGCGCAGCGACCTGCGGCGGATGATGGGCGGCGACGTCGGCCTCAACATCGAGGAGATCCGCAAGCCCGAGATCGACGCGCAGCTGATCGCCGACTCGATCGCGCAGCAGCTCGTCAAGCGCATCATGTTCCGGCGCGCGATGAAGCGCGCGATCCAGAACGCGATGCGGCTCGGCGCGCAGGGGATCAAGATCATGTCGTCGGGGCGCCTGAACGGCATCGAGATCGCGCGCACCGAGTGGTACCGCGAAGGCCGCGTGCCGCTGCACACGCTGCGCGCCGACATCGACTACGGATTCGCCGAGGCGCGCACCACGTACGGCGTCATCGGCATCAAGGTTTGGGTTTTCAAGGGCGAAGTACTGGCGCACGACGCCGAGCCGGCGGTGGCACCCGCGCCGGCGGCGCCCGAAGCGCCGAAGCGTCCCCGTCGTACCGGCACCGGAGCGAAGAATGCAGCAGCCAGCTAGAAGGAAGTACCGCAAGGAGCAGAAGGGCCGCAACACCGGGCTCGCCACCACCGGCAACAAGGTGAGCTTCGGCAACTACGGTCTCAAGGCCACCACGCGCGGCCGCCTCACCGCACGCCAGATCGAGGCGGCGCGGCGGGCGATGACGCGCCATATCAAGCGCGGCGGCCGTATCTGGATCCGCATCTTTGCCGACAAGCCCGTGTCGAAGAAGCCCGCCGAAGTGCGGATGGGCAACGGCAAGGGCAATCCCGAGTACTACGTCGCGGAGATCCAGCCGGGCAAGGTGCTCTACGAGATGGACGGCGTCGACGAAGTGCTGGCGCGCGAGGCGTTCGCGCTGGCGGCCGCCAAGCTGCCGCTGCGCACGACGTTCGTGCAGCGCCTCGTGAGCTGACGGAGCGAACCATGAAGAAAACCGAAGCCAAGAAGGCGCTGGCGCGCAAGGACCCCGTGGAGCTCAAGGCCGAGCTCGACGCACTGCTCAAGGAGCAGTTCGGCCTGCGCATGCAGAAGGCCACGCAGCAGCTCACCAACCACGCGAAGCTGAAGGACGTGCGCCGCTCGATCGCGCGCACGCGCACGCTGATGGCGCAGAAGGCGCAACCGGCGCAGAGGGTCAAGGCATGAACGCGCAAACCACGAATACGGATGCACAGGAAGTCGCCACCAACGTCAAGGCGCGCAAGGCGCTGATCGCCACCCTCACGGGGCGCGTCGTCAGCGACAAGATGCAGAAGACCGTGACGGTGCTGGTCGAGCGGCGGGTCAAGCACGCGCTGTACGGCAAGATCGTCACCAAGTCGGCGAAGTACCACGCCCACGACGAGGCGGACGAGTGCAAGACCGGCGACCTGGTGGAGATCCAGGCGACGCGCAAGCTGTCGAAGACCAAGGCGTGGAAGGTCACGCGCGTGGTCGAGAAGGGCGAGGCGGTCTAGGCTGCGGCGCGGCGCAACGTCGCACGGCCGCCCCGTCGGGGCGGCGGCGTGACGGGCGGGAAGTCCGCGCTTGGGCGTCTTCAGGTATTGCCGGGGCGGCCAAAAGCTGCCATAATTTCGGTTTCCCTGCCGCCCGGACAGGGTTGAGCGCGCCAAGCGTCAGCGGTGCGCCGGCCAAGCGGGCGGCGCGATTTCCCCGGACGGGGTCCAAAACTGGCCCGTGCCGCGACACCGCGAGCAATCGCGGGCGCAACGGCCGGCTAAGTTGGAGAGAGCGGACAAGATGATCCAGATGCAATCGGTGCTCGACGTCGCCGACAACACGGGCGCGCGTTCGGTGATGTGTATCAAGGTGCTCGGCGGCTCCAAGCGCCGCTATGCGCACATCGGCGACGTCATCAAGGTCAGCATCAAGGAAGCCGCGCCGCGCGGGCGGGTGAAGAAGGGCGAGGTGTACAACGCCGTCGTCGTTCGCACCGCCAAGGGCGTGCGCCGCCAGGACGGCTCACTGATCAAGTTCGACGGCAACGCCGCCGTGCTGCTCAACGCCAAGCTCGAGCCGATCGGCACCCGCATCTTCGGGCCGGTCACGCGCGAGCTGCGCACGGTTCAGTTCATGAAGATCATCTCGCTGGCACCGGAAGTGCTGTAAGCGAATAGGCAAGAAGCGACGCAATCATGGAAAAG
>DASYSP010000114.1:0-15874 GCA_036003195.1 Casimicrobiaceae bacterium
GGCATGAATCATGAGCGTTGACTCAAATACGCCCGGGCCCGCCGGTCGCCCGTTGCGCCAAGGAGAAGTCATTCGCCGCATCGCCGGCATCCTCGGCGCCGTCTTCGTGCTGTTCATCGTCGTCGGCGCGTCGCTGCCCGCGCTGCCGCTGCATGTCCACCGTACCCTCGGTTTCGGTCCGGTGGTCGTCGGCGCCATCGTCGGCGTGCAGTTCATGGCGTCGCTGGCGTCACGTCCCTGGGCGGGCACCATCGCCGACGGGCGTGGGCCGAGGACCGCGGTCATTGCCGGCCTCGCGGCGACGATGCTGGCAGGAGCGCTGTACCTGGCCTCGCTGACGCTGCTGGCGCGGCCAGCCCTGTCGCTCACGGTACTCGTCGCCGGCCGCGCGGCGCTGGGATGCGCGGAAAGCATGATCGCCACCGGCGCACTGGCGTGGGGAATGTCGCGCGCCGGCGGCCGCGCCACCGGCATCGTCATGGTGTGGGTCGGCAACGCGATCTTCGCCGGTTGGTCGCTCGGCGCACCTCTCGGCGGCGCGGGTTACGCGCGATGGGACTTCGCGAGCATCGGCATCATCGCGCTGGCAGCGCCGCTGGCGGCATTTGCAGTCCTGCGCGGCGTGCCCGACCATCGCGGGAGCGGACGCGGGCGGGTCGCGTTCCTGCGGGTGCTGCGCAGCGTGGCGCTGCCGGGCCTCGGTCTCGCGCTGGCCAGCATCGGCTTCGGCGTGGTGTCGGCCTTCATCGCGCTGCTGTACGCGGCGCGCGGCTTCGACCACGCGTCGCTTGCATTCGTGGCGTTCGGCGTGGCCTTCATCGTCGCGCGCCTGCTGTTCGGCCACCTGCCGGACCGGATTGGCGGTGCCCGCGTGGCGCTCGTCGTCGTTGCCGTGACGGCGGCAGGGCAGATCGTCATCGGTCTCGCCGCGTCGCCTGCCGTCGCCTGCATCGGTGCGGCGCTCACCGGGTTCGGCTACTCGCTGGCGTTTCCGGCCTTCGGTGTGGAGGCGGCGCACCGCGCACCTCCGCAGGCGCGTGGCGCCGCGATGGGTGCCTACGTGATGTTCCTCGACGTCGCCATGGCCATTGCGGCGCCCGTCGCCGGCTGGGTCATCGCCATCACCAGCTACGCGACGATGTATGTGGTGGCAGGCGCCGCGTCTGCGCTCGGAATGGTCGTTGCGTGGCGGTTGTTGCAGGACACTCGGCATGCCTGATGGCCTGTCGGCAGCCGACGCTGGGCGGGCGGGTGACAGCCCTCGGGATGCGCACCGGATCCGCGTGATACGGTATTGCATCAAGTCTGCTTCTAATTTGACATAATACAAATTATGCGAAGTGAAGGGGGTACGGCAGGCGACCCTCCCACGTACCGTCAAGCCGTCGATCTGTACCGTGCCGGCCGTCTGCGCGACACGCTCAATGCCTGTCTCGCACGTCTCGCCATCGCGCCGCCCGATGCGCCCACGGTGACGCTGCTGGCGCGCGTGCTGCTGGACTCGGGTCACGTCGTCAATGCCGCGCGGGAATTCACGCGTTCGCTCGCGCTCGATGCGCGCAACCCGGACGCTTGGCTGGGGCTCGCCCAGGCCCAGCTGGTCGCCGGCGATCGTGCAACGTCGCTGGCTTCGGTCGACAAGGCTTTGGCAATCAGCCCATTGGGCGCGGAAGTTCATGCCGTTTCCGCGGGGCTGCTGTTGCGCGCCGGCGATCCCGTCGCGGCTGCGACGCTCGCCAGGCGCGCCACAGGATTGGCGCCCGGCCTCGTCAGTGGCTGGTTCACGCTGGCTCTCGCGCTGCAGGACCAGGGTCATGCCGCCGATGCGCTGCTCGCGGCGCGTCGGGCGCGGTCGTTGGTCCCGAACGACGGTCCGGCGGCAGGCCTTTGCGCGCAACTGGAGGCGGAATCGGGTGACCTCGATGCGGCCCGCGCAACGATCGCCGCCGCGCTCGACCGGCATCCCGGCAGCACGGCGCTGTGGACCGAAGCCGCCTGGATCGCCACGCGCGCGCACGATCTGACGGCGGCGATCGACGCTCATGGCCGGGTGCTCGCGGCCGAGCCCGGCAACGGCGCGGCGCTGTCGCAACTCGTGTTCGCCCGCAAGTCGCTGCTGGACTGGAGCGGCCTGCCCGAACTCCAGCAGCGTTTTCGCGCCGGCATCGCCGCCGGGCAGCCGCTGCTGACCCCCTTCTCGCTGCTGTCCGATCCATCGACGCGGGCCGAGCAGCGCGCCTGTGCCGCGACATGGTCGGCGGCGTTCGCGCCGCCGGGGCGACCGCCGCAAGTGGCCGCCGCGGTGCCGCTCGCCGGACGCCGCCTGCGAGTGGGCTACCTGTCCGGCGACTTCTACCAGCACCCGACCGCGGTCCTGCTCGCCGGCGTGCTCGAGGCGCACGACCGTGCACGCTGCGAAGTCTTCGTCTATTCGACCGGACCCGACGATGGCAGCGCGATGCGCACACGCGTGGCGGCGTCCGTCGAGCATTTCGTCGACGTGCGCGGCCACCGCCCGCAGGCACTCGCCGCACTCATCCGCGACGACGCGCTCGACGTGCTGATCGATCTCAAGGGTCATACCGAGGGCGCGCCCAGCGCGGCGCTGGCACTGCGGCCTGCACCGGCGCAGGCACACTGGATCGGCTACCCCGGCACGCTGGCGGCGCCGTTCATCGACTATCTGCTGACCGACCGCATCGTCGTGCCCGACGCGCATGCCGCCGACTACGCCGAGGCCCTGGTGCGGCTGCCGGTGTGCTACCAGCCCAACGATCGCACGCGCAGCGTGGCAGCGATGCGCAAGCGCGCCGACCTCGGTCTCGCCGCGGAGGCCTTCGTATTCGCCAGCTTCAATGCCGCATGGAAGCTCAACCCCGCGGTGTTCGACGCGTGGGCGCGGATCCTCGCCGCGGTGCCGCGCGCCCTGCTCTGGCTGCTTGCCCGCGACGCGGCCGATCCCGTCATCGCGAACGCCCGCCGCGAATTCGCGGCGCGTGGCGTCGACACCGTCCGCATCGTGTTCGCCACGCGCCGCGCGCCCGATGAATATCTCGCCCAGTATGCGCACGTCGACCTCTGCCTCGACACGTGGCCGTACAACGCGCACACCACGGCGAGCGACGCGCTGTGGATGGGCTGCCCGCTGGTGACGTGGCCAGGCGCGACGTTCGCCGGGCGCGTTGGCGCGAGCCTCGTCACGGCGGCGGGTGCGCCGGAGCTGGTGGCGGACGACGTCGAGGGCTATGTCGCGCTCGCGATCGCGCTCGCCGGGGACCGGACGCGACTTGCCGCGCTGCGCACGCGGCTCGTTGCGGCGCGCGCCACGAGCCCGTTGTTCGATGCCACGGCGATGGCACGCCACGTCGAGCGTGCCTGCATGGTCATGGCCGCACAGACGCGCGAAGGGCGTCGCGCCGCGTTCGACGTGCCTGCCGACGGCTGAGCCCACGGCTGTACGCCTGCGCACAAAGGGTCGGCGCCTGCACCGATCGTGCACGCGATCCGCAACGGGTGATCCTGAAGCGTCCGCGCGATCGAAACCCGGCGGTTGCGCGCTCGACCGAGGGCATCGCCGTGCTGTCGGCTACACGCAACTGGCGCCATTTTCGGTTCACGTGGCGCGGATGCACGGGCGGCGCGGCTCGCGCAGTCCGGTGCGATGGCGCGCGGTCAGCGCGTGAGCAGGCCCTCGGCAGCGTCCTGGTCGGTGATCAGCACTCGTGCGCCGGTGGCCTTCAGCACGGCGCGGATCGCCGCGACCTTGCGCCGGCCCCCGGCGGCGACCGCGATGCGCGGCACGCGCCGCAGATCCTCGAGAGGAATCGCCACCACGCGCCGGCTCACCGGGTGATCGACGACGCGCCCATGGGAATCGAGGAACTGGCACAGCACTTCGCCGACGGCGCCCGCGGCGATCAGGCTGGCGAGCTCCGAGCGCGGCAGCAGGCCTTCGCGGAAAAGCGTCGATGCCGCGCTGACGTCGCCGACGCTGACGATCGCGAGGTCGGCGCGACGCGCGCGCTCGAGCAGGTCGTGCAGTCCAGGCTCCGCCCACAACGCGTCGCGCGTGGCTTCGCTGGCGACGAACACCGGCGCGGTCAGCTGGAAGCAGTCGGCCGACAATGCATCGGCCATCCGCCGCGCGACCGCGGACGGATTCACCGCGCGCGAATGCGTCATGCCGCCGAGCAGCGAAATCACGGAGAAGTGCTCGAAGGGCTGCGCCGCCAGCGATTTCAGGCTCATGCTGAGCGTGGCGCCCCAGCCGACGCCAAGTGCCATGCCGTCGCGCACCTCGTCGCTGAGCCACGCGCCCACGGCGTGGCCGACGACGGCGGTCACCGCGCCCTCTTCCGTCGGCGACGGCGCGACGATCGCGGCATCGAGATGGTAGGCATCCACCAGCCGACGCTCGAGTGAAAGCTGCGCGCCGCCCTTGGCTTCGATGCCGATGCGCACGACCCCCTGCTCCCGCGCGGCGGCGAGCAGCCGGATGACCTTGGCGCGACTCACGCCCATGGCATGCGCGATGGCCTCTTGCGTCAGCCCCTCGATGTAATAGAGCCAGGCGGCGCGCACGAGGTCCGTGGGCGAGCCATTATTGTCAGCTACAGAATTGTCATCTGGCATGCGTGAGCCTGTCACTCCGCGACCGCCGGTGTCAATCCAGCGTTCCGGCCGTCCGCTGAAAGGATCGGGCGCCTGCATGGACGCCCCGATCTTGACGCTTGTCGTTCGTGGAGATATGTTACGCGTCAATTACAAATGTCCACATCCCCGCCGCGGGTTGTGTCACAGGCGATGCCCTGGTCATCGCCGGAGGAACCGACTGATGTCCGTCATTGCGTTGGATCGAACCGGCGGTTCCGTGGCCGAGGGCCTCGACCGCCGCCACCGGCAAGGCAAGCCCGTGCGCGTCGGTCTGATCGGTGCCGGGCAGATGGGCACGGACATCATCGTGCAGGTCGGCCTGATGCAAGGCATCGCCGTGGTGGCCGCCGCCGATGCGATTCCCGACAACGTGATGGCAGCCTGTCGCATCGCCGGCGATGGCGGCCGTGCGCCGGAAATGGCCGACGATGCCGCCGGCGTCGCGCGCGTGATGGCGCGCGGCCGGCTCGCCGTCTGCAAATCGCCGCGCGATGTCTGCACCGCCGACGGCGTCGACGTGGTGATCGATGCCACCGGCAACCCGAATGTCGGCGCCGAAGTGGCGCTGGCCACGATCAGCGCCGGCAAGCACATCGTGATGATGAACGTCGAGGCCGACGTCACCATCGGTGCTTACCTCGCCGCCAAGGCGGCGCAGGCCAACGTCGTGTACACGCTCGGCGCCGGCGACGAGCCCAGCTCGACGATGGAGCTCGTCAACTTCCTGCGCGGGCTCGGCTATCCGATCGTCGCCGCCGGCAAGGGCAAGAACAATCCGTTCCACGTCGATGCCACGCCCGATGCCTACGTCGACGAGGCCAAGCGGCGCAACATGAATCCGCGAATGCTGGTGGAGTTCGTCGACGGCTCGAAGACGATGGTGGAGATGGTCGCGCTCGCCAACGCCACCGGACTCGTGCCGGACGTTCCGGGCATGCACGGACCCTCGGCGCCACTCGCTGCGCTGCACACGACGTTCTGCCCGCGCGACGAAGGCGGGCTGCTGGCGCGCAAGGGCGTCGTCGACTTCACCACGGCGCGCGGCGTGGCGCCGGGCGTGTTCGCGGTCGCCGAGATGCGCCATCCGCGGCTGCGCGAGCGCATGCAGGACCTGCAGCTCGGCGAAGGTCCCTACTACACGTTCTACCGGCCCTACCACCTGACGAGCCTCGAGGTGCCGCTGTCCGCGGCCGCGGCGGTTCTCTACGGCCAGAGCCACATGCGCCCGTTGCCGACGCCGACGGCGGAAGTCGGCGCGCGGGCCAAGCGCGACCTCGAGCCGGGCCAGGTGCTCGACGCCATCGGCGAGTACTGCTATCGCGGCTTCGCGCTGGCGCGCGCCGACGCGCTCGCGCATCACGCGCTGCCGCTGGGTCTGGCGCAGGGCGCGAAGGTCACGTCACGCATCGCCAGGGGCGAATACCT
Source organism: Casimicrobiaceae bacterium (assembly GCA_036003195.1). GTDB lineage: Bacteria > Pseudomonadota > Gammaproteobacteria > Burkholderiales > Casimicrobiaceae > VBCG01. Next base: position 6,079 of record DASYSP010000114.1, read on the forward strand.
GACATACGCCAACTGCGTCCCCGACGCCCGCCAGAAGATCGTCGAAGTGCGCCGCGCGCAGGACAACTGGGTGCGTGAAGCCGCCGCCTGATACCGCGAGGGATCCGATGCAGACGCACACCATGCAGGATGCTGGCGGAACACCGGCAGCAGCCGGCGCCGGCACGATGCGCGCGGCGCTCGCCACGCTCGACGATGCCACGCTCGGCGCCGCGCTTTTGCGCATGCACCTCATCCGCAAGTTCGAGGAGACCGCGGAGGCGAGCTACATGCGCGGTCTCGTGCACGGCACGATGCACCTGTCGATCGGCCAGGAAGCGAGCGCCGTCGGCGCGATCCTGCCGCTCGCCCGCGACGACTACATCCTGTCCACGCATCGCGGCCACGGCCATTGCCTGGCGAAGGGCGCCGATCCTGCGCGGATGCTCGCGGAGTTCTTCGGCAAGGAGACGGGCTACTGCCACGGCCGTGGCGGCTCGATGCACATCGCCGACGTCGACGGCGGCAACCTCGGCGCCAACGGCATCGTCGCCGGCGGCCTGCCCATTGCCGTGGGCGTGGGAATGAGCATCAACGCGCAGAAGCTGGCGCGGGTGTGCATGGTGTTCTTCGGCGACGGCGCCGCCAACGAAGGTGCATTCCACGAGTCGCTCAACATGGCGTCGATCTGGAAGCTGCCGGTGGTGTTCGTCTGCGAGAACAACAAGTACGGCATGTCGATGGACATCGCGCTGGCGATGGCGGTGCCCAACGTCGCCGACCGCGCCGACGCGTACGCCATGCCCGGCATCGTCGTCGATGGCAACGACCTGCCGGCGGTGGCCGCGGCCTCGCGAGTCGCCGTCGAGCGTGCGCGCGGCGGCGGTGGTCCGACGCTGATCGAATGCAAGACGTACCGGCTGCGCGGCCATTCCAAGAGCGACCGCAACCTCTACCGCACCAAGGACGAGATCGAGGCATGGCGCGCGCGCGATCCCATCCGGCGCCTCGAGGCCGAGCTCGTCGCGCACGGCCGCTTCGATGCCAGGGCCCTCGCCGGGATCGAGGCCGCCGCGCAAGCCGAGATCGAGCGCGCGCTCGAATTCGCCAAATCGAGTCCCGACCCCGATCCCGCCGAGCTGACCCGGGACGTCTATGCCGATTGAAGCCGTTGCCGCACAGTCGACGCGGACGCTGTCGTACGCGGAAGCGATCCGCGAGGCGCTCGGGCAGGCGATGGCGGCTGATCCGCGCGTGTTCCTGTTCGGCGAGGACGTGGGTGTGTACGGCGGCGCGTTCGGCGTCTCCGGCGACCTCTTCCACCGCTTCGGCGCGTCGCGTGTGATCGACACGCCGATCAGTGAGCTGGGCCTCGCCGGCGCCGCAGTGGGCGCGGCGCTGACCGGCATGCGCCCGGTGCTGGAGATCCAGTTTTCCGATTTCGCCACGCTGGCGATGGAGCAGCTCGTCAATCAGGCGGCGAAGATCCGCTTCATGTTCGGCGGCAAGGCCAGCGTGCCGATGGTCGTGCGCCTGCCGGGCGGCTCGGGAACCGGCGCTGCCGCGCAACATAGCCAGAGCCTCGAGGCATGGTTCGCGCATGTGCCCGGACTGAAGGTCGTGCAGCCGTCGACGCCACACGACGCCAAGGGGCTGCTGCTCGCGGCGATCGACGATCCCAATCCCGTGCTGATGTTCGAGCACAAGCTGCTGTACAAGACCAAGGGGCCGGTGCCGGAAGAAGCGTATCGCGTGCCCATCGGCCGCGCGATCGTGCGCCGCGAGGGTCGCGACGTGACGATCGTCGCCGCCTCGGTGATGGCGCTGCGTGCCGCGGCAGCGGCCGAACGCCTCGCACAAGACGGCATCGACGCCGAGGTCGTCGACCTGCGTTCGCTGCGGCCGATCGACACCGACACGATCGTCGCCAGCGTCGCCAGGACGCGCCGCCTCGTCGTCGTCTACGAAGGCGTGAAGACGATGGGCATCGGCGCCGAGATCGCGGCGCGAGTTGCCGAGCACGACGTCGTGCGCCGGCTGCTGGCGCCGATCGTGCGCCTCGGCGGCGCGGAGTCGCCGATTCCGTACAACCCCGTTCTGGAGAAGGCGAGCGTGCCTCAGGAAGACACGATCGTCGCCGCCGTGACGACATTGATGCGAGGAGCGCGCAACTAGATGCCACCCATCGAAGTGGTGCTGCCAAAGGTCGACATGGACATGGAATCCGGCGCGATCGCGGCATGGAAAGTCGCGGCGGGCGATCTCGTTCACCAGGGCGACATCCTGTTCGAGATGGAAACGGACAAGTCGATGATGGAAGTGGAAGCGCCCGGCACCGGCGTCATCCGCGACCTGGCGCCGGTCACCGGCGAGCCGATCGCCGTGGGCACGACGGTGGCATGGATCGATCCCGTTTAACATGACGGGCGCCCGCCGCGCGGTCACGACCGGTCCGCGCCGCGCGCCTGTCACACTACCGACGCAGCATCGACTGCGAAAGCGCGCCGCGGCAACCGTCGCGGTCAACAGGAGGACACCTGCATGACCCGGATCTCGAGACGCACCACCCTCGCCGCCCTCGCGTGCATCGCCGCGCTCGCCGCGGGTGTGGCAAATGCACAGGCGCCGAAGGGCAAGCTCACGCTGTACACGTCGCAACCGGAGCGCGACGCATCGCAGACGGTGGCGGCCTTCCGCAAGGCCTATCCGAACGTCGAGGTCGATGTGTTCCGCTCCGGCACCACCGAGGTGATGGGCAAGCTGGCCGCGGAATTCTCCGCGGGGGCGCCGAAGGCGGATGTGCTGCTGCTCGCCGATGCGGCGACGATGGAAGCGCTGAAGAAGGACGGCAGGCTGATGGCGTATCCGGCCGCCAGGGTCGACGGCCTCGATCCCGGCACCTACGACGCCGACCGCACGTACTTCGGCTCGAAGCTCATCACCACCGGCATCGCGGTCAACACCGCGGCGAAGTCGAAACCGGCGTCGTGGGCCGACCTCGCCAAGCCCGAGTACAAGGGCCAGATCGCCATGCCGAGCCCGCTCTATTCGGGCGCCGCCGCGATCATGCTCGGCACGATGACGTCACGCCCGGACCTCGGCTGGGCGTACTTCGAGAAGCTCAAGGCCGATGACGCGATCGCGGTACGCGGCAACGGCGCCGTGCTGACCGCAGTGGCGAGTGGCGAGAAAACGTACGGCGTGCTCGTCGATTTCATGGCGTTCAATGCCAAGGCCAAGGGTTCGCCGATCGAGTTCGTGTTTCCGGCGGAAGGCCTGCCCGCGGTGACCGAGCCGGTGGCGATCCTCAAGACCACGCAGAATGCCGACGCCGCGCGTGCGTTCGTCGACTTCATCCTGTCCGACGACGGCCAGAAGCTCGCGGTATCGATGGGCTACATTCCGGCGCGGCAGGCCGTGGGCATGCCGGCGTGGTACCCGGCGGGCGTCAAGATTCACCTGATGCCCACCGACACCGCCAAGGTCGTGCAGTCGAACAGCGCCAACCTGAAGCGCTTCGCCGAGCTCTTCGGCAACTAGACCCTTTCCCTGCCGATTCCACGCCGCGCCGCACGTCCGGACACTCGTCGTCATGGCTGATGCCCCGGGCGTGCGCGGGCGCGCCGAGGACTACGCGCTGCTGTGGGGGCTGACGCTGGTCGTGGCGCTGCTGTCGGCGTTGCCGCTCGCGCGGCTGGTGCTCGAGGCGGTGCGCCCGTCGGGGATTTTCTCCACGGATGCGATCCGCCGCGTGTTGGCGAGCGGTGCGACCTGGAGCGCCACCGGCCACAGCCTCGTGGTCGCGTTCGGCGGCACGCTGCTGGCCGTCACGATCGGCAGCCTGGTCGCGCTCGCCGTCACGCTCACCGACATCCGCGCGCGCAATGCGTTCGTGTTCATGTTCGTGATGCCGCTGATGCTGGCGCCGCAGGTGATCGCGCTGGCCTGGATCCAGATGTTCGGGCCGTCGAGCGCGCTGCTCAAGATGCTCGGCATCGCCCCGCCCCTCGGCAGCCGGAACCCGCTGTATTCGCCGCTCGGCATCGTGCTGGTGCTGGGCGTGCAATACGCACCCCTGGTCTTCCTCACGCTGCGTGCCGGGCTGCGCGCGCTGCCGCAGGAGCTGATCGACGCCGGCCTCGCCGGCGGCGCGCGACCGCGCACCGTGGTGCGCACGATCGTCGTGCCGCTGATGACGCCGCCACTGCTCGCCGGCGTCGCGTTGTGCTTCGTCTCGTGCCTCGGCAATTTCGGCATTCCGGCGCTGCTCGGCATTCCCGGCAACTACCTCGTGCTGCCGACGTTGATCTACCAGCGGCTGGCGGGCCTCGGTCCCGGCGCGCTGTCGGAAGTGGCCGTGCTGTCGGTGATGATCGGCCTGATCGCGATGGTGGGCATCGTCGTCCAGGATGCCATGCTGGCGCGCCGCGATTTCCGCACCACCACCGCGGCGCTGGAAGCGCGCGCGTTCGAGCTCAAGCGCTGGCGGCCGCTGGTCGAGACGGCGCTGTGGTCGCTGTCGCTGTTCACGCTGGTGCTGCCGCTGGCGGCATTGCTGATGACGTCGCTGGTGCCCGCGGTGGGCGTGCCGCTCAACGCGTCGACGGCCTCGCTCGAGAGCTATCGCTTCGTGCTGTTCACGCATGCCGCGGCCCGCCGCGCATTCGTCAACAGCTTCGGCATGTCGGCCGCCGCGGCGATCGCGATCGTGGTGCTCGCGGTGCCGCTCGCCTACTTCCTCGTGTGGCGGCGCTCGCGACTGCTGCATGTGCTGAGCCTCGTCACCGAAGCGCCGTACGCGCTGCCCGGCGTGGTGCTCGCGATTGCGGCCATCCTGATGTTCCTCAAGCCGCTGCCGGTGATCGGGCTCGCCATCTACAACACCATCTGGATCATCCTGTTCTGCTACGTGGCGCGCTTTCTTGCGCTGGGACTGCGCCCGGTGATCAGCGGCTATCACCAGCTCGACCGCACGCTCGAGGAAGCGTCGCAGATCGCCGGAGCGCGCCTGCCGCGCCGTCTCGTCACGGTGATCCTGCCGCTGGTGGCGCCCGCCGCCGCGGCCGGCGCGCTGCTCATCTTCCTCACGGCGTTCAACGAGCTCACGGTGTCGGCGCTGCTGTGGTCGACCGGCAGCGAGACGCTCGGCGTCGTGTTCTTCTCGTTCCAGCAGGGCGGCGATTCCAACTTCGCCGCTGCGCTCGGCATGCTGACGATCGGCGTGTCCGTGGTGCTGATGCTGTCGACGGTGCTGCTGGTCGGGCGCCTGCCGCGCGGAGTGCTGCCGTGGCACGACTGACGATCGCCGGGCTGACCAAGCGGTTCGGTGCGTTCAACGCGCTGGACACCGTCTCGCTCGCGGTGGGCGACGGCGAGTTCGTGGCGATCCTCGGTCCCTCCGGCTGCGGCAAGACGACGCTGCTGCGCCAGATCGCCGGGTTCGATCGCCCCGATGCCGGGCGCATCGAGATCGGCGACGCGGTCGTCTCCACGCCGCAGCGCCAGGTGCCCCCCGAAGAGCGCCGCATCGGCATCGTGTTCCAGTCGTACGCGCTGTGGCCCCACATGAGCGTCGCCGAGAACGTCGCCTACGGGCTCACGGTGAGCGGCGTGCGCGATCCCGAGCGCGCGCAACGCGTCGCCGCCGCGCTCGCGCTGGTCGAGCTCGACGGCTTCGCGGATCGCCGGCCGGCCCACCTCTCCGGCGGCCAGCGCCAGCGCGTGGCGCTCGCGCGCTGCCTCGTCACCGAGCCGTCGCTGGTGCTGCTCGACGAGCCGCTGGCCAATCTCGACGTGCACCTGCGCGCGTCAATGGAGCGCGAGTTCGCGCGCTTCCACGAGCGCACGGGCACGACGATGGTCTACATCACGCACGACCAGGCGGAGGCGATGGCGCTCGCCGATCGCATCGCCGTGATGGACAAGGGCCGGGTGCTGCAGTACGCCACGCCGTCGGTGCTCTATCGCGAACCCGCGGACGCCACGGTGGCGCGCTTCATCGGCGAGGGCATGGTGCTGCCGGTGAACGTCGTCACCGTGCACGCCGATGGACGATGCGACGTCGATGTCTTCGGCTATCGCGCGACGCTGCGCTGCGCGCCGGGCACGACCGCGACCGGTCCGGCCGAGGCGTGCGTGCGCGCGGCCGCGCTGCGGATCGTCGGGTCGGGTACTGCGGCGCTCGCGATGCGCATCACCGGCGTCATCTACCAGGGCGGCCGCTTCCGTGTCGAAGGTGTCGCAGCCGCCGAGCCTTCGCGCGTGCTGCATCTCGATGTCGCCGAGCCCTGCGCGCTTGCCGCCGGCGCCGAGGTCGACGTCGTCATCGACGACGGCTGGGTGATTCCCCGTTCGAGGGACTGACCGATGCGCGTCGACCTCTACGGCGGATTCGGCGAGAAAGGCCGCACATGCCTCGGCGTGAGCGCCGAAGGCTATCGCCTGCTGCTCGACGCGGGCGTCAAGACCAGCGCGCGCGGCACGCGCGGCTACTATCCGGCACTGACGCACGACGCGGTCGCGGCGCTCGACGCGATCGTCATCACGCACGCACACGAGGACCATGTCGCCGCGCTCGGCTGGTGCCTCACGCGCGGCTTTCGCGGCCGCATCCTGATGACGGCGGAGACCCGCCAAGAAGCCGATGCCTCGATCGCGGCCTATGGCTCGGCGGCGGAGCATGCGGCCGCGCAGCGGGGCACGGCCGAGGCGCTGCCGCTTGGCAGCGACGCCCTGCGCCTCGGCCCGTTCAACGTCTCCGCCGGTCGTTCCGGACACATGGCGGGCTCGGTCTGGCTCGCCGTCGACGACGGCCGTACGCGACTCGTGTATTGCGGCGACATGGTGTCCTCGAGTCCGGTGTTTGCCACCGACCCGGTGCCGACAGCCGATGCGATCGTGTTCGATGCGTCGTACGGCGATGACGACACGCCGTTCGCTGCGCGCGTCACGGCGATCCACGCGTGGCTCGCCGCGCACCCGCAGGGTTGCGTGCTGCCCACGCCGCTGTATGGGCGCTCGGCGGAATTGTGCGCGATCGTCGACGGCCCGCTGGCACTGGCGCCGGGCATGCGCGCGGCGCTCGCGGCGCAGCGCGATGGCAAGGCATGGCTGCAGCCCGGCGTGGCGGCCGCCATGTCGGCGCGCCTGTCCGCGGCATGTGACTGGCAGCCCGGATCGCCGCTGCCGCGCGCCGCACTGTTGTGCGCCGACGGCATGGGATTGTCGGGACCGTCGCAGGCGATCCTTGCCATGGCGGCGCAGGCGCGTCATCCCACGCTGTTCACCGGGCACTTGCCCGAAGGCAGTCCTGGCGCGGCGATGGCGCGCGACGGACTCGCCGGCTGGATTCGCCTGCCGACCCATCCCACCCGCGGCGAGAACGTCGCGCTGGTCGCGGCATCGAAGGCGACGCATGCCATCGGGCACTCCTGCGACGCCGCCATGCTCGTGCGCCTGGCCGCGCACATTCCCGCGCTCGACGCCACGCTCGCCACCGGCGACGCGCTCGAGCTGTGAGCGCCTCCCCGGTGGCCCGCTGACGATGCGCATCCTGGTCTGCAACGACGACGGCGTCGAGGCGCCGGGCCTTGCACGCCTCGCCGCGGCCGCGCGCACGCTGGCCGGCGAGGTCTTCGTCGTCGCGCCGGAACGCAAGTGGACGGCAGCCAGCCACCAGCTCTCGTTCGACCGCACTCTCACGCTCAGCCGGCGCGGCGAGCGCGTGTTCGCCTGCTCCGGAGCGCCGGCCGACTGTGTCGTCGCGGCGATGACCCTCGTGTTCGCCGACGGCACGCGTCCGGATCTCGTGCTCGCCGGCATCAACGACAAGCTCAACGTCGGCGAGGATCTCGCCTACTCGGGGACGATGGCGATCGCGCGCGAGGCGTCGTTCTGGGGCGTGCCGTCGATCGCGATGTCGCGCGACACGCCGTCGTCGGCGAGCGCCGCCGAGGCCGAAGCGCTGGCGCGGCTCCTCAAAGGCCTGTGGCAAGCCCGTGCGGACTGGCACGGGCCGGGGCTGTGGCTTGCGCTCAACCTGCCGGAACGCCTGCCGGCGCCGCTCGTGGCAGCGCGCGTGGGTCGCGACAAGATCGGCGGCGTCACCGAAATCGTCGAGTCGACGCCGGAACGGATCGCCTACCGGCTGGTGCGCGGGCGTCCTGCGACGTCGTCCCCCGGCGACGAGCGCGCGGCGGTGGAAAGGGGCGCGATCGCGCTGACGCGGCACCGCTGGTACGCGGAGGCTCCGCTCGCGCCCGCAGCGCTCGCCGAGCTCGATCGCGCATTGCGTTGACGCCCGGCCACACAGGCCGTTGCACGCCTGTCATATCGGCGCCACGTTCGCTCTGCAGCATCGCACCGGCGGCCCGGCACCGTCACCGCCTGCAGCAACGGGCGTCCGCGAGCGTCATGGTAAAATACCTCGCTTCACTTTGCGCGACTTTCCCGCGATACGACTCGCTGCGCGATGCGGGCGGCTGCGGCATGCGACGCGACAACAACCAAGGCCGAAAACGGGCATGAGCGCATTGAACCGACCCCCCATCACCCGCAACCGCACGCGCGCCACGCTCGTGGGCGGCGTGCAGATCGGCGGCGGCGCGCCGATCGTCGTGCAGTCGATGACCAACACCGACACGGCCAACATCGCCGCCACGGTGGCGCAGGTCAAGGCGCTGGCCGACGCCGGCTCGGAGCTCGTGCGCATCGCCGTCAACACGGCCGAAGCGGCGGCTGCGGTGCCCACCATCCGCACCCGGCTCGATGCCCTCAATTGCCGCGTGCCACTGATCGGCGACTTCCACTTCAACGGCCACAAGCTGCTGTCCAATTTCCCGGAATGCGCGCAGGCGCTCGCCAAGTACCGGATCAATCCGGGCAACGTCGGCAAGGGCTCGCGCCACGACCCGCAGTTCGCGGTGATGATCGAGCGCGCGATCGACTACGGCAAGCCGGTGCGCATCGGCGTCAACTGGGGAAGCCTCGACCAGGACCTGCTGGCGAGCCTGATGGACGAGAACGCCCGTTCCCCCAATCCGCTCGACGCGCCGCACGTGATGCGCGAAGCACTGGTCTGCTCGGCGATCCGCAGCGCGCAGTTCGCCGAGGCGCTCGGACTTCCCGCCGATCGCATCGTGCTCGCGTGCAAGGTGTCGAACGTGCAGGACCTGATCGCGATCTACAGCGAGCTCGCGCGGCGCTGCGACTATCCGCTGCACCTCGGCCTCACCGAAGCGGGCATGGGCAGCAAGGGCATCGTCGCCTCCACCGCGGCGCTCGCCGTGCTGCTGCAGCAGGGCATCGGCGACACCATCCGCATTTCGCTCACGCCCGAGCCCAACGGCGATCGCACGCGCGAGGTGATCGTCGCCCAGGAGATCCTGCAGACGATGGGCCTGCGCTCGTTCACGCCGATGGTCAGCGCGTGCCCGGGCTGCGGACGCACCACCAGCGCGTTCTTCCAGGAGCTGGCCGACAAGATCCACGGCTGGCTGCGCGCGCAGATGCCGGCGTGGCGCGAGCGTTACCACGGCGTGGAGAACATGACCGTCGCCGTCATGGGCTGCGTCGTCAACGGACCCGGCGAATCGAAGATGGCCAACATCGGCATCAGCCTGCCGGGCACGGGCGAGGTACCGGTGGCGCCGGTGTTCGTCGACGGCCAGAAGACCGTGACGCTGAAGGGCGATCGCATCGCCGAGGAGTTCGAGAAGATCGTGTTCGACTATGTGCGCGCCACCTACGGCGGCGAGCCCGCGGCGGCGCACCTGCGACCCGAGAAGAAGTGGATCGGCATCCGCCAGGCGTAGCGCGC
>DASYSP010000115.1:0-14487 GCA_036003195.1 Casimicrobiaceae bacterium
TCGCTTTGCACCGCGAACGGCGTACCTTCAGCCAAGGTACCCGGCCGATCCGCCGGAGCGCGTGTACTCGTCGTCCACCGTGGCGGTGGTCGGCGGCGCGCCAGCACACTGATGCGACACCTTCTGGAGTGCGCAACGGCCACGAACTTGCCGACGCGCCATCCCGTCAATGCCCGCCCGCGCCGCAAACGCTGGCCGCTCGTGCTCGCCGCGATCGCGGTCGCCCTGTTGCTGGCCGTCTTCGCGGCCTACCAGATCGCCGCAGGCGTCCTCAAATCCGAGGTGCTGCGGGCCATCGGTCCGCAGAGCGAGATCGCGGGAGTGCGGCTGGGCTTCGGCACCGTCGAGATTTCCGGGCTGCGGCTGAAGGCCCCTGCCGGATGGCCCACCGACACCGCGTTGAAGGCGGCGACGGTCACCATCGTTCCCGACCTGCGCGAACTCGTGTCGGGCGAAATCCATATCAACCGAATCATCGTGGAGGACGGATACATTGCGGCGGTACGGCCACCACAAGGCGGCGGGCTGCAAATCCTGCCCGGTGTCCTGGGCGCTCCAAAACCACGTGACGCCGGCAAATCCCCGGCTACGCCTGCTGCCCGGCGAACCATCAACATCGCCGTCATCGCCCTCAGGCACTGTGTCGTCGACGTGTTCGATCGCAGCCTCGTCGGCCATTCGCGGATGCACGTCGACGACGTCGAGGGAACCATTCGTCACGTGGTGGCGCCGCAGCTGGTGGGACACTCGACGCTCGACCTTGCCGGCGCCATCACCCATGCGCGGCATCGCGGCACGCTGCACGTGGCAGGCTGGATCGACGTCGCCGGCAAGGCCTCCGAGCTGAAGGCCGTGGTGCGCAATGTCGACCTCGTGCCGTTCTCGCCGTATGTCGCCGACAAGGCCAAGGCCGGCATCGACGCCGGCGCCTTCAATCTCGATCTCACCGCCTCGGTGCGCCACAACGTGGTGAACGCGCACGGCGTGCTGGTGGTCGACAAGCTGGCTCTGCACACCGGTGATGGCCCGATGGCCGCGTTCGATGCCTTGCCCCAGCGCGCGCTGCTCGGCGCGCTGCGCAATGACAAAGGGTCCGTCGAGATCGAGTTCGACCTCAAAGGCAGTCTCGACGATCCGACGTTTTCGTTGACTGGCGGATTGGGGTTGCGCGCGGCGCTCGCCGTACTGCAGGCAATCGGCCTGGGATTCGAGGGCCTCGTGCGCGCATTCCTCATGCTCTTCAGCGGCTTCGCCGCCGCGCTGGCGCCGTTCTAGGCGCGGCGTTACTCGATGCGCCGCGTACGCTGGACGACACGCTTCGCGGCCCCTCAGGGCACGATCGTAAGACGACACCCACGTGTGAACCGGTGTTGCGGGGACAGCGACACCGCTGCGGATCACGTAGGGTCCGGGGTGTCCTTCAATCCACCCCTCCGGAGAACAGCATGGCCACGCGAACGAAGACCCCCCGCAAGACCGCAGCACCGCAGGAAGCGACGGCCATGCTGCGCGCCGACCACAGGAAGGTCAGCGGGCTGTTCGAACAATATGAAAAGGCCCGGTCCACTGCCAAGAAGGCCGCGCTGGTCGCCACCATTTGCAACGAGCTGAAGGTTCATACCCAGATCGAGGAGGAGATCTTCTATCCGGCGGTGCAAGCGGTGCTCAAGGATCATGAGCTGATCCCCGAAGCCAATGTCGAGCATGGCTCGGTCAAGGCGCTCATCGCCCAGGTCGAAGGCAAGACGCCGGATGGCGACCTCTTCGATGCCCGGATCAAGGTGATGTCGGAGTGGGTCAAGCATCACGTCAAGGAAGAGCAGAACGAGATGTTCCCCCGAGCGCGGAAGACGCGCCTCGACATGCGCGCGCTGGGCGCGCGGATGGCGGCGCGCAAGGCCGAGCTGCTGGCGGCAGCGCCGTGAGCGATCGCGAGGACCGTTCCGACGAATCCGCGAACTTCGCACTGCGGTCTTGACCGTGGCCCGCAAACGATCGCCGGTCCTGGCGTGGTTCGAGCTGGCTCTCAAGACGCAGGAAACGATGTGGGCTTCGGCGTTCGTCATCGCACATCGCACGCAGCGGATGGCGGCGCCGCCCGGCGCGCGCGACGCAGCCGAGCTCGCGCGAATGTGGCCGGAGAAAGTCACTGCGGCGACGACGGCCGCGCGGCGGGTAGCCGCGGAGGCAACCTCTGCGGACATGCTGATGGGCACCGACGTGCTGGCGGCTTCCCTGAACGCGTGGTTTGCCGGCGCGGCCATCGCAGCGAGCCGGACACCCCGCCAATATTTCGCGCGCCAGGCCCGACTCGCCAACGCCCTGACATCTGCTGGCCGGGCGACATCGGCCGCGTCGCGTCGTTCCGCGCGGCTGGCAAGTGTCGCACTCGACCCGTATCACGCCGCGACTAGGCGCAATGCCAAGCGCCTGGCGAAGACCGCGGCAAACCGATTTCGTTGATACCGCGACGCGCGAGGTCGCCGCGACGGCACTTCAACTGCGAGGCTTTGCGGGCGCGGAGCGCTCGGTCCCGGCAGCCATCGGCAGCATGTCCGGCCCGATGCCCGGGTGACTGTCGGCCGCCTCGATGGTGGCGTTGCGGATGTCCATGCGGCTGCCGCATCGCCTGCACGGAACCAGGTGGGCCAGCGCCTCCGCCAGCAGAAACTTGTCCACGTCGCCGCACGTCCTGCATTTCGTCATCGCCCAGACCTCGCCCGTGCTCGCGAGATGCAGCCGCACTTCCTGCATGTTCGTCTCCGCATCCGCGTCTATGCGCGACTGGTGAGAGAAGTCCCATCTCGCCGCCGGGGGACAGGGCGGCATTCCACGCGGAAGAATATTAATTGTGGCGGCGGCGCTGTCAAGACCCCGTCGTGACTGGCATCAGGGTGTGTCCAGCTGGCTGCGCAGCGTGATGTCGACGTCTCGCGCAACACCGGCGCGCGCGACCTGGAGGTGGACAGTCGTGCCCGCGGGCGGCACGCGCAATCGCGCGCGAGCGTCGGACAGTGAGATCGACGTTGCCGGTTGTCCACCGATAGCCGTGATGACGTCACCGACCGCGAGACCGGCCTCCTCGCCGGCGCTGCCGGTCGCGACATCGACGATCGTGAACCCATCTCCCCCGAGGTTGATCCAGAGGCCGGACTGGTCGAACGTGCCGGCATCGGCGGGCGGCGGCACGCGCGGCTCGAGGTAGATGCGCTGGTGCGCGTAGTCGAACGTGACGGTAAAGCGCCGCAACAGTCCGCTGCCGACGTTGCCTTCGAGGTTGGCGTCGCTCAGCGAGCCCCCGCGGCTCGTCGCCAGGCCCGCAACCGGGCCATCGACGGTCACGCTGCCGAGCGTCAGGCTGCGCCCGCGCACGACATACGACTTCACCGGCCCGCCGACGCCCCAGCCGTCGACCGCCAGCACCCCGCGTGGATAGGCTTCGCGCAGGCGTGCGCGCGCCACGAACGGCGAGGTGAGGTCGACTTCGCTGCGCGAGCCGGTGTCGATGTCGAAGCGGCCGGGCACGTCGCCGAAGCGCCCCTCGACCTGTGGAAGGTGATCGTAGAACCGGAACGCGATCGGCGTCCCCGCGCCGCGCGGATCGAAGCGCGCCGGATCGATCACCGTCATCGTCAGCGCACCGTAGTCGATGCGCACGACGAAGCGGCGCAGGAATTCGAAGCCGATCATCCCGCCGACGACGAAGCCTTCCGTCGCCTTCGACGAGATCTCGAGCGTGAACGCCGGCTGGTCGCGCAGGTGCGCGGCGCCGATCGCGATTTCGTCCACATGGGCATAGCCGTTGGTGGTCGTCAGGTCTCCGGCGCCTGCCGACGACGCCGCACCTTCCGACCGCACCCCGAGCGCCGCGACCGTGGACGGCGTGAGAATGGTGTGCCCGCCCGTGTCGACGAAGAACGCAAACGGTCCCTGGCCGTTGACGAATGCGTCGACGAAGATGTGGTTGTTGAGGACGCGGATCGGCACGACGGTCTGTGCGGCGCCGCCATCGATGAATGCGTCGGCGGGTTTCCAGGCCGGCATCGCGTACGCGCTCGATGGCCGCGCGGCGCGCACCGCGAGGCGCGTAAGGCGCATGCTCTCCAGCCCCGAGGGACCCGTGCCGCCGTCGATGGCGATCGCGTGTGCGACGACGACCCCGCCCTCCTTCGCGTAGTCGCCGAATGTGGTCACCGTGTCGAAGAATTGCCGCATTTCGTCGACGCGCAGCAGCTGATGGGTGCTGGCGTCGAACCAGGCGTCGAACGTCCTGCCGCCTTTGGGCGTGACCCGCAGGCGATCGGCCGCGGCACCATCGAGGGTCTCGCGCCCCACGAGCTCGATTCGCGCACCATCCCGATCCTTGCGCCACCAGCCATTCGCGTTGCGATACGCCTCGTTCACCGCGACCTGCCGCCGATCACCCCCATCCTGCGGCGTATACGCGCCGGAAATGTCGCGCATCCATGCACGCCGGCCGTCGAACCCGGACGCGCCGCGCGAAGGTCCGAGGTCGTACGAATCGACATACGCGCCCGTCGCGCGGTCGGTGATCGACCGCGCAGTCCCGCGCAGTCCCGAGGCGGAATAGGCGTACTCTGTCTCGATGGTCGCCGGTCCGCCGCCATCCCCCACGGCGGCGTGGTTCGCAGCCAGGATGCGTTCCACCGCGGCCTCGGGCGGCACCTTTGCCGGTACGGCCATGCAAGGGGTCGATATCAGCGCCAGCAGCGCGACGTAAGCAGCGAAAGACACGTGAACCTCTCCGTCCGCAACAGGATGCAACGCTAGCGCGCGCCGCGACACACCGTCTTGAACGCATTTCACCTGCAATGATCCGAACGCGCCACGCCCCCTACGAAGTTCTGCCGCGGCACCAGCATGCGCACGGCTTCGCCGCGGTCGTGCTCGCAGGGTGCTACTCGGAAGCGGGCGACACGGGCCGCCACCGTCTCGAGCCCGGCGACGTGCTCGTGCATCGCGCCTACGAGAGTCACATCGACCGGTTCGAATCCACGGGGGCCGACGTGCTGGTGATCCCGCTGGCACAGCCGTGGACGGGTCCGATGGTGGGTCGGGTTGGCGATGCGCACAACCTGATGCGCGTGGCCGACCGCGATCCGCTCGAGGCCGCAGCCGCGCTTTCCGGCACCATCGTCGCGCGTGCGAGCGAGCCGCACGATTGGCCCGACTTGCTCGCGCGCGCGCTGCACGCCGACTCCGCACTGGCGTTGGGTCCGTGGGCGGCCGAGCGCGGCTTGCATCCCGGCAG
The DNA here is from genome assembly GCA_036003195.1 of Casimicrobiaceae bacterium. GTDB lineage: Bacteria > Pseudomonadota > Gammaproteobacteria > Burkholderiales > Casimicrobiaceae > VBCG01. The sequence continues at coordinate 5,273 of DASYSP010000115.1, forward strand.
CCTGAGCCGCGGATTTCGGCAGGTCTTCGGCGTCACGCCGGCCCGATTTCGGCTTGTCGCGCGCACGCATCGCGCCATCCGGGCCTTGCGCGAGACGCGCACCGCATTGGGCGACATCGCCTATGCGTGCGGCTTCGCCGACCAGGCGCACCTGACACGCGCGGTGCGCGCGATGTGCGCAATGTCGCCATCCGGCGTGCGCGCCGCGGGGTGGACGCGAGGCTGAACCGCGCGGCTATTCGAGCAGCCGCGACGAGTTGGTCGGGAATGTGCGCCGCCCCAGCCGCACCGCCTTGCGGCCCAGCGTTGTCTGGTGCGCGGCAATCGCGATGCGCAGGGTTTCCGCAGCCGGCACGGTCAGATCCGTCGAGTGAGCCCGAACGCGCGCATCGAGCAGCGTGAGGTCATGATGCCGACCGAGTACATCGGCGAGTTCCTTCAGGCGCCCGAAGGCCTGCACGTGCCGGAATTCGCGGTCCGCAGGCATCAGGTCGATCGCATTGGCCAGATACTTGCATTGCTTTCGCCACGCGTGCAGCGAAGCCGCTGACGGTTTCTTCTCCGCCGTCCTGAAGCGTCGTCTTGCATTGCGATAGATCCGCAGGAATCCACTTTCGAGAGGCCCGTCGTCGACGCGCGCGGGCAGCGCCACCTCCAGGCGACGCAAACAGGCGGCGAGATCGCGCACGGTGCGCGTCATGGGGCGGCCGCCTCGCCGCAGCCGATGGCGGCCGGCGCTGCGTGCGCCCCGCAGCGACCGCTCGAACGGCGCCAGGTCGAGTCTGCGGACGGCCGCGCGCGCCTCGCGCAATTTCGCGAGTACGCCAAGGCAAACCTCGGCGTCGCGGATGGGTCCGAGCGTCCGGGCGATGACGCGCAACGCGGCGTCTTCGCGGCGCAGCGCGTCGCGGCGGAGAACCGGACGCAGCAGCCGCAGCGCCGAGCGCGCCCGTCGCAGCGACCGCCGGGCGTCGTGCACGCTGGCATCCGACGGAGCGTCATCCCGCCGCAGGTCGGCGAGCGCGGCTCGCACCGAACGCAGCAACTCCCTGGTGACCCGCGTTGACACGTAACGCGCCCCACTCACCCGCCATTGCATCGTCCGCGACGCGCAAGCCATCGCCCATCCGGCGCGCCGGATGGCCGCCGTCGACGCCTACGCCGGTCGCCCGGATCGAGCCGTAGCCCGACATTCGACGTCGCAATCGCCGCGGTGGCGCGTTCAATTCCACGGGTTTGCCCTCGCCCATTCGAACGCGTTGTTCGACGCCGTCTCGCGCACCGCGTCCGGCACGAGCACATCCATCAGGTGGCTGAACTGGCCGGCGTCGACCGCCGTGGATGCCGCGGCCAGGTGGTCCGGATCGACTTCGAGCACGAAGGCCATCGGCGCGACGCCTGCCGGATAGCGGATGTAGACCGCCCCATAGTACGTGTCGAGCCGGACCAGGTCGCCCCGGCCCGGCGACGTCATGCGCTGGATGCCCACAGCGCGCAAGTCCGCGGCGTACGGGGCCGCGAGGCGGGCCAGTTCAGGCTGGTCCGGCCCTCTCGGCGGTGCGGTCGTACAGGCACACAACAACAGCAGGGCGAAGGTGCGGGCGAGCATGTTCATCGTTGGACCCCCCGGGCCGCGGATTCATTCCGCCGGTCGGCCACCGGCGCAGCATCCCGTCCCGGGCTTGCAAACGCCGGCGATTGGCAGTCAACTGTAATCCATGTTTGGCGCCGCGCGCGATGCCGGCGGCAAGCTTGCACCGCCGCGCCATGGCGACGCCCGGGAGGTGACGTCGTGCGCCGGTCGAGGCCGCGTGGCGATGGCAAGGCCCGGCGATCCGCCACGGCGTGCGGACCGAAAGGCCGGGGCCCGATGGGGAAACGCCGCGGCGCCGTGCTTCATCCAATGGTCTGCCTCGACGGGATGACGTCCGGCGCAACCGCAGCACACACTTTCAAAGGAACATCATGGAACCTCTGCTGATGATGAAGACAGCCTGCGTGCTACTCGCCATCGCGGCGCTGGGTGGATTGGCGATGGCCGGCATTCGCCTGGCCGGAACGCCGCGCCCGCCGACGTGGCTCGCGATGCTGCACGGATTCCTCGCCGGCGCGGCCGTGACGCTTCTCCTGTATGCGTATTTCACCGTCGGCCTGCCGAAGTACGCCGCGTGGGCGCTGCTGCTGTTCGTGATCGCCGCGCTGGGCGGGGTCTACCTCAATCTCAACTACCACTGGAAGCTGCAGCCGCTGCCCGTCGGGATCATGGTCGTGCACGCCGCCATCGCGGTGCTCGGCTTCATCCTGCTGGTCGCGGCGATCGTGGCCTGACGCCGGCGCCACGCGCCGGGGCTACCGCGTACGGTTGTCGACGCGCGCGCGCAGGCCCGGCGCAAGCATCTTCACCGCCGGGCCGTTGATCGCGCGCCGGCGCATGATCGCGGGCTTCGCGCCGCCGGCCGTGCCGGCCGCTTCGCGCTGCGCCCGCGCATGCGATTCGCGCAGCACGCGCATCCCCCGCCGCCAGCCCGCCGCCATCAGCGCGGCACCGGCGAATGCCAGGGCCCAGCCGGCAAGCGAATGCGCGTCACCGGTGGCGAGGTGGATCAGCGCGGCACCGAGCGCGGCGGCGCCCGCGTAGCCCACGTGCAGCCAGAAACCGAAGCGCACGAGCAGCGCATCGACCTCGCCCCGGTCGTCGCGCAGCGCGCGCGCTCCGGCCTCCGCGGCCGCCGGGGCATGTGCCGGGGACAGCGCGACGCGATCCGTGTCGCTGCGCGTGAGTCCGATGTCCTTCAGATCGCGATCGCTCATCGAGCTGAATTCGCGCACCGCGCGGCGCGAGGCGCGCCGATTCTCGAGATGGATTTCCAGGCGTTCCGCCAGCGCGCGCAGCGATTGCGCGGCCAATTGCATCGCCGAGGCGGCGCGGAACAGGAGCTCCGCCGAGCGATAGGTTGTTGCAGCCATGACGAATGACGTTCCTTTCAGCGATTGCGGAGCCCTGCGGGCCCATGCCAGCACGCACACTGTGAGGCTCGGGGAAGCGGGCGTCCTGCCCCGGCGTCGTTCGTCCTTGCTCGATCGTCCACGTGGCGCGTGCACGGGCCGGAATCGGCCCGCATTGCCATCGTGGGGGAGAGGGCGCCGCCGCGCCATGGCGAGACTGCCCATTTCGGCGGCGGCGACTACCCATTTTGCGGCGGCGTCGTCGCGCGGGGCTCAAGCCGCCGCGCGATCGCCGCTGCCGCGCGTCAGCGGCTGACCAGGCACTGCGCGCCGTCGATCCTGAACTGCTGCGTGGTGGTCGACGTGCTGCTGCCGTTGGCATCCTTCTGCGTCGTCTTCACGGTCAGCGTGGCGTTGCTGCCATCGACCGCCAGCACGCCGTTGGCGCGAATGTCGCTGGCGAACTTGTCCGCCGTCGGCGACATCTGCTTCGACATCCCCGCCATCATCTCGCGATCCTTGGCGGGCATCGCCTTCCAGCGGTCCTGCATTTCCTTGGTCGAAAGCTTGTTGGCCTCGTCGACGTTGCCCGCGTGCAACAAGCCCATCTGCTTGACGGCGACCTTGCCACAGGGGTGGTCGAGGATGGCGGCACCCTTGATCTCGGAGGCCGCCGTGGCGGGCGCGGACAAACTGCACAACACCCCCGACAGCGCGAGGCACGAAACAACGGCGGAAACCCTGTTCTTGTGCATGCATCCTCCCGGTAGATGGAATGGCGCCGAACGGCGCGCCACATTATGCGTCAACGGATGGTGCACGATCCAGCCGGTACCGGCGTCGCCCCGGGAGCCGACGACCGTGGCACTCGGTGCGTCGAGATGCCCGACCACGCGACGTCGGCAAGCCCCTGCCGAGGACGCCATCGCGCAATTGACCTCCCGGCTTGCGTCCCGTGCGGTCATTGGTTGAACATACGCCCGCATCACGTCGATCGGTCGCAAGCCATCGCCCCGCGGTGCCCCGCCGCCGAAATCATGCAAGGAGACCCCTGGTGAACCATGCAGCGCCAAGCAGGCAGGAGGACGTCGCGTGAAGCGTTCCGTGCAAAAGCTGATCGAAGCGCTCAGCGCGCGCGCCCACACGCCGTTCGCTCTCAAGTTTCCCGACGGCTCGGAGAGCCGCGCGGGCGACGGCCCGCCCGCATTCACCATCGACGTGCGCACCGACGCCGCGCTGCTGGCGGTGGCGACGCGCGGCCACATGGGACTCCTGGACTGCTACTTCGATGGCAGCATCGACGTCGGCGGCGACCTGCGCGCGGCGCTCGCCACCGGCATGTCGGCCGGCCTGACCGCTCAGCCCAACGTCCTCAACCGCGCCGAGAACGGCCTGCACGAGCTGCGGCTGTCCAACCGCACCTACGAGCAGGCGAAGATCAATGCGCGTGCGCACTACGGGCTCGGCGAGGCGTTCTACCGGCTGTGGCTCGACGATCCACACAAGATGTACACGTGCGGCTACTGGCGCGAGGGCACGACCACGCTCGAGGAGGCGCAACGCAACAAGATCGACCATGTGGCCCGCAAGGTGCGCCTGGCGCCGGGGGACCGCTACATCGACATCGGCTGTGGCTTCGGCGGCTTCATGTTCCGCGCGCTGGAGACGATCGGCGCCGGCGGCGTCGGGCTCAACAACACGACGGAGCAGGTGGACTGGCTGCGCAACGAGATCGCGCGGCGCGGTGCCGCGTCGAAGCTCACGGTGCGCGAAGCCGATTTTCGCGATGTCGACACGCAATACGACAAGGTGGTGTCGATCGGGGTGCTCGAGCATGCCGGCCGCGACCAGCTGGCGGAAGTCGTCAAGGCGCATGCCGATTTCCTCAAGCCCGGCGGCCTCGGCGTGCTGCATTTCATCGGCCACGTCGGCCGCTTCGACACCGAGCTCTTCATCCGCAAGCACGTGTTTCCGGGCGGCTGGATTCCTAGCCTCGCCGACACGATCGTGGAGATGGAGAAGTGCGGCCTCGAGGTGATCGACGTCGAGAACCTGCGCCGCCACTACGCGCTGACGCTCGACGCCTGGGCGGAGCGCTTCGACCGCAACTGGAGCGCGATCCAGGCGCTCGATCCTGCGCGCTTCGACGAGCGCTTCCGTCGCATCTGGCGCGTATACCTGCTTGGCTGCGCGGAGATGTTCCGCTCGCCGACCGGCTACACGCACCTTTTCCAGATCGTATTCAGCAAGGGCAACATCACGCGCGACAACTATCCGATGAGCCGCGCGTTCCTGTATGCCTGACGCCGCGGCGGGCTATGCCGGGCGGCGCGCGGCATTGTCCGACGCGCTGCACCGGCACCCCGCGCCAGCGGCCCCGCTGGGCCTCGCCAAGCGCACGTCGAATCTGTTTCGCGACCGGGGCGAAGGCAACAAGCGGCGCCTCGACCTCTCGGCCTTCGACCACGTGCTCGACGTCGACCCGGCGCAAGCAGCGGTCGAGGTCGAAGGGCTCGCCACCTATGACGACCTCGTCACCGCGACGCTGCCGCACGGCACGATGCCGGCGGTGGTGCCACAGCTGAAGACGATCACCGTGGGTGGCGCGCTGGCCGGCGTCGGCATCGAGGCGACGTCGTTCCGCCAGGGACTCGTGCACGACACGCTGCTGGCGCTCGACGTCCTGCTGCCTGGCGGCGACATCGTCACCGCGACCGCCGACAATGGCTACGCCGACCTGTTCCACGGCTTCGCCAATTCATATGGCACGCTCGGCTACGCGTTGCGCGCGCGGCTGCGCACGCTGCCGGTCAAGCCGTACGTGCGCGTCGAGCACCGGCGCCATGCGAACCCGCAGCAATTCTTCGACGACCTCGCCGCCGCCTGTGCCGGTGACAGCGACTTCGTCGACGGCGTGGTGTTCGATGCGGGCTGCCTCGTCGTCTCGCGCGCGGCATTCGTCGACACGGCACCCGCGACCAGCGACTACACGTACCGGAACATCTATTACCGCTCGCTGCGCACGCTCGACGTCGACTGCCTGACGACGCATGACTACCTGTGGCGCTGGGACACCGACTGGTTCTGGTGCTCGAAGAACGTCGGCGCGCAGAACCCGCTGCTGCGCAGGCTGTATGGACGCGCGAGGCTCAACTCGCGCACCTACACGCGGATCATGCGGTTCAACAGCCGCCACGGCATCACGCGCCGGCTCGCGCGCCTGGCGGGACGCCATCCCGAATCGGTGATCCAGGACATCGACATTCCGTTCGCGAACGCCGGCGCGTTCCTGGCGTTTCTGCTGCGCGAGATCGGCATCGTGCCGATCTGGACGTGCCCCATCCGGCCCGCACGGCCCGACGCGCGCTTTCCGCTGTATCCGCTGGTGCCGGGCACTGCCTACGTCAACTTCGGCTTCTGGGATGTCGTCGCCAGCCGCGAAGCGCATGCCCGCGGGCACTACAACCGGATGATCGAGCGCGAGGCGGCGCGCCTCGGCGGCATCAAATCGCTCTACTCCGACAGCTATTTCACGCGCGAGGAATTCGCGGCGGCGTACGACATGCCGAGCTACCACGCGCTGAAAGCCAAATACGATCCGCAGCAGCGCGCGCTCGGCCTGTACGAGAAATGCGTGCTGCGCGCCTGACACGCACGCACGGCACGCGAAGCGCCACTGGCGTGACGCCGCTCAGGCCGGGCGTGCGCGGATCGCCGGCACGATCGGTTCGCCCGCTGCTTCGAGACGCCTCGCCAGCGCCTCGAGCGACAGCCGCGCGGTCAGCACCTGGGCCATGCTGGGCGCGCACGCCGTCGCCACGGCGTCGAGCGCGGACCAGCGGAATCCGTCCATTTCCGGGCGCACGCGGCCGAAGCGGTCCGCGAAGGTGCTGGCGCAGAAGCAGAGTCCGGTGTCGATGCGCGCGACCAGCACCGCGAACAAATGAAGGTCCTTGCCGCGACGGTAGGTGAAGCGGCCGAGGTCGTCGAGCACACCCGGCGGCACGAGGATGCCGCATTCCTCGTCGAGCTCGCGGGCGGCGGCCTGCGATTCCCGCTCGCCGTCGTCGCGCAGACCCTTGGGAATGTCCCAGTGTGCCGTGCCGGTGACATGACACAGCAGGATCTGCGGCGTCGCGTCGAACACGAGCACGCCGCAGCTCGTCGTCTTCATCGCAGGCTTGCGCGGTCGCGCGGCAGACGCGGGTCTCCGGCAGCGCGCTGCGCGCCCGCGGGGCGCGCAGCGGCGATGCGTCTAGTACACGTTCGGGCTACTTGCCGGCGATCTTGGTGACGTCGTTCAGCAGGCCGGCCGCCTTGCTGCTCTTCACCGTGTGACGCATCAGGATGTCGGGCGGCAAAGTATTCTTGTGGCCGTAATACGCATCGTTCCAGCCGATGTCGGTGTTGACCACCGTGCCGTCGAGGTTGAGGCCGCCGTAGAGGCCCTTCGAACGCGTGAACGACACCAGGTCGGCGTTCACCGTCGACTTGGCGCCTGCGCCGACCGGGCCGGCCGCGATGCTCGCGTCGCCGCCGACCTTGAACGTGCTGGCCATCAGCGAGTTGAGACCCTTGTCGGTCATCACGACGATGATCGCCTCGGACACCTCGAGGCCCGCCTGGAAGCCGACGCTGGCGGTGGCCAGGTTGTAGAACGCCGGGCCGAACCAGTGCGTGCCACTGTGCGCGACCAGCACCGCGCGGCCGCCCGAGCCGCCGAAGATGAAGCCGGCCTTGACGATCTGCGGCGAGATCAGCAGCGCCTTGGCGCGACCGATGTTGTCATGGATCCACGTCTGGTCCGGGTCGCGCAGGAAGTTGCTGAGCGTCGTGCGCGCATCGGCGACGAGCTTGTCCTGATCGGTCTGCGCCGCCGCGGGCGCGGCGACGAGGCATGCGAACACGATTGCGGCGGCAGCACGGAATGCATTCCTGGCTATTCTCTTGCTCATGGCATCGAGCCTCCGTTGGGATGCGGGTTGGTTTGCGCGCGAACTCGCTTACGCGGCGCGATTATCCCCTGAATCCCTGCGCGCGTCGCCGGGGGCCCGCGCGGCGCGCGCGGGCACCGCCGATTCCCGCGCGAGCAGCGCTTGCTTGCGCTCGACGCCCCAGCGATAGCCGGCAAGGCCGCCGTCGCGATGGACGACGCGATGGCACGGAATCGCCACGGCGAGGGGATTGGCGGCGCACGCGCCGGCGACGGCGCGCGCCGCCTGCGGTGCGCCGATGCGTGCGGCGATGTCGCTGTACGTCGCCGTGGTTCCCGCCGGAATTTCGCGCAGCGCACGCCAGACACGCTGCTGGAACGCCGTGCCGCGCACGTCGAGCGGCAGGTCGAGGCCGAGCGCCGGCGCCTCGACGAAGCCGACGACCTTGGCCACCAGCTGCTCGAACGCCGCATCGCCGCCGACGAGGCGTGCCCGTGGAAAGCGGTCCTCGAGATCCCGCACGAGGCGTTCCGGATCGTCGCCGAAAAAGATCGCGCAAACGCCGCGATCGCCCTCGGCGACGAGAATCGATCCGAGCGAGCACTCACCCACCGCAAAGCGGATCGTGGCGTGGGCGCCGCCGGCGCGGTACGCCGTCGGCTTCATCCCCAGCACGCGGTCGGCGGCTGCATAGAAGCGGCCGTTCGAATTGAAGCCGGCGTCGTAGAGGGCCTCGGTGACCGACGCGCCGCGATCGAGCGTCGCGCGAACCTTGCGCGCACGGTGCGCGTCGGCATAGCCTTTCGGCGTCAGTCCGGTGACGCCCTTGAACACGCGATGGAAGTGGAACGGGCTCATGCCCGCGACGCGCGCCAGCTCCGCGAGATCGGGCAGGTTCTCCGCCGCCTCGATGCGGCGGCAGGCGCGCGCGACGGTCGCCGCATGCTGCGCGGCGACGGTGGACTTGTCCGCCGCCAGGTGACGGTTCGGACGAAAGCCCGCGCGCTCGGCGGCGGCGGCACTGTCGAAGAATCGCACGTTCTCCGGGCGCGGCAGCCGTGACGCGCTGCTCGCGCGACCGTACACGCCGGTGGTGGTGACCGCGTAGACGAACCGCGCATCCTGCGCCGCATCGCGGGCCACGACGGCGGCCCAGCGCGGATCACGCTCGATGGCCGCGGCGCGGGGGGAAAGAGTTTTGCGAATGGATTTCATCGTCGTCGATCGTAGAGGTTGCCGATGAGGCAACTCTAGGCGCGCGCGCGGCGACGCGCACTCCGCGCCTTGCGGTCGAATTCCCGTGTATCGACGCGCGGGGGCATGTCGCCCCGGAAG
>DASYSP010000116.1:0-133528 GCA_036003195.1 Casimicrobiaceae bacterium
GAGGCCGAGACCATCTCCAGCGCACGAGTCACCTTGCGGGTGTTCTGCACCGACTTGATCTTGGTTTTGATTTCGCGGCCGCCAGCCATGTCGTTATCCGTGACTCAGTCGTGCGTGGGGATCAAACACTCGAACATCGAAAATCAGGGAATCAGAAGCTGCCGGTCGCCTTGAACTCGCCGATGCCCTTCTTGAAGGCGCCCTCGATGTCGTCGTTCCAGTCGCCGCTGGACGCGATCTTGTCCATCAGCGCGCCCTGGGTGTTGGCGAAGTGCGCGTGCAGGCCTTCCTCGAACGCCAGGATCTTGTTCATCGGCACGTCGTCCATGTAGCCCTTGTCGACCGCGTAGATCGACAGCGACATCTCGGCGATCGACATCGGCGCGTACTGCTTCTGCTTCATGAGTTCGGTCACGCGTTGGCCGCGCTCGAGCTGCTTGCGGGTCGCCTCGTCGAGGTCGGATGCGAACTGCGCGAACGCCGCGAGTTCGCGGTACTGGGCGAGCGCGATACGGATGCCGCCCGACAACTTCTTCATGATCTTGGTCTGCGCCGCGCCACCGACGCGCGACACCGAGATGCCGGCGTTCACGGCCGGACGGATGCCCGCGTTGAACAGGTCGGTCTCGAGGAAGATCTGGCCGTCGGTGATCGAGATCACGTTGGTCGGCACGAACGCGGACACGTCGCCGGCCTGCGTTTCGATGATCGGCAGCGCGGTGAGCGAACCGGTCTTGCCCTTGACGGCGCCGTTGGTGAACTTTTCGACGTAGTCCTCGGACACGCGCGCGGCGCGCTCCAGCAGGCGGGAGTGCAGGTAGAACACGTCGCCCGGATACGCTTCGCGGCCCGGCGGACGGCGCAGCAGCAGCGAGATCTGGCGGTACGCCCATGCCTGCTTGGTCAGGTCGTCGTAAATGATCAGCGCGTCCTGTCCGCGGTCGCGGAAATATTCGCCCATCGTGCAGCCGGAGTAAGGCGCGATGTACTGCATCGCCGCCGATTCCGAGGCCGAGGCGGCGACGATGATCGTGTACGCCATCGCGCCATGCTCCTCGAGCTTGCGCACCACGTTGGCGATCGTCGACGCCTTCTGCCCGATCGCGACGTAGATGCAGATCAGGTCCTTGCCCTTCTGGTTGATGATCGTGTCGACCGCCACCGCGGTCTTGCCGGTCTGGCGGTCGCCGATGATGAGCTCGCGCTGGCCGCGGCCCACCGGCACCATCGCGTCGATCGACTTGAGGCCGGTCTGCACCGGTTGCGACACCGATTGGCGCGCGATGACGCCCGGGGCGACTTTCTCGATGACATCGGTCATCCTGGCGTTGACCGGTCCCTTGCCGTCGATCGGTTCGCCGAGCGAATTGACGACGCGACCGAGCAGTTCCGGACCCACCGGCACCTCGAGGATGCGGCCCGTGCACTTGACTGTGTCGCCCTCGCTGATGCCCTCGTATTCGCCGAGCACCACTGCGCCGACCGAATCGCGCTCGAGATTGAGCGCGAGGCCGAACGTGTTGCCGGGGAACTCGAGCATCTCGCCCTGCATCGCGTCGGACAGCCCGTGCACGCGGCAGATGCCGTCGGTCACCGACACCACGGTGCCCTGCGTGCGCTCCTGGGTGCCGGTATCGAGGTTCTGGATCCTCGACTTGATGAGTTCGCTGATTTCGGATGGGTTCAACTGCATGGTGGCCTCGTCTTGCCCGCGCCGCGGTCGATCCGCGCGCGTGCTTCGGTTCGAATCCGGGTTCAGGCGGACAGTTCGTTCGCCATCGTGGTGAGCTTGCCCTGCACCGAGCCGTCGATCACGCGGTCGCCGACGGTGATGCGCGCGCCGCCGATGAGCGCGGGCTCGACGCGCACCGACGTCTCGATCTGCTTGCCGAAGTGCCTGGCGAGCGACGTCTTCAACTGCGCGAGCTGCTCGTCCGAGAGCGGCATCGCCGTCTCGATCGTCGCCCGCGCCACGCTTTCCGCGGCATCCTTGCGCGCCTCGAACAGCTCGCGGATCTGCGGCAGCAGGCCGATGCGGTCGGCCTCGATCAGCACGCGCGCGAAATTGCGCACGTCGGGCGCAAAACCGTCGCCCGCCACCGACAGGAAAAGCGTTTCCTTCTCGGCGTTGGCGAGGCGCGGATTGTCGAGCGCGGCCTGCATGCGCGGGTCGGCGACGACCACCGCCGCGACCTTCAGCGCAGACGACCACTGTGGCAGCGCCTTGGCATCACGCGCGATTTCGAATGCCGCTTCCGCGTAGGGCCGGGCAACCGTCTCGAGTTCCGCCATGTCCGCTCCGGTCAGAGTTGCGCTTCGATGTCGCGCAGCATGGCCGCGTGCGCACCGGCGTCGACTTCGCGCTTCAAGATCTTGCCGGCGCCGGCGATGGCCAGCGTCGACACCTGGCGGCGCAGCTCTTCCTTGGCGCGCGCGACTTCCTGCGCGAGCTCGGCCTTGGCGGCGGCGACGATGCGGTCGGCCTCGGCCTGTGCCTCGGTCTTGGCGTGGGCGACGGTTTCGCTGCGCTGCTTCTCGCCCTGCGCGACGATCTCCTGCGCCTTGGCACGCGCCTCGGCGACGAGCTCGCCGACGCGGCGCTCGGCGCTGGCGAGGTTTTCGCGGCCCTGCTCGCCGGCGGCAAGACCGTCGGCGATCGTCTTCTGACGTGCCGCGATCGCGTTGGTCAACGGCGGCCAGATCCATTTCGCGCACAACCAGATGAAGATCGTGAACGCGATCGCCTGCATGATCAGCGTGAGATTGATGTTCACGCGTTTCCCCTATCGACGGTGTTCGGACGTGCCCGCGCAGCCACTATTGCTGGATGACGCCGAGCAGCGGATTGCTGAAGGCGAACAGCATCGCGATGCCGAGGCCGATGATGAACGACGCGTCGATCAGGCCGAGCAGCAGGAACACCTTGCCCTGAAGTTGCGGCATCAGTTCCGGCTGGCGCGCGGCGCCTTCGAGAAAGCGCGAGCACATGATGCCCACGCCGACGCATGCGCCCAATGCGCCGAGACCGATCATCAGGCCGATGCCGATGCCCGTCGAGGCCTGGATTTGCGCCAGCAGTTGCAGCTTGTCCATTTCTTTACCTTTCCCTTGCTTGCGAGTGATTGAAGTGAGCCCGTACGAATGCGAAGTCGACGTCAGTGATGCTCGTGCGCCATGGCGATGTACACCACGGTGAGCATCATGAAGATATAGGCTTGCAGCGGGACGATGATCAGGTGGAAGCCGGCCCACAAAATGTGGAAGAAGCCGCCCCAGAACACGCCCCAGATGCCCGTTGCCGCCCACATCCCCAACAACAGAAAGATGATCTCGCCCGCATACATGTTGCCGAACAGCCGCAGCGAGTGCGACAGCGGCTTCGACACGTACTCGACGATCTGGAACATGAGATTCGCCAGGATCAGCAACGGCGACGCCCATAGCGGCTTCAATCCGAATGGCGTGCCGATCAACTCATGCAGCCAGCCGCCGAGGCCCTTGACCTTGATCGAGTAGAAGATCATCAGCGCGAACACCGATAGCGCCAGCGCAAACGTCGTGTTGACATCGGCGGTCGGCGTATTGCGCCAGTGCTCGACATGCAGGACGTGCTCGTAGAACCATGCCATGACGTCGATCGGCAACCAATCCATGGCATTCAGCAGCAGCACGAGCACGCCCGTGGTCAACGCGATCGGCGCGACCAGCGTGCTGGGGCCATGGTAGATGTCCTTGACCTGGTTGCCGAGCCAGTCGATGGTCAATTCGGCGAACGCCTGTCGTTTCGACGGCACGCCGGTGGTGGCGCGTCTCGCGAACAGCCACAGCACGCCCAGCGACAGAACGGCGGCGACCACGGTCATCACCATGGTGTCGACGTTGATGGTCCAGAACGCGCCTTTGCCGGCGTGATACTGGAGAAACGTGAGGTGATGCTGGATGTACTCGGTCGCGGTGAGTTCGGTGCCGGCGGCCATGGGTATTCTCTTGAGGAAATGCCGAATTCGATCACGCGGGCGAAATGCGCGCCCGCCGGGGATTCATCCTGATTGCCAATCCAACGTCGTATTCACCACACCGTCGCCGCCTGCGCGGCGCCGATCAATCGCGCGCGAGAAAGGCCACGCGGAACAGCAACACCGTCACCACGAACGTCGCGAACATCGGCAACGGCCGGATGCCCGGAACCCTCGTCATTGCCCACCATAGCCCGGCAAAGATCACGAGGATCTTCGCGCCCTCGGCACGCAGCATCGTCACCACCGACGCGCCGGCCGTCGCCTTGCCGCCGATGCCGAGCACCAGCGCATACGCGACGGTCGACGCCACCGTGATTCCCCCGCCCAAAGCCGCCGACAAGGCGGCTGCGCGCCCGGACAGGCCCGCGCCGAGCGTCGCGCCCGCCAACGTCGCAAGCGCCTGCCACCACAACACGGTGCGCATCGGCCGCGAGGCGAGCGTCGCAAACATGCCGGCGCGCTGCCCGGGGGGCCGACCAGGCGTCGCGGGCGGCGGTGGCGGCGTTTTCACGTCGCCTGTTGCCGGGCCTTGCGCCATGAACGTTCCGAGGCGAACAAACCTTTGGATTCTATCGTAAAAACGATGGGTTCGGCAACCGATGCTGCGGCGCGGGAGCGGGGCGTCAGCGCGTTTCAGGAGGCCGTTGCCTGGCCCCTCCGCGAGCCCCTGCGAGAGCCTGGCGCGCACGGCGGATGACTCGCCGGACAGGACCTCGACCTGCAATTCGCAGTGGCGGCCTTAGGTCCGGAGTTCCGCCGTCCGCGGCGCGACGCCGCGTTGCACCGGGAGACGTCTAGCCGCCGGACAGCGCGGCGACGATCATCACCGTCACGCCTTGCGGGACCGGCGTGCGCAAGTCGCGCGCGTCGCGATCGCCGATGTAGATGCGGATGTGCGGCCGCAGGCGTCCCTGCTCGTCGATGATGCGAAAGCGGATGCCGTGATAGCTGCCGTCGAGTGCCGCGAGCACGCCCGACAGCGTCGGCGGCGACTCGGGGGCGAGGATCGGCAGCGCCACGCGCACTTCCCGCGCGCCGCCGGTGTAGGAACGCAGCGGCGACGGAATCAGCACGTCGACGATCGCCGCCACCTCCTGGGAGCGTCGCGCCATCGTCAGTCCGCGGCTTCCACGGCGTGGATGAGCGGCAGGTGCAGCGCCAGCGGCCGGAAGCTCGCGCCCTCGTCCGCGCTCCCCCACACCTCGCCGGACGTGGTACCGAAGTACAGGCCGACGGGGTCGCGCTGGTCGACGCACATCGCCTGCCGCTTCACCGTCCACCACGTCTGCGTGGGCGGCAAGCCCTTCGCCTGCCGCGTCCAGGACCGGCCGCCGTTGCGCGAGCGGAAGACCGCCGCCTTGCCGCCGGGGGACGTGCGCGGCCAGACGTCGGTGCTGTCCATCGGGAACATCCACAATGTGTCGGGATCCCTCGGGTGCACGGCAAGCGGCAGTCCGACGTCGCCGACGGGCTTCGGCATGGCGACGCCGATGTCGGTCCAGCGCGTGGCCGGCCGGTCGAGGCGGTAGAGGCCGCAGTGGTTCTGCTGGTATAGACGGTCAGGGTCGGCCGACAGCCGCACGCAATGCGGGTCGTGACCGTATTCCGGATCCTTCACCGGCAGGAAATCGGCGCGCACGCCCTGATTGAGCGGCGTCCAGTCACCGCCGGCATCCTGCGACTCGAACACGCCGCCACCGGACATGCCGATATACATATGCGCGGCGTCGCGCGGATCGATCGAGATCGAGTGCAGCGTCGGCCCGTCGGGCGTGCCGTCCTTGTCGTCGCCGCACCATGCCTTGCGCGACGGATGGCGGTTGAAGCCGTCGACGCCGTTCCACGAGTTGCCGCCATCCTCCGAGCGGAACAGCCCCTGGGGCGACGTGCCGGCGTACCAGATCCCCGGCTCGGACGCATGTCCTGGCGTCAGCCAGAACGTGTGGTCGACCGTGCGGCCCTCGCTCTTGGCGAACGCCGGCGGCTTGGCGGCTTCCTTCCATGTGCGTCCGCGGTCGGTCGAGCGAAAGATCGTCGGCCCGAGGTGGCCGGTGCGCGCGGCCACGAGCCACGTGCGCCGGTCGCGCGGGTCGCACACCGCATGGTGGAGGACATGCCCTAGGAACTGCGGACCGGCGAGCTTGAACGTGCGGCGCGTGGCGTCGGCGGTGAGCGTCCACAAGCCCTTGCGGGTGGCGACGAGCAGCGTGAGGCGGCGGGAAGGCGAAGAGCGTCGAGGCATGGCGATCCTGGGTACGTTGCGTGATGTGGGCGATGCCCGGGCCCGCCACGCTAACGCCGCACGCCGCGCGAGCGCAAGCGCCACGGCGCGCGCGCTACAATGAAGTCACGCGCGAGGGGCATCCGCACCTCCCTTTTTTCGCTTCGCACCCCAACCGGAGACCATGATGACGATCAAAGTCGGCGACAAGCTGCCATCGGGCACCCTGCAGGAATACTACGATGTCGCGACCGGCGCCTGCGCGGTGGGACCGAACCCCGTGTCGGTCGACGATCTCGTCAAAGGCAAGAAAGTGGTGATCTTCGGCCTGCCCGGCGCATTCACGCCGACCTGCTCGGCGAAGCACGTGCCGAGCTATCTGCAGCACTATGCCGAGCTCAAGGCCAAGGGTGTCGACACGATCGCCTGCCTGTCGGTCAACGACGCGTTCGTCATGGGCGCATGGGCGCGCGACCAGCACACCGACGGCAAGGTGCGCATGCTCGCCGACGGCAGCGCGGACTACACGAAGGCGCTCGGCCTCGTGCTGGATCTCACCGCGCGCGGCATGGGCGTGCGCTGCCAGCGATTCTCGCTGCTGGCCGACAACGGCGTGGTCAAGGCGCTCAACATCGAGGCGCCGGGCAAATTCGAGGTCTCCGGAGCGGAAACGATCCTCAACGAACTCGGCTGACGCGCGGCGGCACGTGCGCGCTTTCGCGCCCGCGCGTGCACCGGCCCGGCGTCTGCACGTCGGCGATGCCTAGCGCAGGCGCGCGACGATGCCGTCGAGCTCGGTCAGGCTCGCGTAGCTGATCACCAGGCGTCCGCTGCCGTTGCGGCGGGCGTCGATGCGGACCTTGGCGCCGAGCGCCTCGGCGAGCTCGGTCTCGAGTCGCGCGGTATCGGTGTCGTGCACACGCCGCGCGCGCGCCGCACGAGTCTTGCCGTCTCCCTGCAGCGCGTGCACGAGACGCTCGGTTTCGCGCACCGACAGCTGCTGGTTGACGACGCGCGTGGCGGCGCCGGCCTGCTGCGCGATCGGCAGCGCCAGCAGCGCCCGCGCGTGTCCCATCTCGAGTGCGCCGGCAAGCAGGTACTCCTGCACAGGCTTGGCGAGATCGCGCAGCCGCAGCAGGTTGCTCACGGCGCTGCGCGAGCGGCCGACCGCCTTGGCGGCGGCGTCGTGCGTCAGGCCGAATTCGTCGATCAGGCGCGCGAGGCCCTGTGCCTCCTCGAGCGGGTTCAAGTCCTCGCGCTGGATGTTCTCGATCAGCGCGAGCGCCAGCGCCTGTGCATCCGGCACCGACTTGATCAGCGCCGGCACGTCGCGCAAGCCGGCGCGTTGCGCCGCGCGCCAGCGACGCTCGCCGGCGATGATCTCGAAGCGGCCGTTCTCCACCGGACGCACCAGCACCGGCTGCATCACGCCCTGCTCGCGGATCGAATCGGCGAGCTCGCCGAGCGAGGCTTCGTCCATTCGCGTGCGCGGCTGGTACTTGCCGGGACGCAGCCGATCGATCGGCAGCATCTGCAGCGAATCCTTGTTCTCGGCACCGGCGTCGGAGCCTGCGAGGAGCGCATCGAGCCCGCGCCCGAGTCCCTTGGGTCGTATCACCTGTCGATTCCTTGTCGTTGCGCGTCGGCCGCGGCGCGCGGCGAGGCTTCGTCCATGCGCCGCAGCATCTCGCCGGCCAGTGCGAGATACGCGAGCGCACCCTTCGACTGCGGCTCGAGCGTCAGCGCCGGCACGCCGTGCGAAGGCGCCTCGGCCAGGCGCACGTTGCGCGGCACGATCGTGCGGTAGAGCTTGTCGCCGAAGTGCTTCTCCAGCTCGGCGCCGACGTTCTGGCCGAGCGTGTTGCGCGGGTCGTACATCGTGCGCAGCAGTCCCTCGATCTCGAGCGCGGGATTGAGGTGCGAGCGCACCTTGCGGATCGTCTGCACGAGGTCGGAAAGGCCCTCGAGCGCGTAGTACTCGCATTGCATCGGGATCAGCACGCTGTCGGCGGCGCACAAGCCGTTGAGCGTGAGCAGCGACAGCGACGGCGGGCAGTCGAGCAGGATGAAATCGTATTCCGGCAGCACCTCGCTGATCGCGGTCCGCATTTGCGACAGCGCCTCGGCGAGCGCGTCCTTGAGGCGCGTTTCGCGCTCGGGCAACTCGACCAGCTCGATCTCGGCGCCCGCGAGCTCGCGATTGGCCGGCACGAGGTCGAAGCCGCCCGACGGCGACACGATGCGCACGTCGGCGATCTTGCGCTCGCCGAGCAGCACCTGGTAGACGGTGTAGGCGCATGCGCGCTTGTCGACGCCGGCACCCGTGGTGGCATTGCCCTGCGGATCGAGATCGATCAGCAGCACGCGCCGCTTCATCGCCGTGAGGCTCGCCGCGAGATTGACGGCGGTGGTGGTCTTGCCGACGCCGCCCTTCTGGTTGGCGATCGCGATGATGCGCGGTGCGCGCACGCGGGCCGTCGGCGCCGAGGCCGCGCTGGCCGCCGGCGCGTCCGGGATCGGTGACATCTCGTTCATCGTCTCGACCGGGCACGACGGCGCGTGGATGTGGATCGCATGGCCGTCAGTGCGCGCGCCGCATCACGACGAGGCTGCGTCGCGCGTCGAGGCCGGGCACGTCGATCGGCATTGCCGCGACGACACCGACCTCCGCTGGCAGCGCCGCGATTTCGGCATCGGGCATCACGCCCTTCATCGCATACAAGCGGCCCTGCGGCGCGGCATGGCGCAGTGCGCCGTCGGCAAAATCGGCGAGCGAGGCAAACGCGCGCGAGATCACGATGTCGTAGCCTTGCGCCGCGACAAAATCCTCGACCCGGCTGATGGCGACGATGACATTGGCGAGGCCGAGCTCGATCGCCGCCTGCGTGACGAACGCGCCCTTCTTCTGGCTGGCGTCGAGCAGCGTCACCTGCCAGTCGGGCCGCGCGATCGCCAGCAGAATGCCGGGCACACCGCCGCCCGTGCCGACATCGAGCACACGCAAGCCGGGGTCCTGCGGCAGCCGCGGCAACACCGCCAGCGCGTCGAGCGCATGGTGCGTGATCATCCGCGACGGCTCGCGGATCGCGGTCAGGTTGTAGCGGTCGTTCCACTTGGCGAGAAGCTCGAGATACCGCGCGATGGCGTCGCGCTGCGCGGCGTGCATCGCAACGCCCAGCGTGTGAATGCCCTTCGCGAGACGCGCGGCATCCGCCGGCGGATCGCCCGCCGCGGCATGCGATCGTGCGCGACTGTGCCTCGACGCCGCCGCCGCGCTCACGCCAGCAATCGTCCCGGCGAGGCGTCGTCGGCAAAGCCGCGCTTGGCGTACACCAGCAGCAGCGCCACCGCCGCCGGCGTCACGCCTTGCACGCGCGCCGCCTGGCCGATCGTCTGCGGCCGATGCTGGTTCAACCGCTGCTGCACTTCGGTCGACAGCCCTCGCAGACGCCGGTAATCGAAATCCCGCGGCAGCGCGGTGTCGGCCTGCTCGCTCACGCGCGCGATCTCGTCACGCTGGCGATCGATGTAGCCCTGGTACTTCACCTGGACTTCGACCTGCGCGGCCACTGCCGGATCGTCGACCCGCGCTCCGGCACCCGGCAGCGTCATCAGCGCCGCGTAGTCGACACCGGGGCGGCGCAACAAGTCAGTAAGCGCATACTCTTTGTCCAAGGCTTGGCCCAGAACACGGCGGCTCTCCTCGACAGGCACGTCGCGAGGGCGCAGCGACGTCGCGTCGAGGCGCGTACGTTCCGCCGCCACCGCGTCGCGCTTGCGGGCGAATGACTCCCAGCGGAAGTCGTCGACCACGCCCAGGCGACGGCCAATCTCGGTCAGGCGCAGGTCGGCATTGTCTTCGCGCAGCTGCAGCCGGTACTCGGCGCGCGAGGTGAACATCCGGTAGGGCTCGCTGACGCCACACGTGACGAGGTCGTCGACGAGGACGCCGAGATACGCTTCGTCGCGGCGCGGCGCCCAGCCCTCTTCACCCCGCGCGCGGCGCGCTGCATTGATGCCGGCGAGCAGCCCCTGAGCCGCCGCTTCCTCGTAGCCGGTGGTGCCGTTGATCTGGCCGGCGAAGAACAGGCCGTCGATCGCCTTGGTCTCGAGCGAGGTCCGCAGCGCGCGTGGGTCGAAGAAGTCGTATTCGATCGAGTAACCGGGGCGCAGCAGGTGCGCGCGCTCGCATCCTTTCATCGAGCGCACCAGGGCGAGCTGCACGTCGAACGGCAGCGAAGTCGAGATGCCGTTGGGATAGAACTCGTCGGTGGTCAGGCCCTCGGGCTCGAGGAAGATCTGGTGGCTGTCGCGGTCGGCGAAGCGGACGACCTTGTCCTCGATGGACGGGCAATAGCGCGGACCGATGCCCTCGATCACCCCGGTGAAAAGCGGCGAGCGGTCGAGGCCGCCGCGGATGATGTCGTGCGTGCGCGGATTGGTATAGGTAATGAAGCACGACACCTGGCGCGGGTGCATCGCAGCACTGCCGACGAACGAGAACACCGGCGCCGGCGTGTCGCCCGGCTGCGCCTCGAGCACGGACAAATCCAGCGTGCGGCCATCGATCCGTGGCGGCGTACCGGTCTTGAGCCGGCCCGCGGGCAGCGCGAGCTCGCGCAGCCGCGCGCCCAGGCGCTTGGCGGGGGGCTCGCCGGCGCGGCCTGCCTCGTGATTCGTGAGCCCGATGTGAATCAGGCCGGACAGGAACGTCCCGGTCGTCAGCACCACCGCATCCGCTTCGAACTCGACACCGATCTGGGTGAGGACACCGGTCACGCGATTGCCGGTCAGCACGAGGTCGTCGACCGCTTGTTGGAACAGCGTCAGGTTGGGCTGCGTTTCCAGGCGGCGGCGAATGGCGGACTTGTAGAGCAGCCGGTCGGCTTGGGCTCGAGTCGCGCGGACGGCCGGCCCCTTGCTGGCGTTGAGCGTCCGGAATTGGATGCCCGCCTCGTCCGTGGCGATCGCCATGGCACCCCCCAAGGCGTCCACCTCCTTGACCAGGTGACCCTTGCCGATCCCCCCGACAGAGGGATTGCACGACATCTGGCCCAGCGTTTCGATGCTGTGCGTCAGCAGCAGCGTGCGGCGCCCCATTCGCGCCGCCGCGAGCGCAGCCTCGGTGCCGGCATGGCCGCCACCGACGACGATCACCTCGAATCGTTCCGGAAAGATCATGATTTTGCAGGGGTTTCGCGCAACGGCTAAGGCGGCTGCGCGATGTGCGCTATTTTACGCTACATGTCCCTCCCAATCGACCCCACCGTCGGCCGATCTGTGTTTCACGTGAAACGCGGCAGCCCGTCCGACGCTTCCCGTTCCACGTGAAACCATGACGGTACGGCTGATCTCCCTCGGCATGTCAGCTCTCGACACCATTTACTCGGTGCCGGAAATACCCGCGCTTCCCGTCAAAGTCCTGGCAAGCGGCTATACCGAGTGCGGCGGCGGAATGGCCGCGAACGCGGCAGTGGCGGCGGCGCGCCTCGGCGCAGCGGTGGAATACTGGGGGCGCGTCGGCGACGACGCTTTGGGTCAGCGAATCATCAATGAACTGGCTGCCGAAGGCGTGGAGACGGCCCACGTCAGGCGCGTGCCGGGATGCGTATCGCCCTGTGCCGCCATCCTCGTCGATCCGCGCGGCGAGCGCCTGATCTGCGCGTACAACGACCCCCTCCTCGACCGCGACCCGACGTGGTTGCCTTTGCCTCGTGTCGCCGAGGTCGATGTCGTGCTGGCCGACACCCGCTGGGCGGAAGGGGCAGCTCCGCTGCTCGATCGCGCGCGCGCCGAAGGCAAGATCGCGGTGCTCGATGGCGAAATCGGGCCGGCGTCCGACATTCTCGCGCTCGTGCCGCGGGCGACCCATGTCGCGTTCTCGACTGCGGGGCTCGCCGCAGCCTTTCCGGCCACGGGGCCCGCCGTCGGCTTGCGCCTGGCGGCGAGGCACACCGATGCCGTCGTCGGAGTCACCATGGGAGCGGACGGATTCATGTGGCTCGAGGAAGGACATGAACGCCATGTGCCCTCGCTAACCATCGATGCCGTCGACACCCTCGCCGCTGGCGATGTGTGGCATGCGGCGTTTGGAGTGGCGCTGGCGGAAGGCCAAGCGGTCGACGCGGCAGCGCGCTTCGCGAATGTCGCCGCTGCGATCAAGTGCGAGCGCCCGGGCGGCCGACGTGGCGCGCCCACCCGCGCAGAGGTGTCTGCGCGATTAAAAACTAAATAAAATCAATTAGTTAGATGAAATAGCCTGGCGCAATTGCTCGCGCTCGTGCATCAGCGCGGGCGGCCGCTTGTCGCCCAGCTTGGCGAACAGCACGTCATGCGCCGCCAGCTCCCGCGACCATTCGTCGCGCTTCACGGCCATCAACCCGTCGAAACGCGCCGGCGTGAGATCGAGCCCCGCCCAGTCGAGATCGGCATAGTCGGGCACGAGGCCCAGCGCGATCTCGCGTGCGTGCGCGTGGCCGGCGCAACGTTCGAAAATCCATTTCAGCGCACGCATGTTCTCGCCGAAGCCCGGCCAGGCGAACTTGCCGGCGGCGTCCTTGCGAAACCAGTTGACCGTGAAGATGCGCGGCGGGTGCGCGACGCGATGGCCCATCGCCAGCCAGTGCGCGAAATAGTCGCCGACGTGATACCCGCAGAACGGCAGCATCGCGAACGGATCGCGGCGCACGTCGCCGGTGGCGCCCGCCATCGCGGCGGTCGTCTCCGAGCCCATCGTCGCCGCCTTGTACACGCCCTCCTCCCAGGTGCGCGCCTCGACGATCAGCGGCGCGGTGTCGCTGCGGCGGCCGCCGAACACGAACGCCGAAACCGGCACGCCGCGCGGATCGTCCCACGCGGCGTCGAGCGACGGACATTGCGTGACCGACGCCGTGAAACGCGAGTTGGGATGCGCGGCCTTGCGTCCGCTGTCGGGCGTCCACGAGCGCCCCTGCCAATCGGTGAGATGCGCGGGCGGCGTCGGCGTCATGCCTTCCCACCACACGTCGCCGTCGTCGGTCAGCGCGACGTTGGTGAAGATCACGTTGCGGTCCAGCGTGCGCATCGCGTTCGGATTCGACTGCTCGCTCGTGCCCGGCGCGACGCCGAAGTACCCCGCTTCCGGATTGATCGCGTGCAGCGTGCCGTCGGCGTTCGGCTTGAGCCACGCGATGTCGTCGCCGATCGTCGTCACCTTCCATCCGGCGAGCGCCTTCGGCGGGATCAGCATCGCGAAATTCGTCTTGCCGCAGGCGCTGGGAAACGCCGCGGCGACATATCGCTTGTCGCCGGCCGGCGAGGTGACACCGAGGATCAGCATGTGCTCGGCGAGCCAGCCTTCATCTCGCCCCATCACCGATGCGATGCGCAGCGCGAGGCATTTCTTGCCCAGCAGGGCATTGCCGCCGTAGCCCGAACCATACGACCAGATCTCGCGCGACTCGGGAAAATGCACGATGTACTTGGTGGCATTGCAGGGCCACGCGACGTCGGCGGTGCCCGGCGCGAGCGGCACGCCCACCGAATGCACGCAGGGCACGAACGCGCCATCGGTGCCGAGCACTTCGTACACCGCGCGCCCCATCCGCGTCATCATCTTCATGTTGGCGACGACGTAGGGACTGTCGGACAATTCGACGCCGAGTTGCGCGATCGGGCTGCCCAGCGGTCCCATCGAGAACGGCACGACGTAGAGCGTGCGTCCGCGCATCGCGCCGGCGAACAATCCGCGCAGCGTCGCCCGCATCTCGCCTGGCTCGACCCAATGGTTGGTGGGACCGGCGTCGTCCTCTCGCGCGCTGCAGATGAACGTGCGGTCCTCGACGCGCGCCACATCGCCGGGATCGGACCACGCGAGATAGCTGTTGGGGCGCTTGGCGGGATTCAACCGGCGCAGCGTGCCGCGCTCGACCATCGCCGCGCACAGGCGGTCGTATTCCGCGTCGGAGCCGTCGCACCACACGATGGCATCGGGTGTCGCCAGCGCGGCGATGTCGCGCACCCATTCCAGCAGCCGGCGGTGGCGAACGTGCGCGGGGGCGCCGACGGTGGCGGCGATGCGGTCCAGGGACTCGGCGGCATTCATCAGCGGGGTTGCAGACCTCGTAGGACGATCGTGGAGCCTCGCACGTGCGGCGTTTGCACGAGGTGCGATGCGCTCGGGCCGCGAAGGTTCCGCGGCGGCGGCGACGGCTTGGCGCAAACGAAAATTCTAGCGCGCGCGGCGCGCCGCGGCACCGGGTGATTCAGACGGTCTGATGGTCAGGCCAATCGGCGACGCTCCCTCGCGCCACGCGGCGTCTGCGACCGCGCGGCAAGTCACGCGCCGCGCTGGACGACGATGAACACGCGCGCGAAGGGGAACAGCACGATGCCGTCGCCGCGGCGCGGATACGCCACCTCGACGCGCGCGGCGAACTCGGCGACGAACGCCTCGGCGTCGTCGCCCAGCGCCGCGAGATACGGCGTCAACGCCGCGCCGCGCATCCACGCCACCACCGGATGCTCGGCACCCGGTAACGCCACGAGCGGCTGCAGATACGTCGTGCGCCACAGGTCGAGCTTGTGCGCCACCGGCGCGAGCCACGCGTAGTAGTCGTCGAGCGCGGCCACCGGATGCGTGCGCATCAGCGGCTCGGCCCGCGCGCGCCAGCGCGGCATGCGCGCGGTCTCGAACAGCGCGACATGCGACGCCGCCGCGTGGTTGTCGGGCATCTGCACGGCGAGCACGCCATGCGGCGCGAGCTTCCTGACCAGCGCGGGAAACAGGGCCTCGTGACCGTCGACCCAGTGCAGCGCGGCGTTGCTGAAGATCACGTCGACGGGATACGGCGGATGCCAGCCCGCGAGATCGGCCTCGGTCCAGCGGAATCGCGGATCGGCCGCGGTCTCCTCGCGCGCTCGCGCGAGCATCGCCGCGTCGCTGTCGACGCCGTCGACCGTCGCTCCGGCGAAGCGGTCGGCGAGCACGCGCGCGACGTTGCCGGCGCCGCAGCCCAGGTCGACGATCGTCGCCGGTGCCGCCAGCGGAATGCGCGCGATGAGGTCGATCGCCGGGCGCAGACGCTGGCTCTCGTACTTGAGGTATTGCGCGGGATTCCAGGTCATCGGTATGCCTTTCGCCGGGTTCTCACTTGCCGATGCAGAAGCGCGCGAAGATCACGCCGATCAGGTCGTCCGGCGTGAACGCGCCGGTGATCGTGGCGAGCGCGTCGTGCGCGATGCGCAGCTCCTCCGCGAAGAGCTCCAGCGGCGGCGATGGCTGCGCAAGATGCCCGGCAGCGCGCGCCAGATGCGCATCGGCATCGCGCAATGCCGCCAGATGCCGGGCGCGGGCGAGGAACGTGTCGTCGGTCTCGGTGCTCGCGCCGGCGACGGCCAGCACCTCGCGCTCGAGCAGGGCGATCCCGTCGCCCGACAGCGCCGACAGCACGACGTGGCGCACACCGCCGCGCCCGCTCGCCGACGGCGCGAGAGCCGCGAGATCCGCCTTGTTGTGCACGACGACGCGCGGCAGCGCGGGATCCAGGCGGGCGACGATCGCCGCGTCCGCGGGGGCGAGCGCATCACCCGCGTCGCGCGCATCGACCAGCACCAGTGCCAGGTCTGCGGTGCGCACCGCCGCCCACGTGCGTTCGATGCCGACGCTTTCCACCGGATCCTGCGTGTCGCGCAGGCCGGCGGTGTCGACCACCGTCAGCGGGATGCCGGCGATCTCGACCTGCCGCTGCACGGTGTCGCGCGTCGTGCCCGGCAGTGGCGTGACGATCGCGGCGTCCTCGCGCACGAGGCGGTTGAGCAGGCTCGACTTGCCGACATTGGGGCGGCCGATCAGCACCAGCGTCAAACCCTCGCGCAGCAATGCGCCGGTGCGCGCGCGCGCCAGCAGCGTCGCGAGGCGCGAGCGGATCGCGGCGAGGCGGCCGGCCGCGTCGTGCGCGCGCACGAAATCGACGTCGTCCTCGGGAAAGTCGAGGGTCGCCTCGACGAACATGCGCAGCTCGACCAGCCCGTCGCGCACGGCGCCTACCGCGCGCGAGAACTCGCCGGTGAGACTGCGCGCCGCGGCGCGCGCCGCGGTGGCCGTCGCGGCGTCGATCAGGTCGGCGACGCTTTCCGCCTGGGCGAGGTCCATGCGGTCGTTGAGGAACGCGCGCTGCGTGAACTCGCCGGGTGTCGCGAGCCGCGCGCCGAGCTCGACACAGCGCGCGAGCAACGCCTGCTGCACCGCGCGGCCGCCGTGGCCGTGCAGTTCGAGCACGTCGTCGCCGGTGTAGGAATGCGGCGCCGGGAAATGGAGTGCGATGCCCTGGTCGAGCGCGCCACCCGCGGCATCGCGGAACGTCGCGAGCGTGGCGACGCGCGGCGCGGGCGGATGGCCGACGATCCCGGCGATCAGCGACGACAGGTCGGCGCCGGCGACGCGCACGATGCCGATCCCGCCGCGGCCGCGCGGCGTGGCGATGGCGGCGATGGTGTCGGTGGTCGCGCGCATCACGGCGCGGGGTGGCGCGTCAGCGGCGCCGCGCGCCATACCGGCGCGACGGCAGCCGGGGCGCGCGCGGCGGCATGGCCCGCCCCGGGCTCAGCGCTTCTTCGCCGCGGTCGCCGCGGCGTCGCGCTCGAGCATGCGGTTGACGTGCCACTGCTGCGCGATCTGTAGCAGGTTGTTGACGAGCCAGTAGAGCACGAGGCCCGACGGGAAGAACACGAACATCACCGAGAAGGCGATCGGCATGATCTGGAACATCTTCTGCTGGATCGGATCGGTAGCCGGCGTCGGCGACAGCTTGACCTGCGCCCACGCGCTGATCGCGTAGAGGACCGGCAGGATGAACCACGGGTCGGGCGCCGACAGGTCGCGGATCCAGCCGATCCACGGCGCATGCCGCAGCTCGACCGCCGACAGGAGCACCCAGTAGAGGGCGATGAACACCGGGATCTGCACCAGGATCGGCAGGCAGCCGCCGAGCGGATTGATCTTCTCCGTCTTGTAGAGCTCCATCATGCGGATCTGCAGCTGCTGCTTGTCGTTCGCGTACTGCTCCTGCAGCGCCTTCATCTTCGGCGCCACGATCTTCATCTTCGCCATCGAGCGCGCGGCGCGCGCGTTGAGCGGGTAGAAGACCGATTTGATCATGATGGTCATCACGATGATCGACCAGCCCCAGTTGCCGATGTGGCCATGCAGCCATTTCAGCAGCGCGAACAGCGGCGCGGCGATGATGGTGAAGATGCCGTAGTCGACGACGAGGTTGAGGCCCTTGGCGGTCTGCGCCAGCGCTGCCTGGTCCTGCGGGCCCACGTACAGCGGCACGTCGATCGTGCCGGTGGCGCCGGGCGCGATCGGCTTGCCGTCGACGATGACGCCGGCGGCGTACAGGCCGTTGTCGAGCTTGCGCGTGTAGAACTCGCGAGGCGCCTTCGACGCATCGGACGGCACCCAGGCGGCGACGAAGTAGTGCTCGACCATCGCCACCCAGCCGTTGTCGGCGTTCTTCGTGTACGACGGCTTGCGCGTCGGATCGGCGGCTTCCTTGTCGATCTCGCCGAAGTCGACCTTCTTGTACTTGTCCGACTCGTCGTAGATCACCGGGCCGACATACGACGACGGCGCCATCGAGTGATGGACGACGGCGCTCTTGGTGTCGCGGGTGAACTGGAAATACGCTGAGGGCGTGAACGGCGCTGCGGCGGCATTGGTCACCGCATAGCTGACGTCGATCAGGTAGCTGCCGCGATGGAACGTGAACGTCTCGACGACACGATCGCCGTTGGCCGCCGTGGCAGCGAGCTTGACGTCGAAGCTCGCGGCCCCCGGCGCGAGCTCGCGCGGGCCCGGCAGCACCTCGTAGGCCGTGTAATGGTTGGGCATGCCGTTGCCGACGAGGCCCGATTGCGCGACGAACGTGCGCTCGGCGTTGCGCTGGAGCGCGAGGTACGGGCCCGCGCTATCGCCCTCCATCTTGTGCTCGAGCAACGCGATTCGCGACAGCACGCCGCCGGTGGCATCGATGTCGGCGTCGTAGAGGTCGGTGTGAACGCTGATCACCGGCGCCGTCGTCGCCGAGGGTGGCGTGCCGGCCGGCGCGCCCGGGACCGCGGAATTACCCGGCGCCGGCGCCGGTGGCGCGTTGGGCACGTCGTTGCGCGGCGCGGTGGCCGCAGGGGACGAGGGGCTCGACGATGCGGCCGCGACCGGCGGCGGCGGCGGCTGGTGGTCGGCCTGCCAGCGTTGCCACAGCATGAACCCCGACATCGCGAAGATCACGGCGAGGATGAGGCGTTGGGTTTCGGCTTTCATCGCGAATCAATCAGGTAGAGGGCGTCGTGTGGCCGCGGTCGCGGCGCGGACCGAGCGCGTCGGGCACCGGATCGTAGCCGCCCGGGTGGAACGGATGGCAGCGGCACAAGCGGCACGCGGCGAGGAACGACCCTGCCATGGCGCCATGGCGCTCGATCGCTTCGCTCGCGTAATCCGAGCAGCTCGGATAGAAACGGCAGTTGGCGCCGAGGATCGGCCGCAGCACAAAGCGGTACGCGCGAAGCGCGTGCAGGAGCAGCGTCTTCATGCCGTCAAGCCAGGCGCGCGATCAGAAGCCCGGCCTCGGCCGCGGCGGCGGCAAGGTGCTTGCGGGCGAGCGGCGGCTTCACGCGCACGACGACGTCGAACGGCGGCCGCTCGCGCGCGGCGATCTCCAGCATCGCGCGCACCTGGCGGCGCAGACGGTTGCGGTCCACCGCGCGCTTCAGCGCCTTGCGTGAAATGACGAAGCCCGCGCGGCTGGGCGGGGCGGCAGAGGCGGCGACGATCAATTGCATGTAGCGGCCGTCGACGCGGCGTCCGCGCTCGAACAACGCGTCGAATGCGGCGCCGCCGGCGAGGCTCGCCAGCGCGCGCCGGCGGCGTGGCGGTGCCGCGGCGCCGGTCAGATGGCGACGCGGGCGCGGCCCTTGGCGCGGCGCGCCGACAGGACCTTGCGGCCGCCGACGGTGCTCATGCGCGCGCGAAAGCCGTGGACCCGGGCGCGTTTGATCTTGGAAGGCTGGAACGTGCGTTTCATGGCGGCTCTCGAGAAGGCGCGTGTAGTTTGCGAAAAAAGCCTTGAATTACAACATTTTTCATGAGTCGTGTCAACGAGTGCGCCGTGCGCGGCTGCCGTCGATCGGCGACGCGAGCGTTTACTCTCAACGCATCGGGTGCGCCGTCGTTGCGCGCTTCGCGCGCGTGGCGAACGCGCCAACGCGTTGTGGATAACTGCGGCGCGCGCCGCTAGAATCCGTCCAACCCGGCGCCGGAAGCGCCAACAAGAGCACAACGCTTCCGGCGCTTATCGTTTTTTTCCGGCGCGAGACCGGAAGGCGGGCACGACCCGCCTTAAAAAAGGATTTGCCCCTTCATGTCCGAAAATTCCGAATCGCCCGTCTGGACGGCGTGCCTTGCCGCCTTCGCGCGTGAGCTCACGGCGCAGCAATTCGCCACCTGGATCCGGCCGCTGAGCGCGACGACTGCCGGCCAGACGTTGACCGTCAGCGCGCCCAACCGGTTCGTGCTGCAGTGGGTCAAGGAACGCTTCGCCGCCCGCATCGGCGCGCTGGCCGCCGCCGCCGAGGACGGCCCGTGGACGCTCGATTTCGCGATCGCCGATCCCGCGCCGAGCACCGAGGTCGTGCCGGTCAGAGTGCCTGCCGCCGCGCCGTCGCGCGATCCGGCCACGCTCGCGGCGCCGCTGGAAGTCGTGGCGCGACTCGCCCCCAAGGCCGCCGTGATCACCGCCACCGCGCACCGCGGCGGTTACTCGAACCTGAGTCCCGGCCTGACGTTCGACACGTTCGTCACCGGCAAGGCGAACCAGCTCGCACGCGCCGCGGGAATGCAGGTCGCCGAACACCCGACGTCGTACAACCCGCTCTTCGTCTATGGCGGCGTCGGCCTTGGCAAGACCCACCTGATCCACGCCATCGGCCACCAGATCCTCGGCGCCAACCCCGCGGCGAACATCCGCTACATCCACGCCGAGACCTACGTGTCGGATGTGGTGCGCGCCTACCAGCACAAGGCGTTCGACGACTTCAAGCGCAACTACCGCTCGCTCGACCTCTTGCTGATCGACGACATCCAGTTCATCGGCGGCAAGAGCCGCACGCAGGAAGAGTTCTTCTACCTCTTCAACACGCTGATCGAGGCCAACAAGCAGGTGGTGATCACCTGTGACACCTATCCCAAGGAGATCGAGGGCATCGAGGAGCGGCTGATCTCGCGCTTCGGCTGGGGCCTGACGGTGTCGCTCGAGCCGCCCGAGCTCGAGATGCGCGTGGCGATCCTGCTGTCGAAGGCGCACGAAGCCCACGTCAACCTCGACGAGCAGGTGGCGTTCTTCATCGCCAAGCACATCCGCAGCAACGTGCGCGAGCTCGAGGGCGCGCTGAAGCGGGTGCTCGCGTACACCAACTTCCACGCCCAGGACATCACGCTCGCGCTCGCCAAGGAGGCGCTGCGCGACCTCCTCGCCGTGCAGAACCGGCAGATCTCGATCGACAACATCCAGAAGACGGTCGCCGACTACTACAAGATCCGCATTTCGGACATGCACTCCAAGAAGCGCTCGCGCGCGGTGGCGCGACCGCGGCAGGTGGCGATGGCACTCGCCAAGGAGTTGACGCAGCTGTCGCTGCCGGAGATCGGCAGCAATTTCGGCGGCCGCGACCACACCACCGTGCTGCACGCCTGCCGCCAGATCGCGAAGCTGCGCGAGGCGCATCCCGACCTCAACCACGACGTCAATTTCCTGCTGCAGGTGTTGCGCAGCTGACGCCGGGCAGCCCTCCCGCCGCAGTCGCCCGGGATGCGCGCGAGCCGGTTCTTGCAGACGCGCCGCGCCCTTTTTCGAGACGTTCCACGGCCCCGCCGAGGGGGTTGCAGCACCTGCCGGAAGCGGGGCTTTTGGCGTATAATTTGTGGGCTTTGCGGCCGTTTTTTTGAAACCCGATTCGCTCCACAAACGATCCACATGCGATCCGGTCGGTTATCCCGTGGTGCAACGTGCGCACAACTTCCTGAATGCAGCCGGAAAACACGTGTTATCCCGGCGATCCGGCATCCTTATTATTGATCTTGTTTTGGTATAACACCTTTCAATGCAACTAAAACAAATCGCCCGCGATGCATTGTTGAAGCCGCTGCAAGCGGTTTCCGGAATCGTCGAACGCCGCCACACGCTGCCGATACTCGCGAACGTCCTGCTCGAGCCCACCAACGGCAAGCTGTACGTGACGGCCACCGATCTCGAGATGCAGATCACTGCGCACAGCGATCTCGAGGCCAAGGACGGCACGGCCACCACGGTGGCGGCGCGCAAGCTGCAGGACCTGCTGCGCGCATTGCCCGACGACGCCACGCTCAATGTCGACGCCTCGGGCAGCAAGATGGCGGTGCGCGCCGGGCGCTCGCGCTTCAACCTGCAGACGCTGCCGGCCGCCGACTACCCGCGCATCACGCTGGGCCAGGAAAAGCTGCAATCGCTGTCGCTGCCGCAGAAGGACTTCCGCGCGCTCCTGAAGCTCGCCGAGTTCGCGATGGCGCAGCAGGACATCCGCTACTACCTGAACGGCATGCTGCTGGTGATCGACGGCGCCACGCTGCAGGCCGTGGCCACCGACGGCCACCGCCTGTCGTGGGCGAGCCTCGCGGTCGACGGCAACTACACGCGCCAGGAGGTGATCCTGCCGCGCAAGACCGTGCTCGAGCTCGGCAAGCTGCTCGGCGAGAGCGAGGATCCGGTGGCGATCGACGTGCTCGCCAACCAGGTGCGGTTCCGCTTCGCCAACATCGAGCTGGTATCGAAGGTGGTCGACGGCAAGTTTCCCGACTACAACCGCGTGATCCCCACCGGCCACGGCAAGATCGTCGAACTCGCGCGCAGCGATCTGCTGGCCGCGCTGTCGCGCGCGGCGATCCTGTCGAACGAGAAATTCCGCGGCGTGCGCATGGTGCTCGCCGCCGACCAGCTCAAGATCATCTGCTCCAACAGCGAGCAGGAGGACGCCGAGGAGGAACTGCCGATCGCCTATGGCGGCGACAACCTCGACATCGGCTTCAACATCACCTACCTGCTCGACGCGCTGCAGAACGTGGCGAGCAACGACGTGCGCCTGGCGTTCGGCGATGCCACGTCGAGCGCGCTGATCACCATCCCCGGCCGCGACGACTACAAGTACGTCGTGATGCCGATGCGCATCTGACGATGCGGCGCCTCCCGGCGACGGCCGGGCGGACGGTTGAAAGGCGCCGACCCGCAACGGTCGGCGTCCTCGTTTTGACGAAATCGAAAAGCGGCAAGGCGGCAGCGGAAGACAACGGATGACCCCAGCACAATCCAAGCCGGTTATGGACGGCGACGACTACAACTCCGATTCGATCAAGGTACTGAAGGGCCTCGACGCCGTGCGCAAGCGGCCCGGCATGTACATCGGCGACACGTCCGATGGCACGGGCCTGCACCACATGGTGTTCGAGGTGCTCGACAACGCGATCGACGAGGCGCTCGCCGGCTACTGCGACGACATCAAGGTCGTGATCCACGCCGACAACTCGGTGTCGGTGGTCGACAACGGCCGCGGCATCCCCACCGACGTCAAGGACGACGACGAGTTCAAGCGCTCGGCGGCGGAAATCGTCATGACGGAGCTGCACGCCGGCGGCAAGTTCGACAACAACAGCTACAAGGTGTCGGGCGGCCTGCACGGCGTGGGCGTGTCGGTGGTGAACGCGCTGTCGGAGTGGCTGAAGCTGCGGATCTGGCGCAATGGCACCGTTTACCAGATGGAGTTTCGCCGGGGGGTCCCGGTAGCGCCGTTGAAGGCGATGGGACCCACTGACCGCCGCGGAACCGAAGTGCATTTCATGGCGTCGAGCGAGACCTTCGAGCGCATTGACTTCCACTACGACGTGCTGGCCAAGCGCATTCGCGAGCTGTCGTTCCTCAACAATGGCGTCAAGATCGAGTTGACCGACCAGCGCGACGGAAAGACCGAGAATTTCGCCTACTCCGGCGGCATCAAGGGCTTCGTCGAGTACATGAACCGCAGCAAGTCGGTGCTGCATCCGCGCATCTTCCACTCCGTCGGCGAAAAGGACGGCACGATCGTCGAAGTGGCGATGCAATGGAACGACTCCTACGTCGAGAACGTGCAGTGCTTCACCAACAACATTCCGCAGCGTGACGGCGGCACCCACCTGACCGGGCTGCGCCAGGCGATGACGCGCACGCTCAACAACTACATCGAGAAGGAAGAAGTCGCGAAGAAAGCCAAGGTCGAGACCACCGGCGACGACATGCGCGAAGGGCTCACCTGCGTGCTGTCGGTCAAGGTTCCGGAGCCGAAGTTCAGCTCGCAGACCAAGGACAAGCTCGTGTCGAGCGAAGTACAGCCGATCGTGCAGGAGATCGTGTCGGAGAAACTCGCCGACTTCCTGCTTGAATATCCGGCCGACGCCAGGATCATCTGCACCAAGATCGTCGAGGCGGCGCGTGCGCGCGAGGCGGCACGCAAGGCGCGCGAGCTGACGCGCCGCAAGGGCGTGCTCGACGGCATGGGCCTGCCGGGGAAGCTCGCCGACTGCCAGGAGCGCGATCCGGCGCTATGCGAGATCTATCTGGTAGAGGGCGATTCCGCCGGCGGCTCGGCGAAGCAGGGACGCGACCGCAAGTTCCAGGCGATCCTGCCGTTGCGCGGCAAGATCCTCAACGTCGAGCGCGCCCGCGAGGACAAGATCATCGGGTCACAGGAGATCGTCACGCTGATCACGGCGCTCGGTGCGGGTTTCGGCCGGCCGGACAGCCGCGGCAAGGACGACAAGGACGCGTTCAACGCCGACAGGCTGCGCTACCACCGCATCATCATCATGACGGACGCCGACGTCGACGGCTCTCATATCCGCACACTGCTGCTGACGTTCTTCTACCGGCAGATGCCCGAGCTGGTGGAACGCGGCCACATCTACATCGCGCAGCCGCCGCTGTACAAGGCCAAGCAGGGCAAGAGCGAGGTGTACCTCAAGGACGATCACGAGCTGAAGCAGCACCTGTTCAAGCTTGCGCTCAACGGCGCGCAGCTGACGCCGGGCGCCGGCAGGCCGCCGCTCGCCACCGAGACCTTCGAGAACGTGGCGCGCGAATACCTGCTCGCCGAAGCGGTCGTAGAGCGTGCCGCGCGGGTCATCGATCCGGCGGCGTTGTACGCGATGCTTTCCGGCGTCCAGGTCGACCTCGCCACGGAAATGTCGGCCGCGCGCTCGGCGCAGCAACTGCAGGAGGCGATCGCCGATCCTGAAATTCGCGTCGAGGCGCGCTACGACTCGACCACCGAATCGCGGCGCCTCGTCATCACACGCACCCACCACGGGACACCGCACGTCACCGCCATCGACGCCGACTTCCTGGCGAGCGGCGACGGCCAGCAAGTCCATCAGGCCGCGGCGGTGCTCAAGGACCTTATCAGCGCCAATGGTGCGCTGATCAAGCGCGGCGACAAGGAACTGGCGGTGCGCACGTTCAAGGAAGCGCTCGACTGGCTGCTCGCCGAGGCGCGCAACGGCGTCGCGATCCAACGATACAAGGGGCTGGGCGAGATGAACCCCGCGCAATTGTGGGAAACCACGATGGACCCGGCGGTGCGACGGATGCTGCGCGTTCAGATCGAGGACGCGGTCACGTCCAACGAGATCTTCGACACGCTGATGGGCGAGCTGGTCGAGCCGCGCCGCGCGTTCATCGAGGCCAACGCGCTCGGCGTGCGCAACCTGGACATCTGAAACTTCACGCGATTACGCGAACGCCGCGCGCAACGCGCGCCGGCGCAGCAGCCACACCACGATCGACAGGTTCGCGAGATTGAAGGCGATGCCGTTGAGGAATGCGGCGCGGTACGAACCCGTCCAGTCGAAAATCGCGCCGGACAGGTAACCGCCGAGCGCCATGCCGAGCAACGTGGCGGTGATGACGACGCCGACGCGGGCGCCGGCCTCGCGCGCCGGGAAATAGTCGCGGATGATGATCGCGTACGAGGGCACGATGCCGCCCTGGAAGAGGCCGAACAGCGCCGACACCACGTACAACGACACGAGGCCGTCGAACGGCAGGAACAGCACCAGCGCGAGCCCCTGCAGCAGCGATCCCAGCAGCAGCGTGCGCAGGCCGCCGATGCGGTCAGAGATGAAGCCGAAGCCGATACGGCTGACGACGCCGCAGGCGAGCATCACCGACAACATCTGCGCGCCGCGCGCCGGGCCGTAGCCGAGGTCGCTGCAATAGGCGACGAGGTGCACCTGCGGCATCGACATCGCCACGCAGCAGCACAGCCCGGCGACGGTGAGCAGCCGCTGCAGCGTCGGGCCTGGCACACCGAGCGGAGGCTCCTCGCGCCGTCGTACCGTCGAGCGCGCCGCCTGTGAGCCGTGCGCGGGCGGCGGCGTGCGGAACAGCAGCGCCAACGGCACCATCGTCAGCGCACAGAAGATGCCGATGCCGAGATACGTCGGCCGCCAGCCCTGCGCAGCGATGAAATGCTGGACGATCGGCGGCCACACGGCTCCCGCGACGTAGTTGCCGCTGGCGACGACCGCGACGGCGATGCCGCGACGGCGGTCGAACCACTGCGACATGTGCGCGAGCAGCGGCGAGAACGTCGCCGAGCTGCCGAAGCCGATCAACAGTCCCTGCGCCGCCGCATAGAGCCCGAGCGTCGGCGCACGCGAGGCGAGCGCAAAGCCGGCGGCGAGCGCGAGCGACGTCACCACGAGCGGCGGCATGATGCCGAAGCGGTCGGACGCGCGGCCGGTCAGGATGCTGCCGGCGCCAAAGCCGAGCATCGTCATCGTGTACGGCAGCGAAGCCGCGCCGCGGGCGACGCCGAAGTCGGCCTGCACCGCCGGCAGCGCCACCACCACCGACCACATGCCGACGCCGCCGATCGTCGACAGCACAAGACTTACGACGAGGCGGCTCCAGGCGTAGGGGGATTCGACGGCGTGAGTGGCGGACATGGCGGGCTGCGCGAGGCGCGACGAAGCGACGCCCCTGCCACCGATGATACCGTGGCGGTGCTAAGCGGCCGCCTGCGCCTTCGCGATTCGCTTCACCGTCGGGGCGAGATCGAGGCGCGTTTGCGCGCGCAAACGCACTGCCGCGCGACGCAAGGTGTCGATGGGCGCCGACAACGCGGCGCCGCCGCTGGCGAGCGCGATCACGTTGCCGCTGTCGCAGGGCGGCAACGTCGCGAGATTCGTGCCGAAGGCCGCACGCAGGCGCGCGAGACTGCCGCGCAACGCGTGACGCCAGGTCAGGAGGTTGACTGCGACGATGCCGCGATCGGTGAGGCGCGCGAGGCAGTTGCAGTAGAACGGCAGCGTGTCCAGCGCGCCGGCACGGCCCTTGGCGTCGAACCCGTCGACGATGATCCAGTCGAATTGTCGGTCGCTGGCGATCACGTAGTCGGCGCCATCGCCGATCTCGACGCGCAACCGCGCGCGTTCGGCCGGCAGCCGGAACGACGCGCGCGCCACGTCGACGACAGCGGGTTCGCATTCGACCACCGTCTGCGACGTGCGCGGAAAGTAGCGATAGAGGAAGCGCGGCACCGACGCGGCGCCGAGGCCGATGACGAGCACGCTGCGCGGCCATGTCGGGGTAGCGCGCAACAGCAGCGGGAACATGAGGTCGCGCGTGTACTCGAGCTCGAGCGACCACGGCCGCGCGATGCGCATCCCACCCTGGATCCAGTGCGTACCGAAGTGCAGGTAGCGCACGCCGTCCTCTTCGCTGACCTCGATCGACGCCATCAGTTGACCCTGTCGATCGGGAGCGTGCGGGCGCGTCCCGGTACAGGCGTTGAATGCGGCCGGGATCCCGGGCGCAGACGCCGGCGGCCGCCGGCCGCTTCCCGCTGCGGCGCTAGCTTTGCCGAGCGGGCGGCACGACCCGGCTGTCGCGTGGCGACCGTCAGTGGCGCAACCGCGGCGGCGGCGACCACGGCGGCAGCACGGACACCGGCTTGCGCAGGATGCGGATCAACCGCACCGCGTTTTCGCGGCCCTGGTAGTAGCCTTCGATGCGCAGGCTTTCCTCGAAGCCGAGGCTGCGGTACAGCGCGAGCGCCGGCGGATTGGACTCGCGCACCTCGACGTGCACCGACGACGCGCCGGCGGTGATCGCGGAGTCGATCAGCCACTGGCCGAGCGCCTTGCCGATACGGCGTCGCCGGTGCGAAGGCCGCACCGCGAGCAGCACGAGGTGCGCGCGCTCGTCGCCGAATTCCATGATGGCGAAGCCGACGATGCGCGAGCCGTCGCGCGCGACCACTGCCGTGTGGTTGGCGCTGCCGATCAGGCGCGCGAGGCGCGCGCTGCGATAGCTCCAGTCGAGGCCGGCCTCGATCCAGTCGCGCGTCATCGTCGACAGCACCTGGGCGTCGGCGGGCGTCGCGAACTCGACGACGATGTCGCGAAAGTCCATGGCGGCGATTGTGCCTGCGAAAATCCGGTGGCGCGAGTCTTGCACGACGGGCGGCGTCACCGCCCGCGCCGGCCATGCCATCATGACGCCATGAACCTCGCCGTCCGTCTTGCGCTCGCCGCCGTCGTCGCCGGCGCGCTGGCGTCGGCACCCTGCGCGCTCGCCGCTGCCGACCCGGCGAAGGTGCTGCACATCGCCACGCCCGACATCGAGGCGCTCGACCCGCAGCAGTACGACGACAATCCGTCGTTCGAGGTCATCACCGCGATCTTCGAGGGGCTCTACGAATTCGACTACCTCGCCTCGCCGGTGAAGCTCGCGCCGATGACCGCGACCGGCATGCCCGAGATCACCGACGGCGGGCTGACATGGACAGTACACGTCAAGCCGGGCATCTACTTCACGGCCGACCCGGCGTTCGGTGGCCGGCGACGCGAGCTCGTCGCCGACGACTACGTGTTTTCGCTCAAGCGCTGGCTCGATCCCAACCTGCACCGCGGTGGCGACGCGTCGATCACGCCGCTCGTCGTCGGCGCGCGCGCGCTGGTCGACGCGGCGAAGAAACCCGGCGCGCATTTCGACTATGCGGCGCCGATGGCGGGGCTGCGTGCGCTCGACCGCTATACGCTACAGCTCAAGCTCACCTCCGCCGTCTATTCGCCGATCGAATTTTTCCTGACGCTCGGCGCGTGCGCGCACGAGGTGGTCGAGGCGGCAGGACGCGACATCGGCGCGCGGCCGGTGGGCACGGGCGCCTACATGCTGAAAGAATGGCAGCGCGGATCGCGTGTGGTGCTGGTCGCCAATCCGGGTTACCGCGAGCTGCAGTTTCCGCGCGTCGACGACGGCCCCTATATGGGAATGGCGAAGGCGATGGCGGGCAAGTCGCTGCCCAGGATCGGCGAGATCGACCTCGACGTCATCGAGGAAGATAGCGTGCGCGTGCTGGAGTTCGAGCGCGGCAACCTCGACTACATCACGCTGCACTCGAGCGTCGCCAATCGCCTGCTGGCCGGCAACGCGGTGCGCAGGGACCTCGCCGCGCGCGGCGTGAAGCGATTCGCGACGCCCGAGCCTTTCGTGTTCTTTGTCTACTTCAACGTCGACGATCCTGTCGTCGGCGGCATGCAGAAGGAAGCGATCGCGCTGCGCCGCGCGATGATGCTGGGCTTCGATGCCCGCACGATGATCGACGTGCTGGCCGGCGGCCAGGGATTGCCGGCGAACCAGATGGTGCCGCCGCGCGTCGCCGGCCACGATGCCGGTTTCGGCGACCGCGCGCTGTACGACCCCGCGGCCGCGAACGCGCTGCTCGACCGCGTGGGCTACAAGCGCGCCGGCGCCGGCAGCTATCGCAACCGGCCCGACGGCAAGCCGCTGGTGGTGAACATGACGCTGCGCTCGGGGGCGATATCGACCGAGCTCGCGACGCTGATGCGCCGCAATTTCGACGCGATCGGCGTGCACATGGAATTCCACATGACGCCGTTCCAGGACGCGATCAAGGAGCTCGAGCGCGGGCAGTTCAGCACGTACTACGGAGGCTACGGCGGTTTGCCATACGGCTACGGCATCCTGCAGCAGCTCGACAGCCGCGCCTCGCCGGTGCAGAACGTCTCGCACTTCAAGTCCCCTGACTACGATCGCGCGATGGATGCCTTCTTCCACGCCCCGGACGCTGCGACGCAGCAGGTCGAGCAGCTCAAAATGGCGGCCATTGCGAGAACGTACGTGCCGATGTTCCCGGTGATGTACCGGCTGCAGAACGACTTCGTGCAGCCCTGGCTCGCGGGCTTCGCGCCGCAGACGTTCCAGACCTACTGGAAGTACATGGACATCGACATGGCGCAAAAGCGCGCCGCGCGCTAGGCCGCCGCGCGCGGCCGCCGTGTCAGGTCTTGCGCCCGGCCGGCTTCTTGGCGGCGCGCTTGGTCGTGGCGCGCTTGGTGGTCACGCGCTTGACGACCGGCGGCTTGGCGCCGGCCGCGGTCGAGCGCTTGGCCGCGGTGCGCGTTACGGCGACCTTCGCGGTGGTCGACGGCGTCTTGCGCGCCGCGGTGCGCGCGGTCGCAGTGCCCGCTGCCGGGCGCTTGGTGCGGCGTACCGCCGGCGCCGGCTCCTCGACGCCGCGCGGCTTGCGCGCCACCGGCTTGCGCGCGCGTCCGCCGACCGGCTTGCCGGTCTTCTCGGCGAGTATCGCCAGCGCTTCGTCGAGCGTCAGCGTGTCCACCTTGTCGCGGTCCGGCAGCGTGGCGTTGACTTCCCCATGCTTGACGTACGGGCCATAGCGTCCGGCGTGCAGCTCGACGGCGCCGCCATCGCGCGGATGCGGGCCGAGCACGCGCAACGCCGCCGCGCGCTGCGGGCGGCCGCGACCCTTGCCGTCCTTCTTCGCCTCGAACTCGAAGCCGACCTTGCCGTCGGGCTGGCGCACGAGGAACGCCGAGAAGGGCCGCCGCGTGCGCGCCGACACGAATTGCAAGAGGTCGCTCTTGCCGTGCTCGAGCAGCTTTTCCATCTGCGCGCGCTCGATCGAGCGGGTGAGGATCGTGCGGCCGGAGCGGAAGTCGCAGGTGCGGCCGGGGCCCACGGCGTTCTCGCACACGTAGGCGGTCGGCGTCTCGAACACGCGCCCGCCATCCTTCGGGCAGGGTCCCAGCGGCGTCTGCCCGCTGAAGTCGATCGCCTCGTCCTCGTCGCCCGGGCGCGGCCCGAAATCGAACTCGGCCTCGTTGGCGTCGTTGAGCTTCAACTTCGCGGAGAAGGCGCGGCCAAGCCGGCTGCGGAAGCCGTCGAGCGGCCCGATCTCGCGGTCGCGCAGCAGCGCTTCGGCTTCCGCCGGCTCGATCTGGCGGCCGCCCATGATCTTCCAGAAGGCGAAATCGCACTTGACGCACTGGAACTTCTTGTAGCGCTCGTGCACCTCGCCCCCGCACTTCGGACACGGCACGGACAGCGTCGCGAAATCGCCCGGGATCGTGTCGCTCTCGTAGTTCTTGGCCTGGCCGACGATGTGCCGCGTCATGTCGATGATCTCGCGCATGAACGCGTCGCGCGCGAGCCGGCCGTGCTCCATCTCGTTGAGCTTGAACTCCCACCCGGCGGTGAGCTCGGGCGAGAACAGCTCCGGCACGCCGAGCCCGTGCAGCAGCGTCATCAGCGAGAACGCCTTGGCGGTGGGAATGAGGTCCTTGCCTTCGCGCAGGATATAGCGCTCCTGGATCAGGCCCTCGATGATCTGCGCGCGCGTGGCCGGCGTGCCGAGACCCTTCTCGCGCATCGCCTCGCGCAGCTCGTCGTCCTCGATCGACTTGCCCGCGCCTTCCATCGCCGACAGCAACGTGCCCTCGTTGTAGCGCGGCGGCGGCCGCGTGGTCTGCGCCACGGCGTCGACCTTGTCGGCGACGACGCGCTCGTAGACGTCGCCGGCGGCCGCCGCCGACGCCGCATCCGGCGCGCGCCTGGCGAGCGGCACCAGCGACGCGTCGTCGCCCTGCGCCTCCTTGCCGTACACCGCGAGCCATCCCGGGTTCACCAGCACGCGGCCCTCGGTCTTGAACGGCTCGCCGTCGACGCGCGTGATGCGCGTGGTCACCTCGAACTCGGCGGGCGGGTAGAACACCGCGATGAAGCGCTTGACGACGAAGTCGTAGAGCTTCTGCTCGATCTCGTTCAGCGACTTCGGCGTCTGCAGCGTGGGAATGATCGCGAAGTGGTCGGAGATCTTGGAATTGTCGAAGATGCGCTTGTTGGGGCGCACCCACTTCTCCTTCAGCACGCGGCGCGCCAGCGTGCCATAGGCGTTGGTGTCGCCAAGCGCCTCGAGCGTCGCCTTCACCGTGCCCTGGTAGTCCTCCGGCAGTGCGCGCGCATCGGTGCGCGGATAGGTGAGCACCTTGTGGCGCTCGTAGAGCGCCTGCGCGAGCGACAGCGTGGTGCGCGCCGAGAAGCCGAAGCGGCCGTTGGCCTCGCGTTGCAGCGTGGTGAGGTCGTAGAGCAGCGGCGGGCTCTGCGTCGACGGCTTGGACTCCTCGCTGACGATCCCCGGCTTGCCGCGGCACTTTTCGGCGATCGCCAGCGCGCGCGACTCGTCGAACACGCGCTCGGCGCGCAGGTCCGGGTCGTCGTCGCGCTTGCGGAAAGACTCGTCGAACCAGCGTCCGCTGTATTCGCCGGCCTGCGCGCGGAACGTGCCGATCAGCTCCCAGTAGTTGCGCGGCTTGAACGCGCGGATCTTCTCCTCGCGCTCGGTGAGGATGGCGAGCGTCGGCGTCTGCACGCGGCCGACGGTGGTGAGCTGGAAACCGCCCGACTTCGAGTTGAACGCCGTCATTGCGCGGGTGCCGTTGATGCCGACCAGCCAGTCCGACTCGGAGCGGCACGTCGCAGCGTCCGCCAGCGGCCGCATCGACTCGTCGCTGCGCAGCTTGGCGAAGGCGTCGCGGATCGCCGCCGGCGTCATCGACTGCAGCCACAGCCGCTTGATCGGCTTGTCGGTCTTCGCGTAACGGGCGATGTAACGGAAGATGAGTTCGCCCTCGCGACCGGCGTCGCAGGCGTTGACGAGGCGCGTCACGTCCTTGCGGCGCAGGAGCTTCAACAGCGTCTTCAGCCGGTCTTCGCTCTTCTCGATGGGCTTCAGCGCGAACTGCGAAGGGATTGCGGGCAGGTGCGCGAACGTCCACTTGCCGCGCTTCACCTCCTCGTCCTCCGGCATGCCGATCTCGATCAGATGGCCCACTGCCGACGACAGGACCTGCGTATCGCTCTCGAAATAGTCGCCGTGGCGGGTGAACCCCCCCAGCGCGCGCGCGATGTCCGCGGCGACCGAGGGTTTTTCGGCGATGATCAGTTCCTTGCTCAAGAGCTCATCCTTCCTGCGAAGAGGCGGCGATACTACCGATTAAGTCCGGTGAGGGGCAACCTCGCCTTCGGCAAATGGTCATGGTTGCGTCTCGCCGCAACCCCGGACTTGCGGCGCGTGCGGGGCCTCGGGCCTTTGGCGCGAGGCTTGCGATCAATGCCGGCGTTGCCAGCGGCCGCCGGGCATCGGCGCAACCAGGCCCTCGAGCTCCAGCGCGGTCAGTTGCGCGGCGATCACCTCGACGGCCTGCCCGGTGCGCGCGACCAGCCGGTCGATGTCGACGGGCGCCTCGCCCATCGCCGCCAGCAGCGGCGCGTGAACGGCGTCGACGACGCGCGGCGCGGCCGCAGCGACCGCCGCCGGCGCGGCGAGGCCGAGTTCGGCCAGCACGTCCTGCGCGGTCTCCACCAGTTTGGCGCCGTCGCGGATCAGCTTGTGGCAGCCCTTCGACAAGGGCGAGTGTATAGAACCCGGCATCGCCATCACTTCGCGGCCTTGCTCACCGGCGAGTCGCGCGGTGATCAGCGAACCCGAGGACAGGTTCGCCTCGACGACGAGAACCCCGCGCGCGAGCCCGGAGATCAGGCGGTTGCGGCGCGGGAAATGCCATTTCTCGGCAGTCGTCCCGGGCACGAACTCGGAGACGATGAGCCCGCGCTCGGCGATCGCGTGCGCAAGCCTTCGATTGGCTGCCGGATAGACGCGGTCGAGCCCGGTGCCGACGACCGCGATCGTCGATGCCGGTGTATCGAGCGCACCCTCGTGCGCCGCGGCGTCGATGCCCTGCGCAAGCCCCGAGACCACGGTGAGGCCCGCGCTCGCGAGCGCGCGCGCGAATGCGCGGGCATCGTCGAGTCCCTGCGGCGTCGCCTGGCGGCTGCCGACGATCGCCACCGCCGGCCGGTTGAGGAGCTCGCCGCGTCCCATCGCGAACAGCACCGGCGGCGCGTCGCCGACGGCGAGCAGTGCCTGCGGGTAGTCGGCGTCGTCGAACGTCACCAGTCGATGCGCCGGCGATTCGAGCCACGCGAGCGTCGCGTCGATCATCGCCGGCGGCACGTCGGCCAGGGCGGTGCGGGCCGCAGCCGGCAACTCGAATGCCGCCGCGCGACCGCGAGCCGCAGCGACCAGCACCTGGGGGTCGCCGGCCGCGCGCAACAACGCGACGAGGTCCTGCTGGGGTATCCGGCAGTGCGCGAGCGTCACCCACGCGCGCAGCCGCGCCGCGTCGGGAGGCTGCGCCGCGGCGCCGCCGCGGCTCACGCCAACGCCGGTACGCGAAAGGTCAGGGTTGGCGGATGCGATCGCCGACCAGGATTGGATCGGTGGTGTTGAGCAGGACCGCGTACGACACGCGGTCGAACGTGCGGAACACGAACATCAGGCCGGTGCGCTCCTCGGGCACGTCGAGGTAGTGATCCGGCACGAAGTACGTGGTCTGGTCGAGGAAGCGCAGCAGTTGCGGGGCCTCGGCATTGGGACGCGGATCCTGGATCGGCGGCACGGTGTGATAGATGGCAAGCACGTTGCCGACCTCGACGCCGTCGCTCTGCCCACGGTCGATGGTGACGATCGAACCGCGGCCCATCTCGCTCTCGTTGCGATACGAGGCGATGATGTTGCCTTCCATGGGCTTGTCGGGCGCGTGCGGCACGTAGTTGATCAGCGTCTCGCGCGGCACCGGCACCAGGCGGTCGCCCACGAAGACTTCCTGGTCCGACTCGGTGATGAGCAGCGTCGACACGTCGGCGAAGCGCTCGACCTTGGCGCGGCCGATGAACCGGTTCTCGAAACCCAGCACCTTGCCGGACTCGGGCGATATGAGCGCCTTGCCTGGCCGGTAGATGAGCCACGCGTCGCCCTGCTTCTGATCGATGCCGACGGCATAGACACGGTCGTTCTGGCCGCGCACGACGCGCGTGCGGTCGCGCCCGGCGATGATCTCGGCCGATTGGGGCATGCCAGGCTGCGGGGTCACCAGCGCCGGCGTGAGATAGGGCTCGATATCGCCCGGCGGGATCGAGGGGATGGCGTCGGACGCCAGCCGTTCCACGCGGGTCTGCGGCGACAGGCGGACGGTGCCGCGCGCGATCGACAGCCGTGGGGCGCCGCCGGGACCGAGATGGTCGAGCACGACCACGTCGCCCGGATAGATCCAGTGCGGGTTCTTGATCTGCGTGCGGTTGAGACCCCAGATCTCGGGCCAGCGCCAGGGATCGCGGAGGAAGCGGCCGGAGATGCCCCACAGGGTGTCGCCTTTTTGCACCGTGTACGACGACGGCGCATCGGGCGCCAGCGTCAGCGGTTCGTCGGCGAGCGCGGGCGCGGCGGCAAAGACCAGCACGCATGCGGCCGCGATGGCCACGGCGGCCCGCAACATGCGTGTGCTAAACTGTTGACGCATAAGACCTCTTCCTTGGCAAGCGGGCTTGCAAACGTCCTAAACCGCCGCAAAATAAGGACTTAAAGCCGATTCTGCATCCG
The DNA here is from genome assembly GCA_036003195.1 of Casimicrobiaceae bacterium. GTDB lineage: Bacteria > Pseudomonadota > Gammaproteobacteria > Burkholderiales > Casimicrobiaceae > VBCG01. Next base: position 35,098 of record DASYSP010000116.1, read on the forward strand.
ACACATGCATTTGGCAAGCTTTCCCGTCGGATGCATTGGCAGTCCCCGGCGCGGCGTTGCAGGAAGGCCCCTGCACGGCGTCCGCCTCGGCGCGGCTCCTTGATAGGGCACCGACGCTGCCCCACCATCGCACCATGATCCTGCCGATCCTCGAATACCCGGACCCGCGCCTGAAGAAGGTGGCGGCGCCGGTGTCCACGTTCACGCCGGACATCGCCAGGCTGGTCGACGACATGGCCGAGACCATGTACGCGGCCCCCGGGATCGGCCTCGCCGCCACCCAGGTGGACGTGCACAAGCGCATCGTCATCATCGACATCTCGGAGGCCCGCGACGAGCTTCGCGTGTTCGTCAATCCCGAGATCGTCGCGCGCGAGGGCGAGGCCGAGTCGGAGGAGGGCTGCCTGTCGGTGCCGGGCTACTACGACAGGGTGACGCGCGCGGCGCGCGTGCGGGTGCGCGCGCAGGACGCGCACGGCAACCCGTTCGAGCTCGACGCCGACGACCTGCTCGCGGTATGCATTCAGCATGAAATGGATCATTTGGTGGGCAAGGTGTTCGTCGACTACCTGTCGCCGCTGAAACGCGCGCGACTGTCCTCGAGGCTCAAGAAGAAGCAAAAGCTGGCCGGGTGAACGGCATCCGCGCAGGCTTCGCCGGCACGCCCGAGTTCGCGGCGACGGCGCTCGAGGCCCTGGTCGACGCCGGCGTCACGATACCGCTCGTCCTCACCCAGCCCGATCGGCCACAAGGCCGAGGGCTCGCGACCGCCGCATCGCCGGTCAAGCGTCTGGCGCAGCATCACGGCCTCGCGCTCGCGCAACCCGCGACGCTGCGCGATGCGCACGCGCAGGCGGCGATCGCCGCGGCGCGGCTCGATGTGCTGGTGGTGGCTGCCTATGGCCTGATCCTGCCGCAAGCCGTGCTCGACGCGCCGCGCCACGGCTGCCTCAACATCCATGCTTCGCTGCTGCCGCGATGGCGTGGCGCGGCGCCGGTGGCGCGCGCGATCGAAGCCGGCGATGCCGCGACCGGCGTCACGATCATGCAGATGGATGCAGGGCTCGACACCGGGGCGATGATCGAGACGCGGCGCATGGCGATCGACGCGCGCGACACCGCGGGCTCGCTGACGGCAAAGCTCGCGGCCGAGGGTGCGCGGGCGATGGTCGACGTGCTGACTCGCCTGGCGCGCGACGGCCGGCTGGCGGCGACGCCGCAGCCCGCGGCAGGCATCACCTATGCACACAAGATCGCGCGCGACGGCGCGCGCGTCGACTGGACGCGCGACGCGGACGCGATCGACCGTGCGGTTCGCGCATTCGATCCCTGGCCCGCGGCGTGGACCACGCTCGGCGGCACGGCCGTCAAGATCCGGCAGGCGCGCGCGCTGCCGGAGATGGCTCCGACCGGCATGGCGCCGGGCACGATCGTGCGCATGCACGCGGCGGGTATCGATGTCGCGTGCGCGCGCGGCGTATTGCGCATCGAAGCCCTGCAGCCCGCCAACGCGCGACAGATGACGGCGGCGGCGTTCGTCGCCGGGCGCGCGATCGCGCCGGGCGCCCGGCTCGACTGATGCAGCAGTCGCAGCGGCAAGCGGTGGAAATCGTCGCGCGCGTGCTCGACGGCGCGGCGCTGCCGGCGGCGATGGCCGCCGTCGATCTCGGGCACGCGGGGCCCGCACGCGCGCTGGTGCAGGAGCTCGCCTACGGCACGCTGCGCCACCACGGGCGACTCGACGCGTTGACGCGCGCGCTGTCGCAAAAGCCGATCGTCGACCGCGCCATCGCGCTGCTGGTGGAAGTGGCGCTCTACCAGATCGCGCACACGCGGATGCCGGCGTTCGCCGTGGTGGACCAGGCGGTCGACGCCGTGGCTGCGATGGGCAAGCCGGCCGCGCGCTCGCTCGTCAATGCGCTGCTGCGGCGTTACCTGCGCGAGCGCGCAGCGCTCGATGCGCGAATGGCGGCGAGCGACGATCCGCGCGCCCGATTCTCGTATCCGCGCTGGTGGGCCGATCGCGTGCGCGCCGATCATCCCGCGCAGTGGGCAGCGATCCTCGAGGCCGGCAACGCGCGGCCGCAGCTGACGCTGCGCGTCAATGCGCGGGTGACGACGCGCGCGGCGCTCCTCGCGCGCCTCGCCGAGGCCGCGATCGACGCGCGCGCACAAGGCGTGGCGGCGATCGTCATCGCCACGCCGGCGCCGGTGACGACATTGCCGGGCTACGCGGAGGGCGCATTCAGCGTGCAGGATCCCGGCGCGCAGCTCGCGGCGCCTCTGCTCGGCTGCGGTGACGGCATGCGCGTGCTCGACGCGTGCGCCGCACCCGGCGGCAAGACCACGCACATTCTCGAGCTTGCGGACGTCGCGATGACCGCGCTCGATCGCGACGCGGCGCGGCTGCCGCGCGTGCGCGACAACCTCGCGCGGCTGCGCCTCGCGTCGCCCGCGGTCACCGTGGTCGCCGGCGACGCGCGCGATCCCGCGGCATGGTGGGACGGCCGCGCGTTCGATCGCATCCTCGCCGACGTGCCCTGCAGCGCGTCGGGCATCGTGCGCCGGCATCCCGACGCCAAGTGGCTGCGTCGTGCCTCCGACATCGCGCAATTCACCGCCGAGCAGGATGGCCTGCTCGCCGCGCTGTGGCCGCTGCTCGCGCACGGCGGGCGCCTGCTGTACGCGACGTGCTCGGTGTTCCGCGCGGAGAACGAGGCGCGCATCGAGGCATTCATGGCGACGCGGCCGGAAGCGTTGCGCGAAACCCTCATCCTGCCGGCCGAAGTCGCGCACGAACACGGCCAGGTCTTGCCTTCAGCGGAGGCAAGCCCGCACAATCAGGACGGATTCTTCTACGCGCTGATTCGAAAGGCGTGACGCCGGCAGCGGCGCGAAGCCCGGTGCGGCGATTGCCGCGCAGAGCGCGCCGCGATCCGCGAGGTTCGCCTCGCGAAGTCCACGCCGCCGGCGGTCATGAGCGCCCTCGAATGCGCCCTGCGCCCGCCGGCATGCTCGCCTTGCCCCGCACTTCCGATCCGATGTCGCGGCGCGCGCCCTGGACGCGCTGGCTCGCCATCGCGCTCGCCGCGTTGGCGCTGGCGGCGACGCTCGCGGCGCGCGCCGACACCATCGGCGTGCGCGGCGCGGAGTTGCACGAGGAGGACGGCGAGGTGCTGCTGTCCGCCGATTTCGACTTCAACCTCAACGCCACGCTCGACGAGGCGCTGTCGAAGGGCATCGCGCTCTACATCGATCTCGAGTTCACGCTGACGCGGCCGCGCTGGTACTGGGTCGACGAAAAGGTCGTCGACCAGGTGACGACCTACCGGCTGTCGTTTGCGCCGTTGACGCGCCAGTACCGGATCGGCAGCGGGCTCATGTCGCAGAGCTTCGCGACGCTCGATGAAGTCGAGCGCTTCATCGGCCGCGTCACATCGCGGCCGGTGGCGCGCGCCTCGGCGCTGAGCAAAGGCACGCGCTACGACGCGGCGCTGCGCCTCAAGCTCGATGCGGGGCAACTGCCGAAGCCGCTGCAGGTGTCGGCGCTGGCGTCGCGCGAGTGGCAGTTGTCGTCGGAGTGGCTGCGCTGGAGCTTCACGCCGTGAGAATCCCCGGCTCGCGGCGCTGGCGCTTCGCGCTGCTGTGCGCGGCCTGCCTCGCCGCGATCACGCTGTTCCTGCTCGCGAGCGCGACATCCAACACCGAGTTCTTCGCCGGCGGCTACGACAAGCTCGTCGTGGTCACCGCGGTGCTCGCGGTGCTGCTCATGGTGATCGTCGGCGGCCAGCTCCTGATGCTGCGACGCAATTTCAGGGCCGGCGTGTTCGGCTCGCGCCTCGCGGTCCGCCTCGTGCTGCTGTTCTCGCTGGTCGCGCTGCTGCCCGGCGCGCTGCTGTACGCGGTGTCGGTGCAGTTCGTCGGCCGCAGCATCGAGAGCTGGTTCGACGTGCGCGTCGACCGCGCGCTCGACAGCGGCCTCAATCTCGGGCGCAGCGCGCTCGACTTCGTGCTGCGCGACGCGACCAACAAGGCGGGGCAGCTGGCGATCGCGCTGGCCGACGCCAATGCGTCGACGTTCGCGCAGGTGCTGAACCGCGCGGCCGAGCAGATCGGCGTGCACGAGGCCGTGCTCTATACGCCGACCGGCAACGTGCTCGCCGTCGCCGGCATCTCGAGCTCGACCGCGACGCCCGACCCGCCACCCGCCGAGGCGTTGCGCCGTGCGCGCCTGCAGCAGACGTTCGGCGCGATCGACCAGCTGCCGCAGCGCGGCCTCGTCGCGCGCGTCGTGGTGCCGGTGAACAGCGGCGATCGACTCGAGCCGCTGAAGCTCCTGCAGGTGATCGAACCGGTGCCGTCGGCGCTCGCGCAGGAGGCCGACCGCGCCGAGGCCGGCTATCGCGACTACCAGGAGATCTCCTACTCGCGCAGCGCGCTCAAACGATTGTACGAATGGACGCTGACCCTGACGCTGCTGCTCGCGCTGACGAGCGCGCTCGGCCTCGCGGTCGTGCTCGCCGAGCGCTTCGCCGAGCCTCTGGGGCTGCTCGCCGAAGGCACGCGCGCCGTGACCCAGGGCGATTTCACGCGGCGCCAGCCGGTGACCTCCGGCGACGAGCTCGGCATCCTCACCGAGTCGTTCAACACGATGACGGCGCAGCTCGCCGATGCGCATACGCGCAACGAGGAGTCGCGGCGCGCGATCGAGACGACGCGTGCCTACCTCGAGAGCGTGCTCGGCAACCTGTCCGCGGGCGTGCTCGCGTTCGACGACCGTTACCGGCTGCGCACCGCGAATCCGAGCGCCGCGCTCATCCTGCAGCAGCCACTCGCCGACCTCACGGGCATGCCGCTCGCCGACTGGGGCAAGCGGCTGCCGGCGCTGGCGCCGTTCGCCGAGCTCGTCGGCGAGGGCTTTCGCGGCAGCCGCGACGGCAAGTGGCAGAAGGAGGCCGAGCTCGCGGTGGCGAACATGACACGCACGCTGCTGATGCGCGGCACGCGGCTCGCCAACGCCGCCAATGCCGGCTACGTCGTGGTGTTCGACGACGTCTCCGAGCTCGTGGTCGCGCAGCGCGACGCCGCGTGGGCGGAGGTCGCGCGCCGCCTCGCACACGAAATCAAGAACCCTTTGACGCCGATCCAGCTCTCGGCCGAGCGCCTCGCGGTCAAGCTCGAGGGCAGGCTCGACGGCACCGACCAGGAGACGCTCCGGCGCGGCACGCAGACGATCGTCACGCAGGTGGCGGCGATGAAGAGCATGGTCGACGACTTCGCGATCTACGCGCGCAGCCCGCGGCCGGGACAGGCGCAGCTCGTCGATGTCAAGTCGCTGTTGCAGGACGTCCTCGAACTGTACGAGAATCTGCGCCCACAGATCTCGCTGTCGCTGCCCGACGCTCCCGTGGTGGTCCAGGGCGAGCCCACGCGCCTGCGGCAGGTACTGCACAACCTCCTGCAGAATGCGATCGACGCCCAGGCGGACGTCGCCGACCCCGCATACGAAATCGCGCTGGACGCGCACAATGGCGAGGCGGCGCTCGCGTTCACCGACCGCGGGCCCGGTTTCGCCGAGGCGGTGCTGAAGCACTCGTTCGAGCCGTACGTGACGACCAAGACCAAGGGCACCGGTCTCGGCCTCGCGATCGTGAAGAAGATCGTCGAGGAGCACGGCGGACGTGCGAGCCTCGAGAACGTGGCGCCGCGCGGCGCGCGCGTGACGCTGGTTTTTCCGCTCGCGCGACGCGCGGGCGCATGAGGGAATGCGGATGGTGCAGGCAAAGGAAATCCTGGTCGTCGACGATGAGGTCGGCATACGCGAACTGCTGTCGGAGATCCTGCAGGACGAGGGCTACCGCGTCGCGCTGGCCGAGAACGCGGGCGAGGCGCGCGCCTACCGGGCGCGCCAGCAACCTTCGATGGTGCTGCTGGACATCTGGATGCCGGACACCGACGGCGTGACGCTGCTGCGCGAGTGGGGCGCGTCGGGCGCGCTGACGATGCCGGTGGTGATGATGTCGGGACACGGCACGATCGAGACGGCCGTCGAGGCGACGCGTATCGGCGCGTTCGATTTTCTCGAGAAGCCGATCGGTCTGTCCAAGCTCCTGGCGACGATCTCGCGCGCGCTCAAGGTGGCGTCGATCAAGGAGCCGCGCCGCGTCGTGTTGACGACGCTCGGCACCAGCGCGCGCGTTCACGAGGTGGAGCGTGCGCTCGAGCAGCTCGTCGCGGCGCGCAAGCCGATCCTGATCCTGGGCGAGACGGGCACCGGCCACGACGTCGCGGCCGAAGCGCTGAAGCTGCCCGACGTGCCCTACATCGCGCTCGCCAATGGCGCGCGACTCGCCAATCCGGTGGCGCTGCTCGAGGAGGCGCGCGACGGCGTGCTGGTATGCGCCGAGATCGGGCAGTATTCCAAGGCCGACCAGCGGCTGCTGTCGTTTCTCGTGCCCAAGCTCGAGCGCCACAACGTGACGCTGGTGGCGACCTCCGCCGAGCCGCTCGGCAATCTCGCCGCGGAAGGCCGCTTCGACGCGGCGCTGCTGACGCAGCTGTCGGCCGGCGCGGTGATGCTGCCGCCGCTGCGCACGCGGCGCGAGGACATCCCGCCCCTGATCGAGCGCTTCTGGCGCGACGCGACGCACGGCGATCCGCAGGCGCCGCTGCTCGCCACGCTGCAGCCGGCCGCACTCGCCGCGCTGTCGAGCGCGCATTGGCCGGGCAACCTCGAGCACCTCGCCAACGTCGTCGGCAACCTTGCCCTGCTGCGCGGCGAGGTGACGACCGAGCACGTCAAGCGGTTGCTCGGCGAGGCGGCGTCGCCGACGCAGGCGATCGCGCCGGAGATCACGGCACGCTTCTTCGAGGTGCCGCTGCGCGAGGCGCGCGAAGCGTTCGAGCGCATCTACTTCGAGCAGTTGCTGGCGCGCGAGCAGAGCAACATGAGCCGCGTCGCCGAGAAGGCCGGACTCGAGCGCACGCACCTGTATCGCAAGCTGAAGCAGCTCGCCATCCGCTTCTCGCGCCGCAACGAGGAAAGCGCCGGTTGATGTCGCGGTCATGAGCGCCGCCGGGCCGTCCCAAGGCGCTCGCCCCCTCGGGGGAGGCGAGCGAAGCTCGCTTCGGGGGGAGCCGCATGAGCGCCGCCGGGCCGTCCCAACGCGCTCGGCCCGTCGGGGGAGGCGAGCCAAGCTCGCTTCGGGGGGACCTTCTTGACGGACGCCGCGCCAACCCCGCACGAGCCGCGGCGCATGGCGCCGCTGGTACTGGGCGCCATCGGCGTCGTGTTCGGCGACATCGGCACGAGTCCGCTGTACACGCTGCGCACGGCGTTCACCGGCCATCATGGACTCGGGCTCACGCCCGCCAACGTCTTCGGCATCCTGTCGGTGATCTTCTGGGCGCTGATGATCATCGTCACGCTGAAGTACATCATGATCATCATGCGCGCCGACAATCGCGGCGAGGGCGGCATCCTCGCGCTGACGGCGCTCGTGTCGCGCGGCCTGCTGCGCGGCGAGCGCCGCCGCTGGTGGCTGATCGGCCTCGGCATCTTCGGCGCGGCGATGTTCTACGGCGACGGCATGATCACGCCGGCGATCACCGTGCTCGGCGCCGTCGAGGGGCTCGAGGTGGCGGCGCCCGCGCTGCAACGCTGGGTGGTGCCGCTGGCGGTGCTGATCATGATCGGGCTGTTCGCGATCCAGAAGCGTGGCACCGGCGCGATCGGCGCGGTGTTCGGGCCGGTGATGTGCCTGTGGTTCGTGGTGATCGGCACGCTTGGTCTGCTGCAGCTCTGGCGCTCGCCGCACGTGCTGCTCGCGCTGAATCCGCAGTACGCCTACGAGTTCCTCGTGCACAACACCGGCGCCGCCTTCATCGCGCTCGGCGCGGTGGTGCTCGCGGTCACCGGGGTCGAGGCCCTGTATGCCGACATGGGACACTTCGGCGCCGCCCCGATACGCCGTGCCTGGCTCGCGTTCGTCGGCCCGGCGCTGGTGCTCAACTACTTCGGCCAGGGCGCGCTCATCCTCGAGCAGCCGGAGGCGATCCGCAACCCGTTCTACCTGCTGGCGCCGTCGTGGGGGCTGCTGCCGCTGCTGCTGCTGGCGACCGTCGCCGCGATCATCGCCTCGCAGGCGGTGATCTCGGGCGCGTTCTCGCTGACGCGCGCCGCCGTGCAGATGGGCTACTGCCCGCGCCTCGCCATCCTGCACACCTCCGAGAAGACGATGGGCCAGATCTACGTGCCGTTCATCAACTGGATGCTGCTCGTCGCCGTGCTGCTGCTGGTGCTGGGATTCCGCACGTCCGACAACCTCGCCGCCGCCTACGGCATCGCCGTGACAATGGCGATGCTGATCGACTCGATCCTGATCTTCGTCGTCATGCGCAGGCTGTGGGACTGGTCGCTGCCGGCGGCGCTCGCCGTGGCGCTGCCGCTGGTGGCGATCGACCTCGCGCTGCTGTCGTCGAACGCGCTCAAGATTCCCGACGGCGGCTGGTTCCCGCTGTTCATCGGCGCGCTGGTGTTCACGCTGCTCACGACGTGGAAGCGCGGCCGGGTGCTGGTCGCCGAACGCCTCGCGCAGGACGCGCTGCCGCTCGAGGCGTTCATCGCCAGCATCGAGGTCGCGCCGCCGACGCGCGTCGAGGGCACCGCGGTGTTCATGACGTCGAACCAGGACCGCGTGCCGCACGCGCTGCTGCACAACCTCAAGCACAACAAGGTGCTTCACGAGCGCGTCGTGTTCCTCACCATCGTCACCCGCGACATTCCGTATGTCGCCGACGACGAGCGCATCGAGATCGCGCCGCTCGGCTGCGACTTCTACCGCTTCCTCGCCTATACGGGATTCAAGGATGACACCGACATTCCGTCGCTGCTGGAAGATGCCGGCCGCCGCGGCTTCGCCTTCGACATGATGGAGACGTCGTTCTTCGTGTCGCGCGAGACGCTGATCCCCACCGCGGGCACCGGCATGGCGATGTGGCGCGAGCGGCTGTTCGTGTCGATGTCGAAGAACGCGGTCAAGGCCTCGGACTTCTTCCACGTGCCGACCAATCGCGTGGTCGAGCTCGGCACGCAGCTCGAGATCTGACGCGCGCGGCCGCCGCGCGCGACGCCAAAAAAAACCGGCCCGCGAGGGGCCGGTCGATCGCGGGACGGCGCGGCTTCAGGCCGCCGCCGCCATCGCGCCTTTCATCTGCTTCATCGCCTTCGACTCGATCTGGCGGATCCGCTCGGCCGATACGCCGTACTCCGTGGCGAGCTCCTGCAGCGTCAGCGGATTCTCCTCGCGCAGCCATCGCGCCTCGATGATGCGCCGCGAGCGCGCATCGAGCTTCGACAGCGCGCGGGTGAGGCCTTCGCTGCGCCGCTCGGCGGTCTGCTTCGCCTCGACGATCGTCGCCGGCTCGTCGTCGGCGTCGGTGAGGTAGGCGATCGGCGAATACGCATGCTCGTCGTCATCGGACGGCGTGGGGTCGAGCGTGAGATCGTGACCCGTCATGCGCGTCTCCATCTCGAGCACTTCCTCGCGCTTGACGTGCAGCGCCTCGGCGATGGCGTCGGCCTCGGTATTGGTCAGCGCCGCCGAGCGCTTCTTCATGCTGCGCAGGTTGAAGAACAGCTTGCGCTGCGCCTTGGTCGTCGCGACCTTGACGAGCCGCCAGTTGCGCAGGATGTACTCGTGCATCTCGGCGCGGATCCAGTGCAGCGCGAACGACACCAGCCGCACGCCGCGGTCGGGGTCGAAGCGATGCACGGCCTTCATCAGGCCGACGTTGCCTTCCTGGATCAGGTCGGCCTGCGGCAGCCCGTAGCCGACGTAGTTGCGCGACACGGCCACCACGAGCCGCAGGTGCGACAGCACCATCGCCCGCGCGGCTTCGACGTCCTGGCGTTCTTTCCAGCGGCGGCCGTAGTCGGCCTCCTGCTCGGCCGTCAGCAACGGAAAGCGGTTGACCGCCTGGATGTAGTTGTCCAGGCTCCCGAGCGAAGAGGGGGTCGGAAAGGTCAGGGCGCTACCAGTCATCCAGTTCTCCTTTCGCGTGGGGCCGGCTTCCTGCAGGCCCCCGGTTCAGTGCCCGATTTTAGCACTCGGATAATAGGAGTGCTAAGGCGACCCAAAGTTCCCGACTAATTTACTCAGGATTGCAACTTGGGGCAGCAAGGAGGCGTTCAAGGCGGCCCCATTCTGCGGCGGCGGGGGGCCGCCACCGCGCCCGTCTCGTTCCGCGGTAAGCGGGCGCTTACTCGGCCGGAATCAGCGCGTCGGCGAACTCGCTGGCCACGAACGGCCGCAGATCGTCGACGCCTTCGCCGACGCCGATGAAGGCAAGGGGCACCGGGTGCGTACGCGCGATCGCCCCCACCACGCCGCCCTTGGCGCTGCCATCCAGCTTCGTGACGATGAGGCCGGTCAGGCCCACCGCCGCGTCGAACGCCTTGACCTGCGCCAGCGCATTCTGGCCGGTATTCGCGTCGAGCACGAGCAAAACGGCATGCGGCGCGCCAGGCTCGGCTTTGCCGAGCACCCGCCGCACCTTGCGCAGTTCATCCATCAGATGCGCCTGCGTGGGCAGCCGGCCCGCGGTGTCGGCCAGCACGACGTCGATGCCGCGGGCCCGAGCGGCCGCGACCGCGTCGAACATCACGGCCGCCGGGTCGCCGCCTTGCTGGGCGATGACCGTGACGCCATTGCGCTCGCCCCATACCGCAAGCTGCTCGCGCGCCGCCGCGCGGAACGTGTCTCCGGCCGCCAGCAGCACCGTCAGTCCCTGCTGCTGCAACCACTTGGCGAGCTTGCCGATCGAGGTCGTCTTGCCGGCGCCGTTGACGCCCGCCAGCATCACCACGAAGGGACGCTCGGCGCCGATCACGAAAGGCTGCTCGAGCGGTGTGACAAGATCGCGCAGCGCTTCGTTCAGAATGCGCCGGGGATCGGCGTCGACGCCGGCGCGCTTGTACCGTTGCGCCAGCGTGTCGAGCAGCGCGGCGGTGGCGTCGATGCCGACGTCGGCGGCGTAGAGCGCCGTCTCCAGTTCGTCGAGCGCCTCCGCATCGAGCGTGCGCCGGCGAAACGCATGCGTGATCGCGCCGGACAGCTTGTCGCGCGAGGCGGCGAGGCCGGCCTTGAGTCGCTCGCCCCAGCTCTTGCGAGGGTCGGGGTCGGCGGCGGGAGTGGACTTGAGGAACTCGAACACGATGGGGCGACAAACCAGGACTTCGCCAGTTTACCGGCCGCGCGGGACAGGCAGCGCCGGGAGGCCGCGCTGATGGATGCGCGGCGCCCGGCCAGGGCCGCCGGTGCAGGACGCCGCGCGCCGGCGGCGCGCGGGCCGCATCGCGTGCGCATCATCGGCGGCACGCACCGCGGGCGCATCGTGCGCTTCGGTGATGCGCAGGCGGTGCGACCGACCCCGGACCGGGTGCGCGAGACGCTTTTCAACTGGCTCGGCCAGGACCTCGACGGCCGCGCGACACTCGAGCCCTTCGCCGGCAGCGGCGTGTTGTCGCTCGAGTCGCTGTCACGCGGCGCCTCGCTGGCCGTCGCCCTCGACCGCGATGCGGCGACCGTCGAGCAGCTGCGCGCCAATGCCGGCGCGTTGGGACTGGCCGGACTCGACGTCATTCGCGGCGACGCCCTGGCGTGGCTCGCCGGCGACGTGCGCCTGTTCGACGTCATCTTCCTCGATCCGCCGTACGCGTTCGACGTGTGGGACACGCTCTTCGCGTTGTGTGCGCCGCGCCTCGCCGCGGGGGGCTTCGTCTATGCCGAATCGGGAAAGGCGCTGGCGCCGCCGCCGGGCTTCGCGCTGCTAAGGGAGGGTCGCGCCGGACAGGTGCATTATCATCTGCTGCGACGCGACGAGCCCTGAGCGCGGCGCACGCCGCCTCGCCCGTCGCGGCATCCGACCGCGCGAAGGCCGCCCATGCTGACCGTTGTCTATCCCGGCACGTTCGACCCGTTCACCCGGGGCCACGAGGATCTCGCGCGCCGCGCGGCGCGGCTGTTCGACCGCGTGGTGATCGGCGTCGCCGCGAGCGAGGCCAAGAAGCCGTTCTTCGACGCCGGCGAGCGCGTGGCGATGGTGCGCGAGGTGCTCGCCGACCTGTCCAACGTCGACGTGCAGCCGTTCGCCTCGCTGCTGATGGACTTCGTCATCGCGCAGAAGGGGCAGGTGGTGCTGCGCGGCCTGCGCGCGGTGTCCGATTTCGAGTACGAGTTCCAGATGGCGGGGATGAACCGGCGCCTGTACCCGGCGGTCGAAACGCTGTTCCTCACGCCGTCCGAGCAATACATGTTCGTGTCCGCGACCATTGTGCGCGAAGTCGCCCGCTTCGGTGGCGACGTGTCGAGCTTCGTGCATCCGGCAGTCGCGGCGCGGCTCAACGCGCGCGTCGCGCGCGGGGACTGACGGAGACGGGCGTTGGCGCTGATCATCACCGACGAATGCATCAACTGCGACGTGTGCGAGCCGGAATGCCCGAACGACGCGATCTCGCAGGGTACCGAGATCTACGTCATCGATCCCGCGAAGTGCACCGAGTGCGTCGGCCATTTCGACCAGCCGCAATGCCGCGAGGTGTGTCCGGTCGATTGCATTCCCAACGATCCCGCGCACGTCGAGTCGCAGGACATGCTGCAGTTGAAGTACGCGGCGCTGATGCGCGACAAGTCGCCGCAGAAGGCGTGACACGGGCGGGACGCAAGCGCCCTGCGCATTCCGGCGCGGGTCGCCTAGCCGGCAGCCAGGCGTTGGGGTCGGCGCGCTGAACGATACGCAAGCACCCCCTCTGCCGCGGGCAGAGGGCGCCCGCGGCTATGGGCCGCGTGGCCGATCCCTCTCCCGCGCGGGGGAAAATGGTCGCGCCGCTCAGGCGTTGGCCGCGAGCGGCAGCTCCGGTTGCACGACGACGTCGTCGATGGCGGCGATCTCGGCCTTGAGGCCGCGGATCTGCAGCTCGAGCGACTCTGCCTGCTGCTCGAGCTCGGCAATGCGTTCCTCCAGCTCGTCGCCGGCGGCGTGGATGCGCTTGATGCTGTCGAGCCTGCGGCGCAGCTGGATGTGGTGCTCGCGCACCTGCGTCTCCAGCGGCGCCATCACCGCCTTCAGCCACGCCTCGACGTCGCGGTTGGCGATGTCGTACACGTGCTTGACGCGCGTCGCCACGGTCTCGAAGAAGCGCCGCATCAGCGCGAACTTGGCCTTGCTCGCCATGTTCCACAGCGTGTTGAAATGCTGGTTGTACGCGCGCTCGAGACGGTCGACTTCCTTGCGGTACTTGAGCACCGAGAACGGCGGCGGGTCGTACAGCTCGACGTTTTGCTCGCGCGCGAAGCGCGCGTACATCGCGCGCATCATCTCCTGGATCTCGCCCGCCTGCTGCGACGCGCGATCGAGGTCCTGGCGGATGTTGGTGAAGAAATCGTTGAGCGCGCCGCGCACGCCCTTGGTGAACAGCGAGCCCTCGATCGAGCGCCGCGTGCGCCCGGCGTTGAGCTTGAGCGCCTCGAGCCCGATGTAGTCGAGGAGCTTGGTGGTGTGCTCGGTGAACACGTTGCGCAGCGCCGTGTAGCGCGCCAGGCCGCGCTCGAACAGCTCCTTCTCCTCGCGCACGCGGTCCATCATGTGCTGCACGACGTCCTGGTTCTTGCCGCGCAGCGCGCGCATCTCGGCCAGCTGCTCGTCGATGCTCGCCGCGCGTTGGCGCAGGATCGTGCGCACGCCGGCGATCACCTCGCGCACCTCGCTCTGCGTGGCCGCGCCGACGATGTCGCGCTTGGCCGGGATCAGCTTGCGCGACAGCGCCGCCTCGAGCGCCGGCAGCCGGCTGCGGGCGAGCAGCGCGTCGTCGCCGTTGACCTTGGCGATCAGGCCTTTCTGCGCCGACACCGCGTACACCTGCGACACCGGCACGTCGAGCATGTGCGCGGTCTTCGCGACCTGGCGGTCGATCTCGGCATCGACGTCGGGGGCCGAGCGCAGGTCGTCCCACAGCCCGTCGATCTTGTTGAGGATGACGACGCGCCCGGCCTTGGCCGCGCTGTCGTCGCCCGCGAGGTGGTCGTTCCACACCTCGAGGTCCGTCTTGGTGACGCCGGCGTCGGCGGAGAGGATGAATAAGAGCGCGTGCGCCGCCGGCAGGTGCGACAGCGTGAGCTCGGGCTCGGTGCCGATGGCATTGAGCCCCGGCGTGTCGAGGATCACGAGTCCCTGCTGCAGCAGCGGATGCGGGAAGTTGATCACCGCGTGGCGCCAGCACGGCACGTCGATCGCGCCCTCGTCGTCGCGGTCGAGCGACGCCACGAGATCGTCGTTGTCGTCGAACAGGCCGTACTTGCGCGCGAGCTCGACCGGCACCCGCTTCACTTCCGACACCCGCGACAGCGCCTCGCTCATGCGCTCCGCCGACGCGAGGTCGAGCGGCAGCGTCATCCATTCATCCGGATAGTTCTTGAATTCCGAAACCGTGGCGTCGCGCAGCCGCGTCTCGATCGGCAACAGGCGGATCGACGGCGCGCGCCCGGCGTCGTAGAGGAGCTCGGTCGGGCACATCGTGGTGCGCCCGGCGGACGACGGCAGCAGGCGCTGCCCGAACTCGCCGAAGAACATCGCGTTGATGAGCTCGGACTTGCCGCGCGAGAACTCGGCGACGAAGGCCACGACCAGCTTGTCCTGGTGCAGCCGCTCGAGGAGCTGCTGCACCTTGTGGTCGACCTGCGCATCGGCGAGGTCCTGCTCGGTCAGCCATTCGTGCAGCGACGAGATGGCGGCCGACAGCCGCCGGCGCCAGTCGGCGTACGCCTCGAATCGAACCGCGAGATCCCGCGATTGCATGTTCCCGCCCCCTCACAGACCGCTCGCCGTTGTCGTGCCCGGCGATGCGAGTCGCGAATGCCCTGCCGACCTGTCAAGCACAACCCATGCCTTGGACAGAACGGGCGGACGAACGGCGATTGTCCTACGAAGCGGCGGTTGCGGGGCGACGGTCAGCGGGCGGCCACCCGCCACGCCGCGGCATCCGCGGCCTATTTCTGGCAGGTCGGGCAATAGAAGGTATTGCGCTGGCCCAGGTAGCGCGCCCGGATGGGCGTGGCGCAGATGCGGCAGGGCGCGCCTTCGCGTCCGTAGACGAAATGGGTGAACTGGAAGCGCCCCGGCTCGCCACGGCCGTTGACGTAGTCGCGCAGCGTCGACCCCCCGCTTTCGATCGCCCCGGCGAGGACGTCGCGCACAGCGGCCGCGAGCCGCGACATCCGCGCGCGCGACACGCGATTCGCGGCGAGCGCCGGCCGGATGCCGGCGCGGAACAGCGCTTCGCTCGCGTAGATATTGCCGACGCCGACCACGACGTGGCTGTCCATCAGCAGCGCCTTGACCGGCGCCGTGCGCGAGCGCGCCGCGCGCCACAGGTGGTCGCCGTCGAATCCGGGTTCGAGCGGTTCCGGACCCAGGTCGCGCAGCAACGGATGCGCGAGCGGATCGCCAGGAGTCCACAGCACGGCCCCGAAGCGCCGCGGGTCGTGATAGCGCAGCGTGGTGCCATCGTCGAGGATCCAGTCGACGTGGTCGTGCGTCCGCCGCGGCGGCGCCGGCTTCCACACGCAAAGGCTGCCCGTCATGCCGAAATGCACGATCATCGTGCCGGCGTCGAACTCGAAGAGCAGGTACTTGCTCCGGCGGCGCAGCCCGCGGATGCGCGCGCCGCTGATCGCCTCGGCGAGCGACTGCGGAACCGTCCACCGCAATCGCCGGTCGTACAGCTTGACCGCCACGATGCGCCGGCCGACCGTCGCCGCCAGGATTCCGCGACGGGTGGTTTCGACTTCCGGGAGCTCGGGCATGGCACAATCGGGACGTGGATTCGACGCGAGGCGAGGCTTTCACGCCGCCGTACGCGTGCGGCGGCGCTACTCCTCGCATTGTGCCGCATCGCCCCTTTTGAGCCGAACCCACCCATGCCCTTCAAACGCATCGCCCTGACACCCCTCGCCGCCGCGGCGGTGCTCCTGACCGCGGGTCCGGGCGCGCTGGCGCAAGCGCCCGCAGTTGCGCCCGCGGCGCCCGCCGCCGCGCCTGCGCAGCCGCCGGCCGCCGGCGTCACGGCGTGGCCGTCCGCCGACGGCATGTCGGCCGAGCTCTTCTATCGCATCCTGCTCGGCAACGTCGCGCTGCAGCGCGGCGACCCGACGCTGGCCGCGCGCGCCTTCTTCGAGGCGGCCAAGGAAGCGCGCGACCCCGACCTCGCGCGGCGCGCCGCCGAGATCGCGCTGCGCACCCGCCAGCGCGACGTGGCCGAGGCCGCGGCATCGCTCTGGCTCGACATCGACCCGTCGGCGACGCGGGCCACGCAAATCCTGGCCGCGGCCCGCAGCGGCACGTTCGGCAACGACACCCAGCAAGGCGACATCGACGCCCTCGAGGCGCGGTTGCGCGAGGCGATCGCCGACGCGGTGGCCAACAACAAGGGCGCCACCGACATCTTCCTGCAGCTCAACCGCGCGCTCGACCAGCAGACCGACCGGCTGACCACGTTCCGCGTGGTGCAGGACCTCGCCAAGCCCTATCCCGACATCGCCGAGGCGCAGTTCGCGCTCGCCCTCGCCGCCGCCAACACGGGGCTCACGTCGGCGACGATGCACGCGACCGCGATGACGGCCATCGACCGCGCGCTGGCGCTGAAGCCCGACTGGGACCGTGCCGCGCTGCTGAAGAGCGAGATCGTCAGCACGTCGTCGCGACCGGCGGCGATCGACTACCTGAAGGGCTACACGCAGGCATATCCGCAGTCGAAGCCGGCGTGGGGCGCGCTCGCACAGATGTACGTGGAGGACAAGCGGCCGGCGGAGGCGCGCGCGATCTTCGAGCGGCTGGCGAAGGAAAACCCGCAGTCGCAGGAATACCAGTTCGGCGTCGCCGCGCTGTCGTTCCAGATGAAGGACTGGCCGCGCGCGCAGAGCGAGTTCGAGGCCTTGCGCGCCGCGAAATACGGCGAGAACGGCGTGGTCGAGCTCTACCTCGCGCAGATCGCCGAGGAGCAGAAGCATTACGACGATGCGATCGCGCGCTACAAGGCGGTGCCCGAGGGCGACCGTGGCTGGATCGCGCAGCTGCGCATCGGGGTGGTGCTGGCGAAGAAGGGCGACGTCGCCGCCGCGCGGCGCTATCTCGCCGACCTGCCGGCGGTGACGATCGAGCAGCGCGTCGAGGTGCGCCAGACGGAGGCGCAGATCCTGCGCGACGCCAACGACAACAACGGCGCATACGCCGTGCTGACGAAGGCGCTGGTGGAACATCCGGATTCGCCCGAGCTCCTGTACGACGCGGCGATGGTCGCGGAGAAGCTCGACAAGATCGACGAGTCCGAGAAGAAGCTCGCGCGCGTCGTCGAGCTGAAGCCGGACGACGCGCAGGCGCTGAACGCGCTCGGCTACACGCTGGTCGACCGCTCGCAGCGCGTCGACGAAGGCTACGCGCTGATCGAGCGCGCGCTGAAGCTGGCGCCCGACGACGCATTCATCCTCGACAGCATGGGCTGGGCGCTGTTCCGCATGGGCCGCCTCGACGACTCGATCAACTACCTGACACGCGCGCTCAACGGCCGCCCCGATCCCGAGATCGCAGCGCACCTGGGCGAAGTGCTGTGGGCGAAAGGCGAGCAGGCGCGCGCGCGCGACGTCTGGCAGTCGCAACTGAAGACCACGCCGGACAACCAGCTGCTCCTGCAAACGGTGAGGCGCTTCGCGCCGTGACGCCGGCGCGTGGCCGCGGTGCGCTCCTGGCGGCCGCGGCGCTCGTCGCCGCGTGCGTGCCGATCGCGCGCATCGACACTACGGCGGCAGCCGTCGCCGACGCGCCATTCACGGTCGCGGGCCGCCTGTCGGCGCACCACGGCGCCGAGGCGCTCGCCGCCAACTTCGATTGGCAGCATCGCCTCGATGGCGACCGGATCGCGCTGGCGACGCCGCTCGGCCAGACGCTGGCGGAGCTCGATCGCGACGGCGGCGAGGTGACGATCGCGCTGGCGGACGGGCGGCGGGCGAGCGCCGCGTCGTTCGACGCGCTGACAGCGCAGGCGTTCGGCGTGCCGCTGCCGGTCGCGGGACTCACGTCGTGGATTCGCGGCGGCCCGCGCAGCGGCAGCCCGTTCGCCATCGAGCGCGATGGCGCCGGCCGCGCGGCAGTGCTGCGCCAGGACGGCTGGGAAATCGTCTATGCCTACGCCGACGACGCCGACACCCGCGCGCGACGGCTGACGCTCGCGTATCCCGACATCGACATGCGCATCGTCGTCGACCGATGGCAGTGACGACCGCCGGCGCGCCGCTCGTGCTGGCGGCGCCGGCGAAGGTCAACTACTTCCTGCACGTCACCGGCCGCCGCGCCGACGGCTATCACACGCTCGAATCGCTGTTCGTGCTGATCGATCTCGCGGACACGGTGACGCTCACGCCGCGCACCGACGGCGAGATCGTGCGCACGCGCGAGGTTGCCGGCGTGACCGAGGACGACGACCTCGCGATGCGCGCGGCGCACGCGCTGAAGCGCGCGACGCGCAGCCGCAACGGGGTGTCGATCGAGCTCGCCAAGCGCATCCCGGTGGGCGGCGGGCTCGGCGGCGGCAGCTCCGACGCCGCGAGCGTGCTGCTCGGCCTCAACCGGCTGTGGTCGTTGCGCCTGTCGCGCGCCGCGCTGGCGGACGTCGGTGCCGGACTCGGCGCGGACGTGCCGTTCTTCATCGTCGGCGAGAACGCGATGGCGCGTGGCATCGGCGAGCTCTTGGCGCCGGCGTCGGTGCCCACGGCGTGGCTCGTGGTGGCGACGCCCGATGCGCATTCGGCAACGCATCAGATGTTCGCTGCGCGCGAATTGACACGCGACGCGCCGTCGGCGAAAATAGACGTCTTTTCCGAGGGTTACGGCCGCAACGACCTCGAGCCCGTGGTGCGGGCGAGGTTGCCGGCAGTGGCCGACGCGATCGACGCGCTGCGCAGGTTCAACGCCGGCGCGCGAATGACGGGCTCGGGAGCGTGCGCGTTCGCCGCATTCGCCAAGGAAGTGGAGGCGCGCGCGGCACACGCGGCGCTGCCGCGCGGCCTGCGCGGCATCGTCGCGCGCACGCTCACCCGCCATCCGCTCGCGTCGTTCGCTTGATACCCGACGGGGCCAACGGTTTCCGCTGGGGAGTCGCCAAGTGGTAAGGCACCGGATTTTGATTCCGGCATTCGTAGGTTCGATCCCTACCTCCCCAGCCAACATCGCGGGCGGGCGGATGCGGCACGCGCGCCGCGTCCGCGCGGCGCAACGCACGAGCTAGGTTTCGCCGATGGCCTTCGAACGGATGCGCATCTTCACCGGCAACGCCAATCCGCGGCTCGCCGAAGCGGTCTGCAAGCATCTCAACATCAGCCTCGGGCGCGCGGTCGTCGGCCGCTTCTCCGATGGCGAGGTGATGATCGAGCTCCTGGAGAACGTGCGCGGGCGCGACGTGTTCATCCTGCAGTCCACCTGCGCGCCGACCAACGACAGCCTGATGGAGGTGATGGTGATGATCGACGCGCTCAAGCGCGCGTCGGCCGCGCGCATCACCGCCGCGCTGCCCTACTTCGGCTACGCGCGGCAGGATCGCCGCCCGCGCTCGGCGCGGGTGCCGATCTCCGCCAAGGTGGTGGCGGACATGCTGGTCACCGTCGGCGTGCACCGCGTGATGGTGATGGACCTGCACGCCGACCAGATCCAGGGCTTCTTCAACATCCCGGTCGACAACATCTACGCCACGCCGGTGCTGCTGGGCGACCTGTGGAAACAGAACTACGACAACCTCCTCGTCGTATCGCCGGACGTCGGCGGCGTGGTGCGTGCGCGCGCCATCGCCAAGCGCCTCGACTCCGACCTCGCGATCATCGACAAGCGGCGCCCGAAGGCCAACGTCGCCGAGGTGATGAACATCATCGGCGACGTCGAGGGCCGCACCTGCGTGATCATGGACGACATCGTCGACACCGCCAACACGCTGTGCAAGGCGGCCACCGCGCTGAAGGAGCACGGCGCGCAGAAGGTGGTCGCCTACTGCACGCATGCCGTGCTGTCGGGCGGCGCCGTGCAGCGCATCGCCGAGTCGGACATGGACGAGATCGTCGTCACCGACACGATCCCGCTGTCGACCGAGGCGCAGGGCTGCTCGCGCATCCGCCAGCTCTCGTGCGCGCAGCTCCTGGCCGAGACGATGACGCGCGTGTCGAACGAGGAGTCGGTGTCGAGCCTCTTCATCGACTGATCGCCGCCGTCGGCCGGCGCCCGCGGGGCCGTCCGGCCCGCGTTGCCTCCCACCCGCGTTTCGACGTATAATCAACGGCTTTGCCGCGCGCGCTGGCCGCGTCGCACGGCATGTCGCCCACCGCGGACGACCCGTCCGGCCCGCACGTCGAATCCGTCGGCGCGCTCGGGCCCGCGAAGGGAAGGCCGCAGACAACGAGGAGTCATCATGGCCAAGACCCATATCGAATTCACCGCCTTCCCCCGCGAAGGCGAAGGCGGCCGCGGCGCCAGCCGCAGGCTGCGCCATTCCGGCAAGACGCCCGGCATCGTCTACGGCGGCGCGGACAAGCCGGCGTCGATCGAGCTCGACCACAACGCGCTCATCCATGCGCTGAAGAACGAGGCGTTCCACTCGTCGATCCTGACGATGCAGCTCGGCAAGGCGTCGCAGCGCGTGCTGCTGCGCGACGTGCAGATGCACCCGTATCGCCCGCAGGTGCTGCACATCGACTTCCAGCGCGTCGACGAGAACAAGAAGATCCACATGAAGGTGCCGCTGCACTTCGTCAACGCCGAGAATTCGCCGGCGGTGAAGGTCGGCGGCGCGATCGTCAGCCACGTGCTGAACGAGCTCGACATCGCCTGCCTGCCGAAGCACCTGCCCGAGTTCATCGAAGTCGATCTCGCGAACCTGGAGCTCGGCCACTCGGTGAAGGTGTCCGACCTGAAGCTCGGCGAAGGGATGGTCGCGGTCACTCACGGCAAGGATCCGGTGGTCGCGACGGCCGTGGTGCCGAAGGCCATCGTCGAGACCGAGGAAGCGGCACCGGCCGAAGGCGAAGCGGCCCTCGCGACGACAGCGGCTGCGGCGCCTGCCGCCGATGCCAAGGCGACCGACGCCAAGGGTGGCGACAAGGGCAGCGACAAGAAGGAAGCCGCAAAGGACGACAAGAAGAAGTAACGCGCCGCCACGGTGCCGCCTGGCGGCATCGGCCGGTGCACGAGAGGGCCCGTCCACTGCCGCGCGGACGGGCCTTGTCGTTCATGGCGGCGGCATCTCCCTGCACGCGATGACGACATCGATCCGCCTCGTCGCCGGTCTCGGCAACATCGGCCGCGAATACGCGAGCACCCGGCACAATGCCGGGTTCTGGTTCGCCGACGCGCTCGCGGCGATGCACGGCGCGACGTTCGCGCGCGAGTCGAAGTTCGCGGGCGAGGTGGCGAAGACGGGCGCGTTGCGCATCGTCAAGCCGACGACGTACATGAACCTGTCCGGACAGAGCGTCGCCGCGCTCGCCAACTTCCTCGCCATCGCGCCTGAAGAGATCCTCGTCGTGCACGACGAGCTCGACCTCGAGCCCGGTGCGGCGAAGATGAAGCTCGGCGGCGGCGTCGCCGGTCACAACGGTCTCAAGGACATTCGCGACAAGCTCGGCAGCGCCCAGTTCTGGCGGCTGCGGCTCGGCATCGGCCATCCGCGCGATTCGGTGTTCCCCGAGCAGGCGGTCGTCGACTACGTGCTGCGCCCGCCGCCGGCCGCCGAGCGCGCGGCGATCGACGACGCGATCCGCCTCGCCCTCGAGCGCTGGCCCGACATCGCCGGCGGCGATTTCGAGCGTGCAATGCTGGTGCTGCACACCAAGCCCAAGGAAGACAAATGAGCGCCGAAGGGCCACCCCGAGGCGCGTGCCCCCCGGAGGGGGGAAGCGCGCGGAGCGCGCATCGGGGGGAAACCATATGAGCCTCAAATGCGGGATCGTTGGCCTGCCGAATGTCGGCAAGTCGACGCTCTTCAATGCCCTGACGAAGGCCGGCATCGCCGCCGAGAACTACCCGTTCTGTACGATCGAGCCCAACGTCGGCATCGTCGAGGTGCCCGACGCGCGCCTCGCCGCACTGGCGGCGATCGCGAAGCCCGAGAAGGTGATTTCCGCAGTCGTCGAATTCGTCGACATCGCGGGGCTGGTCGCCGGGGCCTCCAAGGGCGAGGGCCTCGGCAACCAGTTCCTCGCCAACATCCGCGAGACCGACGCCATCGCGCACGTCGTGCGCTGCTTCGTCGATGACAACGTCGTGCACGTGGCGGGCGGTGTGAATCCGGTGTCCGACATCGAGACGATCAATACCGAGCTGGCGCTCGCCGATCTCGCGTCGGTCGACAAGCAGATGGTCAAGGTCGAGAAGCTCGCGCGCGCCGGGGGCGACAAGGAGGCGAAGCGCGTGCACGAGGCGCTGGTCAAGGTCTCCGCCGTGCTGGACCAGGGGCGGCCGGCGCGCAGCGCCGATCTCGATGCCGGGGAACGCGCGCTGCTCGCGCCGTACTTCCTGCTGACGATGAAGCCGACGATGTACGTCGCCAACGTCAGCGACAAAGGGTTCAGGGACAATCCGCTGCTCGACGCCGTCGTTGCCTACGCAGCCAGGGAGGGCGCTCCCGTGGTCGCCGTGTGCGCGGCGCTCGAGGCCGAGATCGCCGATCTCGACGGCGACGACAAGCTCGCGTTCTTGGCCGACCTCGGCGTCGCCGAGCCGGGACTCGACCGCGTGATCCACGCGGGTTACAAGCTGCTCGGGCTGCAGACCTACTTCACCGCGGGGCCGAAGGAAGTCCGCGCGTGGACGGTCCACGTCGGCGCCACTGCACCGCAGTCGGCAGGCGTGATCCACACCGATTTCGAGAAGGGCTTCATCCGCGCCGAGACGATCGCCTACGACGACTACATCCGGTGCAAGGGCGAGACGGGCGCCAAGGAGGCGGGCCGCATGCGGCTCGAAGGCAAGGACTACGTCGTCAAGGATGGCGACGTCATGCACTTCCGCTTCAATGTCTGATCGCGCATTGCGGGATGCCGGGCGGGAACGCCGATGAGCGGCGCGCACGAGCTGGTGGTCGATTGCCATGCGCACGTGCTCGATCCCGCGCGGTTTGCGTACGCCGACGGCGTCTGGTACGCGCCGGCGGGCCAGGAGATCGCGCCGCGCGAGCAGATGGGCGCCGTGTTCGCCGCGCACGGCGTCAGCCATGCGCTGCTGGTCGAGCCCAATTCCGGCTACGACTACGACAACCGGTGCATGCTCGACGCGATCGCGCGCAGCAACGGCCGCTACAAGGGCATCGCCGTGGTGCGCGACGACGCGAGCCGTGGCGAGCTCGAGGACCTGAAGGCCGCCGGCATCGTCGGCGTCGCGTTCAACGTCGCGCTCAAGGGTGTCGAGTTCTACCGGGGGGCGGGGCCGTTGCTCGAGCGTCTGCGCGATCTCGAGCTGTGGGCCGACGTGCAGGTCGAGCACGACCAGCTCGTCGCGGTGCGGCCGTTGTTCGAGGCGAGTGGCGTGCGCATCGTGTTCGACCACGGCGGCCGGCCGCATCCGCCGGCGGGACCGGCGCAGCCCGGCTTCGCTGCGCTCCTGTCGATGGCCGCGACCGGCCGCGCGGCCGTGAAGCTGTCGGGCTACGCCAAATTCTCGCGCGTGCCGCATCCGCACGAGGACGCATGGCCCTACATGCAGGCGTTGCTCGAGGCGTACACGCCGCGCGCGCTGGTGTGGGCCTCCGACTGGCCGTTCCTGCTGGCGCCGGTACGCGTCGACTATGGTCCGCTGATCGCGCTGTTCGCACGTCTCGTGCCGGACGCGGCAGCACGGCGGGCGATTTTGTGGGACACGCCGCGGCGGCTGTTCGGCTTCGGCGATTGAACGAGGAGGCGGCGGTGGACACGGCATTGATCCTGATCGACCTGCAAAACGACTATTTCCCTGGCGGCGCGATGGAGCTCACGGGCGCCGACGCCGCGGTGGCGAATGCGGCGCGACTGCTCGCCGCGTTTCGCCAGCGCGAGCTGCCGCTCGTGCACATCCGCCACGAATCGACACGACCGGGCGCGACGTTCTTCCTGCCGGGCACGCCGGGCGCGCAGATTCATGCGGCGGTTGCGCCGCGCGCGGGCGAGACCGTGTTCGTCAAGCACTTCCCCAACGCCTTGCGCGAGACGCCGCTGGCGGCGCACCTGCGCGAACGCGGCATCGCCCGCCTGGTGATCGCCGGCATGATGACCCAGATGTGCGTCGACACCTCGACCCGCGCCGCTGCCGACGCAGGCTTCGCCTGCACGCTCGTGCACGACGCCTGCGCGACGCGCGCGCTGACGTTCGGCGGGCGCAGCGTGGCCGCCGAGGACGTGCAGGCGGCCTACATGGCGTCGCTGCAGGGCGCGTTCGCCAAGGTAGTGTCGAGCGACGACGCCATCGCGGCGCTCTGAGCCGCGGCGCGCGCTCGATGCAGCACGTCGCGGTCATCGGCGCCGGCATCGTCGGCCTGGCGACGGCGGCGGCACTGCAGCGCGAGGGCCATCGCGTCACGCTTGTCGATCCACGCGCGCCGGGCGAGTACTGCTCGTATGGCAACGCCGGTTGCCTGAGCCGCGCGTCGTGCGTGCCGCTCGCGCTGCCCGGCCTGTGGAAGAAGGTGCCCGGCTGGCTTGCCGACCCGCGCGGACCGCTGACGATCCGCGTCCCCCACCTCCCTTCGCTGATGCCGTGGCTGTGGCGCTTCCAGCGCGCCGCGTCGCCGACGCGCGTCGAGGCCATCGCCAATGCGCTGCATGCACTGCTCGACGGCACGCTCGAGCACTGGCGTCCGCTCGCCGCGTGGGCGGGTGTGCCGGAGCTGATACGCCAGGAGGGTTATGCGTTCGCCTATGCCAGTGCGCGCGAATTCGAAGCCGACGCGCTCGGCCGCGCGATTCGGCGGCGCCATGGCGTCGCAATCGACGTGCTCGAAGGTCCCGCCATCCGCGAATTCGATCCGGCGCTGTCGCCGCGCCTGTCGCACCTCGTCGTGCTGCCGCAGCAGGGGCACTGCCCGAATCCGCTGCGCTTGTCGCAGGCGCTCGCCGGGCGCCTGCGTGCGGGCGGCGCGACGCTCACGCAGGCGTCGGCACGCGCGTTCGAAGTGGTCGCCGGACGCGTGGCACGCGTCGTCGTCGACGACGGCGCGCTCGCGGTGGACGCCGTGGTCGTCGCCGCCGGCGTGCATGCGAACGGGCTGTCGTCGCAACTCGGCAGTCGCGTGCCGCTGACGAGCGAGCGCGGTTATCACGTGATGCTGGAGGCGCCCGGCGCGGCGCCGCGCATTCCCGTGATGTCGGGCGCCGGCAAGTACTTCCTGACGTCGATGGAAGGCGGGTTGCGCGTCGCCGGTGCCGTCGAGCTCGCAAGCGTCGACGCGGCGCCGGACTGGCGGCGTGCGGACGTGCTGCTGGCGGGCGCGCATGCGCTCATCCCGGCGCTGACACACGGCGCGGTGGGCCGCTGGATGGGCCATCGACCGTCGCTGCCCGATTCGCTGCCCGTGATCGCACGTTCGCCGCGCTTTGCGAACGCCTACTTCGCGTTCGGTCACGGTCATGTCGGCCTCACCGGTGCCGCGCCGACGGCGATGCTCATCGCAGACCTGGTCGCCGGACGCGCACCGGCGATCGACCTCGGCCCCTACGCCATCGACCGTTTCTGAGCGCGCGGCACGCGCATCGCGTCCGTGGACGAGGCGCCCGAGTCAGCGCGGATGCTCGCGGTCGGGCAGCGGGTCCTCGCCGACGGGCTCGCCTTCGTGCACCTCGAGCCACATCGCGTTGAGGATCGCGAAGCTCACCGCGAGACCCAGGCCCAGCACCCACGTGAAGTACCACATCGTCAGTACATCCCGTGGGACTTGCGGATGTGCTCGAGCGAGACACGCCCGCGCATCACGCGATACACCCAGCCGGTGTAGGCCAGCACGATCGGCAGCAGGATCAGCGTGACGATCAGCATCAGCCACAGCGTGGAGCGGCTCGACGAGGCGTCCCACACCGTCAGGCTGCTGCGCGGATCGAGACTCGATGGCATCAGGAACGGAAACAGCGCGAATCCCGCCGAGAAGATCGTTCCGGCGACGGTCAGCGATGTGGCGACGAAGGCGACGCGATGCACGCGACGGCCGGCGAGCCACGCGGCGGCGACGGCGGCGACGATGGCGACGATCGCCGCGATCCACGCGGCGCCACCGAGCGCGCCGCCGAGCCAGCTGCCGCCGACCGACACCGATTTGAGCAGCGGATTGGAATCGATCCCGGCGACGCCGCTGTCGATATGCAGCGCGGGCACGCCGCGCGCGAGCCAGACGCCCGCGACGACATAGAGGAGCACATACGCGGGCGCGAGCCAGCGCATCGCCCGCTCGGCGCGCTCGGCCAGCGGCGATTCGGATTTCATCGCGAGGTAGGCGGCGCCGTGCAACAGCAGCATCGACATGGACACGAGACCCGTCACCAGCGCGAATGGCCGCAGCAGGCCGATGAGACCGCCGTCGTAGGTGATGCGCATGGTGGCGTCGTAGCGCAGCGGCACGCCGAGGAAGAGGTTGCCGAACGCGACGCCGAAGATCAGCGCGGGAACCAGCGCGCTGAACGTCAGCAGCCCATCCCAGGTGCCGCGCCAGCGCGGCGAGTCCGACTTGTTGCGCACATTGAGCGCGACCGGGCGCAGGATCAGCGCGAGCAGCGTCAGCAGGATCGCGAAATAGAAGCCCGAGAACGACGCCGCATAGAGCAGCGGCCACGCGGCGAACACCGCGCCGCCGCCGAGCACCAGCCACACCTGGTTGCCCTCCCAGTACGGCTCGAACGTCTCGATCAGCGCGCGCCGCTCGGCATCGTCCTGCGGCAGGATGCGCACGAACGCCACGGCGCCGAGATCGAAGCCGTCCATGACCGCAAAGCCGATGAGCACGATGCCCATCAGCAGCCACCAGACCACGCGCAGGACTTCGTATTCGGGCATGGCCGTCAGTCCCCCGCCGCCGCCGAAGGCATGCCCGGCAGCCGCTGCGGCGCCTGGCGCCACATGCCGAGGCCGTCCGGGCCCTTGCCGATGTACTTGCGCATCATCGCGATGTCGACGACCGCGAGCGTGGTGTAGAAGATGACGAAGCCGGCGAGACTCGTGGCGACCTGCGCCGCCGATACCGACGACACGCCGAGCGCCGTCGGCAGGATGCCCTCGATCGCCCAGGGCTGGCGTCCGTATTCGGCGACGACCCAGCCCAGCTCGGCGGCAAGCCATGGCAGCGGCAGGCTGTAGAGCGCCGTGCGCAGGAACCAGCGATGCGTGGTCAGCTCGCGCCGGGCCGCAAACCAGAACGCGACGGCGAAGAGCGCGATGAACCACAGGCCGCAGCCCACCATCAGCCGGAACGACCAGAACAGCACCGGCACGTTCGGAATCGTGCTCGCCGCAGTGGCGCGGATGTCGGCGTCGCTCGCCTTCAGCGGATCGTCGAGGTGGCGCTCGAGCAGGAGCGCGTAGCCGAGATCGTCGGCATTCGCCTCGAAAGCCTTGCGCGCGGACGCGTCCTGCGGGTGCGCCCGCAGCTCGGCCAGTGCGCGGTACGCGACGAGACCCTTGCGGATCCGGCCTTCGGCCTCGGTGACGAGCTCGTTGATGCCCGGCATCTTGGTGTCGATCGAGCGCGTGCCGATGAGTCCCATCACCCACGGGATGCGCACCGCCCAGTGGGTGGTGCGCGCGGCGACGTCGGGAAAGCCGAAGACGGTGAACGGCGCCGGCGGCGGCTCGGTGTCCCACATCGCCTCGATCGCGGCGAGCTTCATCTTCTGGTTTTCGGAGACCGTGTAGCCCGACTCGTCGCCGAGCACGACGACCGACAGCGCCGACGCGAGGCCGAAGCTCGCGGCGACGGTCATCGAGCGCTTGGCGAACTCCACGTTGCGACCGCGCAACAGGAACCATGCGCTGATCGACAGCACGAACATCGCGCCGACGACATAGCCCGCGCTGACCGTGTGCACGAACTTGGCCTGCGCCACCGGGTTGAACAGCACCTCGCGGAAATTCGTCACTTCCATCCGCATCGTCAGGAAGTTGAATGCCGCGCCCACGGGGTACTGCATCCAGCCGTTGGCGATCAGGATCCACAGCGCCGACAAGTTGGTGCCGATCGCCACCAGCGTGGTGACGGCGAGATGCGCGACCTTCGACAGCCGGTCCCAGCCGAAGAAGAACAGCCCGACGAACGTCGATTCGAGGAAGAACGCCATCAGGCCCTCGATCGCCAGCGGCGTGCCGAAGATGTCGCCGACGTAGTGCGAGTAATAGGCCCAGTTGGTGCCGAACTGGAACTCCATCGTCAGTCCGGTGGCCACACCCATCGCGAAGTTGATGCCGAACAGCACGCCCCAGTACTGCGTCATCCGCTTCCAGATCTCGCGGCCCGTCATCACGTAGACGGTCTCCATGATCGCGAGCATCCACGCGAGACCGAGGGTCAGCGGCACGAACAGGAAGTGATACAGCGCGGTGACGGCGAACTGCAGCCGCGACAGGTCGACGACGGCGGGATCGATCATGGCGCGGTGCGCGCGTCGGGCAGCAGGTGGCGGGCGACCGACGCGGGCGAGATGTCGGCGCGCGGCACGGGATTGACCGCGATCGCCCAAAGCCCGATCAGCAGCGCGAGCTTCAGCACAAGCAGCAGGCCGATGTCGCGGCCGTAGCGGCGCCCCGGGCGGGAGCTGAACCAGCGGGCAGACGATGCGAGGGGCGCAGACACGGGCGGGCGGAGCGTCGCGCGGAAGGTGACCCGCGGACTCTCCCGCATCCGACCCGCGCTGTCAAATGCGGTGGTGCGGGCGCGCGGTCCGGCTACGTGCCGGGCGGCGTGCCGTGCTCGCGCAGCGCCGCGGCGTAGGCTGCCATCGACTGCTGGTAGCGCGGCAAATGCCGCGCGAGCGCCGTCAGCGCGATCGACAGGCCGTCCTGCGCACGGCCGGCGCTGGCATACGCGAGCGCGAGCACGGCGGCCACGGCGTCGTCGAGCTCGTCGCTCGTCCGCGCGCGCTCGGCCTCGAGCAGCGCGATGCTTTCCCCGACCTCGCCGACGTTGCGCAACGAGCTCGCGAGCTGGATCGCGGCGCGCCGGCGGCGGATGCCGGTGAGCCCGCGCGCGAGCGCGGCGCGGTACAGCGGCACCGCGCGATCGGAATGCCCCGTCGAGTCCTGCGCACAGGCGCGCTCGAACGACGCGATCGCGCTGTCCGCGGGCAGGCGCGCCACGAGCGTCTCGAGGCGCGCGACGAAGGCCGCCTCGTCGACGTCGTCGAACGCCGCCCAGAGGGCGGCGAGCTCCGCTTCCCAGGCAGGATCGGGTGTCATGCGTGCAGTGTACGGGGACCGGCGCGCGTGCGCAGCGTGATCGAGTAGCGCAGCACCTTGGTCGGCAGCATGCTGTGCTGCCACTCCCAGCGGATGGCGTCGCGCATCACGTAGAGCGAGCGCGGCGCCAGGTCGAGCGCCAGCGTGTGCTTCGCGTCCTGCGCCGCGTACGGCCGCCAGCGCATCGTGCCGACGCCGGCCAGCGAAATGCCGGCGACGATGCCGTAGACCGGCTTGTCGCGGTGCCAGCCGATCGGCGTGCCCGGGCGATATTCGCTGACGAGCGCGTGCACGAAGTCCTCGGCGCGCATCGCCAGTGCGGCGGCGACCCTGGCGCGCAGCGCGACGAGGAACGGCGGCAGGTCGCCGCCGTTGAAGCTGTCGGCATCGCCCGACTCGTAGTACGGCGCGTCGGGCTCGCTGTGGAAGTGGGCGACGCGGCGCTTGGCGAAGAACTCGCGGAACTTCGCCTCGCGCAGCGGCAGTGGCTCAATGGCGGCGACGAGCGCGGCCTCCTCGCCGGCGTCGAGGAAATCCGGGCGGTAGACGAGTCCCTGCGGCAACGCCTGGGGCGTGGCGAACAGCGCGGGTTGACTCGGCACGGAAGACATCAGCGTCAGCTGGGAGCGAATGCGGCAAACGCAAGCCACGCGCGACGCTGCAAGCGGCCTTCGCGGCCCGGTTACCTGCGTGCGGCCTCGAGAATCGCCCGCGCGCGCTCGACCACCGGCTTGTCCACCATCGCGCCGTCGACCTGCACGGCGCCGCGGTTCGTGCCCGACGCCGCCACCACGCGCGCAGCCCACGCGATCGCGTCGGCATCCGGGGCGAACGCCTGGTGCACCGGCTCCAGCTGTCGCGGATGGATGCAGAGCTTGGCGCCGAAACCCATCGCCTGCGCGAGGCGGACGTCCTCGGCGATCGCCGCCGCGTCGTCGATCGACGGCGTGGGCGCCGCGATCGGTTGCGGCAATCCCGCCAGCCGCGAAGCCAGTGCGAGGGCGGCCATGGGTTGGATGAATCCGCGCGGGTCGCCGGACAGGCCGAGGTCGCGCGCGAAGTCGAGCGCGCCGAAGGCGAGGCGCGCGACGCGCTGCGCGGCCGCGATGTCGTTGGCGTTGGCCACGCCGCGCGCGCTTTCGATCAGCGGCAGGATCCGCGCATCGGCCTTGATCGTGATCGCGAGGCGACGCACTTCCTCCGCCCGCTCGGCCTTGGCCAGCATCACGTCGACGGCGGGCGCTTCGCCAAGCATTCGCAAGTCGTCGACAAAGTAGTCGCTGGTGGCGGCGTTGATGCGCACGACCACGCGCGCCGCCGAAGGCAGCGCGGCGATCCACGCCAGCACGTTGCCGCGCGCGGCGGCCTTGGCAGCCGGGGCGACGCCGTCCTCGAGGTCGACGATCATCGCGTCGGCGCCGCTCGCGAGCGCCTTGTCGAACCGCTCGGGGCGGTCACCGGGGACGAAGAGATAGGTGATCGGCGTCGGCATGTCGCGAAGCGTATCACCGCGACGGCATGCGTCGCTGGCGCAGCGGCAGGCGCGCGGCATTGCGCTCGCCGCGCACGAGGACGACTACCAACGCGACGAGCAGATGGTGCGGGACACGCACGTGCGATGCCTAGCGGCCCGTCGCGGTGCCGCCTTCGACGATTGCGCGAATCGCCGCGCGGTAACCGCGGGCGCCGAGGCCGGCGATAACCGCGGTGGCAATCGGCGACACCAGCGAATGGTGGTAGATCGCCTCGCGGCGATGGATGTTCGACAAATGGACCTCGACGATCGGCCCCTCGAACATCTTGAGCGCGTCGAGCATCGCGATCGACGTGAACGAGAACGCGGCCGGGTTGATGACGATCGCGCAGGCAGCGTCGATCGCCTCATGGATCCAGCCGATGAGCTCGGCCTCGCTGTTCGACTGGCGGAATACGACGGCGCGCGATCCGGCCTCCTTGTGGCACAGCGCTTCGATCTCGGCGAGCGTGGTCGTGCCGTAGATGTCGGGCTCGCGCGTGCCGAGGCGATTGAGGTTGGGGCCGTTGAGCACGTAGATCGGCCGCTCGGAGGCGTTACGGCGCGCGCTCCGCGGCGTGGCCGGCTTCATCCCTTGTACCCCATGACGCGCGGCAGCCACAGGATCGTCTCCGGCACGAACGTGATGATCGCGAGCACGACGATCGCGGCCGCGATGAACGGCGCCGCCTCGCGCACGATGGCCATCAGCGTCTGCTTGGTCATGTTGGCGATGACGAAGAGCAAGAGGCCGAACGGCGGGGTCAACAGGCCGATCATGATGTTGACGACCACGACCACGCCGAAATGCACGAGGTCGATGCCGAGCGCCTTCGCCGGCGGGATCAGGATCGGCACGATGACGAGGAGGATCGTCGTGCCTTCGAGCAGGCAGCCCAGAATCAGCAGGATCGCGTTGACCAGCAGCAGGTAGGCGATCGGCGTCAGGTGGAAGACCGCGATGAAGCGCTGGATCGACAGCGGCACGTTCTCGATCGTCACCACGTAGTTGAACGCCAGCGCGCCGGCGATCAGCATGCCGATGGAGGTCGTCGACTTGGCGCTCGACAGGAGCACCCCGTAGAGCTGCTTCAGCGACATTGCGCGGTAGATGAGCGACGAGGCGAGCAACGCGTACGCGGCCGCGGCGGCGGCGCCTTCGGTGGGCGTCATCACGCCGCCGTAGATGCCGAACAGCAGCACCACCGGCAGCATCAACGCCGGCAGCGCGTCGAGCGTGATCTTCGGCACGTCCCGCAGCGGCACCGGCGGCTCGACCGGGTAGTTGCGGTGGCGCGCGATCCACGAGTTCATGATCATGAAGGCGACGCCGAGCAGCAGCCCCGGGATCACGCCGCCGAGAAACAAGTATCCGATCGACGTATCGGACACCAGCGCGTAGACCACCATCGGGATCGACGGAGGAATGATCGGCCCGATGATCGCGGCGGACGCGGTGATCGCACCGGCATAGGCGATCGGGTACTTGCCGCCGCGCGTCATCATGCCGATGATGACCCGGCCGATGCCGACGGCGTCGGCAATCGCCGAGCCCGACATGCCGGCGAAGATGATGTTGGCGACGACGTTGACGTGGCCGAGCCCGCCGCGGAAGCGCCCGACCAGCATCAGGCAGAATTTCAGCAGCCGGTCGGTGAGGCTGCCGGTATTCATGAGATCGGCGGCGAGGATGAACAGCGGTACCGCCAGCAGCACGTAGCTGTTGAAAAGGCCGTTCAGGATCTGCTCGGCCGCGGTGCCAACGTCGAGCCCGGCGACGAGCAGGTAGAACACCGACGCGCCGATCATCGACAGGCCGATCGGCAACCCCAGCACCGCCAGCGCGACGAGCACGACGATGCACAGCGTGAAATGGCTCGGCATCATGGCTGCACCGGTGCGGCGGGATCCTGCACGTCGGGCGGCGCGCCGCGCCAGGCGAGCCACGCGAGCCGCAGATGGCGCACGATGCAGGCCAGCGCGAACACGAGGTAGATCGCGTACAGGTAGTCGAAGCGCATGTGCAGGTACGCGGTGTGCTCGCGCTTCATGAACGTCACGTAGTTCCACGTGGCCGGCAGCGAGATCACGACCAGCACGACGAACGCGAGGCTCGCCACCAGCCGGAACCCGCGGCGCACGCTTTCCGGCACCAGCTCGTAGACGATGTCGAAGCGGATCTCCTCGCTGTCCTTGAGCACGAACGCGGCACCCCACAGCACGACCCACACCCAGCACAGCACCGTGACTTCCTCGGTCCAGCCGAGCGGCGCGTTGAGGACGTAGCGGAACGTGATCTGCAGCAGGAAGCTGACGAACATCAGGGCAATCAGCGCCACCTCGACGTCGTCGGCGCGCCGGCGCAGCCATGCGCCGAGCGTTGCGAGGCTCTTCGTCATCGTTGGATCCCGGCTAGTTGCTGCGCGCGATCGGCGCAGCCGCGGGCAGCCGCGGCGCAGGCCACGCGCCTGCCGTCAGCGGCGACGGCCGGCGCGTGATGCAACGCCGCACCGCGCGGCTACAGTGCGTTGATGCGGTCCAGTGCACCCTTCGGCCAGTCCTGGCCGTACTTGTCGACGTATTTCTTCTGCGCGTACTTGCGGAACGCGTCGACGTCTGGCGTGTAGACCTTGCGCCCTTCCTTCTTGAAGTACTCGACGACGTCCTTTTCCTGGCCGTTGAACTTGGTCGTGTAATCGTCGATCGCCTTTTCGGCGGCCGCCTGGAACTGCGCCTGCTGCTGCGGGTTCATCGCATCCCAGATCTTGTTCGTCACCACCATGACGTCGTAGCCGATCACGTGGCCGGTGAGCACGAACTGGGTGGTCACCTCGTCGAACTTCATCAGCTTG
Organism: Casimicrobiaceae bacterium; assembly: GCA_036003195.1. Lineage (GTDB taxonomy): Bacteria > Pseudomonadota > Gammaproteobacteria > Burkholderiales > Casimicrobiaceae > VBCG01. Next base: position 68,950 of record DASYSP010000116.1, read on the forward strand.
CTCAGCAGCAGCGGATTGTCCTGGCCGTCGATGGCGCCGGTCTGCAGTGCCGTGTACACCTCGGCGAACGCGACCGGCGTCGGATTGACGCCGATCGACTCGCCAAGGAACTGCCAGAACTCGCCAGGGGGCATCCGCAGCTTGATGCCGCGCAGGTCTTCCGGCGTGCGGATCGGCTTGTCGGGCTTGAGGTTGACGTGGCGCGCGCCGAAATAGACGGGCGTGATGACCTGGATGCCGAGCTGGTCGCGGGCCATCTTGATGAAGTCGCGGCCGACGTCGCTCTTGAAGGTCTTGCGCAGGTGGTCGACGTCGCGGAACAGGTAGGCGGAGGTCATCAGCGACCATGCCGGGATCTGCTTCGAGATGTCCGCCGGCGCGAGGTTGCACATCTCCAGATTGCCGCGTTGCAGGGCGACGAGCTCCGTGCCCTGCTTGAACAGCGTGTTGTTCCAGTACGGCTCGAACTCGTAGCGGTCCTTGATCGCGGCGGCGAACGCCTTGTAGCCGTCGGCGCGCAGGTCCTGCTCGGTGAACGCCGAGCTGAAGCGCAGCTTGGTCGGCGATTGGGCGTGCGCGGGCGCCAGCGCGCCGAGCGCGAGCATCGACGCGCCGGCTTGCAGAACCGCGCGCCGCGTGAACTTGGTGTGCATGGGGACCTCCTCCTGATGGATGGCTCTGACGACGAACGGATCGCCGCGCGGCCCCGCGCTTGTTGTCGGATTCGGGGCCGATCGGATACACTTCCAGCGTTAGATGATAGCAATAATATCGGACGATCACAAAATCCTCGTATGAGACTTGATAGCACTCTCCGGGACCCGCGCTCCAACACGCGAGCGGACTGACGGACGTCATGGATATAGCCGCGAACGACACGGTCGGCGAAGTCGCGTATCGGCGCATTCGCGCCGACATCGTGCTGGGACGCCTGACGCCGGGCCAGAAGCTGACGCTCGAGCGGATGAAGGACGCCTACGGCACCAGCGTCAGCACGCTGCGCGAGCTTTTCAACCGGCTGGCGTCGGAGGGCCTGGTGCTGGCGGAAGGCTCGCGCGGCTTCCAGGTGAGCGCAATCTCGCGCGACAACCTGCGGGAAATCGCGGCCATGCGCGAGCTGCTCGAAGGCCACGCGCTCGAGCTGTCATTCCGCCAGGGCGACATCGAGTGGGAAGGCCGCGTCGTCGCCGCGCACCACAAGCTTGCGGCGATGGAACGGCAGATGGCGGCGGGCGAAGCGTCGCCCCCGGAGGTCTGGCGGCGCTACGACTGGGCATTCCACCAGGCGCTGATTTCGGCCTGCGGCTCGCGCGTGCTGCTCGACATGCACGCCGCGCTCTGCGACAAGTACCTGCGCTACCAGATGATCGCGGCGATCTACCGCGGCCAGGTCGCATCCGACGAGCACCGCGTGCTGCTCGAGTGCGCGATGGCGCGCGATGCGCGGCGCGCGCGGTCGACGCTGGCCACGCACATCGCGGACTGCGTCGCGCAGATGCTGGAAGAATTGCCGCCGGGCGCCGGGATGCGCTAGCCTGTTCCGCGTTGGCGATTTCGGCCGCGTGTGTCTCGCGCGCGCTGCGCCGCGTGCCTGTTGCCCGATTGCCGTCACCCTTCCCGGAGTTCGCCGCATGACCGTGTCGCTCCCCGATCGCCTGCGCATTGGAGTCCTCGGCGCCGCCCGTATCGCGCGCCTCTTCATCGATGCGGTGCGGCCGTCGTCCAAGGTCGCCGTCACCGCATTTGCAAGCCGCGACCCCGAGCGCGCCGCGGCGTTCGCGCGTGACACCGGCGTTGCGCGCATGCACGCGACGTACGACGCGCTGCTTGCCGATGCGGACATCGACGCCGTCTACTTGCCGCTGCCCAACAACCTGCACGCGCAATGGTCGATCCGCGCCGCCGAGGCCGGCAAGCACGTGTTGTGCGAGAAGCCGCTCGCCGCGTCGGCGGCGGAGGCACGCGCGATGTTCGCCGCCGCGCGGAAACGCGGCGTATACCTGGTCGAGGCCTATCCCTACCGCGCGCAGCCGCAGACGATCCGGATGCGCGAGCTCCTCGCCGCGGGCGCGATCGGTCGCGTGCGCTTCGTGCAGGCGGCGTTCGGCTTCCCGCTTGCCGATGCGGCCAACATTCGCATGCAACCCGATCTCGCCGGCGGCGCGTTGATGGACGCAGGGTCGTACCCCGTCAGCCTCGTGCGCACCGTCGCCGGCGAGCGGCCGCGGCGCGTGCACGCGATGGCGCGCTGGTCGCAGACCGGCGTCGACACGACGACGCTCGCGACGCTCGAATTCGCGAGCGGGCTGCTGGCGCAGATCTCGTGCACGTTCGACACCGCGCGCCATCGCCACGCGTTCATCGCCGGCGACGCGGGGTCGATCGCCACGCCCTATTTCAACGACACGTCGGCGGCGTTCCCGCCGCGGCTCGAGGTGCGCCGAGGCACCGGCTGGGATGCGCCGCGCGAAACGGTCGAGACCGCCGCAGTGAGCGGCTTCCTCGCCGAGGCAGAGTCGTTCCACGACCTCGTGCGCGGCGGCTGGAGCCACTGGACGGGCGCCACGCCCGAAGAGTCGATCGACATCGCGCTGACGCTCGACGCGCTGGCGCGCAGCGCACGCAGCGGCACGCCCGAGGACGTCGGCGCGTAGGCGCGGCAGCATGCGCGGGATGGACGATCTCCTCCATGAGCTCGACCGGCTCGAGGTCGCTTATGCGCGCGTCGATCATCCGGCAGTGTTCACGGTCGAGGAATCGGAGCGCCTGGTGCCGCCGATGGCCGGCGCGCGCACCAAGAACCTCTTCCTGCGCGACAAGAAGGGTGCGCGGCACCTGCTGCTGGTGGCGGCGCACGACAAGCGCGTCGACCTCAAGCGCCTCGGCGAGCAACTGCGGGCGAAGGGCGTGGGATTCGCGTCGGACGCGCGGCTCGGCGAGCATCTTGGCGTGACGCCGGGCGCGGTCAGCATCCTCGCGCTCTGCAACGACGCTGCGGGCGCGGTCGAGCTTTACGTCGACCGCGACGTATGGGCTGCGCCGACGGTACTCGCGCATCCGCTCGTCAACACGGCAACGCTCGCGATCGCGCGCGCCGACCTCGAGCGTTTCCTGCGCCATACCGGTCATGCGCCGCAGGTGATCGACGTGCCGACGGCGGCCTGACGGAGCGCTGACGGTGCGCATGCTGGCGTTCACCAAGATGCAGGGTCTCGGCAACGACTTCGTGGTGGTCGATGCCACCCGCGTCGCATTCGATCTCGACGCGGACGACATTCGCCGCCTCGCCGACCGGCGGTTCGGCGTCGGATGCGACCAGGTGCTGGTGGTCGAGCCGCCGACGCAGCCAGGCGTCGACTTTCGGTACCGCATCTTCAATGCCGACGGCGGTGAAGTCGAGCAATGCGGCAACGGCGCGCGATGCTTCGTCGTGTTCGTGCGCGAGCACGGGCTCACCGATCGTCGCAGGATCCGGGTCGAGACGAAGGGCGGCATCATCGTGCCGCGCGTCACGGACGACGGCAACGTCGCCGTGGACATGGGCGTGCCGCGCTTCGCGGCGGCGGACGTGCCGTTCGAGGGCGGCAGCGGCGGCGCCGTCGACGACCTGGACGTCGACGGCCGCCACGTGCAGGTGTCGGTGCTGTCGATGGGCAATCCGCACGCGGTCCAGGTCGTCGCCGACGTCGATGCGGCGCCCGTGGCGCGCGACGGGCCGCTGATCGAGCGGCATCGGCGCTTTCCCGCGCGGGTCAACGCCGGCTACATGCAGGTGGTCGATCGCGCTACCATTCGCCTGCGCGTGTACGAGCGCGGCGCGGGCGAGACGCTCGCCTGCGGCACCGGCGCATGCGCGGCTGTAGTTGCGGGCGTGCGGCGCGGCCTGCTGGAGGCCGACGCGCCGGTGCGTGTGCAACTGCGCGGCGGCGAGCTCACGGTGGCGTGGCCGGGCGCGGGACGGCCGGTGATGATGACCGGGCCCGCGCAGATCGTGTACGAAGGACATTGGCACTATTGATGCGCTTCGCGCGAAGCGCCCATGAAGAGGACGACGCGGCGTCGATGAATCCCAAGGAAATCGCAGACTACCTGCGCGACAATCCCACCTTCTTCGACGATCACGCGGACGTGATCGCCGACATGTCGGTGCCGCACCCGCACGGCGGCCATGCGATCCCGCTCGCCGAGCGCCAGGTGCTCGCGCTGCGCGACAAGAACGCCGAGCTCGAGGCGAAGCTGCGCGAGCTCATCCAGTACGGCACCGAGAACGACGCCGTCAGCGAGAAGCTGCACCGCTCGACGCTTGCGCTGTTCGCCGCGCCCGATCTCGAGACGACGCTGGCCGTGCTGCACCACAGCCTGACCGAGGATTTCGCCGTGCCGTCGGTGGCGGTGCGGCTGTGGGGCAAGGTGCCGGAGCAGTCGTATCTGCCCGAGCTGGCCGCGGTATCGGCGGAGACGCGCGGCTACGCCGACGCGCTCGGCACGCCCTATTGCGGCCCGGAACCCGCGTTCGAGACCAGCGAATGGTTCGACAATGCGGACGACCTGGCGTCGTTCGCCTACCTGCCGCTGCGCACCAGCCATACGTTCGGCCTGCTGTCGCTCGCCAGTCCGGATGCGAACCGCTTCCATCCAGGGATGGGCACCGTGTACCTGATGCGCCTCGCCGAGCTCGCGAGCGTGGCGATCGCGCGCTTCCTGCCGGTCGACTGACGGCAGGCGGTCGGCGAATGACCACGCGCGCCGCCGCCGACAATGCCGGCGCGCTCGCACGCTTCGCCACGAGTCTCGCCACCCGCCCGGCGCACACGCGTGCCGCCTATACACGTGACGTCGCCGCGCTGTGCGCGCTCGCCGGCGACACGCCACTCGCGCGCCTCACGCGCGCCGAGCTCGCGCGCCATCTGGCGACGCTGCATGGCCGCGGACTTTCCGGGCGCAGCCTCGCGCGCATGCTGTCGGCGTGGCGCGCGTTCTTTCGCCACCTCGCCGGCGTCGACCGCGCACTGGCCGACGACCCCACGGCCGGCCTGAAGCCGCCGAAGTCCGCCCGGCACCTGCCGTCGGCGCTGTCGCCCGACGAAGCTGTGCAGCTCGTGACGATCGCCGCCGACGACACGCTCGGCCAGCGCGACCGCGCACTGTTCGAGCTCGCCTATTCCTCGGGGCTGCGCCTGGCCGAGCTCGCCGGCCTCGACATGGCACGGCTCGACCTCGCCGCGGGCGAGGTGCGCGTGCTCGGCAAGGGCGCGAAAGAGCGGATCGTGCCGGTGGGTGCGGCGGCGCGCGCGGCGCTCGCGCGCTGGCTCGAATCGCGCAAGGCCATCGGCGGCGCCGATGCCGACGCGGTGTTCGTCGGCCGTCACGGGCGGCGCATCTCGCCGCGCGCGATCGAGCTGCGGCTCGCGCAATGGGCGTCGCGGCAGGGGCTCGACCGCCACGTGCATCCGCACATGCTGCGGCACTCGTTCGCCTCGCACGTGCTGCAGTCCTCGGGGGATCTGCGCGCGGTGCAGGAAATGCTGGGGCACGCGTCGATCGCCAGCACGCAGGTCTACACGCACCTCGATTTCCAGGCGCTGGCCAAGGTCTATGACGCCGCGCACCCCCGTGCGAAACGCCGCAAGCGCGCCGGCTGAGGCCGCGCGCCCACCGTCGCCGTCGGGTCCTCGCTTCTATCGTCCGCACATGCGCGGGTCGTCGCCCGCAGGCGTCAGTCGGCAGGCGTCGGCACTTCGTCCGCGGCTTCGAGCGCCTCGATCTCCAGCGACGCGGCGAGCTGCGCGAGGCGCGCAACCACGCCGTACGAATAGAAGCGGTTCGGCGCGCAGCCGGCAGGTCCGGCCAGGTCCGGTATGCACGGCGTCTCGAACGCCAGCGGCACGAACTGCGCGCCGGGCGCGTTCAGGTTCTCGTCCTTGCCGCGCGCCGCATGCACCCGGTAGAAGCCGCCGACGACGTAGCGGTCGATCATGTAGACGACCGGCTCGGCGATGCCGTCGTCGATCGACTCGTAGGTGGGCACACCCTCCTGGATGATCACCGACGTGACCTCGAGGCCTTCCTTGACGACGGCCATCTTGTTGCGCTGCTTGCGATTGAGGCCGATGACGTCGGACGGGTCGCGCACGGTCATGATGCCCATGCCATACGTGCCGGCGTCGGCCTTGACGATGACGAACGGCTTCTCGTCGATGCCGTACTCGCGGTACTTGGCGGCAATGCGCTCGAGCACGCCGCCGACGTTCGACGCCAGGCACTCCTCGCCTTCGCGCTCGTGGAAGCTCACCGCGCTGCACACGCCGAAGTACGCGTCGACCAGCCAGGGATCGATGTCGAGCAGCGCCGCGAATTCGCGCGCGACCTCGCGGTAGATGCCGAAGTGATGCGACTTGCGCCGGTTGTACCAGCCGGCCGACAGCGGCGGCGCGATGGGCTGGTCGATGTGCTCCAGCACCCCGGGCACGCCGGCCGACAGGTCGTTGTTGAGCAGAACCATGCAGGGATCGAACCCGGCGAGACCCACGCGCCGGCCGTGGCGCGCCACCGGCTCGACGTCGAACGCGCGGCCATCGTCGAGCTCGATCTTCGTGCGCGCCGTGATCTCGGGATTGATCGAGCCGATGCGCACGCGCATGCCGGCCTGGCGCAGGATGCTTTCGAGCGTCGCGACGTTGCTGAGATAGTGCGGGTTGCGCGTGTGGTTCTCCGGGATCAGCAGCACGCCGCGCGCGTCGGCGCAGACGCGCTCGACCGCCGCCTGCACCGCCTGCACGCACAGCGGCATGAACGCCGCGTTGAGGTTGTTGAAGCCGCCCGGAAACAGGTTGGTGTCGACCGGCGCGATCTTGAACCCGGCGTTGCGCAGGTCCACCGACGCGTAGAACGGGATCGCGTGCTCCTGCCACTTCGTACGCAGCCAGCGCTCGATCTCCGGCATCCGCTCGAGGATGCGGCGCTCGATGTCCATCCACGGGCCGGAGAGTGCGGTGGTGAGGCGGGGAACCATGGCAGGCGACGCGACGCGAAGTGCCCGATTCTATACGCGGCCGGTGGTCGAGTTTATTGCGGCGCGCACATCGCGACGCCGAGCGCCCCCATGCCTTCCGCAATGTAGCCCTGCGCGATCATCGCCGCGCGATCATCGAGGCTCGTGACGAAGCGATGATTCGGCGCGCCGCCCATCCCGTTGTTGAACAGCCTGAACACCGGCACCGAGCCGTCCGGGCAGGTTCCGTCGGCAGACGGCACGAGCATGTAGAACGCCCTGGGATCCTCGAGCGTCCAATCGGCAAAGCTCGTCAGCACCTGGTGGCAGTCGTCCGGCAAGGCGTAGAAATGCGTGCCGATGCCGCCGAAATGGTCGTTGAAGAACCGGCAGACCGGCTCGCTCGCGTCGGGTGGCGACGTCGTCGAATCGTAGGCGTTGAATGCGCGGCCGGTCGGTTGCCAGTCCGCGAACGGCGGCGCGCCCAGTGCGTTCTGCTCGAGCGGACTGGCGGTCAGGAAGTAATGGCCGATCGCCGCGTCGAAGAACTCCTCGACCAGGACTTTCGATCCCGCCACGGGCATGTCGGTGCCGGTTCCGGTGAGCGTGATGAGCAGCGGATGAGGGATGCCGTCGTTGCCGACGCGAAGCGTCGCATGCTGCGCGCCGATCGCCACCGGGGCGAAGGCCACGACGAACGTGCAGGTGGCGTCGGTGCCGAGCTTTCGCGGCAGCGGCAGGCACGAGCCGCCCTGCACCGTGAAGTCACCCGTGCCGTCGACCGACTCCGACGCGAGCGTGCCGGCGCCTCCGATGTTGGTGAGGGTGATCGTTTGCAGCGTCGCTGGACCGCCCACCGCGACCTTGCCGAACGCGGCGCCGGTAGCGGAGACGGCGAATGCGCCGGCGGTGCGCGAGGGATCGCGGAAGACCGCGCGAATGCTCGCCGCCTCGACCAACGTGAAGCTGCAGGTCGCAAAGGTCGCGCATCCCGCGCACACGGCGCCGGCGTCGTCGCACACGTGGGTCGTCCAGCCGACGAACACCAGGCCGGGATCGGCCTGCGCGTTGAGCGTGACACGCGTCCCGGAGTCGAGCGTCGCCGCGCAGTGAGTGCCGCAGTCGATGCCGCCGACGTCCGCGGTCACCGATCCGCCGCCCGCGTTCACGACGTCGAGCTCGAATTGCGGGTGGCGGACGACCGGCGCGGCCATGCTCGTCCCTGTGCCGCCGGCCATTGCCGCGAGCGGCGCGGGCCATGCGTCCCGGGCGCCGAGCGGTGCCAGGGCGATGCACGCGACCGCGATCAGCCCGAATGCAACCGACAAGCGACTTGCCCGCTTTTTGGGCGCCATGGTTCCTCCCCGGAAACACACTCGTGCGGCGTTGCGCGATCTTCGCAGATAACGGGCCGCGCCGCAGAACAATCATTGCGGGGGCGTTTTGACCGGGGCGACGCTGCCTGCCGGGGAAAAAAGGGGCGCCCGGTCAGGGGCGCCCGCAAGAGCCACAGAGGAGAAACCGATGCTTACTCGACGCGCTCGCCGTGCAGGCTGATGTCCAGGCCCTCGCGCTCCTGTTCCTCGCTGACGCGCAAGCCGATGACCATGTCGATGACCTTGAGGATGATGAAGCTGCCGACGCCGCTGTACACGAGCGTCGTGCATACCGCGCCGAGCTGCACCAGGTTGTCGCCGTCGACGCCGCTGATCTCCTTGACGTTGAAGACGCCGGTCAGCAGCGCGCCGACGATGCCGCCGATGCAGTGCACGCCGAACGCGTCGAGCGAGTCGTCGTAGCCGAGCGCGCGCTTGACGGACGTCGCGGCGAAGAAGCAGACGACGCCGGCGGCGATGCCGATGACCAGCGCGCCGCTGGCGCCGACGAAACCCGAGGCCGGCGTGATCGCGACGAGGCCGGCGACGGCACCCGAGGCGATGCCGAGCACGGAGGGCTTGCCCTTGGTAATCCACTCGGTGAACATCCACGCCAGCGCCGCGGCCGCGGTAGCGAACTGGGTGACGAACATCGCCATGCCGGCCCTGCCGTCGGCGGCGACCGCCGAACCGGCGTTGAAGCCGAACCAGCCGACCCACAGCATCGAGGCGCCGATCAGCGTCAGCGTCAGGTTGTGCGGCGCCATCGGCTCGCGGCCATAGCCCAGGCGCTTGCCCAGCACCAACGCGCAGACCAGGCCGGCGATACCGGCGTTGATGTGGACGACGGTGCCGCCGGCGAAGTCCAGCACGCCCTTGGCGGCCCAGTAGCCGGTCGGCTCCCACATCATGTGCGCGATCGGCGCGTAGATGACGAGCGACCACAGTCCCATGAACCAGAGCATCGCCGAGAACTTCATGCGGTCGGCGAACGCGCCGGCGATGAGTGCCGGCGTGATGATCGCGAACGTCATCTGGAACATCATGTAGACGGACTCGGGGATCGTCGTCGCCAGATGCGACACCGTGAGCTTGCCGGCTTCCTTCTGGAACAGCATGCCCGACAGCATCAGCCGGTCGAAGCCGCCGATGAAGGATCCCCCGGGCATGAACGCCAGGCTGTAGCCGGCGATCACCCACAGGATCGTGACGAGGCAGGTGATCGCGAAGCTCTGCATCAGCGTCGCCAGCACGTTCTTCTTGCGCACCATGCCGCCGTAGAAGAGCGCGAGACCGGGGATCGTCATCATCAGCACCAGCGCGGTCGACGTCAGCAGCCAGGCGGTGTCGCCGCCGCTGATCTTGTCGGCCGCGACCAGGACCGGCGCGGTGGGTGCGGCGGGGGCCGCTGCTGCCGGCGCCGCCGCGGCGGATGCCGCAGGCGCTGCCGGTGCAGTGGCCGCCGGTGCCGCGGCCGCCGGCGCCGTCTCGGGTGCTGCCGCCTTGTCCTGTGCGGACGCGGGTGCCGCCACGCACAGCGTGACGGCGATCGCGAGCCATGCAAACAATTGCTTCATCGAAGCTCTCCCCCTCAAAGCGCGTCCGCGCCGGTTTCGCCGGTGCGGATGCGCACGACCTGCAGCAGGTCGAAAACGAACACCTTGCCGTCACCGATCTTGCCGGTGTTGGCGGATTTTTCGATCGCCTCGATGACGCGATCGACGAGGTCGTCCTTGATCGCGGCCTCCACCTTCACTTTCGGCAGGAAGTCGACGACATACTCGGCGCCGCGGTACAGCTCGGTGTGGCCTTTCTGGCGGCCGAAGCCCTTGACCTCGGTGACGGTGATGCCCTGGACGCCGATCGCCGACAGGGCCTCGCGGACCTCGTCGAGCTTGAACGGCTTGATGATGGCAGTGACAAGTTTCATGGTGTCCCCGGATGTGCGCGCGTCGGGATCGGCAGCGCGCTTTTGGATGGAGCCTAGAACGTCTTCTTCACGTAGATGACGCCGCGATCCTTGGAGGTGTCATAGCCCGTGAGGTCGGTGTAGAACGGCTGCTTGGCGTCGTTGCCGGTGTAGTACGCGCCGATCTCGAGACCCTTGACGACGCCCTCGGGAAATACGTACGACACGCCGAGCTTCCAGTCGGAATAGCTGGCCTTGCTGTCGCCGCTGCCGTCGTGATGGACGTCGAGGTAGCCGTAGTGGCCGATCAGCGACACGCCGGAGTCGGCGACCGGATAGGCGGCGGACAGGTCGACGTAATAGGTGCCATCGGTGTCCTGGCCGGCGGGCTTGGCGCCGAAGTAGTTCGTCGTCGCATACGACACCTTCGCGCTCACCCACTTCCAGCCGATCGCGCCATACACCTCGAACGTGTCGGCGTTGGTCACGCCCGGATTGCGGCTGCCCGGGTAGTAGTAGTAGTAGCCGCCGACGTCGTAGAACCAGTCCGAATCGCCGATGTTGTGCTTGAAGCCGCCGTAGAAGTCCCACTCGACGCTCGAGCGGTTGTACGCGCCGAAGTCCTCGAGCCAGCTGATGTTCGACGCCCAGGTGCCGGCGTAGAAGCCGCTCGCGTGGCCGAGATCGAACCCTCCCTGCACGGCCGGCTTGCCGGCGGTTTGCGCGATGCCGCGGAAGATGTATTCGCTGAACAGGCCGACGTTGGCGGTCAGCGTCCAGTCCGGTGCGGGTTCGGGCGCCGCGGCCGGCGCCGGCGCCGCGGTCTGCCCCCATGCGCTGCCCGCGCCGAGCGCGGCCATTGCGAGGGCAACCAGCGATTGCGAAGTACGCGTGCTTCGGTCCATGCGTGAGTCCTCTTGGGGAATGAGATGAGCGGGTGGATTCGCCGAATACGTCAGCACGGCGCATGCCATTCGCAAAAACTCAATAGGATCAAAAGCCTGGCGACTTGGGCGCAAGATTCAGCCGTGCCGCCGCACCAACGCAGTGCGAGGCGACGGAGCCGGCGCACGCGGATGGGGCGCCGGCCGACGCCGCGAGGGAGCGTGTATCGTTCGCAGGCACGCCGCCGTGGCGATCGGGCAGGACCCGCGGCTGCGATGCCCTTCCGGCGACGGAGGCAGGCGCGCAGCACCGCTCACGCGGCGCCGTGACTCCGCGCAGTCATGTAAATGAGTAAAGCCGCCAGGCGCGCCGCGTGTTGACGGTGCCGGAGCGGCAATCTATAGTGGATTCGAACTCATACAGATGACTTAGATGAGTTCATCGCGATCCGCGGCGACGCCCCTCACCGCGATGACGCCGCGATTCGTCCATCCGAGACTGCCACGACGCAGCCGGTACCATGTTGTCTTCGCAGGAGGAGGAACGTCATGCGCTCACCCGTACGTGCATTGCTGGTGTCGGCGGTAACCGCGGTCGTCGCGATGACGATCCTGGCCGGCAGCGTAGAGGCCCAGGACAAATATCCGTCGCGCCCGATCGAATTCATCGTGCCCTGGGGACCGGGCGGCGGTGCCGACCAGTTGGCGCGCAAGCTCGGGCAGCTGCTCGAGCCCGATCTCAAGGTGTCGCTGCCGGTGATCAACGTGGCGGGTGCGACGGGCCTGACCGGGCACGCCAAGCTGCTGTCGGCGAACGCGGATGGCTACACGCTCGAGGTGATGACCGGGGATACCTTCGCTGCGGCGGCCGAGCCCAATTCCACGCTCAAGCTCGCCGACTTCATTCCGCTCGGCGTGATGATCCAGCAGGCTTCCGGCTTCTTCGTCGCCGAGAACGCGCCCTACAAGACGTGGGCCGACGTCGAGGCGGCGGCGCGCGCGAAGCCGCTCAAGGTGGCGATCACCGGCTTCAACAGCCCCGACGACCTGACGGTGAGCTACTACGCGGCGAAGGGCCTGAAGCTGCAGCCGGTGCCGTACGCCAAGCCCGGCGAGCGCTATACGTCGATCATCGGCAACCATGCAGACCTGCTGTACGAGCAGGCGGGCGACGTGCGCACCTTCGTCGACAGCAAGCAGATCCGGCCGGTGCTGTTCTTCTATGGCAGCAAGGTCGAGCCGTTCGACGCCATTCCCACCTCGACCTCGCTCGGCGACAAGGTCACGCTGCCGCAGTTCCGCATCGTGCTGGTGAAGGCGGGCACCGACCCGGCGAAGGTGAAGCTCCTGGCCGACGCGATCGCCAAGGCGGCGCAAACCGCAGATTTCAAGACGTACCTCAAGGACCAGTACGCCGACCCGAACAGCTTCGTGCCCGCGGAAAGGGCGACCGCCTACATGGACAAGTGGCTCGGCGAGGCGCGTGCACTGGTGGCGTCGATCCCGAAGAAATGACGGCATCGCGAGACGCGAGCGCATTGCTGCCGGATCCCGCGCGAGGAGTTCGACGTTGATCCAGCGCCTGCGCGCGGTGGCGCCTTACCTGGTGGTGCTCGCGCTGTCCGTCTACCTGTTCCATCTCGCGACACGCTTCCAGTACGCGCCGCGCGCCGGGCGCCTCGGCCCCGACCTGTGGCCCGAAGCGATCTTGACGCTGATGATCCTGGTCTGCCTCGGACGCATCGCGTCGATCCTGCGCGACGCCTCGCGCGCCGACGCCGAGGGCGGATTGCTGGCCGAGGTCGCGCAGGGGGTGCACGCGCCCGAGGCCGCCGCCGAAGCGCCGCCGCCGCGCCATCCGCTGCTGCTGGCACTGGGTGTCGCGATCACCATTGCCTACGTGGCGCTGCTCGGCGTGCTGGGATTCGCGATCGCGACGTTCCTGTACCTCGCGGCGATGATGATCGTCGGACGCTACCGCCGCTACGCGAACGTGGCCGTGATCGCAGCGCTCGGCAGCCTGGCCTTCATGTTCGTGTTCATGAAGATCGTCTACCTGTCGCTGCCCATCGGCGTCGCGCCGTTCGACACGGTGTCGCTCGCGCTGATGCAGCTGATGCGCATCCACTAGCCGGCGTCGCGTGCTCGACGTCCTCCACCAGCTCGCGGGCGGATTCGCGAGCCTGCTCCAGCTCGCCAATATCCTCGCGCTCGGTGTCGGGCTCGTCGTGGGCATGCTGGTGGCCGTGCTGCCGGGACTGACGCTGGTGATGGGCGTCGTGCTGGCGCTGCCGTTCACGTACGGCATGCCGATCACCGCGTCGATCATCCTGCTGACGGCGATGTACATCTCGGGAACCTACGGCGGCGCGATCACGTCGATCCTGTTCCGCATTCCGGGCGAGCCGATGGACGTGCCGCTGCTGTGGGACGGCTGGTCGATGGCGCACGCCGGCGAGCCCGCGCGCGCGCTCGGCTGGACGCTGTTCGCCGCGTTCACCGGCGGCATCATCACTGCCACGGTCATGGTGACGATGGCGGTGCCGTTCGCCAAGGTGGCGCTGACGTTCGACTCGCCCGAATACTTCTCGATCGTGCTGTTCGGCTTCACCAGCGTGGTGACGCTCGGCGGCGGCTCGCTGGCGAACGCGTTCATCAGCCTGTTCTTCGGCATGCTGATCGCGAGCGTCGGCGTCGACGAGATCTTCGGCGTCGACCGCTTCACCTTCGGCAGCGCCATGTTGCGCGACGGCATCGGCTACCTGCCGGTGATGGTCGGCGCCTACGGGCTCGGCGAAGTGCTGGTGCGCCTCGAGCAGGGATTCGCGTCGACGCCGATGACGGGCGACGTCCGGGTGCGCACGCGCATCCCGCGGCTCGCCGAGGCCTGGCAGATCCGCGGCACGTTCGCGCGCTCGTCGCTGATCGGCGTGATCTGCGGCATCATCCCCGGCGCCGGCGCGACGATCGCCTCGTTCATCGCCTACGGTGTCGAGGGCCAGTACGGCGCACGCCGCGCGCAGCTCGGCACCGGCATCGCCGAAGGCATCGTCGCGCCGCAGGTGGCATCCACCGCATCGGTGGGCGGCCACATGGTGCCGCTGCTCACGCTCGGCATTCCCGGCAGCGGCGCCACGGCGGTGATCCTTGGCGCGTTCCTGCTGCACGGCGTACAGCCGGGCCCGCAGATCTTCGACACGCAGGCGGCGCTCGTCTACTCGATCTTCGCCTCGGTGTTCGTCGGCGTGTTCGGCATGGTGGCGCTCGGCTATTTCGCGATCCGTCCGTTGATCAAGGTGCTGTACCTGCCCGAGGCGGTGGTCTCGGTGTTCGTCATCATGTTCTGCCTGATCGGCGCCTACTCGGAGCACAATAACGTCACGGACCTGTGGATGATCGTCGTGTTCGGCGTCGTCGGCTACCTGTTCGAGCGCTTCCGCTTCCCGATCGCGCCGATGGTGCTGGGCGCGATCCTGGGACCCGTGGCCGAGAATGCGTTCATGACGTCGATGATCAGCTACCAGAACGACTGGACGGTGTTCTTCACGCGGCCGGTGAGCGCATCGGTGCTTGCCGCCGCGCTGCTCGCGCTGCTGTTCCCGCTGTACACGCACTATCGCCGCCGGCGCGCGGCGCTGGCGGTGCCAGCGTGAGCGCCGCCGCCGCGACGCCGCACGATCCGCAGGTGGAGGCGATCGTCGCCCGCGCGCGCGCGGCGCAGACAACCTACGCGCAGTGGGACCAGGCGCAAGTCGATGCCGCGGTGCTCGCCGCCGGCTGGGCGATCATGGAGCCGGCGCGCAACCGCGCGCTCGCCGAGCTGGCCGTGCACGACACGGGGCTCGGCGACGTCGACGACAAGCTGCGCAAGAACCATCGCAAGACGCTCGGCCTGCTGCGCGACCTCAAGGGCGCGCGCTCGGTCGGCGTCATCGCCGAGGACGCCGCGCGCGGCATCACCGAGATCGCGCGGCCGGTGGGCGTGGTGGCCGCGATCACGCCGTCGACCAATCCTGCGGCGACGCCGGCCAACAACGTGCTGTGCGCGCTCAAGGGCGGCAACGCGATCATCCTCGCGCCGTCGCCGAAAGGCGTCGGCACCGGCGCGCGTCTCGTCGATTTCGTCAATGCCGAGCTGGCCAAGGTGAGCGCGCCCGCCGACCTGGTGCAGATCCTGCCGGCACCGGTGACCCGCGCGGCCACCGCGGCCCTGATGGCGGCCGCCGACCTCGTCGTCGCCACCGGCTCGCAGGCGAACGTGCGCGCCGCCTACCGCAGCGGCACCCCGGCGCTCGGCGTGGGCGCCGGCAACGTGGCGGTGATCGTCGATGCCAGCGCCGATGTCGCGCACGCGGCGTCGCTGATCGCCGCATCGAAGACGTTCGACCACGCCACGAGCTGCTCGTCGGAAAACAGCGTGATCGCGCTCGACGCGATCGCGGTGCCGCTGCGTGCAGCATTCGAAGCCCAGGGCGGCGTGGTGCTCGACGCTGCCGAGAAGGCGGCGCTGCAGCGCGTGATGTGGCAGGACGGACGGCTGGCGCCTTCCATCCTGGCGCAGAGCGCGCCGCGCATCGCCGCCGTGGCGGGACTCACGCGCCCGGCGCTCGGTGCCGCGCGATTCCTCATCGTCGACGAGGATGGCGTCGGGCCGGCGCATCCGTTTTCCGGCGAGAAGCTGTCGCCGGTGCTGGCGTTCTATCGCGTGCCCGATTTCGCGGCGGCGCGCGCGCTCGTGACGCGCATCTATGCCTACCAGGGCGCCGGGCACTCGGTCGGCATCCACACGAAGGACGAGCGCCAGCCGCTCGCGCTCGGCCTCACGCTGCCCGTCGCGCGCGTGATCGTCAACCAGGCGCACTGCTTCGCCACCGGCGGCAACTTCGACAACGGCCTGGCGTTCTCGCTGTCGATGGGCTGCGGCACCTGGGGCCGCAACAGCTTTTCGGACAACCTCAACTACCGCCATTACCTCAACATCACGCGGATCGCGCGCGTGATTCCCGAGCGCGTGCCGCGCGAGGACGAGATCTTCGGCGAGTGGCACGCGCGCTATGGCCGCTGAGTCGGCTGCGCGCGCCGCCGTGCCGCGCACGCTGCGCGACGTGCTCGCCGCGCATCTCGCCGCGGCGCCCGACGCGCCGTACCTGATCGCGCCGGAAACCGGGCGCACGATGCGCTATCGCGACGTCGCGGCGGAGACGCTGGCGCTGGAGTCGCTGTTCGCCGCGCGCGGCATCGGCGTGGGCGATATCGTCGGCCTGCTGCTGCCCAACGGCTATCGCACCACCGCCCTCTTCCTCGGCACGATGCTCGCCGGGCGCGTGGTGGCGCCGTTCAACCTGCTCGCGCAGCAGTCGCAGCTCGCGCATTGCCTCGGTCACAGCGACTGCCGCATCGTGTTCACCACCGACGCCGAACGTGCGCGCCTCGATGCAGCGCTCGCCGCGTTGCCGCCGCAACGCCGCCAGGCGATCGAGGTCATCACCATCGATGTCGACCTGCCGGGCGCCGAGGCGGACCCGGCAAGGACCACGCTCGACATGAGCGTGCCTCTCGGGGCCGATGCGCCGGCGCTGCTCATGTACACGTCGGGCACCACGGGCCTGCCGAAGGGCGCGTTGCTGCGCCACGGCAACCTCGTCACCGCGGGCCGCGCCGTCGCCGGCTGGCATGGCCTCACGCGCGACGATCGCTGCCTGTCGTCGCTGCCGCTGTACCACATCAACGGCCAGTGCATCGCCACGATCACGCCGTTCGTGTCCGGCGGCAGCGTGGTCGCACCGCATCGCTTCAGCGTGTCCGCCTGGTGGGGGCTCGTCGAGGCGCATCGCCCGACGTGGCTCAACGTGGTGCCGACGATCATCGCCTACCTGATCAACGCCGCGCGCGACGACAACCGGGGTCGCTACGGTTTCGTGCGCTTCGCCCGCTCGGCGTCGGCACCGCTGCCGCCCGAACAGCATCGCGCGTTCGAAGCGCGCTTCGGCATCGGCGTGGTCGAGGCGATGGGCATGACCGAATCGAGCTCGGTGGTGCTGTGCAATCCCCAGGATCCGGCGCGGCGCAAGATCGGCTCGCCCGGCCTCCCGTGTGGCGTCGATGTCAAGGTGGTGCGCGCGGGCGGCGAGGACGACACGCCGCTGCCGCCCGATACGCCGGGCGAGCTGCTGCTGCGCGGCCCCAACGTCATGGCGGGCTACTACAAAGAGCCCGCGCTCACCGCGGCGGCGATCACCGGCGACGGCTGGCTGCGCAGCGGCGATCTCGGCTATCGCGACGCCGACGGCATGTACTTCATCACGGGACGCCTGAAGGAGCTGATCATCAAGGGCGGCGAGAACATCGCGCCACGCGAGATCGACGAGGCGCTGCTTTCGCATGGCGCGATCCTCGAGGCGGCGGCGGTGGGCATTCCCGACGCGCACTATGGCCAGGACATCCTCGCCTGCGTCGTGCTGAAGGAAGGCCGCTGCCTCACCGAGGAGGAGATCCGCAGCCATTGCCTGCGTGAGCTCGGCCGCTACAAGACGCCGCGCATCATCCGCATCGTCAGCGACCTGCCGAAGGGCCCGTCCGGCAAGATCCAGCGCCTGAAGCTGCTCGACCTCGCCTAGCTTGCCGCGCGCTGCCGCGAGCTAGTGCTGCCCGAGCACGCTGAGATAGCGATGATGGGCGGTGTTGACGAAGCGCACGCGCGCATCGACCGGCGTGTCGCGGTGGGCATAGGCGGTGCGCGCGATGCGCAGCACCGCGGCCGGCGCCGGCAGGCGCAGCAGCGTGCGCACGCGCGCGTCGGCGAGCGCGGCGGTGATCGATTCCTCGATGCGCACGACCGTGATGTCGTAGCGCGACTGGTAGAGCGCATAGATCGTGGTGTCGCGCTCGCTGAACACTTCCTTCGTCATGTCGGGGAACAGCGCCCCCGGCAGGCGGATGCGGTCGAAGATCACCGGCATGCCGTCGAGGTGCAGCAGCGCGTCGATCTGCAGCAGCGGTGCGCCGACGCGGATGCGCAGCGCCTGCGCGCTGCCGGCGTCGGCGGTGGCGCGGCGGAAGGACAGCGTCTGCGAATGCGGGAAGCGCTTGTTGCCGTCGCGGTCGACGATGCGGAAGTAGCGCGTCAGCATCACGTCGCGCGTATGGCTCGCGACGAACGTGCCGCTGCCCTGGCGGCGCACGAGGATGCCCTCGGCGACGAGCTCGCCGACCGCGCGCCGCAGCGTGCCGATGCTGGCGCCGAAGCGGTGCGCGAGCGCCGGCTCCGGCGGCAGCGCCTGGCCGTGGCGCCACACGCCCTGGTGCAGCGCATCGGCGAGACGGCGCTTGACCTCCTTGTAGAGCGGCAGCGGTGCGGCGGGCACGACAACTCCGGTGGCGACCGACGCCCACAATCATATACATGACAGCGGGCGATTTCAATCGCGCGGCCGATTGACGCGCCGGGGGCGGCGCGCGACACTATCCAGGGAGAGATGTATATGAATTACCACGCTGAATGTCGCGTCCACCCGCCGGCGCGCCGGCCCGCCAATGCACTCGTGCGGCGCCTGTGCGGCGACCGCTTCGCGATGGATGCGACGTGAGCGAGACCGCGGTGCTCGTCGCGGGCACGCTCGCCGGCTCGCTGGTGTTCGGCGTCTCCGGCTTCGCCTTCGCGCTCACCGCGTCGGTGATCTGGCTCCAGGCGCTGTCGCCGGCGCAAGTGCTGCCGTTGGCGGTGATCTGTCCGCTGCTGCTCAACATCGTCACGTTCCCGGCCATCCGTCGCGACATCCGCGTCGCCCGCCTGTGGCCGTTCGTGGCCGGGTCGACGCTCGGCGTCCCGCTCGGCGTGGTGCTGGTGCTGCACGTCGATGCGACGTGGCTGCGCAACGTCATTGCCGTGCTGCTGATCGCCTACAGCGGCGTGGCGCTCACGCGTCCTCGCCTGCCCGAGGTGCGACTCGCGCCGGCTCTCGGCCGCGTCGCCGACGGCGGCGTCGGCTTCGTCGGCGGCGTGCTGGGCGGGATCGCCGGGCTGTCGGCAGTGCTGCCGAGCCTGTGGATCGGCGTGCGCGGCTGGCCCAAGGCGGAGCAGCGCGGGTTGCTGCAATCGTTCGGCTTCTACAGCCAGGCGCTGACCCTCGCCGTGTTCCTCGCCTACGCCGGCTTCGGCCGCGGCACGCTGGCCGCGCTGGCGATCTGCCTGCCGATCGCAATCGTCGGCAGCCTGCTCGGCCTCGCGCTCTTCCGGCGCATGTCGGGCGACACGTTCCGCCGCGCGGTGCTCTGGATCGTGCTCGCCGGAGGCCTCGGCCTTCTCGCGCGCACGCTGCGGTGACGTCATGAACGCGACGACGATCGACGCGGTGGACGTGCACCTCCTCAACGTGCCGCTCACCGAGCCCTACCGCCTGGCCTTCGGGCCGGTCGACCATTACGACACGATCCTCGTCGAGCTTCGCGCGCGAGACGGCCGCCACGGCTTCGGCGAGGCGACGCTGCTCACCGGCTACACCGACGAGACGCTGGCGCAGAGCTGGCCGTTCGCGCGCGAGCTCGCGCGGGCGCTCGCCGGGTCGGCACGCGACGATTTCGCGGCACGCATCGACGCGCTCGGCACTGACGCGCCGTTCGTCGCCACCGCGTTTCGCACGGCGCTGGACATGCTCGAAGGCCACCGGCTCCTCACACTCGACGCGCCGGTCCGCGTGCCGATCCTCGGCCTGCTGCAGGGCGACGACGACGCGGCGCTCGCCGCCGCGTTCGCGCGCCTCCTCGCGGCCGGCTACCGCACGGTGAAGGTCAAGGTGGGATTCGAGGTCGAGGGCGACCTCGCGCACGTCGCCCGCGTGCAGCGCGCCGTGGCCGGCCGCGCGGCGATTCGCGTCGACGCCAACCAGGCCTACGACGCCGCGCAGGCAGCGACATTCATCGCGCGTCTCGATCCCGCGGGCATCGAGCACTTCGAGCAGCCGTGCGCGGCCGGCGACTGGATCGCGCACCGCCAGGCGGCGCAGGCGGCCGCGCGCACCGGGCTGACGCTGATGCTCGACGAGTCGATCTACGGCGTCGCCGATATCGAGCGCGCCGCGAATGAGCACGCGTGCCGCAACCTCAAGGTGAAGCTGATGAAATTCGTCGGACTCGACGCGCTGGCCGCGGCGATCACGCGCATTCGCGCGCTCGGCATGCGGCCGGTGCTGGGCAACGGCGTCGCCTGCGACGTGTCGTGCTGGATGGAAGCCTGCGTCGCCGCCCGCCACATCGACAATGCCGGCGAGATGAACGGCTTCCTGAAGGCGCCACGGATGCTGCTCGACCCGCCGCTCGCGTTCGCCGACGGCCACATCGTGCTCGCGCCGGGCCCCATGCCCGCGCTCGACAGGGCGGCACTCGCCGCGCATGCGATCGACCGCGTGGCGCATCGCCCGACGGTCGTGGCGGCGGGAACATGAGCGCGCCCGGCGCCTTCGGCAGCAGCCGCTACACGCTCGTCACGGGCGTCATCGGCGCCGACACGCATATCGTGGGCAATCGCATCCTGTCGATGGCACTCGAGGAAGCGGGCTATCGCGTGGTGTCGCTGGGCGCGCTGACGCCGGCCGGCGATTTCATCAGGGCGGCAGTGGAAACGGCGGCCGACGCGATCCTCGTGTCGTCGCTGTACGGGCAGGGCGAGCTCGACTGCCGCGGCTTTCGCGAATTGTGCGTCGAAGCCGGTCTCGATGACATCCTGCTCTACGTCGGCGGCAACCTCGTCGTCGGCAAGCAGCCGTGGGACGCGGTCGAGCGGCGTTTCCTCGACATGGGTTTCGACCGCGCCTTCGCGCCCGGCACGCGCGTGCCTGACGCGCTCGCCGCGCTGGGCGCGGACTTCGCGACGCGCGCGCCGAAGTCGGCGCGCGGCAGCGCGGCGCCGGGCCGCCGCGCGGGCGACGACAACGCGACGGATTTGCCGTGAGCCTGGCACTGCTGATCGACTTCGGCAGCACGTACACCAAGGTGCGCGCGCTCGACCTCGGCAGCGGCCGCGTCGCGGCGAGCGCGCAGGCGCCGTCGACGGTGATGAGCGACGTCAACGTCGGACTGGACGCCGCATTGTCGTCGCTGTCGCGCGCGCTCGGCGGACTGCCGCGCTTCGCGCATCGGCTCGCCTGCAGCAGCGCCGCGGGCGGTCTCAAGATGGTGACTGTCGGCCTCGTGCGCGAGCTGACCGCCGAAGCCGCGCGTCAGGCCGCGCTCGGTGCGGGTGCGCGCCTCGTCGCGAGCTTCGCCTACCGGCTGACGCAAGGCGACGTCGCGCGCGTGGTGAATGCCGCGCCGGACATCCTGCTTTTGTGCGGCGGCACCGACGGCGGCAACAGCGCCGTCGTGCTGCACAACGCGCAGCTGCTCGCGGCGAGCGCACTCGCCTGCCCGGTCGTCGTCGCCTGCAACCGCGAGGCCACCGACGACGTGGTGGCGACGCTCGCCGCCGGCGGCAAGAACGCGATCGCCACCGCCAATGTCCTGCCGGGCCTCGACCTGCTCGACATCGAGCCCGCGCGCGGCGCCATTCGCGACGTGTTCATGCGCCGCATCGTCGCCGCCAAGGGCATCGAGCGCGCGGCGGCGCGCTTCGACGCGGTGCTGATGCCGACGCCCGCCGCCGTGCTCGAAGGCGCGCGCCTGCTCGCCGACGGCGTGGCCTCGCGCAGCGGGCACGGCCCGCTGATCGTCATCGATCCCGGCGGCGCGACCACGGACGTGCATTCGATCGGTGCCGGCGAGCCTTCGGAACCCGGCGTGCTGCGCCACGGCTTGCCCGAGCCCTACGCCAAGCGCACCGTCGAGGGCGACCTCGGTGTGCGGCACAACGCCGCCGCGATTGCCGCCGAAGTGGGTATCGAGGCGATCGCCGCCGATGCGGGACTGACGGTGGCGGCGGCCGAGGCGGCAATCGCCGCGCTGCATCGCAACGTCGACGCGCTGCCACGCGACACCGCGCAATACGCGCTCGATGCGGCGCTGGTGCGCGCGGCGATCCGCGTGGCGGTCGCGCGGCATGCCGGCACGCGCGAAACCGTCTATACGGCGCAGGGACCGGTGAGCGTGCAGCGCGGCAAGGACCTGCGCGACGTCGCGTTGGTGATCGGCACCGGCGGCGCGCTGGTGCACGCGCGACACCCCGCGGCGATCCTCGAGGTCGCCGCCGCCGACGCGGCGGCACCGATGTCGCTGCGGCCGCGCGCGCCTCGCTTCGCGATCGACCGCCACTACCTGCTGTACGCCACCGGGCTGCTGGCGCAGGTGGCGCCTGTGGCGGCATTCGACCTCGCGAGCGCGAACCTCGATTACCTGCCGGAGGATGTGGCGGCATGAACGCGATGCACCGATCGACACTGGGAGCCCACGCATGAACGACATTGCCCGCTCGCGCACGCTGGCGCCCGCGCTGTCCGAGACCGCCATCGCGCGCGACGAGTTCCTGGCGATGCGCGCGGCGAACCTCGCGCGCTGGCCCACCGGCGCCGCCGTCGACTTCGACGAGGCCGTGGCGTTTCACCACGCACAGCCGGCGCACAAGCAGCTCGCCGCGGCGATGCGCCGGGCGCATGCCGAGCGCCGGTGCCTCACCCAGCCCCGCGGCGGCTTCGGCACGCTGGCGATGCAGAAGGCGCTGATGATCGCGCTCGACCGCGACGGTCTTGCCGACATCGTGCCGACGACCACCGACAGCTACACGCGCAACGAGCAGTTCGCGGCGGCGCAGAAGGGAATCGACGAGTCGGAGCGGCTCGGCCGCTCGCTGCTCAACGGCTTTCCGATCGTCAACTACGGCGTCGCCGCCGGCCGCGAGCTGATCGCCGCGATCGACAAGCCCGCGATCATGCTCACCGGCACGTCGATGCCGAAGCTCACTGCCGAGATCGGGTTCGCCTCGGGCTACACCGGCTACCTCGGCTCGGCCATCGCCTACACGACTTCGTACATCAAGGAGCTGTCGATCGCCGACGGCATTCGCAACTATCAATATCTTGATCGCCTCGCCGCGCTGTACGCGGAGCACGGCGTCGAGCTGCACCGTCGCCAGCCGGGATTTCTCACCGGCACCAACATACCGCCGTGCATCGCCATTGCGATCGCGGTGCTCGACTGCCTGCTCGCGGCGGCGCAGGGCGTGCGCCACTACGGCCTCGAGCTCGCGCAGACGCTGCACCTGGTACAGGACGCGGCGGCGATCGCCGCGTGCGAACAGCTGGCGCAGGAATACCTTTCGCGCAAGGGCTATACCGACGTCTTCACGCCGGTGACGTCGCTGCACTGGATGGGCGCGTGGCCCCGCGACGATGCGCAGGCGGCGACGTTGGTCAGCTACGGCGGCACGCTGGCGGCGATCGGCGGCGCGACCAGCGTCACCACCAAGTCGACGCACGAGGCGCACGGCATCCCCACGCCACAGGCCAATGCCGAGGGCCTGCGCATGACGCGGATGGCGATCTACCTCGCGCGCGACATCCGCCTCGACGGGCTCGCCGAATACGAAGCCGAGAAGACCCTGATCGGTCGCGAGGTGCGCTCGATCGTCGACAAGGTGCTGGAAATGGGCGATGGCGACGTCGCGCAGGGCACGGTGCGCGCGTTCGAGGCCGGCGTGCTCGACGTGCCATGGTCACCCAATCGCCACGTCAGGAGTCGCGTGATGCCGGCGCGCGACGCACGCGGCTACCTGCGCATCTTCGATCCCGGCGCACTGCCGCTGCCGGCCGATATTCTCGAAGTGCACCACGCGGGTCTGCGCGAACGCGCGGCGCGTGAAGGCATCGCGTTCGACCGCGAGCTCGCGATCCGCAGCGTCTACGAGCTGTCCGAGCCGCTCGCCACGCTGCGCCCGGACCGGTGATCATTCACGGGCGAAGCACGGTGCGCGCGGAATCGCCGCGGTGATGCCGCCGATGAGGGCGATCGTCATCGAGCGCTTCGGCGGTCCCGACGCGCTGGTCCCGCGCGACGTGCCGGTGCCCGAACCCGGCCGCGGCGAAGTGCGCGTCGCGCTCGCATTCGCGGGCGTCAACTACATCGATGTCTACATGCGTGACGGCAGCTACGCGCGCTCGCACACCTACCGGACACCCTTGCCGATGGTGCCCGGGATGGAAGGCGCCGGTGTGATCGATGCCGTCGGCGAAGGCGTCGTCGGGTGGGCGCCGGGCGCGCGTGTCGCCTGGTGCATCAGCCGCGGCGCGTACGCGCCGTTCGCCGTGGTGCCCGACTGGAAGCTCGTGCCGGTGCCCGATGCGATCGGCCTCGACGTCGCCTGCGCATTGATGCTGCAGGGGTCCACCGCGCACTACCTGACGCATGCGGCGTTCGCCCTCCGCAGCGGCCACACGTGTCTCGTGCACGCCGGCGCGGGCGGCGTCGGGCAGCTGCTGATCCAGCTCGCCAAGGCGGCGGGCGCGACGGTGATCACGACGGTCGGCGGCGCCGACAAGGCGGCGATCGCGCGCGGCTGCGGCGCCGACCACGTGATTCTCTATCGCGACACCGATTTCGCGCAGGCAGTGCGCGCGCTCACCGAGGGCCGCGGCGTCGACGTCGTCTACGACTCGGTGGGCCGCGACACGCTCGAGCGAAGCCTGCGTTCGCTGCGCCGGCGCGGACTGTGCGTGCTGTTCGGCGCGAGCTCGGGGCAGGTCGATACGATCGCGCCGCTCGCGCTGGCGGAGGCCGGTTCGGTGTACTTCACCCGCCCGCACCTTGCCGACTACATGACCGACGCGTCCGAAATTTGCGGCCGGGCCGACGACCTGTTCGCCGCGGTAAGTGCCGGCCGGCTGCGCGTGGCGATCGATCGCACGCTGCCGCTGGTGCAGGCGGGGGACGCCCACCGCGTCATCGAGGCACGCGGCACGCGCGGCAAGCTGTTGCTGACGATGTCATGACGTACGCCGGCTGCGTGCGTGACGTCAGCGCCCCATCCGGCGATCGTAACTGTCGGACACGCGCTGCATCAGCGCGGGATCGGCACTGGTGGCTCCGCGCGACGTGAACTTCACCTGGATGCGGCCATCCGCCAATGTCTCGACCGTTGCCGTGACCGCGACGCTGCCCCGCTCGCCACGGATGACGCCGGCACCGCGATCCTGCGACGCGATCGTCAGGCCCTGATCGGACAACGCACCCGCGGCGGCGGACCACGATCGATCGAAGCGCTGTTGCGTCGTCGGTTGCGGATACATCGGGGCTGGTGCGTACGGCGGTGGCGGCGGGTAGACGTAGCATCCGCTCAACGCCAGGAAGCCAGGGACGACGACGAGCCGTAATAATTTGAGATTCATTTGTCGTGCTCCTCGAAGTGGCGCCGTCTTGCCGCCCTGCATGTGCGCAACAGGCGCGACACGAAAAATATTCCGCCAGTATAGGCCGCGCAAACCGGCGGAACGGCGCGCGCTGCGGACGATTTCAAACGGAACGACGACCGAAGCGGATTCGACGCCAGTACAAAATTCGCGAGCGGCCGCACGGTCGTCGTCGGGTTCGTCGCAACGCGCGTCTCCACCGCAGAATGCGGCGCATTGCTTTCGTTTGCAGCGTGATATAGTCAGCCGGCGCGATTGAATTGACGGTGAACACATGATGAGCCTCAGTTTCAGATCGATGATCGCAAGCGCGCTGTGTCTCTCGCTTTCGATGCCGTTGCCGGCACAGGCACCGCCATCGACACCCGCCGCAACTCCTGCCACGGCGGCGCCCGCCGCCACCAAATCGTTCTCGCAGGAAGAGCTCGACCAGCTGCTCGCACCCATCGCGCTCTATCCGGACGCGCTTCTCGCGCAGGTGCTGATGGCGTCGACGTATCCGCTCGAAATCGTCGCCGCGGAGCGGTGGGTGAAGGCGAACCCGGGCCTCAAGGACAAGGCGCTGGAAGACGCGCTGCAGAGCCAGACCTGGGACCCGGCGGTCAAGTCGCTCGCCGTGTTTCCGCAGGTGCTGACGACGATGAGCGAGAAGCTCGACTGGACGCAGAAGCTCGGCGACGCCTTCCTGGCGCAGCAGAAGGAAGTGATGGCGACCGCCCAGGCATTGCGCGCCAAGGCCGTCGCGCAAGGCACGCTCAAGGACACCAAGGAGCAGAAGGTCTCGACGCAAGTGGAGAACAGCACCACGATCATCAAGATCGAGCCGACCAATCCCGAAGTCGTCTACGTGCCGACATACAACCCGACTGTGGTGTACGGCGCATGGCCGTATCCGGCGTACCCGCCGTATTACTGGTATCCGCCCGGCTATGGCTATTATCCCTACGGCGGCGCGCTGCTCGGCTTCACCGCCGGCGTCATCATCGGCGGCGCGCTGTGGGGCAATTGCAACTGGGGCGGCGGCAACGTCAACATCAACGTCAATCGCTACAACAACTTCAACCGCACCAACATCTCGAACGGCAACTGGAACCACAACGTCAACCATCGCGGCGCCGTGCCGTATCGGGACAAGGGCGTCGCCCAGCAGTACGGCCGGGGACAATCGCGCGACGCCGCATCGCGGGATGCGTTTCGCGGCCGCGCCGACGCCGGACGCCAGTCGATCCAGCGCGGTGACGTTTCGGCATCCTCCCGCGACCTCGCGGGGCGCGACCTCGGCAGCCGCGATGCGGGCAGGGCAAGCGGGGCCGGCAATCGCAGTGTCGGCGGAAGCGACACGCGCGGCATGCGCTCGCCGACGGCATTCGACACGGGCCGCGGCGCGCAGGCGCGCGACTCCGGCAATCGCGGATCGTCGAGCATGGGGTCGGCGCGCTCGTCGGGCAACATCGGCGGCGGCGCGCGCGCCGGCGGTGGAGGGGGTGCCCGCGGCGGCGGCGGTGGCGGACGTGGCGGCGGCGGTCGCCGCTGATGGTCAGCGCCGTTTCGCGCGACCAGTGCAATGGAGGCCCGGATGACAATTCGCAATAGGCATAGGACGATGCGCCACGCCGCGTGCGTGCTGACGATGATGGTCGTCGGCGTGCTGTGTGTCAGCGCAGCCGGTGCCGCGGCGCCGGCGCAGAAGTCGTTCGCGACGCCCGAGGACGCCGTGAACGCGCTCGTGCAGGCGGCGCAGGCGCACGATCGCAGCGCGACGCTCGCGGTGCTGGGCGATGCCGGCGAGTGGATATCGTCGGGCGATGCCGTCGCCGACAAGGCGAAGGTCGACGGCTTCCTGGCGGATTACGCGGCGAAGCACGCCGTCGCTCGCGACGGCGACAAGGCGACGCTGACGATCGGCAGCGACGACTTCCCGTTTGCTTTCCCGCTGGTGAAGCGCGGCGACCAATGGCGTTTCGACACCGCGTCGGGCAAGGAAGAATTGCTCGCCCGCCGCATCGGCGCCAACGAGCTCTCCGCGATGAAAGTGCTGCAGGCGATCGTCGACGCGGAGCAGGACTACGCCGCAGCCGATCCCCCCGGCGACGGATTGCCTGCCTACGCGCAGCGGTTCATGAGCCGCCCCGGCAAGCGTGACGGGTTGTATTGGCCGACGAAGGAAGGTGAGCCGCAGAGTCCCCTCGGCGTGCTCGTGACGCAGGCAGCCGGCGAAGGTTACAAGCAGGGCGACAAGGCCCCGACGCCTTACCACGGCTACTTCTACCGGATGCTGAAAGGCCAGGGCAAGAACGCCGAATCCGGCGCATTCGACTACGTCGTGCACGGGCGCGGAATCGCGGGCTTTGCAGTGATTGCCTATCCCGCTCGATATGCCAATTCGGGCATCATGACCTTTATCGTCAACCAGTCCGGCAAGGTGTATCAGGCCGATCTCGGACCCGGAACGAAGACGAAAGCCGAAGCCATGCAGCGCTTCGATCCGGGCAAGGGCTGGTCCGTCGTCGAACCGAAGTAGTCACTGCGAGGCGTCCCTGCCCGTTCGGCCGAACGGACGAGCCAGGCCGGTGCGTGCGCTTTGCTAGACTGGCCGCATTCGCGGTAGCGTGCCGGAGGCGCCCATGTTCAACAGCAAGACACTCGACGACCTCGCGATGAAAATCGGCAAGGCGTTCGAAAACTCGCCCGCCAAGGACGTCGAAAAGAACGTCAAGGCGATGCTGCAAAGCGGTCTTGCCAAGCTCGACGTCGTCACGCGCCAGGAATTCGACGTGCAGAAGGAAGTGCTGGCACGCACGCGCGACAAGGTGGAAGCGCTGGAAGCGCGCGTCGCCGAGCTCGAGGCCGCGAAGCCGAAGTCGCCGCGCGACCCCGCGGGCGGCAAGCCCGACTGACGTCGCGACGGCGGGCGTCCACGCGCCGCCGCCACGCGCATGCCGGTCGCGGTCATCCAGTCGCGGGCGCTGCGCGGACTCGACGCGCCGCCGGTCAGCGTCGAAGTCCATTTAGCAAACGGCCTGCCGGCGTTCAACATCGTCGGCCTGCCCGATACCGAAGTTCGCGAGGCGCGCGACCGCGTGCGCGCGGCGATGCAGAACGCGCAGTTCGAGTTCCCGGCGCGGCGCGTCACCGTGAGCCTCGCCCCGGCCGACCTGCCCAAATCGTCGGGCCGCTTCGATTTGCCGATCGCGCTCGGCGTGCTCGCGGCCACGGCGCAGATCCCCGCCGACGCGCTCGCCGACTACGAGTTCGCCGGCGAGTTGGCGCTCAACGGCGACCTGCGTGCGGTGCGCGGCGCGCTGGCGATGGCGGTGTCGGCACACCGCGACGCCCGCGCGTTCGTGCTGCCGACGGTGAGTGCGCAGGAGGCTTCGTGGGTCGCCGACGCGCGCGTCTATGCCGCCGATTCGCTGCAAGCGGTGTGTGCTCACTTGCGCGGGCAGTGTGCGCTTGCGCGGGTCATCCCGAATCGTGAGTCCGGCGAGATGCAGGCGGCCGACGACGTCGCCCGCGGTGACCTCGCCGACGTGCGCGGCCAGGCGCACGCCAAGCGCGCACTTGAGATCGCCGCTGCCGGCGGCCATTCCCTGTTGATGGCCGGGCCGCCGGGGTCGGGCAAGTCGATGCTGGCGCAGCGGCTGCCGGGGCTGCTGCCGGCGCTCGACGAAGCCGCGGCGCTGGAGACGTCGGCGATATTGTCGCTGGCGGGCCGGTTCGATCCGGCGCGCTGGCGGATGCCGCCCTATCGCGCGCCGCATCACACCGCGAGCGGCATCGCGCTCGTCGGCGGAGGCAGCGACCCGCGCCCTGGCGAGATCTCACTGGCGCACAACGGCGTGCTGTTCCTCGACGAGCTTCCGGAATGGGACCGGCGCGTGCTCGAGGTGCTGCGCGAGCCGCTGGAGAACGGCGTCATCCACATTTCGCGCGCCGCACGGCAGGCGAGCTTCCCTGCGCGCTTCCAGCTGATCGCGGCGATGAATCCGTGCCCGTGCGGCTGGCTCGGCCACGCGCGCGTCGCGTGCCGCTGCCCGCCGGATCGCATCGCCCGCTATCGTGCGCGCGTATCCGGGCCGTTCCTCGATCGCATCGACATGACGATCGACGTGCCGGCGGTCGAGCCGGACGTTCTCGCCGTGGTCACCGGTCCTTCGCCCAACGACGAGCCGAGCGCAGCGGTGCGCGCGCGGGTCGGCGTGGCGCGCGCGCGCCAGGCGGTGCGGCAGGGCGCGCACAACGCGCGTCTCGACGTCGCCGGCATCGCGCGGCACTGCCTGCCCGACGCCGATGGCGCGCGCCTTCTCGCCCGTGCGATGACTGCGCGCATGCTGTCGGCGCGCGCCTATCACCGCACGCTGCGCGTCGCGCGCACGATCGCCGACATGGCCGGGGCCGAGCGCATCGGCGCGCTGCATGTCGGCGAGGCGATCGGGCTGCGGCGCTCTCTCGACGCGCGCTATCCGCCGGAGCCGATGTCCGCCTGACGCCGGGTGTGGCAGACCGCGCCCCGGCGGTCAGGCCGAGGGACTTGCCGGCGACTCGCGGGAAGCGACACGTTCGCCGGCATCCACATCCGCGGCGAGACCCGCACGGATTTGCGCCAGCCGACGATGGCCATCGCGCTGTGCATCGGCTGCCGGCATCGCCGCAAGATCGGCGGCCGCCCGCAACGCCAGGAGGTCCGCGCCCTGGCGGCATGCGAGATCGCACGCGGCGCGCAGCGCGGTGGCCGCCGCGTCGTCGTCGTGCAAACCCCGCAGGGCGGCGGCCTCGAGTCGATGCAGCTCCGGCACCACGAAGCCCACACCCGGCTCGGTGACCGTCGCGAGGGCGTCGCGCGTCAGCGTGAGCGCGTCGCCATGTCTGCCGACATCGAGGCGGGCGCCCGCCAGCAGCATCGCGTAATAGCGGAACAGCGGGCCCACCGCCGCGGCGCGCGGATATTCGCTTTCCATCGCCGCCACGCCGGCGTCGATGTCGTCGCCGGCGATGCGCGCCCAGCTGCCGGTCATCAACGCGTGTGCGCGAAAGGGCGGCAGGTTGTACCGCTCGGCAAGCTCGAGAAGGCGGCGCGCGTGCTGCTCGACGGCGCGCCGGTCGCCGACGATCTGGAGCGAAGTCAGCGCGTTCATCAGCGCATGGCCGAGCGACATGGGATGCTTGAGTGCCTCGCCCAGCGCAATCGCCTGCGCCGCGCAATCGTGAACCTTTTCGGACTGGCCGGTCACGCTGAACCCCAGGCCCGCCACGCAATAGGCGCACACCCCCGGATCGTGGCCGCCGAATATCGGGCCCATCCATGCATGCTGCGCGCGATCGTAGCGCTCGATGCCCTGCATGCTCAGCGCGAGCGCGGTCGGGACTTCGCCGCGGAAGATCGCGGTGGACCAGCGGCAATGGAAGCTTTCGAGCACGAGGTCGCCGTTGCCGGTCTTCGCCGCCAGTTCGATCAGCGCGTCGGCGCGGTCGCGCGCGAGATCGAGCCGGCGTCCGACCAGCGTGTGGTACCACAAGCCCCAGGTCGCCTTGAACAATTCGACGTGGTCGCGCAGCGCGTCGGCGTGCTCGTGCGCGCGCTCGTACACCGCGGCCACCTCGGCGTTCTGGGGGCCCTTCAGGTTCGCGAGCAGCGGGCCGAGCTTGAGCAGCAGCGTCAGCTCGCGGCGCGTGCGCGCATCGCCCGTTGACATGCGCCCGACTTCGCCGAGCGCGGCGGTGTAGTGCGCGACGGCCTCCGCCACCGACGAGCGCGGCGCCGCGCGGTCGCCGGCGCGCTCGCTGTAGGCGGACGCAGCCTCGCTGTCGCCGGCGCGGCTGAAATGGTGGGCGAGAAGCTCGGGCTCCGACTCGGCGACCGCCGGGAACACCGCCACGAGCGTGTGCGCGATCTTCGCGTGCAACTCCTGGCGGCGCGTTCTCAGCAGCGTCTCGTAGGCGACGTCGCGCACCAGCGCGTGCTTGAAGCTGTACGAAATCTCCATGCCGCGGCCCTGGCGCAACGCCAGCCCCGCATCGACCAGACGCTCCACGTTCGCGGCGAGCACGTCCGCCGGCACGCCGGCGACCGCTGCCAGCAGCACGTAGGAGAACTGCTGGCCGATCACCGCCGCCACCTGCGCCGTATCCTTGGCGTCGCCGAGACGGTCGAGCCGCGCCATCAGCGAGTCGCGCAGCGTCGACGGTACGGTGAGGCGGTCCTGCAATGCCTCGCTGACCGACTTGCCGAGCTCTTCGGCGAACAGCGGCACGCCATCGGCGCGCATCACGATGTCGTCGACCACATCGCTCGGCAGCATGGCCGGAGCAACGACGTCGGCGACGAGCGCCGCGCACTGCGCGGGCGTCAGCCGCTCCAGCGCGAGTGTGGTGACGTGCGCGCGCTCCGGCCACGGCGAGGCGAATTCGGGGCGCGCGGTGACGACGATCATCACGGGCGCGGCGTCCACCGCATCGATGAGGCGCGTCAGCAGGTCGCGCGTCGTCGGATCGATCCAGTGCGCGTCCTCGAGCAGCAATACCACTGGCGCGTTCTCGGCCAGCCGCTTGAGGATGTCGACGAGCGCGGCCAGCATCGCCGCCTTGCGCTGGAACGGCAGCAGGTCGACCTGCGGATAACGATCGGCGGGCAGCGAGAGGAGCTCGGCAATCAGGCCCGTCGCGGCCAGCCCGGTGGCGCCTTGCGAGCGGCCGAGCATGGCCTCCAGCTTGTCGAGGCGGGCGTCGGCGCTGTCCCCGCCGGCAAATCCCGCCGCACGCTGAAGGTGGCCGATGACGGGATACAGCGCGCTGTTCACGTGATAGGGCGAGCATTGCAGCGTGATCCGATTGCGCTCGGTCTCGGGAATCCGCCGCAGCAGCGCGTCGACCAGCCGCGACTTGCCCATGCCCGGCTCGCCGGTGACGAGCACGGCCTGACCTTCGCGTGCACACGCGCGTCGCCAGCGCTCGAGGAGGAAGGCGAGCTCCTCGTCGCGGCCGAAGAGAGCACCGGTCGCAGCCGTGCGGGTCGCGGCGAAGCGGCTTTCGGCGCTTGTCTCGCCGAGCACGCGCCACGCCCGCATCGGCTGCGCGAAGCCTTTGAGCGCCTGCTCGCCAAGATCGGCGAGGTCGAATCGCCTTCCCAGAAGCTGGGCCGTCTGCGCGCCGATGAGGATCGTGTCCGGATCGGCGAGCGCCTGCAACCGCGCCGCGAGATTCGGCGTGTCGCCGACGATCGAGTGCTCGCGCGATGCGCCTGCGCCGGCGACGTCGCCGACGACGACCATGCCCGTGGCAATGCCGATGCGCGAACGCGCGACATCGCCGCGAGGCGTGCGCAACGTGCCGATGCCGTCGCGCAGCATCAGTGCCGCGCGCACCGCCTGCTCGGCGGCGTCCTCGCTTGCGTGCGGGTAGCCGAAGTACGCCAGCACGCCGTCGCCCATGAACTTGGCGACGAAGCCGTCGTAGCGTGCGATGCAATCGGATGCCACGGACTGACAGCGGCGGATGAACGCGCCCATATCCTCGGGATCGAGCGCCTGCGCGAGCGCGGTCGAGCCGACCAGGTCGCAGAACAGCACGGTGACCTGGCGGCGTTCGCCGTCGTGAGGTGACGGCGCAGCCGCCGCCACCGCAGGCGGCGCCGTGCCTGCGCCGGCATCGTGCACCTTCAGCGCCTGCAGGAGCTTGCGCCGGTGGCCGAGTGACAGCCCGAGTTTCTCGAGGTCGCCCTCGGTCAGTTCGGCGAGGAGCTTGCGATCGACGTCGTTGGCCGCGAAGACCTGCGCATACTGCTCAAGTCCGTGGCTGCGGAGCCATTGCGCGAGATCATCCATGGGACTGCCTCTCCCCTTGCGGCAGGAATCCCTCGATCGTGAGGCCCGTGCAAGCACCACGCGCCCATGCGATTGTGGCACCAGTGTACTGCGCTGTTCGCGGCGCGATTGCTGCACTGCGGTATGATCGATTCCACCGATGAACGCCACCGACGACGTGCTGTTCGACGAAGCGGCCACGCCAGCGGCCGACGCGCCTCGGCTGCGCGAGATTCCCTACAACTACACGTCGTTCTCCGATCGCGAGATCGTCATCCGCCTGCTCGGCGCTTCGATGTGGCGGCTGCTCGAGGAATTGCGGGCCGAGCGACGCACCGGGCGTTCGGCGCGGATGCTGTTCGAGATGCTGGGCGACATCTGGGTGGTCGAGCGCAACCCCTACTTGCAGGACGACCTGCTCGACAATCCGCGCCGCCAGAAGCTGCTGGTGGAAGCGCTGCGCCACCGCCTGCGCGAGATCGACCGGCGGCGACGCGAGGCCGCCGCGGTGGTGGATGCGGCGCGCGACGCCAAGGTCGCCAAGCTGATCGCCGCCGCGCACGCCGCGATCGACCGCTTCGCGCAGGGCTTCGTCGACACCGCGCAATTGCGCAAGCGCACGGTGCGCGTGCTGTCGCGGCATACGCACAAGCAGAACATCGCGTTCGACGGCCTGGCACGTGTGTCGCACGTCACCGATGCCACGGACTGGCGCATCGAATATCCGTTCGTGGTGCTGCACCCGGACAGCGAGGACGAAGTCCGCGCGCTGGTGCAGGGCTGCATCGAGCTCGGGCTCACGATCATTCCGCGCGGCGGCGGCACCGGCTATACCGGCGGCGCCATTCCCCTCACTGCGCGCAGCGCCGTGATCAACACCGAGAAGCTCGAGCGCCTTTCGGCCATCGAGCGCGTCGAGATCGGCGGCCACGCGGCGCCGGTGGCGACAATCGAGGCCGGGGCCGGCGTCGTCACCAAGCGCGTGATGGACGCCGCCGAGCGCGAGGGCCTCGTGTTCGCCGTCGATCCGACGTCCGCCGACGCGTCGTGCATCGGCGGCAACGTGGCGATGAACGCCGGCGGCAAGAAGGCGGTGCTGTGGGGCACGGCGCTCGACAACCTGCTGTCGTGGCGGATGGTGACGCCCGATGCCGAATGGCTCGACGTCGTGCGCACCGACCACAACCTCGGGCGCATCCACGATGCCGCGCAGGCGACGTTCGAGCTGACGTGGCGCGGCGCCGACGACGCGCGCGTGCTGCGCCGCGAGACGCTGACGATCCCCGGCGGCCAGTTCCGCAAGGTGGGTCTCGGCAAGGACGTCACCGACAAGTTCCTGGCGGGCCTGCCCGGCGTGCAGAAGGAGGGCTGCGACGGCGTGATCGTGCGCGCGCGCTTCGTCCTGCACCGGATGCCGCCGGCGATCCGCACGGTGTGCCTCGAGTTCTTCGGCCCGGTGCGCACTTCGACGCCGGCGATCGTCGAGATCAAGGACTACCTCGACGCGCATCCGCATGGCGCGATCCTCGCCGGCCTCGAGCATCTCGACGAGCGCTACGTGAAGGCGGTCGGCTACGCCACCAAGGCGAAGCGCCACGGGCGGCCGAAGATGGTGCTGATCGGCGACATCGTCGGCGAGTCCGAAGACGGCGTGGCGCGCGCGGCATCGGAGGTGATCCGCAAGGCGAACGCGCGCGGCGCCGAGGGCTTCGTCGCGGTGTCGCCCGAGGCGCGCCGCAAGTTCTGGCTCGACCGCGCGCGCACCGCCGCGATCGCCAAGCACACCAACGCCTTCAAGATCAACGAGGACGTCGTCATCCCGCTGTCGCGGCTGGGCGATTACACCGACGGCATCGAGCGCATCAACATCGAGCTGTCGATCCGCAACAAGCTCGCGCTGGCGGCGGCGGTGGCGGCACTGCTGCGCGCACCCGATTTCGCGCGCCTGCTCGATGCCGATCCCGAGAAGCGCCCAGACGAGGAGACGATCGCGGCGAAGCTCGCCGATGCGTGCGCGCTGGCAGATGCGGTCGCCGCGCGCTGGACCGACCTTCTCGCGCGCATCGACGACACGTTCCCGGCGCTGCAGGACCACTCGGAGGTGGTGTCGTGGAAGCGCGAGCTGAAGGCACCGCTCGACGAGATCTTCGACGGCATCGCGTTCGCGCCGGTGCGCGCCGAGCTGCTGAAAGTGCACGCCCGCGTGCTGCGCAGCCGGGTGTTCGTCGCGCTGCACATGCACGCCGGCGACGGCAACGTGCACACCAACATCCCGGTCAACTCCGACGACTACGGGATGCTCAATGCCGCGAGCGCGGCGGTGGCGCGGATCATGGCGCTGGCGCGCGCGCTGGACGGCGTCATCTCCGGCGAGCACGGCATCGGCATCACCAAGCTCGAGTACCTGACCGACGACGAGCTCGCGCCGTTCGCCGCGTACAAGCAGAAGGTCGATCCGCACGGGCGCTTCAACCAGGGCAAGCTGCTGCGCCAGGACGCGCTGCCGGCGGACCTGACCAACGCCTATACGCCGAGCTTCTCGCTGATCGGCCACGAGAGCCTGATCCTGGAGCAGAGCGAGATCGGCGAGATCGCCGATTCGATCAAGGACTGCCTGCGCTGCGGCAAGTGCAAGCCGGTGTGCGCGACCCACGTGCCGCGCGCCAACCTGCTGTATTCCCCGCGCAACAAGATCCTCGCCACGTCGCTGCTGACGGAAGCGTTCCTCTACGAGGAGCAGACGCGCCGCGGCGTGAGCCTGCGCCACTTCGACGAGTTCGCCGACGTCGCCGATCATTGCACGGTGTGCCACAAGTGCAAGAATCCCTGCCCGGTCGACATCGACTTCGGCGACGTGTCGATCGCGATGCGCAACCTGCTGCGGCGCCAGGGCAAGCACACGCCAAGCGCGGGAACGCGCCTGGCGATGGCGTTCCTCACCGCCACCGATCCGGCGACGGTGAAGGT
Organism: Casimicrobiaceae bacterium; assembly: GCA_036003195.1. Classification (GTDB taxonomy): domain Bacteria; phylum Pseudomonadota; class Gammaproteobacteria; order Burkholderiales; family Casimicrobiaceae; genus VBCG01. The sequence goes on from DASYSP010000116.1 coordinate 105,203, forward strand.
GCTGAAGGCGCTGATGATCGACGTCGGCTATCGCCTGCAGCGCGCCGCCAGCGCGCTGGCGCGGCGCACGGGCGTCGTGCGCAGGCAGACGGCGCGGCCGCCGGCCACCGTCGGCAGCCCGTCGCTCAAGTCGCAGGTGATCCATTTCGTCAACAAGCCGATGCCGGGCGGGTTGCCGAAGCGCACGGCGCGCGCGCTGCTCGACATCGAGGACGACACCGTGGTGCCCATCATCCGCGACCCGGCGCGCGTGACCGACGACTCGGAGGCGGTGTTCTATTTCCCCGGCTGCGGCTCGGAGCGGCTGTTCTCGCAGGTCGGGCTGGCGACGCAGGCGATGCTGCATCACGTCGGCGCGCTCACCGTGCTGCCGCCGGGCTACCTGTGCTGCGGTTATCCGCAGACTTCGGCAGGCAACCACGACAAGGGCCAGGCGATCACGACGTCCAATCGCGTGCTGTTCCACCGCGTCGCCAACACCCTCAACTACCTCGACATCAAGACGGTGATCGTGTCGTGCGGGACGTGCATGGACCAGCTGCAGAAATACGAGTTCGACAAGATCTTTCCGGGCTGCCGGCTGCTCGACATCCACGAATACCTGCTCGAGAAGGACGTCAGGCTGACGGGCGTCGAAGGCGTGCGCTACATGTACCACGACCCCTGCCACACGCCGATGAAGACCTACGCCCCGCTGGCGGTGGTGAACACGCTGATGGGCACGCCGGTGGCGTTGAACGACCGCTGCTGCGGCGAGTCGGGCACGCTCGCCGTCACGCGTCCCGACATCTCGACGCAGGTGCGCTTCCGCAAGGAGGAGGAGATGGAGAAGGGCGCGCGGGCGCTGCGTGCGGACGGCGCCGACGTCGCCGTCAAGGTGCTGACCTCGTGCCCGTCGTGCCTGCAGGGCCTGTCGCGCTTTGACCGCGATGCCGGCACCACGGCGGACTACATCGTGGTCGAGATCGCGCGGCATGTGCTCGGGGAGAACTGGATGGCCGAATTCGTCGCCCGCGCGAACCACGGCGGCATCGAGCGCGTGCTGGTCTAGCGGGGCGCGCCCCGGCGCGGCCAAAAAAATCCCGCGACGCCGTGCAGTACCAATGTCCCCGGATCCTTGGGCGCCGCGGGCGGAGGCAACCTTCGCGATCCGCGGGAGGCGATGCCGCCCGCACCTCCGATCGCATGCCCCGATACTAGTCCCGGCAACGCGGGCAGAGCGCTCGAAAAGTCGCGCATCGCGTGTCGAATATTCACTTGTCGGCCCGCCGCCGCCTCATGGCGCCCCGGGCAACGGGAGCCGATGCCCTTTGTGCTATAAGCAACGGCTGACGGGCGACCCGCCGCGGCCGCCTTGCGCGGCTCGCGAAAGCCCTCGTGCGCGGTGTCGCGCCGAGGTTGCGAAGGCCCGGCCCCCGCCGCGATCGACATGGCGCGATGACGACGAACACGGAACCCCGAACCGCCGCCGCGACGGCTGCAACCCGGCCGCGCCCGCCGCTCGCTTTCAGCGATCCCGACAGCGCGATGCGCTGGGCCAAGACGCTGCCATTCCTCAACGTCGCGCAGGTCTACGAGCAGGTGATCGGCCAGCTCAACGCCGTCAGCGGCGCCGAGTTCTCGCCGCGCGAGCGCGCGACGATCGCCGAGTTGATGCGCGAGCAGGTCATGCACCTGCACACCGAGCTCGCGCGGCGCTACGCGGGCAAGCCGCAGCCGGCGGTCGATCGCGAGCTCGAGGCGGCCGAGGAGGCGCTGGCGCTGTGGAGCGCGCTGTGGGAGCAGTACTCGGCGTGCCTGAAGCCCCTGCTCGAAGGCGACCCCGACCTCGCCGGCGTCAAGGCCAAGATCCTGCAGCGGGGCCTGCACGTCGGCAAGCAGCTTCTCGTCGTGCATGGCCTGTCGCGGCGCGTGCCGGCGGCCGCGTTCTGGCAGGAGCTGCACGCGTACTACCGGCTGGCCGAGATCCTCGACTGCACGGTGACGGCGGTATCCGACGACCTCAATCCGCACGCGGTCGGCACGTCGTGCTATTCGATGTACATGCACGCGCTGCTGATGGGGCTCGCCGATCCGTTCTCGATGTCGGTGCGGCAGATCGAGCTCGCCGACCGCTGGCTCGGGCAGTGGGCGCGCAAGGTGTTCCCGTACGACCAGGAGCGCGAGACGGAAGGGCCGGTGATCATCGTCGACCTCGACAGCGCGACCGGCGCCGAGCTGGTTGCCGGCGTGCCAGCGTCGCCGCCGGCATCGTTGCGCTACTGCTATCCGGGCAAGCTCGCGATGAGCGTGCGCGGCCGGCTCAAGCGCCTGTCCACCGGCGCCAATCCCGCCGAGCTGCAGCTCGGGCATGACGTGTCGGTGGAGCAATGCGTGGCGCTCCTCACCCATCTCGACGAGCATTGGTACCAGCGCGCGCCGGCGCGTCCCGACGCGCCGCCGACGCGCCTGCAGCTCTGCGGCGGCGGCGTGCAGGCCGCCTATTTCCGCGTCGGCGGCCGCACGTTCGACCGCCAGGATCCGCTGGGCCGGACGTCGTTCCAGGGCACCCAGCATCTGCAGACGCTCGGCGCGCTCACCGACTACGACCGCAACAAGGAGGAAGCCGAGCGCAACTGGCCGTGGGAACGCTGGACCGGCCGCTACGACTGGACGCGGGCCGAGCTGTCGCGCGACGCGCGCGCGCAGCACCGCTGGTTCCTCGACGCGCTGTGCACGGTCAACGACGGCGAGCGCACGCGTCTTGGCCACATCACGCGCGTCGCGCTGGGCGCCAATGAGCACATCGCGGTGTCGCTCGCGCTGTGGCAGGGCAATCCGCGGACGATGGCCGTGCGTCCGCTGTCGCATGCGTTTTCGGAAGACCCGCCGATGCCGGTGATCCTGCTGTCGGAAACGCCCGAGGAGAAGGCGAGCGCGATCGTGCCGTCGCGCACGTTCAGCCCGGGACGCCTGCTGCGCTCGATGGACGCGGGCCCCGAGCGCAGCCTCAAGCTCACGCGGCTCGTGCAGCGCGGCGCCGACTTCGAGCGCGTGGCGTTCGAGGAAACCACCTGAGCATGCGCAGTCGACGCGCGCCGGCGCGGCGCTGACGCCGGGCCGGGGAGTATCCTCGCGGCTGTCGCGTCGCGCGGACGCGCGCGCAGCACCCGCAACCTACCTGTCAACCACGCGGTCGCCGTCGTCGCGCCGCGCTCGATGGCCGCCACGATCCGTCATGTCCAACCGTCTTTCCGGCACTGCCAGCCCGTATCTCCAGCAACACGCGCGCAATCCGGTCCACTGGCAGCCGTGGGACGACGCCGCGCTGGCGCAGGCGCGCCGCGACAACAAGCCGATCCTCCTGTCCGTCGGCTATTCCGCCTGCCACTGGTGCCACGTGATGGAGCACGAGTCGTTCGAGGACGTCGACGTCGCACGCGCCATGAACGAGCACTTCGTCAACATCAAGGTCGACCGCGAGGAGCGGCCCGACCTCGACCAGGTCTACCAGCGCGCACACGCGCTGCTGACGCAGCAGACCGGCGGCTGGCCGCTGACGCTGTTCCTCGCGCCCGACGGCACGCCCTTCTTCGGCGGCACGTATTTTCCGCGCCATGCGGCGTACGGGCGCCCGGGCTTCCTCGAGCTGCTGGGTCGCGTCGCGCAGGCGTGGCGCGAGCAGGGCGACGCGATCGCCGGGCAGAACGCGCGCCTGCGCGAGTGGATGCAGAAGCTCGAGCCCGAGGCGGGCGCTGCACCGCCCGCGAGCGCCATCGATGCGGCGTGGACACGCTACGCGAAGAGCTTCGATCCGGTGCATGGCGGCTTCGGCGGTGCGCCCAAGTTCCCGCATGCGCCGGAGCTCGAGCTGGTGCTCGACCGCTTCGCCGCGAGCGGCGACGCCGAGGCGCGCAACGTGCTTCAGGTCACGCTCGCGAACATGGCGGCGGGCGGCATCCACGACCAGCTCGGCGGCGGATTCTGCCGCTACAGCGTCGATGCCGAATGGTCGATCCCGCATTTCGAGAAGATGCTCTCCGACAACGCGCAGCTGCTCGGCCTGTACGCGAGCTTCGCCGCGCGCGCCGCCGATCCCGCGCTGCTCGCGGTGGCGCAGGGCATCGTCGGCTGGATGACACGCGAGATGCGCGCACCCGACGGCGCGTTCTGGTCGAGCCTCGACGCCGACAGCGACGGCGAGGAAGGCAAGTTCTACGTGTGGACGGCGGACGAGGTGCGCGCGCTGCTCGACGCCGACGAGTGGGCGGTGGCGGCGCCGCACTACGGCCTCGACCGTGCACCGAATTTCGAAGGGCGCGCGTGGAACCTGCGCGTCGTGCTGCCGCTGATCGACGTCGCCATGCGCCTGGGCGTGGCGCCGGCGGTGGCCGCCGCGCGCCTCGCGTCCGCGCGCGGCAAACTGTTCGCGGCGCGCGGTGCGCGGGTGCGCCCGGGCCTCGACGACAAGATCCTCACCGCATGGAACGCGCTCGCCATCGGCGGACTCGCGCGCGCGGCCCGCGCATCGCGCGGCGCGGTCGACGCGCGCTCGCTCGCGTTCACCGCGCTCGACACGCTGCGTGCCACCGCATGGCGCGACGGCCGGCTGCGCGTCTCGCGCCAGCGCGGCGAGGCGATGCTCAATGCCTACCTCGACGACTACGCATTCCTGCTGGCGGCGCTGGTCGAGTGCATGGAGCTCGACCTGCGCGCGCAGGATCTTGGATGGGCGCGCGAGATCGCCGACGCGCTGATTGCGCATTTCGAGGATCGCGAGCACGGCGGCTTCTTCTTCGTCAGCCACGACCACGAGGCGCTGATCCTGCGCCACAAGCCCGGCCAGGACACGGCGACGCCGTCGGGCAACGGCACGGCGGCGCTCGCGCTGGCGCGACTGGCGGTGATCGCCGGCGAGCCGCGCTATGCCGCCGCGGCGCGGCGCGCCGTCGATGCGTTCGGCGACACGCTCACCAAGGCACCCGACGGCTTCGTCACGCTGCTGCGCGCCGACGCGGCGCTGCGCACGCCGCCGGCGCTGGTGATCATCGACGGCGACCCCGCGCTTACCCCTGCGTGGTCGCAGGCGGCACGCGCGCAGGACCCGCAGGCGATCGTCATCGATATCGGCGGCCGCAGCGACGTGCCCGCCGCGCTGTGCAAGGGGCCGCGGCTCGCGCGCGACGCCTGCGCCTACGTGTGCCGCGATTTCACGTGCCTGCCGCGGATCGACGATCGCGCGACGCTGGAAGCAGCGCTCACGGGCACATAGCGCCGCGCGTCCGGCGCAAACATTCGCGGCACCACGCCGCGTACCCGATGGCCGCGCCGCCGAATCTGGCGACGACGGGCGCCTTCCGGTACGATGCCGGCGATCGTGGCGATGCGTCGGCGTCGCCATCCCGGAGACAGCGATGAGACCAATGGCAATGGCGGCGGCGGTCGCCGCGCTCGTGGCGGCAGCGCCGGCATGGGCGGTGCTCGACCAGGCGGCGGCCGAAGCCCTGATGAAAAAGGACAACTGCGCGACGTGCCATGCGATCGACAAGAAGCTGCTCGGACCCGCGTACCAGGACGTCGCCGCCAAGTACAAGGGCGACAAGGATGCGCTCGCCAAGCTCACCAAGAAGGTGAAGGAAGGCGGGTCCGGCGTCTGGGGCTCGATCCCGATGCCTCCCAACTCGACGACGCCCGAGACCGATATCCGCGAACTCGTCAGCTGGATCCTGACGCTCAAGAAGTAAGGCCGCCCGTCCCCTGCTTTGACAGGGGGGAAGCGCCGGAGTAGGCTTCGCGCCGTTCGTGCAGGAGAGTGTCGCGCACGCAGCACGCCGCGGCCGCCGAAGGCGCAACTTCCCGAAACCGCTCAGGCAAAAGGACTGCGCGAACGCGAGGACCATCTGGAGAGCGGCTGGCGCGAGACGCCGGCCCACCGAAGGGGCACGCGGTCGCACCAGCCGGTGCGCGCTGCAATCTCTCAGGTAAAAGGACAGACGGGGCGACGTGGCAATGGCCACGCCGCCCTTTTTTCCGACCGAAGGGAATGTCCCGCGTGAGCAAGACCACTCCCCTCAACGCCGCCCATCGCGCCCTTGGCGCGCGCATGGTCGACTTCGGCGGCTTCGACATGCCGGTCAACTACGGCTCGCAGATCGACGAGCACCGGGCGGTGCGCGGCGACGCCGGCATGTTCGACGTGTCGCACATGCGCGTCGTCGACCTTGCCGGCCCCGGTGCGCGCGCGTTCCTGCGCTATGCGCTCGCCAACGACGTCGACAAGCTCAAGACCCCCGGCAAGGCGCTCTACTCGTGCCTGCTGCGCGAGGACGGCGGCGTGCTCGACGACCTCATCGTCTACCTGCTGCGCGACGATTTTTTCCGCCTCGTCGTGAATGCCGGCACCGCCGACAAGGACATCGCGTGGCTTGCCGCGCTGATCGCGCGCCGCGGTGCCGCCGTCGCGCTGACCCCGCGCACCGATCTCGCGCTGATCGCCGTGCAGGGGCCGGAGGCGCGCGCCAAGCTGTGGCGCGCGCTGCCCGGCAGCGAGGCGGCGAGTGCGGCGCTCGCGCCGTTCAATGCGGCGACGCTGGCGGTCGGCGGCGTCGACTACTTCATCGCGCGCACCGGCTACACCGGCGAGGACGGCTTCGAGATCGCGGTGCCGGCGACGCACGTCGAGGCATTGTGGAACGCGCTGCGCGCGGCCGGCGTCAAACCCTGCGGGCTCGGCGCGCGCGACACGCTGCGCCTCGAGGCCGGCTTGAACCTGTACGGCCAGGACATGGACGAGGCGGTGTCGCCGCTCGAGTCGGGGCTTGGCTGGACGGTCGACCGCCGCGCGCCGCGCGAGTTCGTCGGGCGTGTCGCGCTCGACGCCAGCGCGCCCGGCGCTGACCTGGTGGGGCTCGTGCTGGACGACGGCGGCGGCGTGCTGCGCGCGCACCAGCGCGTGTCGACGCCGGCCGGCGACGGCGAGATCACCAGCGGCACGTTCTCGCCGACGATGCAGAAATCGATCGCGCTGGCGCGGCTGCCGCGCGGCGTCAAGCCGGGCGACCGCGTGGAGGTCGAAGTGCGCGACAAGCTGCTGTCCGCACGCGTCGTCAAGCCGCCGTTCGTGCGCCACGGCAAGGTGCTCGTCTAGCCGCGGCGCCGTGCCGCGCGCCTTTATTTCCTTCCGGAGAATCTTCGTGAACATTCCCGCCAACCTGCGCTACACGTCGAGCCACGAGTGGATCCGCAAGGAGCTCGACGGCACGCTCACCATCGGCATCACCGACCACGCGCAGGCGGCGCTCGGCGACCTCGTGTTCATCGAACTGCCGAAGGTCGGACTCAAGCTCGGCGCCGGCGAGGCCTGCGCCGTGGTCGAATCGGTGAAAGCGGCGAGCGACGTGTACGCGCCCGTCGCCGGCACCGTCACCGCCGTCAACGACGAGGTGCAGAAGGCGCCGGAGAAGGTGAACGCCGATGCCTACGCCGCGTGGCTCTACCGCCTGCAGCCGGTGGATGCCGCGGCGATCGATGCCCTGCTCGATGCGCGCGGCTACCAGTCCGTGATCGCGGAGGGCTGAACGGTGCGTGCGGGCGCGGATGGCGGTGGCAAGGGCGCCCAGGGCGGCGCGACGGCGTCGCTGACCTCCCTCGAGGCTCACGACGCGTTCGTCGCGCGCCACATCGGCACGTCACCGACCGAGCAGCGGGCGATGCTCGACGTGCTCGGCATGTCAACGCGCGCCGCGCTGATGGACGCGATCGTGCCGGCTTCCATCCGGCGCCGCACGCCGATGGCGCTGCGACCGGCGCTGTCGGAAGCCGAGGCGCTGGCGCGGTTGAAGTCGCTCGCCGCCCGCAACCGCGTGCTGAAGTCGTGCATCGGCCAGGGTTACTACGGCACGCACACGCCGGGCGTCATCCTGCGCAACGTGCTCGAGAATCCGGCGTGGTACACGGCCTACACGCCGTACCAGCCGGAAATTTCGCAGGGCCGGCTCGAGGCGCTCGTCAATTTCCAGACCATGGTCTGCGACCTGACCGGCATGGCCATCGCCAACGCGTCGATGCTCGACGAGGCCACCGCGGCGGCCGAGGCGATGGCGCTCGCGCTGCGCATGACGACGTCGGCGTCGCGCACGCTGTTCGTCGCCGACGACGTGTTCGCGCAGACGCTCGACGTGCTGCGCACGCGCGCGGCGCCGCTCGGCGTCGACGTCGTCGTCGGCGCCGCGGACAAGGCGCCGGCGTCCAACGCGTTTGCCGCCATCCTGCAATACCCGGGAGGCAATGGCGACGTCGTCGACCACCGCGATCTCGCCGGCGCGCTGCACGCGGCCGGCACCGCGGTGATCGTGGCCGCCGACATCCTCGCGCTGACGCTGCTCGTGCCGCCGGGTGAATGGGACGCCGATGCCGTGGTCGGCTCGACGCAGCGCTTCGGCGTGCCGATGGGCTACGGCGGCCCGCACGCCGCCTTTCTCGCCACGCGCGAGGAATGGAAGCGCGCGCTGCCGGGGCGGCTGGTCGGCGTCACCGTCGATGCCGACGGCGAGCCCGCGTTCCGGCTCGCGCTGCAGACGCGCGAGCAGCACATCCGCCGCGAGAAGGCGACCTCGAACATCTGCACGGCGCAGGTGCTGCTGGCCGTCATCGCCGCGATGTACGCGGTCTACCACGGTCCCGACGGGCTCGTCGCCATCGCGCGCCGCGTGCACCGGCTGACGGCGATCCTGCGCGCCGGTCTCGTCAAGTGCGGGTTCGAGGTGCCCACCACCGCGTTCTTCGACACGCTGACGGTCGCCACCGGCGACGCCACCGCGCGCATCCTCGCCGCCGGCGCCGCGCACGGCTTCAATTTCCGCGCCGTCGACGCGCGCACGCTCGGCCTCTCGCTCGACGAGACCACCACCCGTGACGACGTCGCGCGCATCCTCTACGCGTTCCATGGCGACGATCCGACGTTCACCGTCGAACACCTCGACGCGGCGGCGCCGTCGGCGATTCCGGCGGCGCTCGCGCGCACCTCGACGTTCCTCGCGCACCCGGTGTTCCATCGTCACCGCACCGAGACCGAGATGCTGCGCTACCTGCGCCGGCTCGCCGACAAGGACCTCGCGCTCGATCGCGCGATGATCCCGCTCGGCTCGTGCACGATGAAGCTCAACGCCACCGCCGAGATGATCCCGGTGACCTGGCCGCAGTTCGGCAGCCTGCATCCGTTCGCGCCCGCGGAACAGGCGGCGGGCTATCGCGAGATGATCGAGGAACTGGAGAAGATGCTGTGCGCGGCCACCGGCTACGACGCCGTGTCGCTGCAGCCGAACGCCGGTTCGCAGGGCGAGTACGCGGGCCTGCTGATGATCGAGAAATACCACCGCGCGCGCGGACACGCGCATCGCGACGTCTGCCTGATACCGGCGTCGGCGCACGGCACCAATCCGGCCTCCGCGCAGATGGCCGGCATGCGCGTCGTCGTCGTCGGCTGCGATCGCGAGGGCAACGTCGACCTCGCCGACCTCGCGGCGAAGGCGGCCGCGCACGCCGACGACCTCGCCGCGATCATGGTCACCTATCCGTCGACGCACGGCGTGTTCGAGGCCGGCATCGTCGACATCTGCGACATCGTGCATCGCCATGGCGGCCAGGTGTACGTCGACGGCGCCAACCTCAACGCGCTGGTGGGGCTTGCCGCGCCCGGCGAGTTCGGCGCCGACGTGTCGCATCTCAACCTGCACAAGACGTTCTGCATTCCGCATGGCGGAGGCGGCCCCGGCGTCGGGCCGGTGGCGTGCCGCGCGCATCTGGCGCCGTACCTGCCCGGCCACCGCGCGCTGCGTGAGGCCGTCGTGCACGCGTCGCGGCATGCCACCGTGCGCAGCGACGCCATCGGGCCGGTGGCGGCCGCGCCCTACGGCAGCGCGTCGATCCTGCCGATCTCGTGGATGTACGTGACGATGATGGGACGCGACGGGCTCGCGGCGGCGACCGAGAGCGCGATCCTCGCGGCGAACTACGTGGCGCGGCGCCTCTCCACGCACTACCCGGTGCTGTATTCGGGTCGCGGCGGCTTCGTCGCCCACGAATGCATCATCGACCTGCGACCGTTCAAGGCGAGCGCGGGCATCGAGGCCGAGGACGTCGCCAAGCGCCTCATCGACTACGGCTTCCATTCGCCGACGATGAGCTTCCCGGTGCCCGGCACGCTGATGATCGAGCCCACCGAAAGCGAATCGAAGTACGAGCTCGATCGCTTCTGCGAGGCGATGATCGCGATCCGCGGCGAGATCCGCGCGATCGAGGCGGGCATCGCGCATCGCGCCGACAATCCGCTCAAGCATGCGCCGCACACCGCCCAGCGCGTGGCGCAGGACCATTGGCCGCATGCCTATTCGCGGCGCGACGCCGCGTATCCGCGCACCGGGATGCCCGCCGCGCTCAAGTACTGGCCGCCGGTGGCGCGCGTCGACAATGTCTACGGCGACCGCAATCTCTTCTGCAGCTGCATTCCGGTGGCGACCCATGACGACGCGATCCGCGCCGGCGAACCCCCCGCGCGGCACGCCGCGGACGCGCCGGCCTGATGCGTGTCCTGGTCCTCGGCGGCGGCGTCATCGGCGTCACGGCGGCGTGGTATCTTGCCGATGACGGTCACGAGGTCACGCTCGTCGACCGCGAAGAAGGCGCAGGGCTCGAGACGTCGTTCGCCAACGGCGGCCAGATCTCGGTGTCGTACGCCGAGCCGTGGGCGAATCCGTCGGCGCCGCTGAAGATCCTGCAATGGCTGGGGCGCGACGACGCGCCGCTCCTGTTCCGTCCGCGCGCCGACTGGCGGCAGTGGCGCTGGGGCCTGCAGTTCCTGCTCGAGTGCCTGCCGTCGCGCACGCGCCACAACACGATCCAGTGCCTCAACCTCGCGCTGTATTCGCGCGAGTGCCTGCAGGCGCTGCGCGCCGACACCGGCATCGCGTACGACCACCTCGAGCGCGGCATCCTGCAGTTCTACACCGACGCCCGTGAATTCGAGCATGGCGTCGAGGCGGCCGCACTGATGCGCGAATTCGGCTGCGACCGGGTCGTGCGCACCCCCGAGGAATGCGTGACGATCGAGCCGGCGATGGCGCAGTGCCGCGACAAGCTCGCCGGCGGCATCTACACCGCCACCGACGAGTCGGGCGACGCGCACGTGTTCACCGTGGAGCTGGCGAAGCTCGCCGCGGCGCGCGGCGTCGCGCTGCGCTGGCGCACGAGCGTGGAGGCGCTGGAGGCCGAAGGTGATCGCATCGGCGGCGTGCGCGTGGTCGATGCCGACGGGCGCCGCGAGACGCTCACCGCCGACGCGATCGTCGTCGCGCTCGGCAGCTTCACTCCTTTCATGCTGTCGCCGATCGGCGTGCCCTGTCTCGTCTACCCGGCGAAGGGCTATTCGATGACCGTGGACGTCGGTGCGCACGCCGGCGCGCCGATGGTCTCGCTGACCGACCTTGCGTGGAAGGTCGTCATGACGCGGCTCGGCAACCGGCTGCGCGTCGCCGGCACCGCAGAGCTGTCGGGCTATGGCATGGCGCTCGACACGGTGCGCTGCGAGGCGCTCAAGCGCCGCACGTTCGAGCTCTTTCCGGACGCCGGCGAGGCCGCGAGCATCCGGTACTGGGCCGGCTTGCGTCCCGCCACGCCGTCGAACGTGCCGCTGATCGGGCCGACGCGCTATCGCAATCTCTGGCTCGATACCGGGCATGGCACGCTCGGCTGGACGATGGCGTGCGGTTCGGGTCGCGCGCTGGCCGACGCCATCGCAGGCCGCAAGCCGGAAGTCGATTTCCAGCTCACGTCCGCCTGAGCGCGCGCCGCGCCGATCGTCGCGCGACACGCTGTTCGGCGTGCGACAAAGGCTGCGTCGCACGTGCCGCCGTATAATCGGCGGTTTGCCAGTCGTGCAAGTCCCGATGCGTTTTCGATTCCTCGCGGCGTTCGCCGCCTTCCTCGCGCTCACTGCAACTTTCGGCTCCGTCGCCGTCGCGCAGGTGACGCCGCCGTCGGTGGCCGCCACCGCGTTCGTCCTCGTCGACGCCACCAGCGGGCAGACGCTGGCAGCCCAGAACGGCGACGAGCGCCGCGATCCGGCGTCGCTGACCAAGATGATGACCGCGTACCTCGTGTTCGACGCGCTGCGCAAGAAAGCGATCACGCCGTCGCAGATGGTCACGGTGTCGACGCGCGCATGGAAGGCGCCGGGCTCGCGGATGTTCATCGAGCCGCGCAAGTCGGTCACGGTCGACGAGCTCCTGCGCGGCATGATCGTGCAGTCGGGCAACGACGCCGCGATCGCGCTGGCCGAGCTGGTGTCGGGCTCGCACGAAGCGTTCGTCGCGGCGATGAACAAGGAGGGCGCGCGCCTCGGCATGACCGCCACGCATTTCGCCAACGCCGACGGCCTGCCGGACCCGCAGCACTACTCGACGCCGAACGACCTCGCCAGGCTGGCGCTGGCGCTGGTGCGCGACTTTCCCGAGTACTACCCGCTCTTCGCGCAGAAGGAGTTCCGCTACAACAACATCACGCAGCCCAACCGCAACCGCCTGCTGTGGACCGATCCGTACGTCGACGGTATGAAGACCGGACATACCGACGAGGCCGGGTGGTGCCTCGTCGCGTCGGCCAAGCGCGGCGAGCGCCGCCTGGTGTCGGTGATGCTCGGCGCCGCGTCGGACGCCGGTCGCGCGGGCGAAAGCCAGAAGCTCCTCAACTGGGGCTTCCAGGCGTTCGATACGATCGAGCTCTACCAGGCCGGCAAGCCGGTGTCGACGCTGCGCGTATGGAAGGGCGCCGCCAAGGACGTCGGCGCGGGCTTCGTCGCCGATCGCTACGTGACGCTGCCCAAGGGCCGCGCGCCGGAACTCAAGCTCGCGATGCACGCCACCGAGCCGCTGATCGCACCGGTGACGAGCGGCCAGCGCGTGGGCACCGTCGACGTGCGCCTCGACGACAAGTCGATCGCGCAGTTTCCGCTGATCGCGCTCGCCGACGTGCCGTCGGGGGGCTTCTTCTCGCGCACATGGGATTCGCTGCGGCTGTGGTTCGGCAGCGGCAAGCCGTCCTGATCCGCGCGCCGTGGAAAGGAATGCAATGAACGCGACCGCCTCCCCGATCGTCTACCTCAATGGCGAATTCCTGCCGGCGAGCGAAGCCAGGATTTCCGTGCTCGACCGCGGCTTCATCTACGGCGACGGCGTGTACGAGGTGATCCCCGTGTACGCCCGCACGCCGTTCCGCATGCCGCAGCACATGCGGCGGCTGCAGGCGAGCCTCGATGGCATCCGCCTCGCCAACCCGATGCGCGACGCGCAATGGAGCGAGGTGATCGCCGAGCTGATCGCGCGCCAGCCATTCGCCGACCAGGCGGTGTACTTCCAGGTGACGCGCGGCGTGGCGAAGCGAGATCACGCGTTTCCCGCCGGCGTCGCGCCGACCGTGTTCATGATGAGCAACCCGCTGCCGCTGCCGTCGGCGGAGCAGGTGAAGCGCGGGGTCGCGGTGGTCACCGCGGAAGACAATCGCTGGCTGCGCTGCGACCTCAAGACGATCTCGCTGCTCGGCAACGTGCTCATGCGCCAGCTCGCGGTGGACGCGGGCGCCGTCGAGACGGTGATGTTCCGCGACGGCTTCCTCACCGAGGCGTCGGCGTCGAACGTGCTCGCCGTGATCGACGGCGTGATCGTCGCCCCGCCGAAGGATCATCACATCCTGCCGGGGATCACCTACGACGCCACTGCCGAGTTCGCGCGCGCCGCGGGCTTGCGCGTCGACGTGCGGCCGGTCACGCGCGCCGAGACGATGGCGGCGCAGGAGCTGTGGCTGTCGTCGTCGACGAAGGAGGTGCTGGCGATCACCACGGTCGACGGCAAGCCGTTCGCGGGCGGCGCGCCCGGCCCGGCGTTCCGCCGCATGTGGGACGTGTTCCAGGCGCACAAGCCGAAGGCCGCGGTCGCGGCGTAGGTGCCAGCCGAAGCGCCCCGCACCTTGCGCAAGCGCAACGGTCGCTACCGGGCCTCGATCGCGCGCGCCGCGGCGAAGCGGTGGTCGGCGAACACGAGGCCTTCGCCGGCGCCGCGCGCACAGGTGACCACCTGGCCGACGAAGATCTCGTGGTCGCCGGCGCGCATCTGCGCATGGTGCCGACACTCGAGCCATGCCACGCAGCCGGCGATGCGCGGCGCGTCGGCCCAGCCGAGCTCGAAATCGACGCCGGCGAAGCGATCCGCATGCGGCCGCGAAAAGCGCCGCGCGAGCTCGACCTGCGTCGTCGACAGCACGTTGACGACGTAGCGCGGCGCGGCGGCGAATGCGGCGAGCGAGCGCGAGCGATGGGCGAGGCTCCACAGCACGAGTGGCGGCGCCAGCGACACCGAGTTGAACGAGTTGGCAGTGAAACCCACGTAGCGGCTCTCGCCCGCGTGCGCGCAGATGATGGTGACCCCGGTGGCGAATTGCGCGAGTGCGTCGCGCAGCGCGTGCTCGTCGAGGGCTGCGGGGCCGCCGCGCGGCGCGTGGACGGGGGCGGTCAAGCGGGAGGCGGGGTGCGGGGCAAGGGGCGGTGCCGGCCGCGCGGCGTCCGCGGGCGGGATGACGGATGGTAGAAGCCGCGCCGCAGACTGTCAAAGCGGTTAAAATGGAAGCGCTTCGTTGCGCGGCCGCGGCGCGGCCGCATGCGCAGCCCCTTCATCCGCACTCTCGTCGCGCCATGGCCGATACCCTGCACAAAATCATCGCCAACCGCTACCTGGGACGCGAGCTGCCGATCGCGCTCGTGCTTCCCGGCGGCGACCGCCTCGCGTTGTCGCAATCTCCCGAGCTCGAGATCCACGCACGCACGCTGAAGGGCCTGCGCGCGCTGGCGGCGCCGGGCATGGGCATGCTGGCCCGGGCCTACGTGCGCAACGACATCGATTTTTCCGGCACCGCGCGGCGCGCACTGGCGGTGGCCGACGCGCTGGTCGGCAACATCGCCGACAGGCGGCAATCGGTGCGCGCGCGCTGGCGCATGTGGAAGCACCAGCACCGGCCGAACCGCCGCAACATCGCGCACCACTACGACGTCAGCAACGCGTTCTACCGCATGTGGCTCGACCAGCGCATGGTGTATTCGTGCGCGTACTTCCATCGCGCCGACGACTCGCTCGATGTGGCGCAGGCGCAGAAGCTCGACCACATCTGCCGCAAGCTGCGCCTCGCGCGCGGCGAGACGCTGCTCGACGTCGGCTGCGGCTGGGGCGGCCTCATCCTGTGGGCGGCCGAGCACTACGGGGTCAAGGCCACCGGCATCACGCTGTCGCAGCGCCAGCTCGAGTACGTCGAGGACGAGATCGCGCGGCGCAAGCTCGGCGATCGTGTCAGCGTGCGCCTGCTCGACTACCTCGACCTTCCCGAGGACGTGCAATACGACAAGGTGGCGAGCGTCGGCATGTTCGAGCATGTCGGCGTGGCGCGCTTCGCGCGCTACTTCGGCAAGCTGTTCAGCGTGCTCAAGCCCGGCGGATTCGTGCTGAACCACGGCATCACGCACAACGCGCTCGGCGTCGGCGGCCTCGGCAGCGGCATCAGCGAGTTCGTCGAGGACTACGTGTTCCCGGGCGGCGAGCTGACGCACGTGTCGCGGGTGATCGAGGCGATGGCGGCGGCCGGTCTCGAGGTGGTCGACGCCGAAGCGCTGCGCGAGCACTACGGCAAGACGCTGTGGCACTGGACCGAGCGTCTCGAGGCGCACGCCGACGCCGCACGCCGCGAAGTGGGCGAGGAGCGCTTCCGCGTATGGCGCATCTACATGGCGGGCTCCGCCCACGCCTTCGATCGCGGCTGGCTTTCGCTGTGGCAGCTGCTCGCGGGCAAGCCGCTGGACGGCGGCGCGCTGCCGCATCCGCTGACCCGCGACTACATGTACTCGCCGCCGCCGGCATGAGCGAATCGCTGCTCGAATTCCCGACGCGCTTCCCGATCAAGATCATGGGCAAGCACGCCGACGATTTCGCGCAGACGGTGGTGGAAATCGTCAAACGGCACGCGCCCGATTTCGACGCAGCGTCGCTCGAGATGCGCGCCTCGCGCGAGGGCCACTACCTGTCGCTGACCGCCACGATCAATGCCACGTCGCGCGAGCAGCTCGACGCGCTCTATCGCGAGCTCACCGCGCATCCCAAGATCGCGATCGTGCTGTAGCGTCGTCGCGTGGAGGCATCGCGCGACGCGTTGCCGCCGGTCGCCGTGCTAGGCGCGATACCCGGGGTCCAGCGTGTCGAGCCTGCGCAGCAGTGCCGGCCACGCGAGCCGGCGGCCGGCGCCCCTGGTGTCCGGCGCGAATTGGGCGTGGCCGCGTTCCATCGCCGCGTCGCCGATGAGCGTCAACGGGCCGCCGCCGGCCTGCGCACGAATCTGGATCGTGCAGGCGGCGATGAAGTGGTACATCGCGAGGAACGCCGAGGCGACGGAGCCGCCGACCGTGAGGAGGCCATGGTTGCGCAGCATCAGGAATTGCCGCGCGCCGAGATCGCGCACGAGGCTCGCCTGGTCGTCGGCCTCGAGCACCAGTCCCGCGTAGTCATGGTAGGCGAGCGACGCGAGCACGATCATCGCCTGCTGCGACAACGGCAGCAGCCCGCCGGCCTGCGCCGACACCGCGATGCCGTCGACGCTGTGCACGTGCAACACGCACGCGGCGTCGTCGCGCGCCGCATGGATCGCGGCGTGGATCGCGAAGCCGGCCGGATTGACCTCGCGCGGATCGTCGCCGACGACGCGGCCGTCGAGGTCGACCTTGGCGAGGCCCGACGCCGTGATCTCGCTGAACAGGAGGCCGTAGGGATTGATCAGGAAGTGGCGCTGCGGCCCCGGCACCCGCGCCGAGATGTGGGTGAAGATGAGGTCGTCCCAGCCGTGCAGCGCGACCAGCCGGTAGCAGGCGGCAAGATCGATGCGCAGGTCCCGCTCGGCCGCGGTCGACCCGCGCGCCGCCGACCGCACCGCGTCGCCCATTCCCATCCCCGCCTCCCGTCGTCGCCATTGCTAGATAAACCGCGCCGCCGGCGGTGTCAAACGCGGGCACTGGCGGGCGCCGGCGGATTGACGGCCGGCGGCTTTCCATAGCAAAATAAAACCGCATTTATTTCCTGGGAAAGAAACGCGATGGCCGACGTTCCGGTGCAGCACGCCTCACCGGCGATCGACGCCGCCGGCGTCCTGTCGCGCGCCGTGGTGCGCGCGGCACGCCTGCTCGGGCTCACGCAGCGCGACGTCGCCGCCGTCCTCGGCGTGTCCGAGGCCACGGCGTCGCGGCTGTTCGCCGGCAGGTACGTGCTGGCGGAGGAGCGCGCGAAGGAGTGGGAGCTCGCGCGACTTTTCGTGCGCTTCTACCGTGCGCTCGACGCGCTGTGGGGCCATGAGGCCAGCGCGCGGGCCTGGCTCGCGAGCCCCAACCTCGCGCTCGGCGCGCCCCCGGCCGAGCTCCTGGGCTCGATCGAAGGGCTGGTGCGCGTGGTCGGCTACCTCGACGCCGCGCGCGGCCGCATCTGACGCCGGCCATGGCGAAGGCCGAGGCCGCGCGGCCATGGACGCCGCGCGCGATCGCCGCGCATGCGCGGGCACTGCGTCTCGACCTGTGGCGCGCGGTCGAGGCGCAGCACGAGGCATCGACGATGCCGCTGGTCGACTCGCTCGACGAGCAGCTCGTGCTCGAGCGGCTGATCGACGACGTGAAGCCCGCCGTGCCTGCTGCCGCGCGCCGGCTCAACTACCTGCTGTTCACGCCGTTCCGCTACCCGCCGCCGCCGGGCGGCTCGCGCTTTCGCGCCGTCGACGATCCGGGCGTGTTCTACGGCGCGGACGCCGTGCGCACGGCCTGCGCCGAGCTCGGCTACTGGCGCTGGCGTCATCTGCTGGATTCGCCGGCGCTCGCCGCGATGCCACAGAAGGCACAGACGGTGTTCAAGGCGCGCGTGGCGACGCGCGGCGTCGACCTGCGGCTGCGCCCGTTCGTGCGCGACGAGGCCGACTGGACCGACGCGGGCGATTACCGCGCCTGCCAGCGCTTCGCGCGCGCGGCGCGCGAGGCTGGCATCGGCGCGATCCGCTATCGATCGGTGCGCGATCCCGGGCACGGCGCCTGCGGCGCGGTGATGACGCCCGCGGCCTTCGCGCGGGTGTCGCCGCTCGAGCAGCAGACCTGGATGCTGTCGGTGTTTCGCGAGCGCGTGGTGTGGCAGCGCACGCACATCGTCAGCGCGCAGACGTTCGAATTCGTCGCCGCCGACTGGGCCGCCGCGCCCGCGCCCGCACCGGCGCCGGCACGCGGGCGCGCGAAGCCGTGAGCGTCGCCGGCACGGCGTCGGCTGCACCGTTTTTCGTCGTGCCCGGCACCGACATCCGCGTGCGCGAGCTCGGGCTCACCGACTACGCGGACACCTGGCGCGCGATGCAGGCATTCACCGATGCGCGCGACGCCGCGGCGGCGGACGAGATCTGGCTGACCGCGCACCCGCCGATCTACACGCTGGGCCTCGCCGGTCGCCGCGAGCACCTTTTGCGCGACAACGGCATCCCCACGTTGAAGGTGGACCGCGGCGGGCAGATCACCTACCACGGCCCCGGGCAGCTCGTCGCGTACCTGCTCGTCGACCTGCGCCGGCGCCGGCTCGGCGTGCGCGACCTGGTGCGGAGGATCGAGGGCGGCGTGATAGACTGGCTTGATTCGATGGGAGTTTCCGCCTTCGGCGAAGTCAGCGCTCCCGGCGTCTACGTGCATCTTGCCGACGGCCGCAAGGCGAAGATCGCGGCGCTCGGCCTCAAGATCCGCCATGGCGCCTCCTATCACGGCGTCGCGATCAACATCGACATGGACCTCGCCCCCTTCGACGACATCGATCCCTGCGGCTATCCCGGCCTCGCGGTCACTTCGCTGGCGCGCCTCGGCGCGCACGTATCGATCGACGCCGCCGGGCGCGCGGCCGCCACGGCGCTCGCGCAGGCGATCGCCCGCGCATGAGCGAGCTCGCGCCACCGGCGGGGAAGGTCGCGGCAGATGGCGCGGCGGCGTCGAACGCCGCCGGCGTCAAGCACAAGGGCGACGCCAAGACCGCGCGCGTCTTCGCCAGATACCCGCTGAAGGTCGTGCAGGCAGAGCCGCTGCGCAAGCCGGACTGGATTCGCGTGCGCGCGCCGTCGTCGCCGCGCTTCTACGAGATCAAGAAGATCCTTCGCGAGCACAACCTGCACACGGTGTGCGAGGAAGCGTCCTGCCCCAACATCGGCGAGTGCTTCGGCAAGGGCACGGCCACGTTCATGATCATGGGCGACATCTGCACGCGCCGCTGCCCGTTCTGCGACGTCGGGCACGGCCGTCCGCTGCCGCTGGATGCCGACGAGCCCGCCAACCTCGCGCGCACGATCGCCGCACTGAAGCTGCGCTACGTGGTGATCACCAGCGTCGACCGCGACGACCTGCGCGACGGCGGCGCGCAGCATTTCGTCGACTGCATCCGCGCGGTGCGCGAGCACTCGCCGTCGACGCAGATCGAGGTGCTGGTGCCCGATTTCCGCGGCCGCCTCGATCGCGCGCTGGCGATCCTCGCGGCGGCGCCGCCCGACGTGATGAACCACAATCTCGAGACCGTGCCGCGCCTCTATCGCGAGGCGCGACCGGGCTCGGATTACGCGCATTCGCTGGCGCTGCTGCGCGACTTCAAGGCGGCGTTCCCGCACGTTCCCACCAAGTCGGGATTGATGGTGGGCCTCGGCGAGACCGACGACGAGATCCTCGCGGTGATGCGCGACATGCGCGCGCACGCGATCGACATGCTCACCATCGGCCAGTATCTGCAGCCGACGCGCCATCACCTGCCGGTGGCGCGCTACGTGCATCCCGACACGTTCGCCATGTTCGGGCGCGAGGCAGCGGCGATGGGCTTTCGCCATGCCGCCGTCGGCGCGCTGGTGCGCTCGTCGTACCACGCCGACCAGCAGGCCGAGGACGTGCTGGCCTGACACCGAGGGTCATCCCCGCGAACGCGGGGATCCTGGCCGTGACAAGGCCGGGGGCAACGCCCGCATCGCCCGCCTGACGGCGTGGCGCCTTTGCCGGATTCCCGCTTGCGCGGGAATGACCAGCAGGCTCGCGTGCCCTAGTCCTCGAGCACGAACGTCACCTTCAGGATCACCTTGTAGCCGGTGACCTTGCCCTCGTTGCATTCCACCTTGTGGTCCTTCACCCACGCGCCCTGCACATGCTTCAGCGTCTTGTGGGCGCGCGCGATGCCTTGCGCCACCGCGTCGTCGAAGCTCTTCGTGCTGATGCTCGAAATCTCGGTGATACGCGCGACGGTCATGTCGATTCTCCTTGTCGTGGTCGGATCGGCGAGTCTGCGCCACGCTGCGCAACGCGACAAGGCCGGGGTGTACAGGAGACCGGTGCGGCATCGCGGTGCCTGGATGCCGCGGCGCGGCGTGACGGCGAAACCGCCGCACGCGCTCAAGGCGACGGCACGCGCGGCACGCCGGCATCGGCCGGCCACAGCAGCCACATCTTCAGCGGCTGCTTCATCCGCCCGGCCTCGCGTGCGGCATCGGCGCCGAACCCCCAGAAGAAATCCGCGCGCACGGCGCCGCGGATCGCGCCGCCGGTGTCCTGTGCGAGCACCAGCCGCATGAGCGGCTCGTCGGACAGCGGGCGCGTCGTCGCAACGTACACCGGCGCGCCGAGCGGAATCGAGCGCGGATCGACGGCGATCGTGCGCTCGCGCGCCAGCGGCACGCCCAGCGAGCCGATCGGTCCGTCGATCGCGGCCTCGAGCGAGCCGGCCGCGGGCGGCGGCACGATGCGGAAGAACACGTAGCTCGGGTTCTCGTCGAGGAGCTCGGGCAGCACATCCGGATGCGCGCGACCCCAGGCGCGGATCGCCTGCATCGACGCGCGATCGGCGGTGAGCTCGCCGCGGTCGATCAGCACGCGCGCGACCGAGCGGAACGGCTGGCCGTTCTGGTCGGCGTAGTTGATGCGCACGACGCTGCCGTCGTCGAGGCGCACGCGTCCGGAGCCCTGGATCTCGAGGAAGAACGCGTCGACGGCGTCGTCGACATAGACGAGCGCCTTGCCGTCGAGCGGCGCGTGCCCGGCCTCGATGTCGGCGCGCGTCCAGTACGGCACGACCTTGCGGCCCTCGACGCGCGCGCGCACGCGCTTGCCGGCGAGCTCGGGATAGAGCGACGCCAGGTCGACGGTCAGCAGGTCGTCCGGCGGCGCGTACAGCGGCGTCGCGAAGCGCGGCGTGGCGACGCGCGAGCCCGCCAGCAGCGGCTCGTAGTAGCCGGTGACGAGACCGGTGTCGGCGCCGTCGGCCGATGTCACTTTCCATACGCTAAAATGCGTTTCGAAGAACGCGCGTGCGCTGCCGGCGTCGACTGCGGTCTGCGCTGCCGCGGCGGCGCACACCGATTGCCAGGTCGCTTGCACCGCGGGCATCGCCGCCAGCCGCGCGCAGCCGACGACGAATGCCGGCCACGCGAGATCGGCGCGGTCCGCACTCCAGCCTGGCAGCTCGGCAAACGTGGCGGGTCGATAGATCGCAGGCAAGTTGCCCGCGGCCGGCGGCGGCTTGACGAGCGTCGGTGGCTTGACGACGGTCGGTGCAGTGACGCAGGCCGCCAGCAATGCCGCCAGCATCCACGCGAGCGCGTGACGGAGTATGCGCATGGAATGGTTCTACATCGAGGCGGGAGTCGCGCTGGTCATCGCGGTCGGCATCGTCTGGTGGACGACGCGTGCGCTGCGCCGCGGCGAGCGCGACGACGACCGGGGCTAGCAGAGACGTGCCGCGCCACGGGTGCGGCGCTCAGTGCAGCGTGCGCGGCACGGACAGCGTGAACTGCGGAATGGCGGCGTCGAACGCGTGCCCGTCGTCCGCCACCATCTGGTAGGTGCCCTTCATCGTGCCGACCTGGGTCGGGATGCTCGCGCCCGACGTGTATTCGAAGCTCTCGCCGGGACCCAGCATCGGCTGCTGGCCGACCACGCCGAGACCGCGCACTTCCTGCACGTGCTGGTGCGCGTCGGTGATGACCCAGTGGCGGCTGACCAGCTTCGCGGCGACATTGCCGGTGTTGGTCACCGTCATCGTATAGGCGAACACGTACTGGTCCTTGTCCGGGTCGGACTGGTCGGCGAGATAGGCGACCTCGGTCGCAACCTTGATTTCGTAGCGCTTGTCCACCGCTGCTGGCAATGCCCGCGCGCGCGTCGCGCGCAACCAATCCATTATATAGTCGCGCGTCATGAGCCCATTGATCGCCCCGTCGCTGCTGTCCGCCGATTTCGCGCGACTGGGCGAGGAAGTGCGCGCGGTCGTCGACGCCGGCGCCGACCTCATCCACTTCGACGTGATGGACAACCATTACGTGCCGAACCTCACCGCCGGCCCCATGGTGTGCGCGGCCATCAAGCCGCATTGCGGCGTGCCGATCGACGTGCACCTGATGGTGTCGCCGGTGGACCGCATCGTCGACGATTTCGCGCGCGCCGGCGCATCGATCATCAGCTTCCATCCCGAGGCGACCGCGCACGTCGACCGCACGATCGCCGTGATCCGCGACGCCGGCTGCAGGCCGGGCCTGGTGCTCAACCCGGCGACGCCGCTCGACTGGCTCGACTGGACGCTCGACAAGATCGACCTCGTGCTGGTGATGAGCGTCAACCCGGGCTTCGGCGGCCAGTCGTTCATTCCGCACTCGCTCGCGAAGATCGCCGCCGCGCGCGCGCGCATCGATGAGCTGCGCGCACGCACCGGCCGTGCCGTGATGCTCGAGGTCGACGGCGGCGTGAAGATCGACAACATCGGCGTCATTTCGCGCGCGGGCGCCGACACGTTCGTCGCCGGCAGCGCGATCTTCGGCACCACCGACTACAAGGCGACGATCGCCGGCATGCGCCGCGCGATCGCCGCCGCCTGACGCGCGCGGCTTGACGCGCCGCCCAGGGGCGGTGCTATAGTTGCCGCCGTCATGGCCTTCACCTTCGACCTCTTCGACGTCGTCGCCACCCGCGCCCGCGCGGGCTCGTGGCGCGCGGGCGATTGGCGCGGCATTCCCGCGTCCAGCTGATCCCCGCGCCCTGGCGTCGCGCGCCAAGCCTCAAGCGACGCCCCACGCAGTACCGTATCGAAGGTCGTCGCCATGCTCACCGAATCGGAATTCGCCGCGCAGAAGGCGCTCGGGCACAACCGCGTGCCGCTCGTGCTCGAGTCGTTCGCCGACCTCGACACGCCGCTGTCGCTCTACCTCAAGCTCGCCTGCGCCGGCCGCACGTCGCGCGATTCGTTCCTGCTCGAGTCGGTGGTCGGCGGCGAGCGCTTCGGGCGTTATTCGTTCATCGGACTGCCGGCGACGACGAGGATCAGCGCGGCCGGCAGCGCCATCGCGGTCACCGGCCCGCAAGGCACCGAGCTCGCACAGGGCGATCCGCTGGCGTTCGTCGCCGAATACCTCAAGCGCTTCAGCGCCGCCGGCGTCGCGCATCTGCCGCGCTTCTGCGGCGGCCTTGCCGGCTATTTCGGCTACGACTGCGTGCGCCACGTCGAGACGAAGCTCGCCGCCACGCGGCCGCCCGCCAGCGGCGCGCTGGCCGGCATCCCCGACATGCTGTTGCTGCTCACCGAGGAGCTGGCAGTCGTCGACAACCTGTCCGGCAAGATTTCGCTGATCGTGCACGCCGATCCGAGCGAGACCGGCGCGTATGGCCGCGCGGTGGCGAGGCTCGACGAATTGCGCCGCCTGGTGCGCGCGCCGGTGAAGATCCCGTTCGAAACCGGCGCTGCGAAGTCGGTGGCCTCGAGCGAGTTCGGCGAAGCCGCGTTCAAGCGCGCGGTGGCGACGGCCAAGGAGTACATCGCCGCCGGCGACGTCATGCAGGTGGTGATCTCGCAGCGGATGCGCCGCGACTTCGCGTCGAACCCGCTGTCGCTCTACCGCGCGCTGCGATCGGTCAACCCGTCGCCGTACATGTTCTATTACGACTTCGGGGAATTCCACGTGGTAGGCGCTTCGCCCGAGATCCTGGTGCGCAAGGAGGGCCGCGACATCACGCTGCGGCCGATCGCCGGCACGCGGCCGCGGGGGACCACGCGCGACGCCGACGAGGCGCTGGCGGCGGAGCTGCTCGCCGATCCGAAGGAGGTCGCCGAGCACGTGATGCTGGTCGACCTCGGGCGCAACGACGTCGGCCGCGTCGCCGCCACCGGCTCGGTGCGCGTCACCGAGCGCATGGTGATCGAGCGCTATTCGCACGTGATGCACATCGTGTCGAACGTCGAGGGCGAGCTGCCGCCGGGCATGACCAGCGTGGACGTGCTGCGTGCGGCATTCCCGGCCGGCACGGTGAGCGGCGCGCCCAAGGTGCGGGCGATGCAGATCATCGACGAGCTCGAGCCGACGGCGCGCGGCGTGTATGCGGGCGCCGTCGGCTACATCAGCTTCCAGGACGACATGGACACGGCGATCGCGCTGCGCACCGCCGTGGTCAAGGACGGCAAGCTGTTCGTGCAGGCGGGCGGCGGCATCGTCCACGATTCGCAGCCCGACGCCGAGTGGCAGGAGACGCAGAACAAGGCGCGCGCGCTGATGCGCGCCGCCGACATGGTGCAGGACGGCCTCGACGCCGCGTCGTAGCCCCCGCGAACCCCGCCACCAGGATGCCATCATGCTGCTGATGATCGACAACTACGACAGCTTCACCTACAACCTCGTGCAGTACTTCGGCGAGCTCGGCGAGGACGTGCGCGTGTTCCGCAACGACGCGATCACGCTGGACGAGGTCGCGGCGCTGGCGCCGGCGCGCATCGTCGTCTCGCCAGGTCCGTGCACGCCGCGCGAGGCCGGCGTGTCGGTACCGCTGATCCGCCGCTTCGCCGGCCATGTGCCGATACTCGGCGTGTGTCTCGGCCACCAGGCGATCGGCGAAGCGTTCGGCGGACGCATCGTGCGCGCGGATCGCGTGATGCACGGCAAGCTGTCGGCGATTTCCCACGACACGCGCGGCGTATTCGCCGGGCTGCCGACGCCGTTCGCCGCCACGCGCTACCATTCGCTCGCCATCGAGCGCGCGAGCTGTCCTGGCGAGCTCGAGGTGACGGCGACCGCCGACGACGGCGAGATCATGGGCGTGCGCCATCGCCGCTTCGCCGTCGAGGGCGTGCAGTTCCATCCCGAGGCGCTGCTGACCGAGCACGGCAAGGCGCTGTGCGCCAATTTCCTGACGATCCACTAGGGGTACGCCGATGACGATCAACGTCCAGGAGGCGCTGCAGCGGACGATCGAGCACCGCGAGATCTTCCACGACGAGATGCTGACCATCATGCGCGAGATCATGCGCGGCGAGGTGACGCCGGTGATGATCGCGGCGCTGACGATCGGTCTGCGCGTCAAGAAGGAGACCGTCGGCGAGATCACCGCCGCGGCGCAGGTGATGCGCGAGTTCGCGACGAAGGTGGAGGTGCCCGACCGCGACAACCTGCTCGACATCGTCGGCACCGGGGGCGACGCGTCGGCCACGTTCAACATCTCGACGGCGTCGATGTTCGTCGCCGCGGCGGCCGGCGCGCGCGTCGCCAAGCACGGCGGGCGCTCGGTGTCGTCGAAATCGGGCAGCGCCGACGTGCTGGAGGCGCTCGGCGCCAACATCATGCTGTCGCCGGCCGCGGTGGCGCAATCGATCGCCGAGACCGGCATCGGCTTCATGTTCGCGCCCAACCACCACGGTGCGATGAAGCACGCGGCGCCGGTGCGCAAGGAGCTCGGCGTGCGCACGATCTTCAACATCCTGGGCCCGCTGACCAATCCCGCGGGCGCGCCCAACCAGCTGCTCGGCGTCTTCCATCCCGACCTCGTGGGGATCCACGTGCGCGTGCTGCAGCGGCTCGGCAGCCGCCGCGCGCTGGTGGTCTACGGACGCGACGGCATGGACGAGATCTCGCTGGGTGCGGCAACGATGGTCGGCGAGCTGAAGGACGGCGACGTGCGCGAGTACGAGATCCACCCGGAGGACTTCGGGCTGTCGATGAAGTCCAATCGCGGGCTCAAGGTGAAGGGCGCCGCCGAGTCGAAGGACATGGTGCTGGAGGCGCTGGCCGACACCGAGGGCACGCCGCGTGAGATCGTCACGCTCAACGCCGGCGCGGCGCTGTACGCCGCCGGCATCGCGGCGTCGATCGCGGAGGGCATCGAGCGTGCGCGGGCGGCCATCGCCTCGGGTGCGGCGAAACACAAGCTCGACGCGTTCGTCGCCGCCACGCAGAAGCTCGGCGCCGCGCGATGAAGCACGACCCGCGCTCCGACATCCTCGCGCGCATCGTCGCCGACAAGGCGGAGGAAGTGATCGCCGCGGAAATCGCGCGTCCGCTCGCGGCGGTGGAAGCGGCGGCGCGCGCGATGCCGCCGCCGCGCGACTTCGCCGGCGCGATCAGGCAGCGGATCGACGCCGGCGCTGCGGCGGTGATCGCCGAGATCAAGCGCGCGTCGCCGAGCAAGGGCATGCTGCGCGAAGTGTTCGATCCGGCCGCCATCGCCGCCGCCTATGCAGGCGCCGGCGCGACCTGCCTGTCGGTGCTCACCAACGCCAAGTACTTCCAGGGCGCCGACGCCCACCTCGAGGCCGCGCGAGCGGCGTGCGCACTGCCGGTGCTGCGCAAGGAATTCATCGTCGACGACTACCAGGTCGCGGAATCGCGCGCGCTCGGCGCCGACGCGATCCTGCTCATCGCCGGGGCGCTCGACGACGCCCAGCTTGCCGCGTTCGAGTCGCGCGCCCGGGATTTCGGCATGGCCGTGCTGGTCGAGGTGCACGACGCGCGCGAGCTCGCGCGCGCGCTGGCGCTGGCCACGCCGCTGATCGGCATCAACAATCGCGATCTCAAGACGTTCAACGTGTCGCTGTCGACGACGCTCGATCTCAAGGCCAAGGTCCCGCCGGACCGCATCATCGTCACCGAGAGCGGCATCGCCACGCCGAAGGACGTGGCGCTGATGCGCGGCCGCGGCGTGCACGCGTTCCTGGTGGGCGAGGCGCTGATGCGGGCCGACGATCCAGGCGCAGGGCTGGCGGCACTGTTCGCCTAGCGCGAACGGCGGCGTGACGCGGGTCGATTCGCGGTAACATTCGCGGCAGCCGCCGCGCCCGTGGCGCTCGCTTACCCGCCCGAATCGTCCACCGCATGTCCGCCATCGTCGCCCGGGCCCTCGCCAAGCACTGGACCACCGCCGATGGCCACGTGCGCGCGGTCGACGACATCACGTTCGCCTTCGACGCCGGCACGCTCAACGTGCTGCTCGGCCCGTCGGGCTGCGGCAAGTCGACGACGCTGCGGCTGCTGGCCGGACTCGAGACGGCGGATGCCGGACGTGTCGAGATCGGCGGCCGCGACGTCACGCAGCTGCCGCCGACGGCGCGCAACATCTCGATGGTGTTCCAGTCCTACGCGCTGTTCCCGCATCTCGACGTCGCCGAAAACATCGTGTTCGGCTTGCGCGTGCGTAAGGTGGCGGCCGACGCCCGCCGTGCGCGTCTCGACGAGGTCGCGCAACTGCTGGGCCTCTCGCCCTACCTTGCGCGCAAGCCGTCGCAGCTGTCCGGCGGGCAACAGCAGCGCGTGGCGCTCGGCCGCGCGATCATCGCGCGCGCGCCGGTGTGCCTGATGGACGAGCCGCTGTCGAACCTCGATGCGCAACTGCGCGCCGAGATGCGCCAGGAGATCCGCGCGCTGCAGAAGCGCCTCGGCATCACGATGGTCTACGTCACGCACGACCAGGTCGAGGCAATGTCGATGGCCGATCGTGTGGTGCTGCTCAACGCCGGCCGGGTCGAGCAGAACGGCACGCCGGTCGAGCTGTACGAGTCACCGGCCAACGTGTTCGTCGCGCGGTTCATCGGCACGCCGCCCATGAACGTGCTGCCGCTCGTCCGCATCGCCGACGGCGCGGCGATCGCCGGCACCGAAGGTCCGGTCGTGCTGCCGGCCGAATGCGCCGGCGGCACGCTCGGCATCCGCCCCGAGCACATCGCGCTCGCGTTCGAGCGTGGCGTGCGCACCGGCGTCGAGCACGTCGAATATCTGGGCGGGGATTCGCTCATCACCTGCGCCATCGGCAACCATTCGATCGCGGTGCGGGTGCAGGGCAGCGTCGCGCTGCGCCCGGGGGACGCCGCATGGCTCACATGGGCACCCGGTGCGCAGCATTTCTTCGACACGTCCGGCGCGCGCGCGCACGTTCCCGTCGCGCGGCCTGCCGAGACGCGCATGGCCTGAAGCGACATCCGGTTCATC